>JAIQEU010000046.1 GCA_020073665.1 Terriglobia bacterium
GCACGGCAACGGCAAAGGTGCAGAGAACGAGGAGTGTAAGAAACAGGAACTTGCCGAGCATAGGGCCTCCTTGAACGAATGTCCCTTCTTGACCCCAAAAAACAGGGCCGCAAGCATACACCACTCATAATCCTGCCCCTAGGGGGCGAAAGACTCCAAACTCTTTGCCCAAGTTGGGGTTTTGAGCGTAAACGCCTGTTAACAACAGTTACTTCCGGGCCGCCCCTAGTTCAGGCGCAAATCCCAGGGGGTGCTGCGATCCCAAGCAGTAACCCACCTTCTGTGTGCGAGATGAGGCGCAACTTTCTCTGGGTGCCCTGCAAAGTCGTCGCTTTTGCTTAAGTGATCGTCAAGACGAGGGCGCGGCTCGTTCCGCCGCTCGTGCAACCAAGATCACCCGAGTTCCCGCTGGGAGTATTGACCGTCACACTGGCTGTTCCGGGAGCCGAGACCAAGGCGGTGGTGATCGTGACCTGCAACTTCTGACTGCTCGTGACCTTAGTGCTTAGCGCAGTCCCGTTGATGACCACGACAGAAGACGAAACAAACTGACCACCATTCACAGTGAGAAGAAAACCCTGCTGCACCTCAGCAAACGTAATCGTGCCAGGCGAGAGAAATCCTATGACCGGAACTGGCCGAGCACTTCCGCACAAGGGATTGAGTGCGTTGCAGCCCTGGAGAACTAGCAAGGCCAATAGGAGCACGCTGAGCGGTCGTAAACAAGTACTGATCGGCTTCATGCGGGATCGTACCATGCGCTGGACCTGCGCGGATGGTGGCCAGCTGAGAACCTTTGCGATTGTTGGCGAAACATCCCCATTACACTCAAAACCCCTCCCCGACGGGGTCAATGAGTGTAATCGCCTGTTTACAACAACTATCCAGCAGATACCCGCGCAGAGGTTCATCCTGATCGAGGCTGAGAGCCTCCGCTGATCTAAGTCCGGCGAAGGCCCCCTGACGCGAAACTCTTGTTCTACCTGGGTTGCAGGTACTGTGGAACCGACACCTTAGCAAAAATGATCACCAATGTGTACAGGGCCAGCGATTCGATTAGAGCCAGGCCGAGAATCAACGCCAGTTGTATTCCAGGACGCGCTGCCGGATTACGAGCAAGGGCTTCAGCCGCGGCGGCAGTGGCTTTTGCCTGACCGAGGCCGCACACGGCGGACGCGATCGCCATGGAGAACCCGGCTGTGATGACTACCCAGATGGTTATGCGGGAGGCGTCCGCGATGCTTGCTCCGCCAACTTCGGCATATGCGGGCACGCTCGCCAGGACAAAGGCGATCGCCATTAGGATATAGCTTGATGTCTTGCGCATTGTTTTCCCTCCGTGAAATTGCCGTCAACGGACGCGCTCGTCTTCTAGAAGACTCTTTTTCACGCCGAACGATCGGCCAAACAAGATTGGACCGATGTCAAGCTGGAATCAAGCAAGATTGAGTCCGAGGATTTTGGCGAGCGGCTTGGGGCTCCTGCGTTTCGTTCGGTAGTTGGCGTAACATCGCGATTACACTCAAAATGCCCAGAAATGGAGTAGCGGCCAACTCATTTCGCCCATATGGCAGATTCCGCCACAGAAGTTCTGAAACGCCTGCTATGAACCAGGCCGTCTCCGGGACTGCACACTCTTAGCACCTCGCGGGCCACGAGTTCCGGCCGCGGGGCAAACATCGCGCCGACCAGACTGGTTACGACGTCGAAGCTGGCATCTTCAAATGGAAGTGCTTCGGCGTCCCCCTCAATGAAACGGGCATTGAGACCTTCCGCCTTGGCGCGCGCTTGTGCACGCTGCACGAGGTTCGGCGCGATGTCCACGCCGGTGACGTTCACTCCATCACGCGCCGCCCATAGCGCGACCTGACCTGAGCCGCAAGCCACATCGAGCAGTTGGCATCCGGCGGGAACATCGAGTTGTTCGTAGAAAATGCGCGCTCCTTGCTCCATATAGCGCGAGAAGCGGTCATAGTCCCCGGCCATCCACGTTTCTTTTAGTCGCGCTTTCAGACCGTCGATTTCCGCTGCGGTTGTAATGGGGCTCATGCTTCCTCCAGTATGTTTTGTTTTATTTCTTGCCTGCGGCCAGGGCGGGCACCGCGCCGGTGGTCCTGGCCGGCCCGCCGATGCTCCATTCAGGGCTGCAAATCTCTTCGACGCTGACCCAGGTGACGGGGCGCTTGTTCTCTCCCTCGAGCGGCGCCACGGCAGCCGTGGGTTTGCTGACGATCTCCCTCTTCTGGGTCGACGTGAAAACCTGTTCCATCAAGTTCGGTTGAATCAAGTTCACGATTGGTTTCTCCATTCACTTTGTCGTTTCCTCTGGTGGGACTCTCTTAACTCACCAACACCCGAGCAAGTCTGGCAGCGCCGACTCGTGCTCTGGAGTAGCTGCTCCACGCTTTGGAGTGATCCGGGCAGCGAAGGATTGTGCGACTATCTTCCCGTTCCGCACAACGAACGTGTCGGTAGCGGCTTGGTACGAATTGTCCGCGGTTTCTGCACTCCATAAAATGTAGGCGTAATCACCTTCAACGCATTGCTCCTGCATCGAAAACGAAGCACCAGGCTTAGCAAATTCCGACAAAAGAGCCTGAAAAAATGACTTGATCGCGGTAGGGCCCTTTAGCAGTCCGCCAGGTATAAACAACATGGCATCTGATGAGTAATCAGCAAGTACGCCTTCGAGGTCGTTTTCGTAGAAGCACTTCAGATGTTGATCGAGAACATCGTTTGTAGTCAGCATGCGTCATCCTTTTTGCGTTTGAATTGGCTTGAAGCACGTTTCGCATCCGCGAACGCTTCGACGAGGCTCACTATGCGTCAATATTGCGGCCCGTACTTACCCGCGCGTCCGGCTTTCTTGCTCGCAGTAGAGTTGCCGTATGATGATTTGCTCAGGAGTCCGGAGAGGTTTGCCGGGAGTCCGCGGGAGGGCATATGGATGTGCTTTCCGAAGTGCTGAAGGTCGTGAAGCTCCAGGGCGCCCTGTTCTACAACGGAGAATTCTCGTCGCCGTGGAGTTTTTACTCGCCACCCTCCCGCACGGTTGCGCCGTATGTAGCGCCCGACGCGAGACACGTTATCGTTTATCACTTACTGACGGAAGGGCGCGCCTCTGCCCGGTTGGTGGATGGCGAGCGCATCATTCTTGAAGCTGGCGATATCGTGATCTTTCCCCATGGCGACGCACATTTCCTAGAAAACGGGCCTCCGGCGAAGTCTGTGGACATGGAGAAGGAACTAGCTCGAATCTTTTCCCAGGGTTTGAAGCGATCGACTCTGGGTGGTGGCGGGGAAATTACGAAATTCGTCTGTGGCTTCATGGCCTGCGAGCCACGACTCAGCCAGGTTTTCCTAAGCGGCCTGCCGCCGGTGTTCAAAGTCAGCATTCGTAACGATGCCTCGGGCAGATGGCTGGAGAACTCGATCCGCTTTTCGGTGAACGAAGCCGACGCTTCCCGCGCCGGCGGAGAAGCCGTCTTGGCCAAACTGTCGGAGGTTTTGTTCGTGGAAACACTGCGGACCTACATTGCGCACCTTCCGGCGGAGCAAACTGGCTGGCTGGCCGGCGCCCGCGATTCCGAGGTCGGAAAGACTCTAGCGCTAATGCACCGGAATCCTGCGCATCCGTGGACTATTGCTTCCTTGGCAAGAGAAGCGGGAGTGTCCCGCTCGGTGCTGGCAGAGCGATTCCGCCATTACCTCAACGAGCCTCCAATGGCTTACCTCACTCGCTGGCGACTGCAGTTGGGAGCGCAGATGCTTGCCTCGACCAGTTATTCGGTGGCACAGATCGCATCCGAAGTTGGCTATGAGTCCGAAGCCGCTTTTAATCGTGCTTTCAAACGCGAGTTTGAAACGCCTCCTGCACGTTTCCGCGGCCAGTCGAGATCGACTCATGCGACCAGTCCGGCGAGGAAATACCGGTCGCATGACTAAATGGCTAGGAGAGAAATAACGGTTACAACTGTCGTCGGATTAGTATCGATAAACGCGCTTGTGTTTGTGAATATCGCGCCAACTCCCGAGTAGTCGGCAACTCGGAAATTGTCCAGGTCAGTTGGCGTAACATCGCCATAACGCTCATTGACCGCCGTGTGGGCTGAAAGGCCTTGGTGGGATTTTGAGTGTAAACGCTTGTTAACGTCAACAATGGAGTGCATTTCGACACCACGAGGCATAAAGCAAACAGAGGGCGTGGAGGGCTTAACTAGGGATTTGCCAAACGAGATGTAGAATGCCGGCATGAAACCGATCTCCTTTGCGGGTACAGCTGACTCTGGTGGCCGCAAGCTACGCCGCAGTGCTGGTGACTGCGACAGTGCTGGTTTATGAGCGCTACATGCAGTATGTCAAACATCCGGAAGACGTCGCGGCATCGGGTAGGATGTATGCCTTTGGCGACTGGATTCTGGAGATCTTCATCGGCTGCATGTTGCTTGTCCCCACTTTTCTGCTGGTGCTGGTTATCCGCAAGTCCGAGAACCGCTACACCCGGTATTCCAAGATCCTGCTAGGCTTGAGCCTCACAGCGCCGATTTGCCTGGGAGTGTTCAGTATTCCCGCGGTCAACCAGGGGACGATGGTCCTGGGAGAGATCTGTATGGAGCGGCTGTTTGGCTCGCCAATCGTGGTCGTAGGGTTAGGGTTCAGCCGGCTGCTAGCACGGTTTGACCGGGCAAAACGCTTGACTTCCTATGCGCTGCTGATCGAGGTCCTGACATTAGTTTTCATTGCAGGACTGCTTCTATTCTCGGCCGGAGTCCACCGGGGCTAGGCAGCCAATGAGTGCTAACGCCTGATTGCAACAATTGACATTAATTTCCGGGTTGCTCGTCATTGACACTTCGGGGCAGCGCCTCGAAAATGTCACGGGGACGACCATGTTCCACGATATTCCAGAGAGAGTTTTGTCTCGGATGCGCCAGTTGGAGCAGATTGACCTGCACGACCGCATCGATGGTACGCCCCGAATGAAGCGGCTCCGTCAGATTCCATCCGAGGTGGGCAGGTTTATCGCCATCTTGGCAGTGGCAGCGCCAGATGGACGTTGCATTGAGATAGGAACAAGCGCGGGATATTCCACGTTATGGCTGGCTCTAGCTTGCCGAGCGAGCAACCGAAAGGTCACCACTTTCGAGATTCTGGACGAAAAGGCT
>JAIQEU010000017.1 GCA_020073665.1 Terriglobia bacterium
TGAAGGGCTGCTGCTGGATCGGCTCCACCCGGCATGGAAGCGCGAATATTTCAAGAATCAGCTATCGATGGAAGCGTTCTTCGAGAACTGATTCGCCAGCGCCTCTCGATCGAAACTAACGGTTGGATTTACGGTTCAATTCCTTTGTTGAGTTCTCCTCCGGCTTCGGCCACTCGCGGATACGGCGTGTTCTTCTTGCGGCGCAGATCCTGGGGTAACTTTGATTTCGTCAGCCACAGGCCCGCGGCTACGGCGCCGGCCCACGTCACCGTTACCAATCCGAGCGCTTTCAGGTCGGCGGTGCGGCTTCCATTGACCATGACTACGCGCGCCACTTCGTAACTCAACACTCCGGCTATGGCGGAAGTGATTGCGGCTTTTGCTACTTCTCCCCAAGCCAATCTTCCAGCGGGTACGAGGTTGCGACGATGGAGCAGGATGGCGAGTGCCAGTGTGTTGCCGACAATCCCGAGATCGGAGGCCATGGTGAGTCCGACGCTCGACAAGTTGCGGAACAGCGCGGAGTAGATGGGCAGCGATAGAACCGTGATCAGGCTGCTAGCGATCATCGGCGTCAAGGTGTTTCCCGCAGCGTAGAAGGCGCGCGAGTACAGACCCTGCGCGGACCAGAACGCCAGCGACAGCGAGAACCAGAAGAAGTAGGTCGCGGTCTGCTGCGAGTCGGAGAACAGGAAGTGTCCGCGACGGTACACCAGGTCAATCAGCGGGAGGGCGGCCGCGGCCATGAAACTGGTGGCCAGCAGTGACGTGGCGAGGATGCGGTAAATGGATCCATTCACGGTTTCGGCGAACTCGTCCATGCGTTTCTCGCCGAAGAGGCGGGCGAAAAAGGGCAACGACGCCTGGCTGGTGGCTTGTCCCAGAACCGCGATAGGCACGGCAAACAGGCGCTTGGCGTAGTTCAGGCGGGTGATGTCGCCGACGGCGCTGGATGCAAAATAGCGGAGGATCCAGTCATCGGCGGTGACCAGCGAAACTCCCAGCATCAGCGGGATGGAAAGTTTCACCCATTCGCGAAACGCCGGGTTGCGGATATCGAACGAGATGCTGTAGCCGGTACCGATGCGAGCGGCCCCGACGGCGTTGATCAGGAACGGACCGAGGAAACTACCGGCCAGCGCTCCCCAAGCAAGCGAGGCGATGCCTAGCGGACGGGCGGCGATCACGCCTCCCAGAATGATGGCGACGTTGTACAGCAGCGGCCCAAATGCAGGGAACAGAAACAGGCGCCGGGAGAGCAGTACGGCGGAAACCACTCCGCCGACGTAAAAGAAAATTTGTGCCGGGAGCAGGATGCGCGTCAGGTGGACACAGAGGTCGAGTTGCTCGGGGGTGAATCCGCTGAACAGGTGGCGTTCGATCTGGGGGGTGAATATCTCGGTGAGGATGACGCCTATCCCCAGCACCGCGGTCATGACTGTGATGATGATAGAGAAAGTTTCCTGCGCTTCCTCTTCGCGGTTTTCGGCGAGGAAGCGCGTGTAGATAGCGACGAACGTGATGGAGGCAGTGCCTCCGGCCACGAGGTAGTTGAGCCAGTCGGGAATGGTAAATCCGGCGACGTAGGCGTCGGTCTGAGGACCGGCGCCGAAGGCCCAGGCAATGTAGGCCTCGCGGGCGTATCCGATGACTCGAGAGAGCATGACCGCCGTCATCAGCAGCAGGGTGGCGGAGAACGCGCTGTGCTGGTGGGAGGGGCGGAACAGGCGGAGGAAGCGTTTCATTATTTCAGCCGAGACAGATGTGGGGTCTTGGTCATGGACGCCGGTTCTTTGCAAGCGTATCAGAGGCGGGCGGTGAGGGCGGGGGTAAGTCGGGGCGCGTACCTTATTGATGCACAGCCGCAAAGCCCCATCGCCCCGTGGCTCTTGCCGGGCGTGAGGGTTCCGCGCTGCGCTTGGAATGTCAACCAATGGTTTTGACAGCTTCGCTGGACGCGTCCCATAATCGCAGATGTGACTGACACTCCCGCTGTCGCAGAATCAATTCGCACTTCCATCCTGAGGCGCTCGTATCGCAAGGCTTTCCCCTCGGCTGTGCGCGGGGAAGGCGTGTATCTGTGGGACTCGGCGGGGAAACGGTACCTCGATTTCGCGGGGTCGGCGGCGGTGAACTTCATTGGGCATGGCGTGCAGGAAATCTCGGCGGCCATGGCGGAGCAGGCGCGGCAACTCGAGTTCGTTCACAGCAGCCAGTTCACCACCCCTGTGGCCGAAGAGTACGCGCAGGCCCTGATCGAGTTTGCGGGGGAGAATTTTCGTGGCGGCGGAGTGTTTTTCACCAGCGGCGGCTCGGAAGCTACCGAGACGGCGCTGAAGCTGGCGCGCCAGTACCAAGTGGAAATTGGGCAGGGGAAACGTCACCAGGTGCTCAGCCGGACGCAGAGTTATCACGGGGCCACGCTGGGCGCGCTGGCGGTTTCAGGCAACCAGCGGCGGCGGGAGATTTATCTGCCCATGGTGCGGGAGTTCGCGCACATCGGGATTCCCTATTGCTATCGCTGCAGCTATGACTGCAAGGATGGTTGCCGGAACTGTGGACAGGAATACGCAGCAGAGCTGGAGCGCGCGGTTCTGGCGGCGAATGGCGAGGCCGCCGCGTTTATTTTTGAGCCAGTGAGCGGAGCGACGCTCGGTGCGGTCGCGCCGCCGCCGGGGTATCTGGAGAGCGTGGCGGAAATCTGCAAACGGCACGGGGTACTGCTGATTGCCGATGAAGTTATGACTGGCATGGGACGCACAGGGCGGAACTTTGCGGTCGAGCATTGGGGCGTGGCACCGGACATCGTGGTCACGGCCAAGGGAATGTCTAGTGGGTACGCGCCGCTGGGGGCGGTCATTGCCAACAAGAAAGTGGTGGATGCGATTGCCTCGGGATCAGGGTCGTTGCTGCATGGGTTCACTTACAACGCACATCCGATTTCCATGGCGGCGGGGTTAGCGGTACTGCGATATCTGGGGGAGCGGCAACTGGTGCAGGCGGCGGAAACCGTGGGGGCGAGTTTGCAATCGGCGCTTGAGGGGCTTCGGGAATTGGAGAGCGTTGGAGATGTGCGTGGCATTGGCTTGTTGTGGGGTGTGGAGTTTGTATCCGACAAGCGGAGCAAGAAGCCATTTGCGCCGGAATTGAATTTTGCGGGACGCGTGGGGCAAGCCGCGATGAAGCGCGGGCTCATGCTCTATCCCATGCAAGGCTGCGTGGATGGCGTGGCGGGAGATCATTTGTTGATTGCGCCGCCAGCAGTCATCAGCGAAGAGCAGATTCGGTGGGCGGTGGAGCAGTTGCGCGCCGCGGTAGTGGAATTGACCACGTAACGAAGAACACATGGCATCCGATCAGCGCCGGACTTGTGAAAGGTGCTCCTCATTGAGACGACCTCAAAGCTGTGCCTTTTTGTTCTGCTTCTTGCTCCTGCTTCCAATCTCTGCACTCAATTCTGGGGCGCAGACTGGAGGCGCAGTCTCGCCTTCTGAATCGCGGTTCCGGTTGGTGCGTTCGCTTTCCGGCTCACATGGTTCGCAAAAGGGTGGACGCTACATTATTGACGATCCACGGTCCATCTTTTACATCCCGGCGGATAAGAAGGTTGTGGTTTATTTCGAGTGGGACGGGCCCTTGGGAACACATCATGTCGAGGGTTTTTGGAAGAACCCAGAAGGCAAGGCGGTGGTGTTCTCAGATTTCAATTTTGAGGCCAAGCAGAGCCGCATGGCCGCTTTTTGGGAACTTGATCTTACCGAGAGCATGACTCCGGGTATGTGGGCACTGGAAGCCCGTATTGACGGAGAGAGCGCGGGCACGCACACGTTCCAGATCACGGTGGCACCAAAGCCGGCATCGAGCGAACCAGTCCGCCACATGCTGGAGCCGGCCGAGATTTATAAGCTGGCATCCGACGCAACTGCGACGATTGAGAAACTCGGCCCCACAGGCGTGCGCCAGAGCAGCGGCTCAGGGTTCTTCGTCACGGAGGGAACGCTGGTAACAGCATTCCAGCTTATTGATGGCGCCGGCAAAGTGCGAGTGACTTTCCCGGATGGCCACCGGACCGAAACTGACCAGGTGCTCGCCTATGATCGTCTGCAAGACTGGGCAATTCTCAAAGTGACCGGCAGCGCCCTGTCTAAACTAGTACGCGCCCCGGCCGGTTCGTGGTCGGTTGGGGACCGCTGTTTCACGCTGAATACTCCGACCGAGGGCAACCGGGTCCTGATCGATGAAAGCATTACTGGGTCCCACACTTTCCCGGTGGTTGGTGATCGGCTGAATTTGGCTAACCTGGAGGCAGCCTCAGCTGTGGGTTCACCTCTCGTCAACGAGTACGGAGAGCTGATTGGCATTCTGGGTGGGAGTTTGTTTCCCGGCATCCCATCCCGCGGGGGATTCATGGGCACACAAACAGTTGCGCAATTGCGCGAAGGCTCCCTGGCAACTCCGATCAGCCTGGTCCCGACACCGGAGGCCGGCGCTCCGGCCCGAAGCCTTGCTCAATTGCAACAGGCGGGCGACTTCACGCCATCGATCGTGGAGCAACCCGAGTTGATGTACGGCACGATTTCTGCGGCGGTGGCGCACAAAAAGGGAGAGATCGCGTTCAGCAAGGATTCGAAGACCGAGTTCAACCGTCAGGACCCGCGGTGTTCGGTGTTGCTGGTTTGGAATCCGAAGGCGAAGGCCAAGGGCGAGATCAAACTGGAAATCTATGACATCTATGGCCATCTCGTAATCCAAAGTAAGCCTAGCGCAGTCGACTTGAGACCTGGGCACCTACTCTCCAGTTCCTGGAACCTAGACCTCTCTGTGTTGAAGAACGGGACGTATCGAGTTGACGCACTACAGGACAGCAATCCTATTTGGCGGGCATTCTTTAAGCTGACAGACTGATTTTCTCCCCTCGAATAGCCAGCTGCGGAGAATCGGATTGCCAACGGGGGTCCGCGACTCGGATTATCCTCACTTGCATCTTGCTGTCCTCCAATCCCTTAGCGGTTGATCCCGGTTTGACCCCCGCTTTACCCTCGGTGCATTGCCGGCTTCGGCGTTTCGCGGCAGAGTGGTGCCAGCAACACCCAAGGAGGACGTCATGGCAAGTTCCCTGATTGACTTTTGCGAGCAGGCGGATCCAGCGGTCCTGCGCGAGGCGCAACGGTTTCGTCCCTTTCAGAATGCGAACCGGCTGCACCAGAGCTTCGTGGCGGCAGCGGAGAAGCGAGCGCTGGTCTGGATGGCGGAGCGGACGCCGGCGCGGATCAATTCGGACCACCTTACGGTGTTGGGATTTGTAGCCCAGGCCATGGCGGGCGTCAGTTATGCCCTGGCACGCGGAAACCGGTACTGGCTGCTGGGGGTTATTGTTTTCCTGGCGCTGAACTGGCTGGGCGACAGCCTGGACGGAACGCTGGCGCGGGTGCGGCAGCAACAGCGTCCGCGCTATGGGTTTTACGTGGATCACATCGTGGACAGTTTTGGTGCGCTGTTTCTGATGGGCGGGCTGGCGCTGTCGGGGTACATGCATCCGTATATTGCGATCGGGCTGCTGCTGGCGTTTCTGCTGCTTTCCATTCAGTCTTACCTGGCTACTTATACGCTGGGGGAGTTCCAGCTTTCGTTCTGGAGTTTGGGGCCGACGGAGTTGCGCATCCTGCTGGCCGTGGGGAACCTGGCTCTGCTGCGCTGGCCGATCGTGCTGAAAGGCCACTACCGCTTGTTTGATGTCGGCGGGATTTGCGGGCTGGTGGGGATGGGGCTGATGCTGGTGTTTTTCACCGCGCGCAATACCTTCCGGCTTTATCAGCAGGAGCGGGTTCAATGAGCGGCGACCGGCGAAATACCGTAGTGCGGTGGCTGAAGTTCAACGCCGTAGGTGTCGTGGGCATTTTGGTGCAATTGGCCGTGCTCGCTGTGCTCAAGGGCGGGATGCGGGTCGATTATCTGGTGGCAACCGGGCTGGCGGTGGAGGCGGCCGTGGTGCACAACTTTCTCTGGCACGAACGGTTCACGTGGAAGGACCGTCCGGGGAAGGACAGGCTCTGGCGGCTGATTAAGTTCAATCTGAGCAGTGGCATGATTTCGATCGTGGGAAATCTGGTTGTGATGAAGTTGCTGGTGGGGGTGGGACACATAAATTACCTGATGGCAAATGCGGTGGCGATTGCGGTTTGCTCCATCGTGAATTTTCTGATGAGTGACCGGTTTGTGTTTGAGGAAGCCGGCTGAGTGCGGCCGGTCGTCAACCAGTTTCGAAAGATGCTCATTCGGCGTGTCCGGAAAATCGGCTGATTTTCAGCAGGGTGCTGTAGAAATCCTGAAATCGTTTTTCTCCAAGTTCGCGGGCCAACTCGCGTTCGGCGGCCCGGGCGTGGGTGCAGATTGCCGCATCCAGTTGACGGCCTCGGGAGGTCAAACAAACCAGCCGGGTGCGCTTGTCGCCGGGATCGGGCCGGCATTCCACGTAGCGGCATTGCTCGAGATGGTGAAGCAGGTCGTTGACAGATTGCTTGGTGATCCGCATGCTTTCAGCCAGTTGGGTCGGCCGTCGCCCATCGAGGCCCTCGTAAGAGTTTTGAGAGGTTTTTCGAAGAACTAAGCGCGCTACCGCCAAATGCGCCGCCCGAACTGGAGAAGATCACAGAGATCTTTGAGCGGTACGGCATGGCGATACTCGCACCCCAACCGGTGTAGGCGGTCGGCAGGGTGGAACCTTATTGTCCGTGCGTGTGCATCTGGCGTTCCACTGACCAGATGTCTTCCGGTTTTTGCTCGAAGGGGTAGACGTGAACCATCCAGCCGAAGATCTGGGGCATGAACCGGCCGCCGGCAGCGGTACATTCTTCCTTGGTTGCGATTGAGCCAGCGAGGCCGAATTTCGGGTGCGGTCCCCACATCTCACGTTTCTGGTCGTCGGGGGGAACGCACATGTTGACGTGGGCATGCCACTGGGCCACGCTCAGCGGAATGCGCGCGTTGAGGTCGTCTTCCGTGGCGGTCTTGCGGGCGGTGTACATCACGCCAATCAGCTTGTAGTCATCGCCATTCTTCTGGTAGAGGAGTGACGTGGGATGCTCGGGATTGAAGTGCATGCCGGCTTCGAAGCCATACCAGTAGTTGGTGAAGTGATACTGCTTTTGCTCAAGATTGGGTAGAAAGATCTTGTAGCCGTCGGCCAGGGCGGCTTTGTAGTCCTTGTATTTCTCGGCAGCTTTGCGGGCAGCTTCGACGACCTGGGCGGCTTTTTCTTCATCGCCGGGCTGCGGGTCTCGCAACGCGGTCATCTTCATGTGAGGCCCCATGTCCATGTGCTGGTCTTCCATGGAACGCATGGCGTGGGCGCTGCCGTCATTACCCATGCCGGGCATATCGTGCATGGCGGACATGTCGTGGGTGTCCGCGTCGGCCTGCGATTTTTGATCTTGTGCCGCGGCCACAGTAAGCAGCAGGATTGCCGCGGCGGCCAGCGTCATCAGTGTTTTGTGCACACCGGGTCTCCCAGAATCTAGTTGTATTAACCCTGCGGGAACGCAGTTGTTTCTGCAACCAAAGAGGGATTACCCCGGGTTACGGGAGTAATTGCCTGGGGTGGCGGCATCTACGCGGGGCTGAGTTGGGGCCGCTTGAAGCCCAATACCGACAGGCTCTTGCTGGCGGCGGCCGTGCCGGAGCGGACGCAGTCGGGCACCCCGATGCCGCGGTAGCCGTTTCCCGCGAGGGCGAGGCCCGGCAGTTGATCGCTGAGGCGTTCGATCCGCTCCAGTCGCTCCAGGTGGCCAACGCTGTATTGCGCCATTGCTCTCGGCCATTTGTAGACGCGTGCGAACAAAGGCTCGGTGGTCAGTCCGATAATTTGGTGAAGTTCCTCGCGAGCGATGCGCAGGATTTCTTCGTCCCTGAACTGCAAGATGGCCTCATCGCGCGCGCCGCCCAGGAAGCAGCGGAGCAACGCCCGGTCCTCGGGAGCGCGATGGGGGAACTTGTTGTGCACAAAGGTGGCGGCCAGCATGCGCTTGCCTTCGCTGCGCGGCACCAGGAATCCGAATCCAGGCGGCAACGCGGCGCGCACACTCTGGTCATAGCCAAGAGCGACGGTGACGGACGAACTGTAGTTGATGCTGCGGAGTTCTGCCGCAATTTCAGGGCTGGTGATTTCCAGCAGCTTAGAGCCAGACTGCGTGGAGGTAGCAACAATCACCGCGTCAAACTGGTCACTACCGTAACCGGCGGAGACCACCCATCCAGGGGCCTGAGGTTGAATGGATTGCACCACGGTGCCTGGCCGAAGCGATGCCGCGGGAAGGCGGGCGAGGAGCGCGTCCACCATCTGCTGCATTCCCTGTTTGAGCGAGGTAAACAGCGGCCGGGCGGGGTTTGGGCTGGCGTGCATCTTGCGGCGGGCTGCCAGCATGGCGCGACCCAGGCTGCCGTGTTGTGATTCCATATCCGAAAAGCGCGGCAAAACGGCGCGTACGCTGAGTTGCGAAGCTTCCCCGCCGTAGACGCCGGAGAGCAGTGGGTCGGCGAGGCGGTCTACCATCTCGGGGCCGTAGTGTCGCTCCACCAGTGAGGCAACGGTTTCGTCGCCGTTGGCTTTGTGCGGAGGATGGAACCACTCCCGCGCCATGCGCAGCTTGGTGCTGAAGGAAAACAGTGGAGAAAGGACAGTCGGCAGAATTTTTGTCGGGACCATGAACATCAGGCCGTCGGGAATTACCACCAGTTTGCCGTTGACCAGGATGTAGGTCTTGCGTTCCGCGTCGTTCGAACCGATAAGCTCGTCCGCCAAGCCCAGCTCGCGACAGAGATCCGAAGCCCAGGGTTTTTCCGTCAGGAAGGAATCAGGGCCGGCTTCGACCAGGCAGCCATTTACGTGGTCGGTGACCAGCACGCCACCCAGGCGCGAGCTGGATTCAAATACGACGTAGTCCAGCGCGGCGCCGGCCCGGCGTTCCTGTTCAAGCGCGAAGGCGGCGGAGAGCCCGGAAATGCCTCCGCCGATGATGGCGATGCGTTTCATGGTGAACCTGGCGCGCCCCTAACCCAGCCGCGATCTGGCGATGTCGGCTAACGCGGCGGTAAGCAACCGTGAGCCATTCAAAGACTCGGCTCGCCATAAGCGCATGCCTTGGGCATCCGCGAATTGTTTGAAGCCAATGTCGATGTCGTACAGGACTTCCACGTGGTCGCAGAGGAATCCAATAGGCTGAATAAATACCTCCCGGTGCCCTTTTTCTTTCAAAGCCTGAATCGTGCTCTCCACCGTAGGTCCGAGCCAGGTGCCGCCCGACATGCCCTGGCTTTGGAAAGCGAAGGTAAACTCGGCGGCGGCCAGACCCACCTCTCGCGCCACCAGGGCTGCGGTTTCCTTAGACTGGGCTTCGTAGGGATCGCCTTCGGTGATAGTGCGTTCGGGAACGCTATGGGCGGTGAAGATGACCGAAACTTTGGTTCCGGCCTCGCTGCAAGCGCGATCCCATCCGGTACGGAATTTCTCGGCGAATGCTTTGATCAGCAATGGATGATCATGCCAGGCTTCCACAAAGTCAGTCGCGAACGGGACTCCGCTCTCGCCGTTCAACGCTGCACGGTAGAGGCCAACACTGGTGCGGGAATTCTGCGGCGCCAGGCAGATGACTGCGGCACGGGCAATGCCATCGGCGGTCATGGCGCGAACGGTGTCAGCTACGAAGGGCTTCCAATTGCGCATGCCGACGTACACCGGGAGCCCGAGTTCGCGGGAGAGCAGGTCACGCTGCTCCATGGTCCAGCAAGTCAGGGGCGACTGCCCAATCAGTCCGTAGCGGTGCTTCACTTCCTCAATCACCTGCGGAGACATGGGGCGCCCGCGCGAAATCAACTGGAGAAACTCGGGGACCTCTGCGACCGTTTCGGGGCTGCCGTGGGCCAGGAGCAAAACTGCGTTTTTGTGAGACGAGGTCAATTCACG
The DNA here is from genome assembly GCA_020073665.1 of Terriglobia bacterium. GTDB lineage: Bacteria > Acidobacteriota > Terriglobia > Terriglobales > Acidobacteriaceae > JAIQEU01. Next base: position 9,959 of record JAIQEU010000017.1, read on the forward strand.
CTCCAGATTTATTGTGAAGCAGCAGTAATGGCAGCCGAGCGTTCTTGGACAAATCTGGCCAAGGCTTTCACGTTGTCCACCGGCGTCTCCGGCAGGATACCGTGACCAAGATTGAAGATGTGGCCGGGACGTCCGGCGGCGCGGCGGAGAATGTCTTCCGCGCGTGATTTCAATTCTTTCCAGTCGGCGAACAGCAGAACCGGGTCGAGATTTCCCTGCACCGCGCCCGCCGAGCCCAGGGTCTTCCAACCTTCATCGAGGGGAATCCGCCAGTCGAGGCCGATGACTTCGGCGCCGGTTTCTTTCATCGAGCGCAGCAGAGTCGCGCTGTCGGTACCGAAATAGATGATGGGCACGCCGGTCTTCTGCAGGCTTTTCACCAGTTCGGTGGTGCGGGGAAGAACATACTTGCGGTAGTCCTCGACACTGAGGCAGCCTACCCAGCTATCGAAAATCTGGATGACGTCGGCTCCAGCGCGCGCCTGCTCGGCCGCATACTCGGCGACTACTGATACGAGTTTGTGCATCAACTCGTCCCAAGCGGCGGGCGAGGAGTACATCATCTTCTTGGCGTGAACGTAATTGCGCGAGCCACCGCCTTCAATCATGTAGCTGGCGAGGGTAAAAGGTGCGCCGCAGAAACCGATGACCGGCAGGCGGGCACCAAAATGCTTGCACACCAGACGCACGGCCTCAGCAACGTAACCCAGGTCGGCGGCGCGATCGGTGCGCAGGCGGGCGACGTCGGCTTGGTCACGAACTGGCTTCTCGATGACTGGGCCTTCACCAGTGGAAAAATGGAAGGGCAACCCCATAACTTCAAGCGGCAATAGCAGGTCGGCAAAGATGATGGCCGCATCGACATTGAGGGCCTCGGCCGCGGTGATGGTGACATCCGCCGCAACGGCGGGCTTCTTGCAGATCTCGATGAGCGAATACTGTTTGCGGACAGCGCGATATTCAGCCATATAGCGGCCAGCCTGGCGCATGAACCAGACCGGGGTCCGGTCCACAGGTTGCGCCTTGCAAGCCTTCACGAAACGGGAATCGGGGGCAGACATGAACTTTTAACTTTAACATTTTCAGCAGGAAGGCGGGAAAATGCTGCGGGGCGGATTCCCCTGCCCTTCCGCGTGGAGATGCACCAAAAGAGTACCCTCAGGCGCGGCCGGAATCGGCCTATCATTTTCAAGTTGACGTTGGCAGGAGGTGCGCATGGCAGCCAGCCAGGTGGTGCTTTATTTCGACAATCAGGAAGACGCTCTGCTCTTTACTCTGGCTGCCAGTTCGGTGATCTCCGATGGGCCGGTGCGTACCAATGCTGCTGTGGAAAAGATCGCAGATGAAATCTGCAAAGCCAGCCGGATTACGACTGAGGGAGTTCTGAACCCTGCCAGCCCACCACAACAGTAGTGCCCTAGTCAGCCGACAAAAATCTTGAACCACAGAGGGCACAGAAGTCTTAGAGAAAACCACGCATCACGTGCTGGTCGGCGCCACCGTCCAGGGCTTGCCGTCGAAGTGGCCGGGCAGGCTTAAGCCAAAGAGCTTCAGGATGGTGGGGGCCACGTCCACAATAGCTGGCTTTTCTTCCGCGATTTTCTGGTTGGAGAAGAGCACACCCGGCACCAGGCGGGGATCGATGCAGTGGTCGCCGCTCCAGGCCTTGATGTTGTCCTCAAAAATCGCGCTCGTGACTCTGCCAGTAACTGAGTCCCACGAAGCGCGGAACCCGGCGCCGTAGCCGACGATCAAATCGGGAGCGTTGTCGACGTAGGGTCCGGCATAAACTGCGTCGCAATCGAAGACTCCCGTGATTCCCACCGTGCCGGACGCGGGATCGACCAGGCCGTTGAGCTTGCTGCGGAGTTCTCCTTTCAGCGCTTCGGCCTCCGCGCCGGGATCAACAATGCCTTCGCGCTCGCGGCCCTTCAGGTTCAGATAAAGACCGTTCAGGCCCATGGTGTAGGCGCGGGTGCGGGACCAATCTACGTCTTCGAACCAGTCGCGGCTTTCGGTGACGCCCGGCTTCAGGGCCAAGTATCCGTTCTGATGCAACCAGGCGTTCAGGTTCACGCAGCGGGCAAATGACTTGAATCCGTGGTCGGAGACAATCATCAGCAGCGATTCTTTGCCGACCTGTTCCATGACACGGCCAATCAGCGTGTCCATGCGCTGGTACAGGTCCTGGATCACCTGGGGACGCTCGCCGCGTGGGACTTCACGCGCGGCGGGATGGTCGTCGTCGAGATAGCGCCAGAACATGTGCTGCACGCGGTCGGTGGTGTCGAACACGCAAGCGCAGAGACCCTGCGGGGTTTTCTCCAGGGCGTCGAACAGCATGCGCTCGCGGTCTTCGTGGTTGCCGTAGGCTTGGGCGAGGAAGGCGTCGTCATCGAGGACTTCTTCGTTCAGCGCCCAAGTGTCTTCGGCGAGGCCGAGCGTGGCGTAGGGGCCAAAGAGTTTGGCGAGATAGATGGAGTAGGTCACGGGATGGGAAATGGGCAAGTCGGGATGTCCGGGGTCGATGTTGACCGGTGTGACATAGACACCCACCTCGGGCGAAAGCTCTTTCAAGTAGAAACGGCAGATGCCGCGCGCGGTGAAGCCCAAGCCCGCTTTGAACTTGATTGGGATCCACTCGGAGTATTCGCCGACTTTCAGGGTGAACTTTTCTCCGTCAACTTCGATCTGGGCCTGGTTGCGGGGCAGGTCGGGGCGAATCTCAAAGTTGACCCGCATTTCTTTTTCCGCCGCTAACGGATCTTCGGGGCCGGGGATGTACGAGCGACACACGCTCCCGTTGCGTTTGACCGGAACCCGCACGCCGCCTTCACGGAACTTGTCGCCGGTGCTGCGGGTGGTACAGAAACAGAATGTGCCCTGGCTGCCCTTCAAATCTGGAACGCACATGCCCGAAAGCAGAACGCCGGAGAATTTTTCCGGCGGGAAAGTAACCGGAATGCGGATGACGGAGCAGAAGATTCCCGCCTGTCCTAACCAATGCCAGAAGGGCGTGCCCTTGCGCATGCCTTTGATCTGGGGCTTGCCCAGCGGAATGGTGTACTTGCCGATCTTCACCTGCCGCTTCGGGCCTTTGATTTCAGCCGACGAAAGAAACGGCAGATAGTTGTTCAGGTCGCGAGCCAGAAAATCGTAGATGTTGTGCTTGCCGGGATTCACTCCGGTCATGAACGTGGACCAGGCCACCGGGGATATCGCTGGGCAAGTAGTGCGAAGCTTGCGGAAGGTACCATTTTCACGAAGCTTGGCCAGGTTGGGCAGGCGGCCTTCGTTGATAAAGCGCTCGGCGAGTTCGGGGTCCATGCCGTCGAAGCCGAGGATGACGGCGCGCTTGAACTGGGCATCGCCGGGGGCTTTCCGGCGGCGCAGCAGGCGCAGAAGATGGCGCAGCGGCCAGGTCAGGAAGGCGTATAGCGAGTAGAGAAAGGCGACGAAGAGCGTCCAGAAGGAGGAGAGGACAGCGAAGCCCGCGCCGGGGCCAGCGTAGGCGTGGGCCAGGGATGGGAGCAGAACTATGGCCAGGCATACAAAGACCGCCATTCTGATGCTCGGCTTTATATTCGGTGTATGCCCTGCGCGGGCGGCCCCGCCCGCGCCACACGGGTAACTTGGTCCCAACTTCATATCTCGATCCCCAGTACTTCTTTGAAAATGAAACCTGCCACCATGGACAGGACAAAGAACAGCACGATCCAGTTCCATTCCATCCAAGCGAATTCGATCACACGCGGCGGATAGGTCACAGCGATCGACTCGATGGGGCTCTTATCCGGCAGCGCGGGCTCTGCGGAAATGAACATCCGTTCCCAGAAGTGGTCGCGCAAACGGACCGTCGACACCCGGCTGACGTCTGGTGACACCAGGACGTGCTTGGCCACCGTCTGCCCCGCAGCGGCAATATTGATGTCATACGTACCGTCTTTCTCTGCCACCACGCGCCACACAACTTCATTATCCGCCAAAACATGCACGGCCGGCGCGGTCATCGCCAGTTCTGGCGGCAACTGCAGCGCGACGTCGTTGAGCACATCCGGCTCCGCGGTCCGGACCGTCACCAGAAACGGTTGTGCTGTTTGCAGCGGCGTCGTGCCCAGGTAGCGGTCCAACTGCACGACCAACAGCGTGATCGGAATAATGACGTACAGCAGCGGCATGAACGCCAGCCGCAGGTAGCGGCCGGTGCCGCGCAGGATCCGACCGTACGTCCGGATCACCACCGGCAACTGGTCTTGATAGAGCCGAACCGCCAGCAGATGTGCCTTGAGCTGGTCTTTGGCGACGTGAATTGCTTTCTGGTCGGAGGTGTAGCCGAACAGCAGCACCATGAGCAGACCAACCACCACCGAAACTACCAGCACGATGACCACGGGACTATTGAACCCAAGCAGCGCCAGGGCAAGACTGGAGGGCACGCAGCCCGGAATGAGGGATGGTTTCATGCCAGGGACGGAAATCCTATTCGATATACCCCAGTCCTTGCAGCCGCTTCTTCACCATCTCCTTGGACGTGGAGTCGCCTTCTTCGGGGGGCATAATCTTCTTTATTTCTTTCTCCAGCATGTGAATCACGAACTCGTCCACCGACTCGTACCCCGCGACTTCCGCGCACTTCTGGGCTTTCTCCAGCAGTTCACCTTCAATTTTCACCTTGTGAGAACCAAACATCCCATGCCTCCGGGGTTGCGCTTCAATGGCTTGCTTTGTCGGGCTGAAACACGGATTGTCCCATCATACCCTTTGCTTTGGCGATTCCAAACTCGGCGAGGATGGTGGGAGCGATGTCGGTAAGCGCCGGATTTTGCGCCTCAATCTTGCGGTTGCTCAGGAGGACGCCCGGCACCAAGGTGTAGTCCATGCAATGATCGCCGCTCCAGGGATTGGAGTTGTCCTCGAGCACGTCGGGTGGAAACGCGCCGAGAATGGTCTTCCATCCCGCGCGGTATCCGCGGTTGTAACCAACTAACGCATCCGGGCCCGATTGCGCGTAGGGGCCTTGGTACACCTCGCTGGCCAGGTCCACGCGAGTGATCACGGGAAGATTGTTCTTGGGATCGCGCACGGCTAGCAGCTTGTCTTTGATTTCCTTGAGCAGTGCAGCGGCGTCCGCTCCGGGTGGAACGATGCCGTCGCGCTCGCGGCCGTGGACATTCAGGTACAGCCCATTGAGGCCCAAACCGTAAGCGCGGGTGCGGCTCCAGTCCACGTTTGCAAGAGGCTGGCTATCGTCCGCTGCCACGCCGGGCTTCAACGCTATGTAGCCGTTGTCCAGCAGCCAGGTGTTCAGATTGAACGAGCGATAGTAGGGAGCGAATCCGTGGTCGGACATCACCAGCAAGGTGGTGTGGTCGTCGAGCTTGGGCAGCACCTCGCCGAGCACCTGGTCCATCTGCTGGTAGAACTCCTCGATGGCGGACCCGTACTGCGCGGCACTGGCGGCGTCGTATTCGGGATGCTGCGGATCGGTAAGACGCCACATCATGTGCGAGTTGAGATCGAGGCTGGAGAAATAAAAGAAGAAGAGGCCGCGCCGGAACTTGGGAAACTCGGCGTCGAAGACGCGGCGGTGCTCGGCCAGCACGGTGTGGGACTGCTCGAGAAATTCCTTGTCGTCGAGCACGCCAGCAGAGAGCGCCTTGGTGTCTTCCGCAATTCCCTGGGTGTGGAACTCGCCGACCTCTTGCGTGAGTTGCTTGGAGTAGTTCGCAGGCGTCGAGATTGGCAATGCCGGGTCGGCCGGATCAATGTTAATGGGGGAGACATACAGCTCGAAACGCGGATGCGCCTGCTTCAGATAAAAGCGGCAGATTCCTCTCACGTTGACGAACGGCATCAGGTTGAACTCGACCGGCTTCCATCCGCTCCACTCGCTTTCGCGCAGCACGAACTCCTGCTCTTCAAACTTGATATGGGCAACCGGCTCCAGGGGATCGACGGAAACCGTGAACGGTTCGGTCGCGGCCGGAGATCCCTTGCGGAAGGAATTGGACGGGCCGATCAGTTGCGAGGTGACTTGCGAGTTCTGCACCTGGACCGAAATAGTCTGCCCGCCTTCGACCATGCCGGCTGTGGCCATGGGGTCGTCGGTGTAGAAAGTGAATGTACCGTAGGTGCCGCGCAGGTCGGGCGTGCCCATGCCGGAGAGTGTGAATCCCTTGGCGGGAATGGGCGGAAAGTTCGACGGAATGCGGTAGACCGTGTTGGGAATGCCGTGCTGGTCGAGGATTTCCCAGAAAGCCGTGCCGTGGCGCAGCTGCTCTGCCGTCCCGCCGCCCAGGGGAATGACCCAACTGCCGATGTGAATCGCGTGCTTGGGAGCCTCTACGCGCGAAGCAGAGAAGTAGAGATCAAATGTGGCGGGATCGCGATGAATGAAATCGAAAATGCCGTGTCCGCCGGCGTTCATGCCGGTAATCATGTTGGACCACGCCACCGGGCTCTGCGGCGGGATGCTCGTGGTCAGCGTGTGATACGAGCCTTTCTGCACCAGCCGGGAAAAGTTCGGCATCTTCCCTTCCTGCATGAATTTGTTCAGGAGTTGGGGATCCATGCCGTCGATGCCGAGAATGATGAGCTTGTGCTCGCCGTCCCAGTCGCCGCTGGCGCGCTGGCAGGAATAGAGCAGCAGTGTTGCCAGCAACAGCAGCAACGCGGCTAGGATCGTGACAAACTTCTTCAGATGCGTGCTCCCTTCACCTTTCCAGGCTCTGGCGAAAATCGGTCCCTGTATACCCAGATCGTGGTGGCGGAAAATACCACGGAACGCAAGAGTGGAATACCCAGAAATGTAGGTAGGTATTGATTTTGGCTTGGTGGGAAGAAGGTGTCAAGCCGGGAGGCATCAACCACGGGCTACCAGCTTTTAGAAGCACCTCGGAAAGAATTAGACTGATTCTTATGCGCCGCTTACTCTCCTTATGGCTTCTTCCACTGCTCCTGGTTGCCTTCAAGGCTTCTTCGGTAGCAGCCGCCAAACCGAACGTGGTGCTGATAACGCTCGATTCCACCCGCGCCGATCGCATGGGCTTTCTCGGTTCTCACGGCAAACTCACACCCAACCTGGACGCATTGGCCCGCGATAGCGTGGTTTTCGAGCGAGCCTACGCGCAGGCGCCGCTGACGGTGGTTTCGCATGCCACTATTCTTTCGGGGACGTATCCACAGACGCACAAGGTCACCGAGTTTGCGGCGCCGCTGGCGGGTTCGCTTCCTTATCTGCCCGACTTGCTTCACGGCAAGGGCTATCACACGGCCGCCTTCGTGGGAGCGATGGCGCTTGATCCGAAAAATGGCGGGGCCCCGGGCTTTGACCGCGGCTTTGACGTTTACGACGCCGGGTTTCATCTGCCGCAGAAGGGCGAGGGCCGCTACCAGTCGGTGGCGCGGCGTGGCGACCAGGTGGTGGCGCGCGCCCTCGCATGGATGGCCGCGAACTCGCGGGGACCGTTCTTCCTGTGGGTACACCTTAACGATGCGCACGCGCCTTATGGGGCGTCTTACGATGCTGGGGTGCGAGCGACGGACGCGGCTGTGGGCAAGCTCGTGGCGGCCCTGCGGGCGCAGAAGCTTTACGACGACACCGTGATCACGGTGGCGGCAGACCACGGAGAGAGTCTCGGGGCGCATGGCGAAGACACTCACGGCGTCTTTCTGTACGACGAAACTATCCACGTACCCCTGGTGGTGAAATTGCCGCACCAGCAGATGGCGGGAAAGCAGGTCCCGGCCAGAGTGCGGCTGGTGGATGTCGCTCCCACGATGCTCGAAGCTGCGGAGGTTCCGGTGCCCTCGCAGATGCAGGGACAGTCGCTATTGCGCGTGGCCAGGTCGAATCCCAACGCCGACCAGCCGGTGTATGTGCGTAGCGACTTTCCGCAACGGGCCTTTGGCTGGAGCGGGCTGCAGGCGTGGATGGCCGGAAAGTATCTCTACGTCCGCGCGCCCAAGCCGGAACTGTACGACTTGACGGCTGATCCCGGCGCCACCCATAGCCTGGCGCAGACGTCGAAGGCGACTCTGGACACCATCGCCGGGCAACTGGAGGCTTTCGACTCGCGGTTCAGTCAAGGCGGAAAAACTGCTGGACCTGAACTTAGTTCGAGCGAAATGCAAAAGCTGGCGTCGCTGGGCTATGTCGGTCTGCAGAAATCGGCGGGGACGAGCACGGCGGCGAGTGGAACTGATCCCAAGGACGAGATCAAGACTGCGAACAAGATCCAAAATGCGATGCTCGATCTGGAGGCGGGGCAAGTGGAAAAAGTGATAGCGGCGCTGCAGCCCATCGTCGCCAAACAGCCGGACATGTACCTGGCACAGTACGCGCTGGGAGTCGCGCTGAACCAGCAACAACGCTATCCGCAAGCCATTGAACGCCTGCATAAAGCCATTGAGTTGCAGCCGGACTCTTCGTGGGCGCATTACTACATGGGCGTCAGCCTGCTGAAGACCGGGGATTTCAAGACAGCCACGGTTCATCTGGAGATTGCAGCGGGTCGTCTGACGGAATGCGTGGCGGCGCACGCTGGTTTGGCCGAGGCCTACGAGCACACTGGGCGCGTGGATGATGCGAAGCGGGAGAGGGCTAAGGCGGGAACTCCGGGAAAGGGTTCAAAAAGCTAAACCTCAACGGCTGAAGCCATGCTCCCTCTGCGCCTTGCGGCAGGGCTGAAGCCGTGCCCTTCCCTCTTCTCGCAGAGCAGGCGAGACAATCTGCTATATTTTCCACTCTCGGAGGCACCCCATGTCTCGAATCGTGCGCTGTGGCCTTATCCAGGCGAGGAACGTGCTTGATAGCGGCCATTCCCTGGCTGCAATCAAGAAAGCCATGATCGACAAGCACCTCAAGCTGATCGAGCAGGCAGCGCGCAAGAAGGTCAAGATTCTTTGCCTGCAGGAACTGTTTTACGGACCTTATTTTTGCGCCGAGCAGAATATTCGCTGGTACGAACTCACGGAGCGCGTGCCCGACGGGCCCACCATCAAGCTGATGCAGAAAGTTGCCGCGAAACACCGCATGGTGATCGTGGTTCCGGTTTACGAGGAAGAGATGGCCGGGCTGTATTTCAACACCGCCGCGGTCATCGACGCCGATGGCCGATACCTCGGCAAGTACCGTAAGCACCACATTCCTCATGTGCATCCCGGATTCTGGGAGAAGTTCTACTTCACGCCCGGGGACCTTGGCTACACGGTCTTCGAGACCAAGTACGCTCGCGTCGGAGTGTACATCTGCTATGACCGCCATTTTCCGGAAGGCGCGCGCGTCCTGGGGCTGAACGGAGCGGAAATCGTGTTCAATCCTTCCGCGACCGTCGCTGGATTGTCAGAATACTTGTGGGAACTGGAGCAGCCCGCGCATGCGGTGGCGAATGGGTATTTTGTCGGGGCCATCAACCGGGTGGGCACGGAGAAGCCTTGGAGCATTGGCGAGTTCTATGGCAAGAGTTACTTCTGCAATCCGCGCGGGAAGATCATGGCGCAGGCGAGCCGGGACAAAGACGAGGTGGTGGTCGCCGATCTGGATCTCGACATGATTCAAGAGGTGCGAAGGGTGTGGCAGTTTTTCCGTGACCGCCGCCCTGAGACCTACGCTCCGCTCACAACGCAGACTGGACGAACTGCGGCTGCGGATTGAATCCGCAGAGAATCACCCGCAAAGCAAGGACGCCAATGTCCATCGCCCCAGAGTCGTTGCATTCTCGCATTGAATCCAGCCCGCTCTACAACCCCGACCTTGCGCCAGCCGGCCCGGAGCGCCGTCACTGGGGAACCTACAATTACGCCGTGCTGTGGGTATCGATGTCGGTCAATATTCTCACCTACATGCTGGCCGCAAGCCTGATCCAGGGAGGCGTGAACTGGAAACAGGCGGCGGCGACGGTGTTCCTGGGCAATACCATCGTGCTGGTCCCCATGCTGCTGAATTCGCATCCGGGGGCGCGTTATGGAATTCCGTTTCCAGTGCTGGCGCGGGCATCGTTTGGGGTGTTGGGCGCAAATGTGGCTGCAGTTTTACGTGCACTAGTGGCGTGCGGATGGTTTGGCATCCAGACCTGGATCGGCGGCGAAGCCATCAGTACGCTGCTCGGAGTATTAGCCCCGGGGTGGGGACAGTTCGCGCACCGCACCGCAATTTGTTTCCTCGCCTTCTGGCTCATCAACCTGGCGGTCATTCTCAAGGGGATTGAGTACATCCGTTTCCTGCAAGGCATCAGTGCACCAGTTTTGTTGGCCGTGGGTCTGCTGTTGCTGGCGTGGGCGTATCACAGCGCGGGCGGTTTCGGACCCATGTTGTCGGCGCCTTCGCGGCTCGCGAACTTCGCGGACTTCTTGAAATTCCTGGTGCCGGCGCTGAATGCCACCGTGGGCTTCTGGGCGACCGTGTCTCTGAATATCCCCGACTTCACGCGTTTTGCGCGCAGCCAACGGCAACAGATGATTGGGCAGGCATTGTCTCTGCCCACCACCATGACGCTGTATTCGCTGATCGGGATCCTTGTAACTTCGGCGACGGTGGTTATCTACGGGACGGCGATCTGGGACCCGGTTCAACTGCTCAGCCGGTTTCATTCGCCCGTGGCGGTGGTGATTTCCCTGGTGGCGATTCTGCTGGCCACACTAAATGTGAATATCGGGGCCAACGTGGTTTCGCCGGCGAACGATTTCTCCAACTTGTGGCCGCGAAGGATCAGTTTTCGGACCGGAGGCGTGATTACTTGCTTCATGGGAATCGCCCTGATGCCGTGGAAAATGCTGGCCAACTATCGGACGTTTATCCTGGGGTGGCTGGGCGGTTACGCCGCGTTGTTGGGACCAGTGGCGGGCATCATGATTTGCGACTACTTCCTGGTGCGCCGGCGAGTGCTGCTGTTGGATGACCTCTACCTGCGCCGGTGTGCTTACGAGTATTCCCATGGTTTCAACTGGCGGGCGCTGGCGGCGCTGGCCGCGGGAGCAGGGACCGCACTGGTCGGGCTCGTAGTTCCCCAGGTTCGGGTGCTCTACGACTATTCGTGGTTCGTGGGGTTTGTGGTTGCCTTCGTGGCGTATTACGTCCTGATGGGGTCTCAGCGCGCAACAGCGCCAGCCAGTGCCTGACTTTAGGGCTATAATGCGCCAACCATGGGACTCGCCAACGGCACCAAACTCGGTCCCTACGAAATCCAATCGCCGCTCGGCGCAGGTGGCATGGGAGAGGTGTATCGCGCCCGCGATACCCGGCTCGAGCGCGAGGTAGCGGTCAAAGTTCTCCCAGCCAACTTGTCCACAGATCCGTCTTTGCGGCAACGGTTGGAGCGGGAAGCCAAAGCGGTTTCGAAACTATCTCATCCTCACATCTGCACCCTGCACGACATCGGCCAGCAGAATGGCGTGGACTTTCTGGTCATGGAACTGCTCGAAGGCGAGACCCTGGAGCAGCGGCTGATGAGAGGGGCGTTGCCGCCGGAGCACGTGATCCGTTACGCGGCGCAGATTGCCGATGCGCTGGCCAAAGCCCACAAGCTTGGCATCACCCATCGCGACCTGAAACCTTCGAACGTCATGCTGACCAAGAGCGGTGCCAAGCTTATGGACTTTGGCTTGGCAAAGCAGTCGGGGCCCGCTCCGCTGGCGGCGGCGCTGACGGCGATGACCATGGACCAGGCAAAGCTGACCAGTGAAGGCATGCTGGTGGGCACCTTCCAATACATGGCGCCGGAACAGTTGGAAGGAAAAGAAGCCGACCCGCGGACCGATATTTTTGCCTTGGGCGAACTGATTCATGAGATGGCGACGGGCAAAGCGGCGTTCACGGGAAACAGCCGCGCCAGTCTGATTGCAGCCATCTTGACCACGGATCCTCCTCCTATCAGCCAGTTGCAGCCTTTGACCCCGCCTGCGCTGGAGCGGGTAGTCAAGAAATGTCTGGCCAAGGACCCCGACGCTCGCTGGCAGAGTGCCAGCGATCTGGCCAGTGAGTTGAACTGGATTGCCGAAGCGGGGTCGCAGGCGGCAGGGCGCGGGTCGCAGGCGGTAGTCTCCAGCAGATGGCTGCGTGCGGGCTGGCTGGTGGCCGCCGCGTTCTTTTTGCTGATGCTGGCAGCCGGCGTGGCCTGGTGGCAGGCAGGCGACCGGCATCTGCCGGCGATGTATTTCCACACGGCCGTGCCGTTTCCCACCAATGACCTGGCGCTGTCTCCCGATCAGCGGACCGTCGCGATGGTCGCGTATTCGGCGCAGGCCAACGACTACGTGCTATGGACCTACGAGGTTGGGGGCCGGCGGAGCACTCCTGTCGAGGGGACGCAAGGCGCTTCGTACCCGTTCTGGTCGCCGGACAGCCGTTCGATAGGGTTCTTCGCCGACGGCAAACTCAAGAAGGTAGACGTTACGGGTGGGCAGTCGCAGGTGGTCTGCGACGCGCCCAACGGACGTGGGGGCGCGTGGAACCGGGACGGAGTGATCGTGTTCTCGCCCGACGCGCTGGGCGGGTTGTTCCGCGTGTCCGCCACGGGAGGCTCTCCGATTGAATTGACCAAGCTGGACAAGTCACGATTCGAATCCAGCCATCGCTGGCCGGTGTTCCTGCCGGACGGAAAACATCTTATCTATCTGGCCGCCAACTTCAGTGGAAAACCGGAGATGAACGCGATTTTTCTGGGCTCGCTGGATTCTACCGATAGACGCCTGCTGGTGAGCAGCACCGCCAACGCGGCCTATGCAGATCCTGGCTATCTGGTTTACCTGCGCGACAAGACCCTGGTCGCGCAGCCGTTCGATCGGCGCAGCTACGCTCTGAGCGGCGAGGCGCACGCCTTGAGCGATGAAGTTCTCTTTCTCCCGCAGGTGGACAGGGCGATTTTCAGTGTGTCCAGCGAGGTGCTGGTCACACAAACCGGAAAAGGCGCATACCTGTCGCAGTTGACGTGGTTTGACCGCAGCGGTAAGCCGGTGGGCACGGTCGGTCAACCTGGGTGGTACGACAACGTGCGCCTTTCGCCCGACGGTCGCCGGGTAGCGGCCGACCAGACCGATCCGGACGGGCGAAACATAGATGTTTGGGTCCATGAACTGGCCCGTGGCACTGCGACCCGCATGACATTCCATCCGGCTCTGGATCAATCGCCGGTGTGGAGTGCCGATAGTCAGAAAATCCTGTTCGCCTCCAACCGCACCGGCAACTTCAGCTTATATCTGAAAAATGCAGATGGCTCCGGCTCCGAAGAGCAGTTGGCCGACCTGGGCGCTGCCTTGTTCAACCCCTGGGACTGGTCGCGTGACGGCAAGTACATACTTTTCAGGAAGGCAAACGAACTGGGGTATTTCACCTGGCCAGAGCGGGTGGCGACCACGCTGATGCAGGCAAAGTGGACGGTGCGGGGGGCACAGTTCTCCCCGGATGGCCGCTGGATCGCATACGCCTCGAATGAGACCGGCAACATGGAGGTCTACGTCTCGCCATTCCCCAGTATCAACGGCAAGTGGCAAGTGTCGAGCGCCGGCGGGCAGGAGCCGAAGTGGCGAAACGACGGCAAGGAATTGTTCTACGTATCAGCCGACGGAAAGATCATGGCGGTCCCGGTGTCAGCCGGCGCCAGCTTCGAGGCGGGCACAGCGGTGGCGCTGTTTCAAACCCACCGCCGGCAGCCCATGTCTTCGCAGGACCTTTTCTCTTACGACGTGAGCGGCGACGGGCAGAAATTTCTGGTCGCCACCAAGCTCGACGAACCCAGCGCCGCCCCCCTGTCGGTTCTTCTCAACTGGACGGCAGAGATAGAGAAATAGAGTCAGCATTGGCCACCGAGGCCGCTGAGGAAAAGCTGGGCCTCGGTCGCTAAAGCCATGCCCTTCCCGAAAACCGTTAATTGACTGCCCGGCTGAAACGGTGCCCTGTCCTTAGCCCGTTCGAATCGCGGGCGCGATGGTATCTTGTTGGTGAGCGGAGGCTGGACACCATATTCATGGACGTTCTCCAAAAACTATTTGAGCAGCATTTCCGCTCCCCGGTGTTGCGGATGCAGCCGCTGCAGGGTCAGCTGGGCGGATCAGGGCGTAACATCGTCCGGCTGGTCGGAGACAGATTCAGCGCAATCGGCATTCGCTACGACGTGCGCGAAGAGAACGTAGCGTTCCTTGAATTTTCCCGGCATTTTCGGGGGCACGGCCTGCCGGTGCCGGAAATCTATGCGGAAGATCTGAGCCAGGGCGCTTATCTGGAAGAGGATCTGGGCGATACCACGCTTTTCGAGTTTCTCTCGAATAATCGTTCCGGAGAGAATATCGCTCCTCAGGCCGTAGACGCGTATCGCAAGGTTGTGGCCGTGTTGCCGCGCTTTCAGGTCGAGGCCGGCCGTGATTTGAATTACAAGGTGTGCTACCCGCGGGCCAGCTTCGACAGGCAGTCCATCGCCTGGGATTTGAACTACTTCAAATACTATTTTCTGAGGCTGGCAGGAATTCCTTTCAACGAGCAGGCTCTGGAGGACGATTTCAGCCGCTTGACGAAATTTCTACTGAGTGCCGCGCACGATTACTTTCTCTACCGTGATTTCCAATCCCGCAACATCATGTTGCGCGACGGCCAGCCGTTTTTCCTCGACTATCAAGGCGGCCGCAAAGGCGCGCTGCAGTACGACATTGCCTCTCTCCTATATGACGCAAAGGCCGATCTACCACCGGAGTTGCGGCAGCAACTGCTCGATCACTATCTGGACAGCCTGTCCGGTTTCATCAGGCTGGAGCGCGCGGCGTTCATGCAGCACTACTACGCCTACGTGTATGTCCGCATCATGCAGGCCATGGGGGCTTACGGGTTTCGCGGGTTCTACGAGCGCAAGACTCATTTTCTCCAGAGCGTGCCGTATGCGCTGACCAATCTACGCTGGCTGCTGCACAACGTGGAGTTGCCGATCACGCTGCCTACGCTTTTGGACGCGTTCAAGAGCATGCTGGGCTCGGAGAAACTGCAGGCTCTAGCTTCGGGTGCGGAGGCAGAAAAGGCGACGGCTGCCGAGACAGAAAAGCTGACGGTGCGGATTTTTAGTTTTTCTTTTCACAAGGGCTTGCCCAAAGACGAGACCGGGCACGGCGGCGGATTCGTGTTTGATGGACGCAGCCTGCCAAACCCAGGTCGCGAGGAGCGCTTCAAAGCGCTCACGGGCAAGGACAGGCCGGTCGCCGATTACCTGGACCAGCAGGCCAGCGTGCACCAGTTTCTGTACAGCGTGCAGTCGCTCGTGGACTGCAGCGTGAATGAGTACCAGCGTCGCGGCTTCAAGAACTTGATGGTTTCGTTCGGTTGTACCGGCGGACAACACCGCTCAGTGTACCTGGCAGAGCAACTGGCGAAACATTTGCGCAGCCAGAACGGGCTGGAGGTACGGTTGCGGCATCGTGAGTTGGAGACGGCAGGCGAATGAAAGCCATGATTCTGGCGGCCGGCCTGGGTACGCGCTTGCGGCCGCTGACCGACGACCGCCCCAAGGCGCTGGTGGAAGTCGCTGGCCACACGCTGCTGGAGATCACACTAACCCGCCTGCGCAGCTTCGGGATTACTGAGGTGATCGTCAACCTGCATCACTTCGCTGACATGGTTGTCGAATATCTCAAAGCCAACCATTATTTCGGCATTCACGTAGAGATTTCCCGCGAAGAGATCCTGCTCGACACCGGCGGAGGGTTGAAGAAAGCAGCGTATTTCTTCGGCAAAGAAGACCCGTTCGTTTTGCACAACGTCGATGTGATCAGTACCATCGATTTGCGGCGCATGCTGGAAATACATGCGGAGCAACAAGCGCTGGCCACGATGGCGGTGCAAGACCGCGCAACCTCGCGGTATTTGCTCTTCGATGAGAAGCTTCAGCTTTGCGGCCGGCGGGCGGGGCGCGATGAATTAGTGCGATCGGTGTCGCCAGTGCAGGCTTTGGCGTTTTCAGGAATACATGTTATTTCCCCTCGTATTTTTGGTCTGATGAGCGAGGAGGGCGTTTTTTCGATTGTCACGTCCTATTTGCGCCTGGCGGGTCAGGGCGAAAAACTCCTAGGCTTTCGCGCCGATGAATATTATTGGCGCGACCTGGGGAAGCCGGAGAATGTGGCTCGGGCGGAGGAGGATGTGCGACGATTCGGACTATTGTAGTAATCGATCGCTCACTCGGTCCGTGATCGGTGCGAATCGTGGCCACTCGCGGCGCTTTCGCTCCTGCGCCCTGCTTCAACCGCGTTGGGCGGATCATCCTACTTGGGTGCAGATAGCGATTCTAGCTGGCCCTTGGCCCAGGTGTCGTCGGGATGCAGTTCCACTACTTTGCGGTAGTCTGATTTGGCCTTCTCGATCTCTCCATTGGCTTGGTGTGACATCGCAAGCATGTGATATGCCCAAACAGATTGCGGACTGTTCGAGGCGAAATTGAGTTCCATGACTGTAACCGCGTCTTTGTTCCTGCCTTTTGCCAGGAGAAACTCCGCAAGCTGATTCAGGGGCGTCTCGCCAAAGTCGTACTGGCCGGTTCCGTAGTACCGCTTACGTAGATCGCGGTACATGTTGATCGCTGCGTCGACGCCTTGTTTGTCGGCAGCCTCAATGAGGAGCGCCCGCAAGGGCTGCGGTTGCGTGAGCCCGCGATGGCAGGTTACGCATTCCACCTGGATCGGGCTTGCCTTGCCTATCTTGCCGACGTAATCGCGGTTGATGGTCGCAACCATCTGCAGCATGACCCGCGCGGTTTTCTTGGTGTCGAGGTCATCAGCCGCGTAGTCAAAGCCCTGACCCGGCCTTTGTACGTGACAATACGGACAACGGACGTCAAGCGCGAAAGCAAAGCCGCGCATCGTGGACTGTAGATCAGCCTTCGGGATGTCCTTCGGCAACACCTGCAAATTCGTGAACTTGTCGGGAAACTGCGCTACGGCGGGAAGGGTTAACAGGAGTATCACCAGCACAGACATTTTTTGAGCTGCGAAGTGCATAGGGACTTGGCTCCATCTGGAATTCGACGATGTTTGGGTGCCCGCAGTCGTCATCTCGCATGGCATGCTACGGTTTCGCTACTTCTCGCCGGAACGCAGGCATGATTTCCCGGCGATACAATTCCAGAGTCTGTTCCTCTTCGCCGCACATCAGGTAGACATTGAACTGAGTCACTCCTACGCCTGCGAGCGCTCGCAACTTTTCGCGGTGGGCCTCGGCGGGACCGACCAGGCAGAAGCGGTCTACCACTTCGTCGGAGACGAATTTCGAGTTGCTGCTGTCGACTTCGCAGTGTTGCTGGTAATCGTAGCCGCCGCGATTGCGGACGAACGACGTCAGCATTGGTGGAAGTTCCTCGGGACGGTAGCGCGAGAGCAGGTCCACGACGTGGTTCGAAACCAACGCGGGGAACCAGCGTACTTGTTTCCTCGCCAGCTCGAGGTCATCGGAAACCCACACCGGCGCCGCTGCCATGACTTGAATCGCCCGCGGGTCACGGCCGGCGGCCTCCGCGCCCTTCTTAACGAAGCCCAGACACCAGGCGATAAGGTCGGGATCAGCGAATTGCAAAATCACGCCGTCTGCGACCCGGCCCGCCAAGTCGAGCACCTTGGGTCCGTAGCCCGCGATCCATACCGGAGGAGAGCCATTCGCCCAGGACAGCCGGGTCGGCTGGCCTTCGTAATCAACCTCGCGGCCGGCGGTAAGTTCGCGGAAGGTTTTGACGGCGCGCTCCAGATCTCCGGCTCCGACCGGCTTTTTGCCTAGCACTCGCCGAGAACTATCGCCGCGGCCAATGCCCAGGTCCATGCGGCCTTCGGAAATTAGGTTCAGCGTGGCGAACAAGCTGGAGGTCACGGTGAGATCGCGCACCGCGGGATTGGTCACGCATGTGCCCAGACGCATGTTGCGGGTGTTGGTGGCCATCAGCGTAAGCAGCGGGTACGGCTCCAGCCACAAGACGTGAGAATCGAAGATCCATCCGTATTGAAATCCTGCCGCTTCGGCTTGGCGGGTGAGGGCCACGATGCGATCCACCGGCATGTCGGGCTTAAGTGTGATACCGAACTGCATGACGTTGGCTCCCCGTCACAATCGAAATCGCCACTCGGAGGAGGGGCAGTTTAGCATAAAATGCGGGCTCGGCTGGTCAGAGGAAACATCCACATGGGCTTCGACACCATCATCGTTAATGGCCGGGTAGTCACGGCAACTGACACCTATTTGAGCGATGTCGCCATCAGCCAAGGCAAGATCGCGGCGATCGGGCAGAGCCTGCCTCGCGAAAACGCCACGCGTGTCATCGACGCCGCGGGAAAGTACGTGCTGCCCGGCGGGATCGACGTGCATACCCATCTCGACATGCCCTTCGGCGGAACGACTAGCGCGGACGATTTCGAAACTGGTACCCGCGCCGCGGCGTTTGGCGGGACAACCACTCTGATTGATTTTGCCATCCAGTACAAGGGCCAGACTCTACGGACGGCGTTCGACGCCTGGATGCAAAAGGCCTCCAGCAAGGCGGTTTTTGATTACGCGTTTCATTGCATCATCACGGAACTGGCTGATGCGCAATTAGAAGAGATGAACGCGCTCGTTCGAGAAGGCGTCACCAGCTTCAAGCTGTTCATGGCGTATCCCGGTGTATTCATGCTGGACGATGGCAGCATCTTCAAGGCGCTGCGCACCACGGCGAAGAACGGCGGCCTGGTCTGCATGCATGCGGAAAACGGCAGCGCCATTGACGTCATCGTGCAGCAGGCCCTCGCCGAAGGCAAGAAAGCTCCGAAGTACCATGCCTTGACCCGGCCCACGACGGCGGAAGCGGAAGCCACCGCACGAGCGATCGCACTGGCAGAGATGGCAGGGGCGCCAGTTTACATCGTGCATTTGAGTTGTAACGATGCGCTGGAAAAAGTCCGCGAGGCACGCGATCGCGGGCTACCGGTTTATGCCGAGACCTGTCCGCAATATCTTTATCTTTCCATCGAAAACTTCGACGTTCCGGGATTCGAAGGAGCGAAATACGTTTTCACTCCGCCGTTGCGGGAGAAATGGCATCAGGAAAAGCTCTGGAACGGGCTGAAGCAGGACCATCTGCAAGTGGTGTCCACCGATCATTGTCCGTTCTGCTTCAAGGAGCAGAAGGAGTTGGGGCGTGATGACTTCACCAAGATCCCTAATGGCGGGCCGGGCATTGAGCACCGCATGAGCCTGATCTATTCCGGCGGCGTGGCTGGAGGCCGGTTCAGCGTCAATCGTTTTGTGGAGCTGGTTTCCACCACTCCCGCGAAACTTTTCGGCCTGTATCCGCGCAAGGGCACGATAGCCGTGGGCAGTGATGCTGACCTGGTAATTTTTGATCCCAATCGCAAGTACACCATCAGCGCCAAGACCCATCACATGCGGGTGGACTACTCCATGTTCGAAGGAATCCAGGTCACCGGGATGCCGGATGCGGTGCTCTCGCACGGCCGGGTGATTGTGGACGGGGACAAGTTCTTAGGGCGGGCGGGCGCGGGCGAGTTCATCAAGCGATCGACTTATTCCCAGCCGTGAGGGCCATCAAAACACAACCAGGAGCGGTTCCCCCCGGAGCCCGCCCCTGTTTGCGTTCCTACAACCTGGTGCGACTATTTCTTGCTGACCTCAGTCAGGACCGAGGTAGCCGCCTGCTGGAGAAGCGGACTCAACACATCCTCACCGTCCGACTTCGCCTTGGCTTTCAACGTGTTCTGTACAACGGCCGAGGTTTGTCCGGTGGGGACAAGCTGATACTGCACGGTCACATCGTCCTTGGACTTGATCTGTCCATTGAAACCGGACAACTGGCTCATGGCTTGCTGCTGCGCCGCCTGAGCCGCGACTGAAGCTGCCATGCCGGCCGTTTGGGCGGCGACGGCGCCACCGGCTCCACCCGCCATGCCGGCCATCGGGACCATACTGGCCATCGGGGCGGCCATCTTCATGAACTTGCCGAAGCCGCCGCCGGAGCTGTGTTTCACTGCCACACTCGAATACAGGATGTAATCGCATTGCTTCTGCTGTGCCTCGGCCTGCAGCTGCATGGCGATGTGCGAATCCAGGGCTGCGATCTCAACCGCTGGTCCATTCATCAGCGCGACTTCCGCGTTGCGGATGGGCGTGCTGTAATCCGCCCCGGCGTTGTTGCCCTGGCCCAACTGTGCGTCCGGCGGAGCTACGCCAATACGGATCTTTCCTGCTGCCTTTGGTCCGAGGGCCTGCGGCGCGGCGACCGGCGCGCCAGTGGGCTGGTTGCCTCCCATGCCGGGCATTCCACCCATGTTGGGCCCCATCGGGGCGCCACCAGTCAGACCCATGGCGGCTGCCTGGTTCCAGGCTGCCTGTTGCCCCGCGATTTGCTTGCCCACTGGAGTTGAAGCTTGCTGCACTTGATCCATCAGGGCCCTGTTGCCAAACGGGTCGGCCGCCGAACGTCCAGAGTTTGCGGCCTGAGGCTGCTGCGGCTGGGCGTATGCCACCTGCTGCGGAGCTTGCGGCCTGGAGTTCAACTCGGAGGCTGAATTGACCTGGCGATACTGGGCGGGGATGTCGAACAGCTCAGCTGGAAGATCCTGTTGCTTAGTCAGTTCGGAAACCTGCGTCGTCACCGTGGTCGTGCTGGTGTCGGCATTATGCATGGTGATGCTTTCCCGCAGCGGGTAGCCCGGCTTGCCGCTTCCGATGCGGCGCGCAACCACGCGGTCATGGCAGTTTTCACCCTGCTGCACCGGGGGAACAAAGTGTGCGCAGCCGGCTTGCTCTTTACTCAAGTCAGCGTACCAGCCGTCGATTTCGTATTTCTGCGAGACTTGCGAGCAGGCATTCTTGGAGGATTCCTCGACCACGGTGGCCTTCAAATGCCGCGCGGTGTATCCGTACATGGGCTTGCGTTCGCCAGTGTCGGTGATGGTGGTGGTCACCAGGATCTGTCCGCCGTTATCGGCGGGCGCCGCACCCGTCACCAGGGCCGCAGCCCGGGCCGCTGCGTCATCCTGCGGATCATTGGTCACAACATAGGTTTGGGCTTCATCGTTCACCGTCAAGGTGCGGTTGAGGTCGCACTGCCGGATGGTCACGGTGTTGCCGTTGACATTCCGTTCCCGGGCACCCTTGATGGACGTTTCGGTGGTGGAGACGAAATTCCCGCCCACCAGGATGCTTTTCTTAATATGCAGGTCATCGGCCTGGACGGCCATGGGCACGAGCAGGGCGACGATTAAGGAGAGGTACCGCGACGTGTAGGAACGCATAGTCAAACTCCTGAAAGTTGGTCTTGAGGTGTCGTTATCCCGGGTTCCCTGTGTCGTCGGGCTTGGGCGTTCCCTGGATTGCCTCATTTGTTCCTATAGGCGCAAAGCGATGGAAAATTGGCTCAGCAGGAGTCTGAAATCGGTCGGCAGTTTTTCAAGATGGGTTCGTCCGGAGGGAGCCCGCCGTGCAGGGCGCGCCACTATCTCTCCTGTTTTCAACACATTGACAAGCACATGAAGAACCGGATATGCTTCGCCGCAAGTTAATCTGTCCGAGGCGGGCGTGCAAGAGGGACCCTCAACCCAGGTAACGCAGCTGTTGTCCCGCTGGCGGGTGGGAGACCGCGCCGCGCTCGATGAGCTCATGCCCCTGGTCTACGGCGAACTTCGCCGGATCGCCCAACGCTACCTTTCACAAGAACGGCCCGAACACACTCTGCAGAGCACCGCCCTGGTCAATGAGGCGTATCTCCGGCTGGTGGGACAGGACCTTCCGCAATGGCAGAATCGCGCCCATTTCTTCGCGGTGGCTGCCCAACTCATGCGACAGATTCTGGTGGACCATGCCCGCGCCCGTCAAGCCGCCAAACGCGGCGGCGATGCCTGCAAACTGACACTCGACGAGTCGGTAGCCATTCACCGGCAAAGAGATGTGGATCTGATCGAACTGGACAACGCGTTGAAGGGACTGGAGCATCTGGATCCGCAGCAGAGTCGCATCGTTGAACTGCGCTTTTTTGCCGGCTTGTCGATTGAAGACACGTCGGAAGTCCTACGTATTTCTCCAGCCACCGTAAAGCGTGACTGGACAACTGCACGCGCCTGGTTGTATCGCGCCATGAGCGGAGAGGCACCGGCATGATCTCGGCTGGCAATTCTTCCGCGGCGACGGCCGACCTGAGCCTTGTCTCAACTGGTTTGCCCCGCCGCTACGGCGATGCCCGCGGCTGTCATTGTCTTCATCCTGGATAACATTTCGTAGACTGTCGCGCGACTTACGCCGAGGATTTCCGCGGCCCGAGCTTTATTCCCCCCGACCCGGTCCAGCACATATAAGAGATGACGCTGGTTCAGCTGCTCCAGGGTAACTAGACCTGGATCTCCTGCGCCCGGTAAAGACGCCGCGCTTCGCACCGACTCGGGCAGATCTCCCACGTCGATCACCCCGCCCTTCACCATCATGCAGGCATTCCCAATAACATTCTCCAGCTCTCGTACATTTCCCGGCCACGGGTACTGGGAGAGTAGAAGCTGCGCCCGGCGCGTCAAACCTGTAATCTCCTTCTCATACTGAGCCGCGAACTTGCGTACAAAATAGCGCTGCAGCAGAGGCATATCCTCGCGCCGCTCGGCCAGGCTGGGCAGTTCCAGTTCGATCATCGACAAGCGGTAGAACAGATCCTGGCGGAACTGTTTCTCCGCCACCAAACCGCGCAGATTACGATTGGTCGCCGCAATGACCCGGACGTTGGCGGTGTGGGTCACCGGCGACCCTACGCGCTGAACCTCTTGATTCTGCAGCACCCGCAGCAGCTTGGATTGGGCAGGAAATGGCAGTTCTCCGATCTCGTCCAGGAACACGGTGCCGCCATTGGCGTACTCAAACACGCCCACTTTGTCGGTCACAGCTCCGGTGAATGCTCCCCGCACATGTCCGAACAATTCGCTTTCCAGCAAGGTCTCCACCAGCGCCGAGCAATTGCACACCACCAGCGGACCCGCTGCCACCGGGCTCACGCGGTGCAACGCCCTGGCCACCAACTCCTTGCCGACGCCGGTCTCCCCCGTGATCAGGACAGTCTGGAAGTGAGGGGCAACGCGACGGATCTTGGCGAAGACCTGCAGAATCGCCGGGCTACGGCCAATGATCCCTTCGTACTGGTACGCGCCTACCAGCGCGCAATCCAGCTCAAATACCTTGTGCCTTTCCTCCGCTTCGGCAATCAGTGCGCCAATTCGCCCTCGCAGCTTTTCCGGATCGAGCGGTTTCGGCAGATAATCGTAGGCCCCTTTTTGGATCGCCTCGACCGCTGCTTCGGTTGAGTAGTACAACGCGATCACAATCACCGCGGTTGCCGGGTCCCTGGCGAGGATTGTCTCCAGCACCTCTACCCAACTTGCCCCCGGAACCCGTTGCGCCAGCAACACAACCTGGGGGCGAAACTCATGCACCACCTGCAAGCCGCTCTCCGCATCAGCGGCGCTCGCCATCTCTACCTTTTCTGCCGCAAGAATGGCGTGGATTGCGGTCTGGACTTCGGGATCAGGATCAATTGCCAGCACCTTAAGCATGGGTACACTCACCTTTGACGCCCTGCGATCATGGTGGCAAGAGCCCCCGGCTCGGCGCCGGTCCGAATGTTCGGGCCACAACTCGCGTCGCTTTTGCATACTACCCGCAACTGCGTTCATCACAATTTCCTCTAATAAGTTCCAAAAAACGAACAACCGTACCGACTATTGGCCAGAGCTGAATACTGAGGCTTTCCCCTGCAGTTCGTGCTCTAGCCAGGCTAACCCCGCTCGCCTGCAAGTGATCATGTGCCACTCGCTACCGCCCTGCTGTGATCTGGGTCACACCAGAACATTACCTTCGGGTGTGTACGTGATTCTGGCACCTGTCCGGCATTCAGACACTCTGGGGTTCCGCCACAATGCAAATTAAGCACTTAGTAAATGGCAGCCCTATTGCATTGAACTGGATAGCCCTCCCCCCTCACTTTGCCAAGCCAACATATCGGGAACAGATCCAGCAGGATCTGAGCAGATATTACATCGAGTAAGAGGTGACTTATGAACCGCATAACCATATTAGCGATTGCCAGCCTTCTCCTGGTCTCCGCACATGCTGCCACGGTCGCCTCTCCCGCCAATGATTTTGCCCGGTTCCAAATCTCTACCCAGCCGCACCGTGGCCCGGTTTACGCCCAAAAACACGGTCTTGCGACCCCGCGGCCCAGTGTGCACAAGCAGTCGCAGTCGGCTTTGGCGCCGCGTGGAGGGCTTGCAACGCCTCCCACCAACGTGGGCCTCTTTACCGCTACCGCCCTGTCTGCGGGTGGAAGCAATTACTACGGCGGCGTGGTTGGTGATTACAACCACGACGGCAGGATGGATCTAGCTACTGTTGTGTCCAGTAATTTTGGCGCGACTTATTCGTTATCCATTCTGCTCAACCAAGGCAATGGAACCTTTGCGGTCGCGGGGCCGACTTCGATCCCTTTTGCAGGCACCGATCGCCTGTGCGCTGGCGATCTCAACAAAGATGGCTTTGACGATGTGGTCGTCGTGCACACGGGGTCAGTAGACGTCCTTATCAACAACGGTATTGGGAGCTTCGCTGCCCCGGTCAACTACCCCGATGGCATTGGCAGCCCCGTTGCTGCCTTCCTGGGTAACGTCAATGGCGATGGCAGTATCGACTTGATCGTGACCGATGGGATGACCCAGCCGGACCTGACAGCTCCCAGAGTTTCGACTCTACTCGGCAACGGCAACGGCACGTTGCAAGCAGCCACGCTAGCTGCCTTTCCAGGACAAGTCATGAGCGCGGTGTTTGCCGATGTGAACCGTGACAACCGGCTGGACATCATCAGCACCTCCGAGGTGTTCCTGGCGGATGCATCCGGCGGGTACCTGCCGGGCACCGCTTTGGTCGCTGCGAACGGCCAGCCGAATTCCTGTGAATCAAACGATGGCGCTATCGCCGTCGCCAATCTCAACAACGATGCCTTCCCGGATATCGTTACGGCAGATTGCGAGAACAACACGGTCACCGTTTTCCTCAACAAGGGCGATGGCACCTTCTTAACCGGCACATCGTATTTCGCCGGTCATTATCCGCAGGGAATCAGTGTGGCGAATGTTGACGGGGGCAGCGCAGCCGATGTCGTCTCGGCAAATTCCGATAGCGCCGACATCACCGTCCTGTTGGGAAACGGTGACGGCACTTTCCAGCCCCCTAGTTTCGGCTACTCGGTCGGTGGCAACGCCTGGGCGCAACCAGCGGTCGCGGACTTTGATGGGGATGGAAAGGCCGACCTCGTCGTGGCCAACGATGTGGAGGGTTTCTCCTTCACGCTTATGCTTCTGCACGGATTTGGCGACGGCAGCTTTGCCGCTGCCCGCGACTTTTACTCCCCACTGCCACCCCCAGGAGAATCCGACTATGCCGCCGGCATTGCATCCGCGGACTTCAACGGGGATGGCCGGCCCGATTTCGTGGTTGGCAATGCTGCTTCGAGTTCCGCCGGGGTAACGGTGTTCGTGGCCAATGCAGACGGTACCCTGCAGTCCGGCCTGAACTATGGGGGCTCTGCCAACCTCAACTCAGTTGCTACGGGCGACTTCAATGGCGACAGCAAGCAGGACATCGTCGCCTCCGATGCGCTCACCGGTGAAGTGGATCTGTTCTTGGGCAAAGGAGATGGAACGTTCAAAAATCCGCAGGTAGTCTCCGCCGTCGCCGGCCCAGCCGGACGCGTGGTAGTCGGCAACTTCAATGGCGATGGAAAACCCGATGTTGCGGTAGCTGGTTGGATGGGAACGGTGGCCGTCCTTCTGAACAATGGCAGCGGTGTACTGCTGGCTCCGGCAACCTACTCAGTGACTGGCGGCGGCTTTGAAATGACTGCCACCGACTTGAATGGTGACGGAAACCTCGATCTGCTGATACCCAACCAATCCGGTTCAACGCTCTCCATTCTCCTGGGAGCCGGCAACGGAACCTTCACCGCGATTGCGGACGCCAACCTGGGTTACAGCTATGTGGGCAGTATCGCGGCCGGCGATTTCAATCATGACGGCAAAAAAGACATCGCTATGACCGTGATGAACTTCACCGGAAACAGCGGAATCGAGGTCGCTCTTGGCAACGGCAACGGCACCTTCCAGACTGCAACCCTATACCCGTCGACGACCCAGAGCAGCGGCCTGAATCCTTTCACCACGGGAGTGCAGCTGGCTGATCTGAACCTGGATGGAAACCTGGACCTGGTTTATGACAATTCTTTCTTTGGCACGGTCGGCGTGATGTTCGGAGACGGCAGTGGCGCTATGTCTTCGCCGGTGGAATTTCCTGCCGCCGGACTCCCCTACGAACTGGTCACGGTTGACGTCAATGGCGACGGCGCCCTGGACGTTGTCACCGCAGATCATAATTCCCCGGGAGTCGTCGTAATGCTCAATGCCGGTGGCAACGCTAACAATCTTGCCTCGTCATTGAACCCCGCCGCTTCGGGACAAAGTGTCACGTTCACCACAACCTTGTCCGCTACTGTGCGTGGTATAAGCGGCGTCCCCACGGGCAGCGTCAACTTCATGGAGGGTGCGACCAACCTTGGCACTGGCACGTTAAGCGGCGGCCAGGCTAGTTTGTCGCTATCCAACTTGAGCGTGGGCAGCCATATCATCACCGCCAACTATTCCGGAGACGCGTCCTTTGTGCCCGGCGTGAGCCTTGGTGTGACACAGGTCGTCACTGCGGGAGGAGGCGCCGCACCTGACTACTCTCTCGGTGCCAGCCCTACCAGCGCAACCATCCACCCCGGAGAGAGCGCTAACTTCGCCATCACCGTCACTCCGACGAACGGGTATAACGGTACGGTGAATTTCGCCTGCGGCGACGTACCGGTGGGCGTGTCCTGTCAATTTTCTACGGCGTCTGTGACCCCGACAAATGGTCCTGTCCAGCTAACCCTGACAGTCACGGCCTCGTCTACAGTGGCTTCCGTAGCTCAGACCGAGCACCGATCTGGCCGAAGCCTGCCTCTCTGGGCCAGTGCCATGACTGGATTGTTCGGATTTGTGCTGGTCGAAGGCCTGAGCAGCCGGCGCCGACGCCTGGTCATGGCTGCAGTCGCCTCACTTGCTCTTCTGGCGATGCTCTCTCTGGTCGGATGCGGGGGAGCCAGCGCCCCACCGCCTCCGCCCTCACAGTATCTGTCCCCGTCAAACACGGTCCAAGTGTTGGCAACCGGCACGGGAACCGGCAACGCAACTGCGGTTCACGAACTCGATCTCACTGTGACTGTCCAGCAGCGGTAACGAGCGGCTGCGTACGGCAGGCGGGGCTATGCGCTCCGCCTGCGTGCCCGTTCGACATAATGGCCGGTTCGCAGATCTACGCGCACTGTTTCGCCTGGACCGATGAACAAGGGAACGCGAATCTCAACCCCGTTGTCGAGGATGGCTGACTTCCAGGTGCTGTCTTGCTGCGCATGGATAGGCTCTGCTGTCCGGGCTACTTGGGCTTTGAAAATGTCCGGAAACACCACGCTTACGGGCCGGCCTTCGAAGAATTCAACCGGCAGTTGCATCCCGGATTGCAGGAATTTCGCCGCTATTCCCAGGAGGGCGCTACGCACTTCAATTTGCTCGAAACTCTCCAGGTCCATGAAGGTGCAAGTGTCAGCGTCGCTAAATAGGAATTCCATGGTCCGGCGGTCGAGTGCCACGTTCTCCAGACGCTCTTGCAGGCGGAAGTGTGGTTCCCACAGGCGGCCGCTGTCGACATTGCTCAGCTTGGTCTTCACCAGCCCGCTCAATTTGGCAGCCCCAGCCTTGGATTCCACTTCCAGGACTTTGTAAATCCCGCCCTCGATGCGGATGGCCATTCCGGCTTTCAATTCTGATGCGATGACCATAGGAGTTCTCGTGTGCTGTGCTTTCAACCCAATTCTCACTCTGACAATTTCGTCCGCGCAGTGATTGAAATCACCCCCGAAGGTACGCAACCATCTCAAGAGCAGGACAGACTGGCTCCCGCAAGCTTCTGTGAAATGCTTTGCTCATGGTCTGCCCCGCAACTCATCGTGGCCCGAATTCCCGAAGTGGGAAATGCAGGCTGATCCAATACAGAAAACCCACTCCTGCAGCCTGCGGCGGCGTAACTTGAAGGGAGGGTGTTCATTTTCTCTCTGAGGAGGTTCTTATGAGCACCGCAGTAGTCATCCCCTTCGCTCCGCAACCCACCGAAAACCGCGCCGCCATGGAACGGTATCGAGATGCCTACCGAATGGCAGGAACCGCGGCTGATTTTGGCGAAACGGTCAGACTGGGCGGCATCTTTCTCGCGGGCGTCACCTTGGTTGGGTCTCTCGTAGCGTTTCAAGTAAGCAAAGCAGAGCATTCTGCCTTTCCCGTGGTAACAGTCACGCTGCTTGCGTGCGCAGTCCTGTTGGTGTTGATTGCTCACGTCTGGAGTATCGTTTTTCGCGCGTTAGGAGAGTTGCTGAAAGTGGCGACCGATTCAGCCGTCAATTCCTCGCCTTTGCTCTCGAATGCACAACGGGCGGAGGCGATGTCGCTGGCGAGGCAGGTGGCGAACGTGACCAGCATCCAAGGGAACGCAGCGTAGGGCGCCGTTTTTTTGCGCTCTCGACCGCTTCTCTGCGGAGCAACCTGGCGAATGGTTAGCCTGGAACCTGCGGGTCTACTTCGACTGAAAGCAGAACCCAGGGGCGCCAAGATCGGATATACCGATGGGTAACCCGCCTTCCTATGAGGAGCTTTCGGCGAACTTCGACTGGGGTGTGGCCGAGCGTGAGTTGGGCCATCGTCAGGGCGCCCCGATCAATATTGGCTGGATGTGCAGCGACCGCCTTTGCCACCTGGGCCTGGCTAACAAGCTGGCACTGCATTGGGAAGACTACCAGGGCAACCAGAAGCGGTTCACTTTTGATGACCTGCGCGTTCTGTCCAACACTGTAGCCCACTTCCTCGACGGACTCGGTATCCTGCCCGGCGAACGGGTGTGTCTGTTCATGGACCGGGTGCCCGAGTTGTACATCGGGTTTCTGGGCGTCCTGAAGATGGGCGCGGTAGCTCAGCCGCTGTTTTCCGCTTTTGGAGATGAGTCGCTCTTCGTACGCCTGCAGAACGCCAACACGTCGGCAATCATCACCCAGAAGAAACATCTCCCCAAAGTTCGCAAGATTCGCGAACAACTGCCGAACCTGCGACACATCGTCGTGGTGGACGCAGGCGAATCTCCGCTGCAGCCGCGCGAAGTGTCTTTCCAGATGGAGCAGGCGCAGCGCGTTGAGGATTTTGCTGTCTATCCGACCACCGCCGAGTCGCCGTCGGTTCTGCATTACACCTCCGGCACCACCGGCCAGCCCAAGGGTGCGCAGCACGTCCACTATTCGATCATCGCCCAGTACCTCACCGCCAAATGGGTGCTGGACCTGCGGCCCGATGACATCTACTGGTGCAATGCCGACCCCGGCTGGGTGACGGGCACTTCGTACGGCATCATTGGCCCCTGGTCGAATGGCATTACGCAGGTAGTGCTCGATTCCGGCTTCAACGCGGAGCGCTGGTACCAGTTCATGGAAAAGCACCGCGTGACGGTCTGGTATTCAGCACCCACAGCCATCCGCCTGCTCATGAAGGAGGGGACCGAGATCGTACAGCGGCACGACTTGTCCAGCCTGCGTTACCTGGCCAGCGTGGGCGAACCGCTCAACGCCGAGGCGGTTTTATGGTCGCAGAAGGTGTTCGATAAGCCGTTCCATGACACGTTCTGGCAGACGGAAACCGGTTGCATCGTGATCACCAATTTTCCCGGCATGCCGGTCAAACCGGGCTCCATGGGAAAACAGTTTCCCGGAATTGTCGCGACGGTGCTGGATGCGAAAACGTATGAGCCGGTGAACCAGCCCGGGATCGCGGGGCTGATTGCGCTGCGCCCAGGGTGGCCATCGCAGATCCGCAGCTACTGGAACAACGAGGCGGGGTTCAAAGCGAAATTCAAGAATGGATGGTACCTGTGCGGCGACCGCGCCTCGATCGACGCCGATGGTTATTACTGGTTCATGGGACGAGACGACGACGTCATCAATACCGGCGGGCACTTGGTCGGCCCATTTGAGATTGAATCGGCCTTGCTGGGATGCCCGTCCGTGGCCGAGTCTGCCGCGGTTGCAAAGCCCGATCCGGTCAATATGGAAGTGGTCAAGGCGTACGTGACCCTGAAGAAGGGCTTCACGCCTTCCGACGATCTCGAGCTCGAAATCATGAACCGTATCCGCAAACGGCTATCGCCGCTGGCGATGCCGCAGGAGATTGAGTTTGTGGACTCCCTGCCCAAGACCCGCAGTGGCAAGATTGTGCGCCGCATCCTGCGCTGCAAAGAGTTCCACGAGCCGGTAGGAGACCTTTCCACCATCATGGATGACTGAAGATCACGATCAGAAACGGAGAGCGACCATGGACGACATCAGCAAAGTAGTTCTTGATTACGTGGCCCGGGAATACCTGGAAGAGGGGGACGAACGGAAGATTACCGAGACTACGCCGCTGATTTCGGGCGGGATCGTGGATTCCTTCTCCATGGTATCTCTCCTGCGGTTTTTGGAGAAAAAGTACTCGATCCACATTCCTGACGAGGCCGCCACTCCGGACGCCTTCGATACCGTGGAGCGCATCGCGGTGCTGGTACGGCGGTTTCAAAGAGTAGAGGTTTAAAAACGTGCCCGGCGCGGCTTCGAAATTCATCACGTGAGGAACGTCATGGCCTTTATCGACATAGTTCGCAACGGCTATCAGACCGAGATCGAGGGAATCAAGACCGCCGGCTTGTTCAAGGGCGAGCGGTATATCCACTCCCCGCAAGGGTCAGAGATTGAGGTGGAGTTTCCGGTCGGCTCGGAAATCAGAAAATGCATCAACATCTGCGCCAACAACTACCTGGGGCTCTCCAGTCATCCCGAGGTCATCGCGGCGGCGCATGCCGGGTTGGACAACCGTGGCTACGGCATGTCATCAGTGCGCTTCATTTGTGGCACGCAGGATATTCACCGCGAGCTCGAGAACCGGCTGACGAGGTTTCTCGGGACCGAGGATACCCTCCTGTTTCCTTCCTGCATGGACGCAAACGGCGGCTTCTTCGAAGCTTGTCTGAACGAGCGGGACGTGATGATCGCCGACCGACTGGTGCACGCCTCCATTGTGGACGGGATGCGCCTGAGCAAGGCCATGCAGGATACGTTCAAGCATTCCGACATGGGGCACTTGGAAGAGAAACTGCAAGAGCACCAGGACAAGCGCTACCGGATGGTCATCACCGACGGCGTGTTTTCGATGGACGGTGACATGGCCAAGCTTGACCAAATCGTGAGCCTGGCCGAGAAGTACAACGCCATGGTGTTCCTGGACGACTCGCACGCCACCGGCTTCATCGGCCGCACCGGGCGTGGGACCCACGAACACTGCGGCGTGTTGGGAAAGATCGACGTAATCACCACCACCCTGGGGAAGGCGCTGGGCGGAGCGTCCGGCGGGTGCGTGAGTGGGCGCCGTGAACTGGTGGAGATGTGCCGCCAGCGGGCGCGTCCGTTCCTTTTCTCCAACTCGGTGGCGCCGGTGATTGTAGCGGGCGCGCTGAAGGTACTAGACCTGATCACGTCCAGCACCGACCGTCGCGACAAGCTGGAGTGGAACGCCAAGTACTGGCGTGGCCTGTTGAAGGACGCCGGTTTCGACATCAAGGAAGGCGATAGCCCGATCGTGCCGGTCATGCTCTACGACGCCAAGCTGGCGCAAGACTTTGCCCGTGACCTGTTTGACGAAGGCGTGTATGCGGTGGGCTTCTTCTTCCCCGTGGTGCCCAAAGGGCAGGCCCGCATCCGCACGCAACTCTCGGCGGCTCACGAACAGCATCACTTGGATACCGCAATCGAGGCCTTCAAGAAGGTTGGCCGGAAGCACGGCATCCTGGGATTGGGGAAGAAGGAATTGGTCGCCAAGTACGAGATGGAACTAGTGAAGTAGGGCAGACGCAGAGGGCCGCGTCAGGTGAAAGGACCTCGCGGCCTCGACGAGGAGCCGGAGCTTCGGAAACGGAGGTCAACATGCTCTGCGCGGAACTCGAGCAAATGGAAGCGCAAATCGACGATATTCTGACTGCGCTTGAAAACCCGCAGTTGACCGAGCGGGAGAGAAAGGCTCTGGAGGAAACCTATACCAAGTTGAGCCATTCCATAAAAGAGCACCAAACGATTGGGCACCACGGCGGACCCTGTTTCGAAGAATAGAAGGAGTGCCGCTTGCCGGAACTCTTTGACTGGCGGCGCTCATGGGAGGTAGGTATGCGCGCGGATCGTGTGGAAGTTTCATTGGACGCGGACAAGAAGAAATGGGTAGTCCGAATTCAGGTCGGCGAGGAAGTGATTCGCCGAAGTTGTGACGTGCCGAAGGATGCCATGGAACCGACCATCCGCTCGGCAGCACAGGAAGCTATACAGAACGAAGGTTACGAAGCGGACGCCACGCAGCTAACGATCCGTCGTTGACGCGTGACGACGAGCAAGCCTTCCGCAATGGAGTCGAATCCGAGATCGACAGAAAGGAGGGTGAGGGTCATGAATACTCGGGTTGTGCAGCATGTTGTTTCGAAGGTGAGCCTGGTGGTCTTGGTAATCCTGGGCGTGGTAGTGCTCACCGCGGGTCTCCTGGTGGCTCAGGCTACGATTTCGGCGGGACCCCTTGCGCTACATCAGGTCAAGGTCATCTACGTTGCTCCGTCGTCAGCTGAATTTGTGGGTCTCGTCACGTCTCGACTCGAAAAATGGGATGCAATACGGATCACCTCACAACCGGAAGAAGCCGACGCAATTCTAACTTGTCAAACCGAGAGCAGGATCGTGCCCGCTAAGGTGGTTGTGCGGCTGACGACTGCGGAAGCAACCCTCGTAGACCGTCGCTCGCGGAAGCCCATCTGGAGGACTACGAAATCTACGGCTTTGGATACAACCAGACTGGCCGAGGAGATCATTGAGCAACTCAAGAAGGACTGGCGGAAATCAGCCAGCGAGTTTTGAGGGGCTGGTTGAGAACTCCCGACTGTTTTCTTGGTTTCAAACAGGGCCCCGTCGGTTCGCCCACCGTGCAATCGCAAGGAGGTTCAGATATGCAGGTCGTGGAAGATGTGGCGCCGCTCCACCGTGTGAATGTGAAATTGGTGCTGGATGGCCATTCGCTGAGCATTGAGGATGTCCGGGACATTGCCCGGAAGCAAGAGCCGGTCGAACTCCACCCCGATGCCATCGCTCGCATCCACAAGTGCCGTGGCCTGCTGGAGCGCAAGATCAAGGCCCGGGAAATCATGTACGGCGTCAACACCGGCATAGGCGAACTTTCCGAAGTCGTGCTCACCCCGGAGCAGGTCGAAAAGTTTCAGAGATACCTGCTTTATTCCCATGCCGCAGGCTGCGGAGAAGCCTGCAGCGAAGAAGATGTCCGGGCGGGGATGCTCTCCCGCCTCAACACCCACTGTTGGGGCCATTCCGGGATAAGGCTCGAAATCGTCCAGACGCAGGTCGAGATGCTCAATCGCGGCGTTACCCCGGTGGTGTGCCAGAAGGGTTCGGTGGGCGCCTGCGGCGATCTTTCACCGATGGCCCAGATGGCGATCACCCTCATGGGTGAGGGCGAGGTGTTCTACCAGGGAAGAAGGCTGCCTGCGAAGGAAGGCATGGCGGAAGCTGGAATTCCCACCGTAGTTTTCCGCGAGAGAGACGGGCTGGCGACCATCAACGGATCCGATCTCATCACCGGGATGGGCTGCCTCGAGTTGTGTGACGCTGAGAGGTGGATCAGGACGCAGGAAGTGGCATTGGCGATGACACTCGAGGCGCTCAATGCCAACATGAAAGCCTACGATCCCCGGATTCATCTCGTCCGGGGCTATCCCGGCGCACAAGAGTGCGCTGAAAACGTGCGCCGGCTGACCGAGGGCTCGGAACTCCTCAACCGGCCGGGGAAGAAGTTGCAGGATGCATACTCTCTGCGCTCCAGCCCGCAGGTCATCGGCGCCGCACGAGATGCCTGTAAATGGATCCGGCAGATGCTGGAGACGGAACTGAACCATGCCGCCGACAATCCCATCTTCTTTCCTGACGAAGACCTGGTGCTGACGGGCGCGAACTTCCAGGGCACGCCGATGGCATTTGCGCTGGAATTGCTTGGCATTTCGCTGACGACCGTCGCGGCGCTCAGTGAACGTAGGCTCAATCGTCTGATGAATCCCCACTTGTCGGCGGGCCTACCCGCCTTCTTGACGAAGGGTGCCGGGATGTTCTCCGGGCTGATGCTGTCGCAGTACACCGCGGGGGCGTTGGTCTGCGAGAGCCGGGTACTCAGCCACCCTGCGGCCACTGGATCCATCCCGGCAGCCGCCGATCAGGAAGACTTCGTCTCCATGGGCATGACCACCGCCATCAAGACGCGGCAGATCATCGAGAACTCTTGGTATGTACTCGCCATCGAACTGATGGCGGCCGCCCAGGCCTTCGACCTGCGGGAACCGGTCACGCCTTCGCCCGCCACGCAGGCCGCCTACCGAGTCGTCCGCAAGCACGTGGGAAAGTTGGAGGAAGATAGGCCCCTGCACGACGACATCAACAAACTCGCCAGTCTTGCCAAAGCGGGAGAAATCCTGGAAGCCGCCGAGGAGGTCGTCGGAACACTGAAGTGAGAAACGGCACCTTTTCGGCATCATTCCAGGCCCTCCTAACCGGGCAGTAGAAGAACGATCAAGCCGTGCAGGCCCCGTCTGTAATTAATCCGGCTTTGCAAGAGCACATCCCCCTTGCCAGCAAGTGGCTTCCCCGGAAGCTGGGCTTCGGATATAAAGGAAAATCACAAAGCTCGCCCGGCGGAGATCAATCCTGATGGAACTGCGAATTGAAGGCTTATCCAAGGTGTATCCCGGTGGAGTGCACGCGTTGGACAACGTTACTCTCACCATCCGACCCGGAATGTACGGGCTTCTGGGCCCAAACGGTGCCGGCAAATCGACGCTGATGCGCACGATCGCCACGCTGCAGGAGCCGGATACGGGGCAGATTCACCTGGGCAACATCGACGTGCTGCGGCAAAAGCAGGAGTTGCGCAAAACGCTGGGATATCTGCCGCAGGAGTTTGGCGTATATCCCCGCACTTCGGCGCAGGACATGTTGAGCCACCTGGCGCTGCTTAAGGGGATCGTAGATGCGAAGCAGCGGAAGACCACGGTGGAGGCGCTGCTGCACCGCACGAACTTGTGGGAGCACCGGAAAAAAGCGCTGACGGGATTTTCCGGCGGCATGCGGCAGCGCTTCGGGATTGCGCAAGCGCTGCTGGGGAACCCGCAACTGCTGATTGTCGATGAGCCCACCGCCGGGCTCGACCCCGGCGAGCGTAACCGCTTCTACAGCCTGTTATCCGACATCGGGGAGAACGTTATTGTGATTCTTTCGACGCACATCGTCGAGGACGTGATGGAACTGTGCACCAACATGGCGATCATTCATCAGGGCAAGGTGCTGTTCTCCGGCGCGCCGGGGGATGCGGTCAAGAGCCTGGACGGACGCATCTGGCAGAAGACCATCGCCAAGGCCGAGATGAAGGACTATGAGCAACGCTACCGGGTGATCTCCAACAAGTTGATCGCGGGCAAGCCGCTGATTCACGTGCATGCTGAGCAGAACCCGGGAGATGGGTTCCAGCCGGTGGATCCGGACTTGGAAGATGTGTTCTTCACCCGCATCACGGGAATTCAATAACGGAGCCTATCCATGTTCCTGCACTTCTTCAAGTTTGAACTTCGTTTCTGGCTCCGCGGGTGGATGGTCTGGATCTTCTTCCTGGTGGTCGGGCTGTTGTTCTTCGGCGCGGTTAGTTCCGACCACGTCACCGTGGGCGGCACCTTGGGCAACACCTACAAGAATGCGCCCTGGGTGATCGAGAATTACTACGCCATCTGCTCGATTCTCACTCTACTGATGACCACAGCCTTCGTGAACTCAGCCGCTTCGCGCGAGTTCGCCTGCAATACGAATCAGATCGTGTTCGCAACTCCGCTGAACAAGTTCGATTACCTTGCGGGGCGCTTTTTGGGATCCGCTTTGGTCGCCGTCATTCCACTGCTGGGAGTTTCGGCAGGAATTCTGGCCGGAAAGTACATGCCGTGGATCGACCCCGAGCGCTGGGGCGCTGTGGTGTGGATGGCGCACCTGAAAGCCATCCTGGTTTTCGCCCTACCCAACACCCTGTTCATCGCGGCGATTATTTTCGCTATTGCCGTGCTGAGCAGGAGCACCGTCATCTCTTTTGTCGGCGGGCTACTCCTGCTGGTGGGATCGGCAACCTCCCAGGCGCTGACCACGGATCTGCAGAACCAGACCCTAGCTGCGCTGGTTGATCCCTTTGGCGCCGTGACCTTTAACGTCGCTACCAAGTACTGGACGGTCGCGGACAAAAACAGTTTGACGCTCGGGTACAGCGGACTTCTGTTGTGGAACCGGCTGCTGTGGATGGTCGTGGGTTTGCTGGTGTTCGCTTTCGCCTATTGGCGATTCAGCTTTGCCGAGAGAAGTGCGAAGCCGAAGAAGGAGCGCAAGGCCGCCGAGACACCTTCGCTGACCACGACGGTGATTCCCGTGGCCGAGCGCCACTTTGGGCCGGGGGCGCAATGGGCGCAATTCCGGGGAAGTGCGAAGCTCGAGTTTCGCCGCCTGGTCAAGACCATTCCCTTCGTTGTGATCACCGCGGCGGCACTGCTGAACTGCCTTACATCCCTGATCTTCAATGCAACCGAGGCTTTTGGAAATACTTCGTTCCCAGTGACGTACCAGATGCTGCAGCTGATTGCAGGGACGTTATACATCTTCCTGATCGCGCTGATCACTTATCATGCTGGGGTCCTGATCTGGGAGGAACGCGATCACAGCATTGATGAAGTGCAGGATGCGTTGCCGGCACCAGAGTGGCCTGCCTTTGCTGCGAAGTTCCTTGCGCTGATGAGCAGCATCGCGATCATCCAGGCAGTCGCCATGGTGACGGCCATCCTGGTGCAGCACTTCCATCATTATTACCGCTACCAGTTGGGGCTGTATGTCGTGACTCTGTTCGGGACCGACTTCATTTTGTTCATCTTCCTGGCGGTGCTGGCGTTTTTCATCCATGTGCTCTCGCCCAACAAGTACGTCGGATATTTCACCTTTATAGGCTTTGCCATCGTCAATGCGTTTATCTGGCGGCCACTGCACGTGGCGACAAACCTGGTGCAGTTCGCGCAGACACCGGACATGGTCTATTCGGATTTCTTCGGCTACGCGCCGTTCCTCACCGGCTGGGCGTGGTTCGCCGCGTACTGGACGGCATTTTGCGTGGTGCTGGTGGTGGCGACCCTGGTGCTGTGGCCGCGCGGGCGTGACACCCGCTGGAGCAGCCGCCTGCGGATTGCCCGCCTGCGCTTCCAGGGGCCGCTCCGCGCCGTAGCCGCGTTTGGCCTGGTTGCATTCGTCGCCATTGGCATTTGGATCTTCTACAACACCAAGGTACTGAACACTGTCCGAAGCGAAAACGATGGCGACACGCTGCAGGCGAATTACGAAAAAGATTACAAGAAGTTCGAGAAACAGCCGCAACCGCGTGTCACGGACGTGAAATACGCGATCGATATCTACCCGGAAACGCGGGGAATGGAGATGCGCGGCGAGGAAACGATCCTAAACAAGACCTCGCAAGCGCTCACCGAAGTCCGCTTCACCCTGGCAGACAATTACGACACGAAGATTGACCTGCAGGGAGCGAGGCTTACCAAAGACGACCCTCGGCTTCTCTTCCAGACCTACACGCTGGATCCACCCATGCAGCCCGGCGAGTCGCGGGCCTTGCATTTCACGGTCAAGGCTCGCAACCGCGGCTTTGAAAACAGCGTCAGCAACCGCGAGATCGTACAGAACGGCACCTTCTTTAGCAGCAGCGTGGCGCCGATGATGGGCTACCAGCCCAGCAATGAGTTGACCGACCGCAACAAGCGCAAGGACTTCGGGCTGAAAGAGAAGGACCTGATGCCCGCCCTCGAGCAGAACTGTACGGCCGACTGCATGGACACCTATCTGAGCAACAACTCGGATTGGGTGAACGTAGAGACCGTGATCAGCACCTCGCCTGACCAGATCGCCGTCGCTCCCGGCTCGCTGCAACGGGAGTGGAGCGCGAATGGCCGCCATTATTACCAGTACAAGCTCGATCACTACTCGCTGAATTTCTATTCGTTCATCTCGGCGCGATATGAAGTGGCGCGCAGCAACTGGAACGGAATCGACATCGAGGTGTACTACCTGAAGGAACATCCCTGGAATGTTCCCAAGATGCTGAAGTCGGTGCAGAAGTCGTTTGCGTATTACACGCAGAATTTCGGACCCTACCCGCACAAGCAAGCGCGGATCATCGAATTTCCGCGGATTGCACGATTCGCGCAGGCTTTTCCAGGGACCATGCCGTACTCGGAGTCCATCGGATTCATAGCTAACCTTGAGCATCCAGATGACATTGATTTCGTCTTCTACGTCGTCGCCCACGAGATGGCCCACCAGTGGTGGGCCCATCAGGTGGTCGGGGCCAACATGCAGGGGGCGACCCTGCTTTCGGAAACCCTGGCGCAGTATTCGGCTTTGATGACCATGGAAAAGGAATACGGCCGCGACACCATGCGCAAGTTCATGCAGTACGAAATGGACAACTACCTGCGCTCGCGCGGCACCGAACTGCTGAAGGAGCGTCCTCTGCTGCGGGTGGAGGCCAGCCAGGGATACATTCACTACCGTAAGGGCAGCGTGGCGCTGTACTACCTGAGGGAGATGATCGGGGAAGAGGCCGTGAACCGTGCGCTGCGCAAGGTGTTAACTCAGTACGGATATCAGGGCCCGCCGTACCCCACTTCCTACGCGCTGATGGATGCGCTGCGGGAGCAAACGCCGCCGGAGTTGCAATACCTGCTGCAGGATCTCTTTTACGACATCACGCTGTTTTCGAATCGCGGGCTCAAAGCCACCGCACACAAGCGCAGCGACAGGAAGTACGACGTAACCGTGGAGGTAGAGACGCACAAATACAAAGCCGACGAAAAAGGAAATGAAACCGAGGTTCCGGTAAATGACTGGATCGAGGTTGGCGCACTGACCGCTCCGGAGAAGGGAGAAAAATTCGGCAAAGTGCTGCATCGCGAGCGCGTGCACCTGACCACGGGGAAGAGCACCCACACCTTCACCACGGACACGTTGCCGGAGAAGGCGGGTATCGATCCGCTGTTGCTTCTGGTGGATCGAGTTCCCGATGACAATCTGGCGAAGGTAACAGTGCAGTAGTGGGCAGGTTGGTGAGGGAACGGGCGCCCCGTTCGGAATGCCAAGATTGCGACCACGGATGCAAGCCACTCGATCGCGACCTCGATCAATCAGGTGGAGTAGTCTGCATTGATCCGAACGTATTCGCTGGTCAGGTCGGTTGTCAAGAAACGCAGAGGCGTGCCGCCTGGCCCAAGTTGAACGCGAACCTCGCAGGTCGGCAGTGACAGATGCTGGTGCGCCGCTTTCTCGTTGAAGGCAAATGCTTGTCCGCGGTGACAGACTCTCTGCTCCCCGATAAAAATAGAGATGCCCTCAGGATTCACCGGCACTCCCGATCTTCCCACCGCCGCCAGGATTCGTCCCCAGTTGGGGTCGGCGCCCGCCCATGCCGTCTTTACTAATGGGGAATGCGCAATCGCCCTGGCGATCTGCCTAGCATCGTTCCGGGTTCTTGCACCTTCAATGGAAAGTCGGATGACGTGCCGCACGCCCTCGCCATCACGGACGATCTGCTCAGCAAGCGACTGGCAGATTTCCAGCAGCGCGGCGCGGAGAAGCCTGGTTGCACGGCGATCCTTCAAGTCAACACCGCTTTCCCCGCTCGCCAACAACAACACCGTATCATTCGTCGACGTGTCGCCGTCCACCGAGATGCAGTTGAAGGTCTCATCGCAAACCGGAGCGAGCAGTTGCTTCAACTCACGGGCAGTCGCGGCCACATCGGTGAACAGGTACACCAGCATGGTCGCAAGCTGCGGATGAATCATCCCCGAGCCCTTTGCGATCCCGAGGAGGCGCACCTCGTGGTGCCGAATTTGTAACACGGCCGAGGCTACCTTCGGGTGCGTGTCGGTGGTCATGATGGTCTCGGCGAACTTCCGCGCTGCCTCAGGTGTGCCCTGCCGTTGGGCAATGAGGTCCGGGACTTGGGCCAGAATTTTTCCCGTCGGCAGTGGAACCCCAATGATCCCAGTCGAGGAGGGAAATACCTTGTCCGTTCTGGTGCCAAGAATGCGGGCCGTCTCGCGACAGACCGCGTGGCACGCGTGCAAGCCCTGAGGTCCGGTCGCACAATTCGCATTGCCGGAGTTAACCACGACTGCCCGTATTTTCCCTCGGCTCTTCCTCAGTGCCTCGCGGCCGATCACGACCGGCGCGGCAACGACGCGATTCTTCGTAAATACGGCCGCGGCAGTCGTTCCGGCACAACATTCCACCAGCGCCAGATCGGGCCGACCGCTCACCTTGATTCCCGCAGAAACAGAAGAAAAAGAGAAGCCGGAGGGCAAGTGAATTTCAACTGACGTTACACCCAGTTCTGTCATGCCTCTAGCTTGACCAGTGCGGACATAGGCTGCCGCAGGATGGCGAAATCTGGCAACGCTCCACGAACCATAGCGACTTCGTCGCAACAGTGCAGTTTGGGGCAAGCGCAGCAGTCTTTGTAGAGCTTGTCAGGAATGTCATCCCGTGTCGTTACCGAAAATCCGAGGCGGGCAAAAAAGTCCGGGATGCGCGTGAACAGGCACACGCTGCTTACCCGCTGTTTTTCGGCCCTCCGCAACAATGATTTGACCAGCAGCAGCCCGGCACCTTTTCCCTGACTGGCGGAATCGACCATGATGGAACGGATTTCAGCCAGGTGCAGACCATACAGATGCAAGGCGCCGCAGCCAACGATCCGGCCCTTGTCTTCGGCCACGACGAAGTCGCGGATGTTCTCGCAGATTTCGGCGAAGCTGCGCGGCAGCAGGGTGCCGGTTTCGAAGTGCGCCGAGATCAACCGGTGAATCTGCTCGGCGTCCGGAAGGATCGCATCACGCGTGCGCATGCACCACCCCCCGCATGGCAGAAATTCTCTGCTTCGCTTCCGTGATGGCTTGCTTCACCCTTTCCGGAGCCGTGCCCCCCGGCACGTCGTGTATGGCCAGTACGGACTCCACGGTCAGCCGTAAGTAAACATCCCGATCAAACGCCGGGCTGAATTGCCGCAACTCCTCGATAGATAGATCCTGGAGCTCACAATTCTTCTCCAGGCACAGTTGGACCGCTTTGCCGACCTGCTCATGCGCCAGGCGGAACGGGACACCCTTGCCCGTGAGATAAGTGGCAGCCGCAAACGCATTCATGAATCCTGACTCCGCGGCCTTTTGCATCCGGGTGTAATCGAACGCCACCGCCTTCATCCATTCCGTAGCCAGCGGCACCAGGGCAAGCGCCGTTTCCGAGGCATCGAACAACGGTTCCTGTGTTTCCTGGAGGTCTTTGTTATACGCAAGCGGAAGGCCTTTCGTGCTAACGGTCAACGCAGTTGCATCTCCCACGATCCGTCCTGCTTTGCCGCGGGTCAACTCCAGAAGATCAGGATTTTTCTTCTGCGGCATGGCGCTACTGCCGGTGGAAAACGCCTCCGGCAAATGAACAAACCCAAATTCCTGGGTTGCGAACAGGATCATCTCCTCGGCCCAGCGGCTCAGGTGCACGGCAAGGAGTGAGAGCGAGTTTACGTATTCCCCAGCGAAGTCGCGATCGCTGGTCGCATCGATGCTGTTTGCAGTAGGCGCGTCGAATCCCAAGTCGGCCGTCATCGCGTCACGATCCAGCGCCAGCGTGCTTCCCGCTACCGCACCCGAACCGAGGGGACACAGGTTCACCCGCCGTCGGCAATCGCCCAGCCGCTCCGCGTCGCGCAGGAACATCTCAACGTATGCCAACAGCCATTGCGCGACCAGCACAGGTTCGGCACGCTGC
This sequence comes from Terriglobia bacterium, assembly GCA_020073665.1. Lineage (GTDB taxonomy): Bacteria > Acidobacteriota > Terriglobia > Terriglobales > Acidobacteriaceae > JAIQEU01. The sequence goes on from JAIQEU010000017.1 coordinate 52,072, forward strand.
AGGTGAGTGTATGCAGGCATGGCCGCATCGCCGGCCTGCTCAGCCCGGGCCAGCAAGACTTCCGCGAGGTCGGTGAGGAAGGAACGCAGGTGATCGATGCTCTCCCGTGCGTACAAGCGCAGGTCGGTGGCAATCTGCTCATTACGGCTGCGTCCGCTGTGCAGCTTTAGAGCCACATCTCCGATCAGAGCGGTGAGTTGCTTCTCCACGAAATCGTGGACGTCCTCAGCTTCTTCGTCTTCAAGAAACGATGTCGAAGCTGCGGCTTTCTCAGCAATCTGGTCGAGCCCGAACAGAATGGACGCCAGTTCCTCCGCGGAAAGTACCTCGACTTTCCTCAGAGCGCGGGCATAGGCGCGGCTTGCCTCTAATTCATACTTCAGCAGTCGGCGATCAAAAGGGAACGACCGCTGCCAGCGCTCGAATTCCGGATCCAGCGGCTGCCGGAACCGGCCCGACCACATCTTCACTTCGTCACCTCGATACGCGACTGTGCGCGGGAACGAGACGGCAGACCCAGGATACGGATGAACCCTGCCGCATCCTTCTGGTCGTAGCTGTCGCTCATGGTGAAGGACGAGAGATCGGTGCGGTACTGTGAGAACTCCGACCGGCGGCTCGCGACCCCGACATTGCCCTTATATAAGGAAAGCGCGACACTGCCCGTGATTTCCCGCTGCGTGCTCTCGACGAAAGCGTCCAACGACTCGCGCAGGGGTGTGAACCACAACCCGAAGTACGCCAGTTCGGCATACTTCAATGCGACAAGCTGCTTGAAGTGCATCAGTTCGCGGTCCAGGCAAAGCGCTTCCAGTTCCCGGTGAGCAGTTAGTAGCAGGGTGCCGCCCGGAGTCTCGTAGCAACCGCGTGACTTGATTCCCACAAACCGGTTCTCGACCAGGTCGATGCGACCGATGGCGTTGCGCCCGCCAATCTCGTTCAACAACTCGACCAGCGATACTGGCCCCATCTTCATTCCGTCGACAGAAACCGGAACACCCCGTTCAAAACCAATTTCGACCTGCTCCTCGCGATCGGGTGCATCCTGCGGCGAGCGCGTCAGCTGCCACGTGTCTGGAAACGGAGCATTGGCGGCATCTTCCAGTTCGCCGCCTTCGTGGCTGACGTGCCACAGATTTCGATCGCGGCTGTGGATTTTTTCGCGGCTGGCAGCTACTGGAATTCCATGCTGCGCGGCGTAATCGAGGCAGTCCTCGCGCGATTTGAGTTTCCACTCGCGCCAGGGCGCAATCACCTTCAGCTCTGGCGCCAGCGCCTGATAGGCGAGCTCAAAGCGAACCTGATCATTGCCTTTGCCGGTGCATCCGTGTGCCACCGCCGTCGCCCCTTCGCGCAGTGCGACTTTTACCTGGTGCTTCGCAATGACGGGACGAGCCAGTGACGTGCCGAGCAAATACTTGTGCTCGTACACCGCGCCTGCTTTCAGCGCAGGGAATACATAGTCCGTGAGGAACTCTTCGCGCAGATCCTCGACCACCACCTTGCTGGCGCCGGTTTTATAGGCCTTCTCGATGACAGCGTCAGGATCATCTCCCTGACCCACATCGCCGACCATGGCGATCACTTCGCAGGAATAGTTTTCCTTCAGCCAGGGGATGATGATGGAAGTGTCGAGACCTCCGGAATAGGCGAGTGCAACCTTCTCAGGCATGAGCGCTCCTTACCGGGAAGCGACCTATGCCGCCTCCAAGCAACAACAGCAGAATGGCCTTCTGGACGTGCAACCGGCTCTCCGCCTGGTCGAATACGACCGAGCGCGAGGAGTCGATGACTCCACCCGTGACTTCCTTGCCGCGATACGCAGGCAAACAATGCATGAAAACCGCGTGGGCTGCGGCTTGCGACATCAACTCCTCATTCACCTGGTAGGGCGCGAAAATCTTGATGCGCTGCTCGCTCTCTTTCTCCTGGCCCATGCTGACCCAGGTGTCCGTGTAGACTGCATCCACGCCGCGCACTGCTTCTGAGGGGTCGTCGAACAGCTCAACGGTTGCGCCGGTCTCCTGCCCGATCTCCTGCGCGTCCGCCAGGATCTGGGGATCGGGCCCGTAGCCCACCGGTGTTGCCAAGCGGATCCTGGAACCCAGCAATGCACACGCCAGCAGCAGCGAATGCGCGACGTTGTTGCCATCCCCCACGTAGGCGAGCTGAACATTCTTAAGGTCGCCAAACTTTTCCTGCAAGGTGAAATAGTCGGCGAGAGCCTGGCAGGGATGTTCCAGGTCACTCAGCGCGTTGACGACTGGAATGTTCGCGTGCTCGGCCATGTGTTCCACCGTGGCGTGCCCGAAGGTACGCAAAACAATGATGTCCACCCAGCGCTCCAGGTTGTGCGCTACATCGCTGAGCTTCTCGCGAGCGCCAAGCGGGCTTTGAGTCTGGTCCACGAAGAACGAAACCCCGCCCAAGCTCGCCATCCCGGTCTCAAACGTAAGGCGTGTACGCAGCGACGGCTTTTCGAAAAACATCACCAGCTGTTTGCCCGCCAGGGCGCCTCGAAAATCCGCCGGTCGCGCCTTCATCAGCCCCGCGAGTTCCAGAACCGCTTCCACTTCCGGGGGCGCAAGATCGCGAACCGAAACCAAGTCGCGCGACCAGAACCCTTTCGGACTCGGGATTTCGCCGAGGTGCGGCGCACTGAATTGCTGGCTGTTCATGGCTTGCTCCTTCTTCCAGGTTTAGTCACGAGTGTCGGGGGTGCCTTCAAGGCGCCCTCGTTTAGAGCCGCGTCGAGGGCGTGAACGACTTCATCGATATGTTTTTTCTCGACGATGTACGGCGGCAGGAAACGCAGGACAGTCTCGTGAGTTCGATTAATGATGATGCCGTGGTCCAAGAGTTGCCGCGCGACCGCTTTGGCCAGATCGGCCGACTTGAGTTCCAGCGCCAGCATCAGGCCGAGCCCGCGCACTTGCGCCACCGACGCGTGCTTTCTTGCTAATCCCTCCAGCTCTCCACGGAAGTAGTCGCCCATGTCGCGAATGTGGCCGAGCAAGCGCTCCGCTTGCTTTAGGACCTCAACGGCCACCGCGCACGAAAGCGGGCCGCCGCCGAAGGTGGTGCCATGTAACCCGGGATGCATGCAGCTCGCAACCTTGTTGGAGGCGAGAATCGCCCCCAGAGGCAGTCCGGCCGCTAAGGGTTTCGCGACCGTGACGATATCCGGCTGAATGCCGTAGTGCTGGTATGCGAAGTGGCGGCCAGTGCGCCCCAGTCCGCACTGGATTTCATCCAGAATCAGCAATGCGCCGTGCTTTTCCGTAAGTTCCCGCGCGGCTTGCAGGAATTCCTGGCTGAGCGGATTAATGCCACCCTCGCCTTGAATAGTTTCCAGGCAAATCGCGCACACACTGGCATCAAACTGCCGCTTCAGATCCTCCACGTTGTTAAATTCAACAAAACCCACTCCCGGCATGAGCGGCGCGAACGGGGCGCGATACTTCGATTGTCCGGTGGTGGCGAGCGCGCCGAACGTGCGCCCGTGAAACGAATTTTCCAGGGCGAGCATCCGCCACTTCGCCTTGTGGCCATTGTGGTTCTGTGCGTGGGCGTAGGCGCGCGCCAGCTTCAACGCGCCTTCCCAAGCCTCGGTCCCGCTGTTACAGAAAAACGCCTTATCCAATCCTGAGATCTGGATCAGCCGCTTTGCCAGCTTGGCTTGGTATTCATGGAAAAACAGATTCGAGATATGAATCAGCTTTCCTGCCTGGCCAGAAATAATTTTCTGGATTGCAGGGTGTCCGTATCCCAACGCATTTACCCCGATGCCGCTCAGGAAATCGAGATACTTTTTCCCTGTCGAATCCCATAGGTACACGCCTCTTCCGCGGGTAAACATGACGGGATTGCGGTCGTAGGTGGGAAGCAGTAGCGCGGCTTCGGAACGCATCACCAATGAAAGCGTCATGCGACCAGGACCTCCGTTCCGCAGTCCAGCGCCGCAACACAGAACTGCGGCAGCAGGTGCACCTGCTCAGCGGGCATGATCCGTACGCGCCCGACTCCGTGCTGCAAAGCGTGCCCGCAGGCTTCGAGTTTGGGAAGCATGCCACCGCCAACGACAGAATCACGCACCAGGCCGGGAACTTGTTTCAACGGGAGGCAATGCATTACCGCTCCCTCAGCGTCCTGCACCCCTGGAACGTCAGTCAGGAAGATCAGCACATCGGCGTGACAGGCCACGGCGCAAGCTGCCGCTATCTCGTCCGCGTTCATGTTGTAGTACTCGCCATCCGTACCGAGGGCAACGCTCGCAATAACCGGAATGCCCGCCTGGGCCCAAATGGCGTCGATCCAGCGTGCATCTGCGAAGGCAATCTCGCCGACGTAGCCCAGGTCGCGACCGCTCGTATTCTTCTTGCGGGCACGGAATGTCAGACCATCGCCGCCACAGAGCCCGACGGCCGGCTGACCCGCGCCGCCAATCGCGGCCACCAGGTTCTTGTTGACGATCCCCGCCAGCACCATCAGCGCAACGTCGCGAGTTTCGGCATCAGTGACGCGCAGACCATTTACAAAGTCGCTTTGCTTGCCAAGCAATTGGAGCGTGCGCGTAAGGGCAGCGCCGCCGCCGTGCACGACAGCGACCTGGTGTCCATCCTTCGCCAGATTGACCACCGCATGCGCGCACCGGTGCAGCATCGACTTCGTTTCGAGCGCCGCGCCCCCGATCTTGACAACTACCTTCAAGTCAGACCCTCCTTTTCATTCCACCCGTACATGACATTCATGTTTTGTATCGCCTGTCCGGCTGCCCCTTTCAACAAATTGTCGATACAGGACACGACCACCAATCGCTGGTGATCATCCGCCAGGCAAAATCCGATATCACAGTAGTTGGTGTGCAGCGAAAACTGGATTTGCGGCAACTGGGGCGGAGAGAATATCCGCACCCAGCACGTCCCCGCAAAGAATTCACGGAAACACGACTCGACTTGGGCCGGCGACATCGGCCGCGACAGGTGAACGTAGATCGTCGACAAGATCCCCCGCGGGATCGGCACCAGGTGCGGCGTAAAGATGAGTTCTTGCGAGTGAAGTTGCAGCTGCTCTAGGATTTCGCCGGTGTGACGATGATCAAAGACCGAGTAGGCTGAGAGATTATCGGCGACGGAAACGAAGTGCGTGCGCGCGCTCGGCTCCTTGCCTGCGCCCGAAACGCCCGACTTCGAGTCAGAGACGACCCCCTTCTGGCGATCAATAACGCCCGCGCGGATCAGGGGCGCCAGGGCCAGGATGACTGAGGTTGCATAGCAGCCAGGATTTGCGACCAATGACGCATTCGCGATTTGCGCGCGAGCTAATTCGGGAAGGCCGTACACCGCCTGGCCTGTCAACTGACCGGCGAGTTGCGAATCCTGATCTTCGAAGCCATAGACGGCACGGTTCTGCTCGATTTTCAACCGCCACGCACCGCTCAGATCGATAACGCGAACTCCGCGAGCCATTGCCTCTGGGACTAAGGCGCGCGACACGGCGTGTGGGGTCGCTAGGAACAACAAGTCCACCCCATGCCCGCGCAGCTTGTCCCAAGAGAAAGACTCGAGCGGATAACCACCGTTGCCAGCAAGCGCCGGAAATACTTCGGCCAGGTTGGATGGCCCGCTGGCATCGCCCTCACGCCGGAGCAGCAGGGGCTTTTCGAGACGAGGATGGCAGGCGAGGAGCCGGGTCAACTCCAAACCGGAATAGCCGGTCGCTCCCAGCAGCGCGGTTCTTAGTTTCGCCGTCATTTTCCAAGCAATCCTCGAATCCTTTGTTCCAGCTTTCGTGCGGCCTTCTTGTCCGGAGTAACGATCAGAATGGCGTCGTCGCCCGCGATCGTACCTACCACTTCCGGCCACTGTTCTCCATCCAGCGCGGCGGCCACCGGCTGCGCACTTCCTACGGCTGTCTTAACCACCACGAGGTTCTGTGCCGGCCGCACGTCCAGGACGAATTCCCTCGCCAGGCGCGAAACAGAAGGCAAAGCACCGTCGACGGCCACTTCCCTGTTCGGAGGCGCGTAACCGTCTCCGGTTTTGACCAGACCGAGCTCATGGATGTCGCGAGAGAGGGTCGCTTGGCCTACTCGGAATCCCCGCTTGGCAAGCGCCCGCTGCAGCTCTTCCTGGCTCGCTACCGGCTTGTCCCCCACGATGTCGACGATTGCCTTCTGCCGGCTTGGTTTCGTCATCCTGAATAAATATCCAGTCGAGTGCATAGATATTCACAGGATCGTCCCCAGGTGTCAAGTAGTAAATCGGAGACCAACCCTCAAGTGGGCTCTGCGCACAGGGAGGCGTCCGCCAGATGAGGGAACACTCGTAGACATGCATGAATGAAGGAGTAAACGCATGCAGTGTCGCCAGGAGAATGACGCATCCCGAAAAATCTATCTCTTCCATCGAAATTCTCGATTGTACTTTTGCCGGTGAAAGAGGTTACAGAAGAAGGACAATGCAGCAGAAGTCCCACAAGTTCTCTACCGATCATGATGCGTGCGGCGTGGGTTTCATCGCACAGCTCGGTAGTGCCGGGTCGCACGAAGTGGTGCAGCGCGCCCTGACCGCGCTGGTCCGGCTCACCCATCGCGGCGGTGTCGATGCCGATGGGCGTAGCGGTGATGGCGCCGGATTGCTCACGGCGATCCCGGACCGGTTGATCCGCAACTCGGCTCGCAGCCTCGGCATTGAACTGCCGGAGAGCTTTGGCGTGGGCATGGTGTTCCTGTCGCCCGAGAAAGAAGCTAGCTGCCGTCTGGCCGTGGAGACTGCCTCCCGAACGCTGGGGCTGCGATGTCTGGGCTGGCGGGACGTTCCGACTGATTCTTCTATTCTCGGCCCGCGTTCCCTGGAATCTCTGCCCGACGTTCGTCAGTGCTTCTTCACATCGCAGGCAGAGAACTCGGATCTTGAATGCCTTCTCTTCCGGCTCCGCAAGCACCTTCAGGCCACTGTCCCTGATGTTTACTTCTGCTCTTTATCGTCCCGCACGATCGTTTACAAAGGACTGCTGACGCCCGAGCAGCTGCCGGCCTTCTATCGGGACCTTGCCGATCCGGATTTTCAAAGCCCGTTCGCAATCTTTCACCAGCGCTACTCGACGAACACGCAACCCAGTTGGGCGCTGGCGCAACCGTTCCGATTCGTGGCACACAACGGCGAGATCAATACAGTGAGCGGCAACCGGCGTTGGTTGCGCGCGCGCGAATCAGCGTATCTCCGGCGTCTGGATATTCCTGAGAACTGTTCCCTGTTAGAGCCCGGGATGAGCGACTCCGGCAGCTTGGATAATACGCTCGAGGCCTCTCTACGCCTGAGATGTGGCTTGGCCGAAAGCGTCCTCCGCCTGGTTCCGCCCGCGTGGGAAAACGACGAGCGCATGGAACTGCCGCTGCGCCGCTGGTTTCAGCACGGCGTCTGCGAGCAGGAACCCTGGGACGGCCCCGCCGCACTGGCTTTCAGCGATGGGCAGATTGTAGGCGCCAAACTTGACCGCAACGGACTCCGGCCGATGCGCTACACGTTGACTTCGGATGGCCTGCTGGTGGTTGGCTCCGAGGTGGGCATCGCCGATCTGCACGGCAAGCAGGTGGTGGAGCGCCAGAGGCTTGGCCCAGGCGACATGTTGCTGGCTGATCTCGGCAGTGGTACTTTCTTCCGCCCGACTGAAATCTCCAAATTGCTGCGACCTGCGGCCGGCGGAACGACCTTCCCACGGATCACCATTGTCCCGCCTGAACCCACTTCTCCGACTCCCCGCCCGAAACCGAATCGAGTGTTGGCGGCCCTGGGTTGGACCGAGGATCAATATCGCATGCTGTTCCTGCCTCTGGTTGAAGAGGGCCAGGAAGCGCTCTGGAGCATGGGCGACGATGCGCCTCCCGCATCCCTCTCCGGACTCCGGCGTCCCCTGTGGGACTACTGCAAGCAGCGCTTCGCGCAGGTTACCAATCCGCCCATCGATCCTCTACGCGAATCACATGTCATGTCGCTTGACGTTTACTTGAGCAAGCGCACCATGATTTCGTCGCCGCTGGCGGATGGAGGGCAGCTCCAAAAGTTGGCCGCAACGCTCGCGCCTGTTCACCACATTGATTTCACTTTCGAAGCCACGACGGGGCTGGGCGGTGCCCGCGCGGCGCTTCAGGTCATACGGAAGCAAGCCCTCGCGGCGGTGGAAGCGAAAGCTGGGTTGGTCATCCTCTCTGATCGCGCGGTAAACGAGGACCGCGCTGCACTGCCGGCTCTTCTCGCCCTGTCGGCGGTGTGGAATTCGATGGTCGAAGCCGACGGCTGGAATATCCCGCTGGTCATCGAAACTGGCCAGGTGGTCGACACTCATCATCTTGCGCTTCTGGTCGCCGCGGGCGCCAGCGTCGTTCATCCTTACCTCGCATTGGAGATGGCCGGGGGCACGAGTTCCGGTGGCGCGGCGCGCTATCGTGCTGCTCTTGAAAAGGGGCTTCGCAAGGTCCTGGCCCGAATGGGCATCTCCACCATCGCGAGCTACCGGAACAGCCAGCTATTCGAGACGGTGGGCCTCGATCGCGAAGTCTGCTCTGAGTTCTTCGAAGATGCCGCCCATACCATCGGCGGGAAGAGCTTGCATGACCTGCTGAAAGACTGCCTTGCATACCACGCGGCCGGGCTCACCGCGTCGAATGCGGAATTTCGCGATTTTGGGCTTTATCGCTTCCGCCACAATGGCGAGCGCCACGCCAATTCACCCGAACTGGTCCGCCGGCTGCATCGCTACATCAAATTCCCCAGCCCTGAAAATCATGCCGCCCTGGGACTGTTGGCGAAGGATCGCGCGCCGGTGGCTGTGCGCGACATGCTCGAGGTTGTACAAAATCAGGCCTTGCCTGTCGAGGAGGTCGAGACCGAGACCTCGGTTCTCAGCCGATTCAGCACGCAAGCCATGTCGTTGGGAGCAATCTCTCCTGAAGCCCATCGCACGCTTGCGATCGCCATGAACCGGCTCGGGGCCCGCAGCAATACCGGCGAAGGCGGTGAAGACTGTCACATCTACTCCGATGCTCCCGAGGCAAACAACCGTGTCAAACAGGTTGCATCCGGACGCTTTGGCGTGACCGCCGAATACCTACTGCATGCCGACGAGATCGAGATCAAGATGGCGCAGGGCTCGAAGCCCGGCGAGGGCGGGCAACTTCCGGCCGTCAAGGTCACGCCTTACATCGCGCGCCTGCGTCATGCGGTGCCCGGCACGTCGTTGATTTCGCCGCCGCCGCACCACGACATCTACAGCATCGAGGACCTGGCGCAGTTGATCTATGATCTGCGCGCCGTGAACACGCATGCTCGCATCGGGGTGAAGCTGGTTTCGAGCTCGGGCGTGGGCATCATTGCGGCAGGCGTGGCCAAAGCCGGGGCGGACGTCATTACCATCAGCGGTCACGATGGGGGGACGGGCGCCTCGCCGCTTACTTCGATCAAGAATACGGGGCTGCCCTGGGAAATCGGGCTTCGCGACACGCACACTGCTCTTGTCCGAGCGGGACTCCGCGCTCGCGTACGGCTACGGGTCGATGGCGGCTTGAAGTTTGCTCGCGATGTCGTGATCGCTGCCTTGCTGGGCGCCGAGGAATTTGGATTTGGCACGGCCGCATTGCTGGCGATCGGCTGTGTCATGGCTCGCCAGTGCCACCTGAATACCTGCCCGGTCGGGATTGCGACTCAGAACGAGCAACTTCGCGCCCGTTTCACCGGTAATCCGGAGATGGTGGAAACGTACTTCCGGGCGTTAGCCAATGATGTCCGTGAGATGCTGGCAACCATGGGCGCGCATTCCATCGACGACGTTGTAGGCGCGGTCGATCGCCTGCGCCCTCGTACCGAGGAAGGCAAGCGAGCCCTGGAACGCCTGCTTGCGCCGATTGAGGGTGCGCCTTTGCAGTTTCCGTGCCCGCACGAGGATGCCAGTGAACTACGCCTGGCGCTGAATCGCGTGGCGGAAGAACTCGAGTCTCTCTCTACCCGCTCGCATCGGTTTCGCATCACCAATTCCGATCGCGCCGTCGGGGCCCACTTCAGCGGTGAAATCCTGCGCCGTAGGGGCGGTTCCGGCTTGTCGCTCGGTGAAGTGGATTGTGAATTCGTGGGGACCGCCGGTCAAAGTTTTGGCGCATTCCTGATTTCGGGCCTCAATTTCCGTCTAACTGGCGAAGCCAATGACTACGTCGGCAAGGGCCTGTGCGGAGGCACAATTGCCGTCAGTGCCGGCCCTGAAGCAGCAGAGCGTGGCGATGTACTGGTTGGTAACACCGCGCTCTATGGTGCAACCGGTGGAGAACTCCATGTGGCGGGACAGGCGGGCGAGCGCTTCGCGGTCCGCAATAGCGGCGCCTTGGCTGTTGTCGAGGGCGTGGGCCAGCACGGATGCGAATACATGACCGCCGGGATCGTGGTCATCCTCGGCCCAGTCGGGATCAATATGGGCGCGGGTATGACGGGCGGCCTGGCATACGTGTTGCGCGATTGCGCCCGCGATTGTCACGCTCATCATTCCGTGCGTTATGCGACCCTCGAAATACAGGAAGAACGGTGGCTGCGTCGCATCCTCCGCCGGCATGTGCAACTGACGGGCAGTCCGCGCGCGGCCCTTCTCCTGAACAATGCCGGCTTACCGATTCTGCGAGTGGAGCCTTTGCACCCACCCTGCACTGTCGAAGAGACCTGGGCTCCGGTCCTGGCGCGTGTCCGTACCGAGGAGGCGCAGACCTTCAAGCAGCGCGACCTCCCTCCTTCCGCAGGGCCGCTGGTGATGTGACCACCGGCTTCCCGAATTGGTGTTTGGTTCGGCCCTTAGATGACATTCCACGTGCATGGCTTGTATGCTTCGCGATAGTCTCGTACTAACCCATGGATTTTGATCAGCTGATAACGTTTCTTGAAGTTGCCAAGCTGGGAAGCTTTTCCCGCGCCGGTGAAAAAGTCTTCCGCTCACAATCCGCGGTTAGCGCGCAGATCCGTCAACTCGAGCGGGAATACGGGGACCGCCTGCTGGATCGATCCGGTAAAACCGTCAAACTGACTCCAGCGGGAGAAGTGCTCTATGAATACGCAGAGCGGCTGAAGAACCTCCGGGACGAGTCTTTGATGGCGGTGGCCGATCACGGCCGCACCCCGCGTGGCACTCTCCGCATCGGGGCGAATGAAGCCACCTGTCTCTACGTTCTGCCCCATGTCTTTGCGGAATATTGTCGGCTATATCCCGCAGTCCAGATCAGCATCTATCGGAGCTTCACTTACAAGATCGTCGAGAAGCTTGAGAACGGTGCCATTGACGTGGGCATTGTCACGTTGCCGGTTAAATCGCCCAGCCTGAAAATCCATCCCATCTTCCGCGACAAGCTCATGGTGATGGTCAGCCCAAACAATCCACTGGCCAAGTACAAGGTTATTCCGGTCAAAGAAGTCGCCAAGCAGCCCCTGCTTTTTCCCAAGACCGGGCACACCCGGCGTCTGCTCGACCGCTTGTTCCGCACCCACAATCCTAACCTGCACGTCCGCATGGAACTACCCAGCGTGGGCATGATCAAGAGCTTTGTGGCGGCGGACTTAGGCGTGTCGTTGATCAGCAAATGCTTCGCCGGCGACGACGCAGCCGCCGGACGGGTCAAGTTGATTGACCTGGAAGACGTCGAACTCTGGCGTGAACTCGGGCTAGCCTACCGGCGGGATCGCACTCTGCCTCGCGCCACCACTGCATTCATCGCGACAATTCGTCAGCTGCGGCTAAATGGCAAAAAGGCAGATTCGAGTTGTACTTAGCCCCGGACCCGCGGTGACCACAGAGTCGTTCCGCCAGAGGCGGATCGAGGCCTTCTCCCAGTTTGGGAAACATCTCCCTTGTGGTGACGCAATCTACTGGAAATTCCGTGAAGCGGTAGTGCTACATTCGAGGGGAGAGCGATTTCGCCACCATCGACGTTCGTGGCTCAGGGGGCCCCGCTATGGCCACGCACCGGGCCGTTCCCGCCGATACTTCGATCGATTTCCTGAGCAGATTCCTGCGCGAGCCTGAGCTAGGGCCACGCTGCGTCGTTCTTGCCCAACACCTTGGGGACCTGTTTCCCGGGGAAGCAGTGGTGGTGTACGCGATCGAGGATCAGGAGTCGCCGCAATGGGTGGCCAAAGCAGCAGTGGGCGAGGTGCACCTGGAGGAGGAAGTTGTTGGCTTCGAAAGTGGCACCCTCGGCAACCTGGCGACCCAGCGAAAGCCGTTGCTGTTTGCCGGGAAAGAGTTGGCGCGCGAGGAGTACGCCCACCTGCACGCGGGGCGCACGCTGGTTTCGCTGGCATATGTCCCCCTCTTCGCCGATGAACTCCTGGTTGGTGCCATCGAAATAGCCACGTTCGCGCGCGCCCTGACGCAGAGCGACCTCGTGCCGCTGGTAGGGATTGCGGACTTTGTCGGACAAGGTCTGGCGAGTGCGATGGAGTACGAACGGGAACGGGGCTCTCACCTGGAATCCATCTCGCGCCTGGCGCAACTCTACGATCTGGAGAAAGTGTTCAACTCGACCCTGGAAATGGATGAACTCCTGTCCCTGGTCGCGTCCAAGCTCCGCCAGATTCTGGAAGTCCAGGCGGTGAACGTATGGCTGGTGAAAAACCAAGATGAACTGCTGCTGATGAGCCGCGACGGGGACGACCCCACGCTGGAGGTGGGGGCGTCGCAGAAGACCGGCGGAGGACTGGCCGCGGAGGTCTCAGATACGGGCGAACCAATACTTGTCAGTGACCCAAACGACGAATCTCTGAAAGAACGCAACGCCGGCGTGCAGGGCGGGGCGGTCTTCTCCTGCATGGCCGCGCCGTTGGTGGCGCAAGAAACGCAAGTGGGTGTGGTCGAGGCGATCAACAAACTTGATGGCACTCCGTTCGACGAAGATGACCTTTTTCTGCTGACCTCGATCGCCGAAACCGCGGCCGGCGCCTTGAACAATGCGGGCTTGCTGAAATCCGAGCGCAAGGTGCAAATCCTGGAAACGCTGGTGTCGGTGAGCAAGGAAATCACCTCAACTCTGAACATGGATGGCGTCCTGCAGACCGTGGTCAATGGCACCAAGGCCGTTGTGCCCTACGATCGCGCCGCCGTCGCCCTGGAGCAACGCGGTCGATTGCAGGTGAAAGCGGTTTCAGGGCTGGACCAGATCCGGCTTGGGGATGCGGACGTCAGGAGGTTGCTCGGTTTGCTGGAGTGGGCAACGGTTTCAAATGATGAGGTGCATGTCACCCGGCACGAGGAGGAAGTTGACAGCCCACGCGAGGAGACTAAAGCCAAGTTCGCTGAGTACTTCGACCAAACAGGAATGAACGCATTTCACGCGGTGCCGCTGTTCGATGACCAGGGCCGGGTGGGCATGCTGTCGTTTGAGAGCCGCGATTCGGACTTTCTGACCGAGGCCCACCGCGAAATGATCCGGGTGCTGGCCTCGCAGGTCACTGTGGCTTTGCGGAATGCGGAACTGTACAGGGAAGTTCCGTTCATCAGGGTCATTGAGCCGCTTATGCAGCGCAAGAAACGATTCATGGCACTACAGAAGCGGCGGCGGGCAGCGCTGGTAGCGGGAGCAGCGGCAATCGCCGCCTTCCTATTGTTCTTCCCTCTCCCCATGCGCCTGCTGGGAGACGCGACCGTAGCTCCTCAAACTACGGCGCGAATTCAGCCCCAGATCGAAGGAACCGTACGCACCGTTCACGTCCACGAGGGCGACGCGGTGCAGCCCGGGACTGTGCTGGCGGACCTGGAGGACTGGGATTACCGGGCGGCTCTGGCGTCCGCTGAGGCAAAGTACGAGACCGCACTTGCCGACATGAACCGCGCCCTGGCTGCGAATGACGGGAGCGAAGCCGGGGTGCAGCGAGTACAGGCCGAATACTGGGCCTCCGAGGTTGGGCGAGCAAGGGAGCGACTCGAGAAGACCCATTTACGCTCCCCCATCAGCGGCGTGGTGGCCACTCCCCACGTCGAGACGCTGGTTGGAAGCCACTTGGCCGAGGGCGACACGCTGGCGGAAGTGGTGAACACGGCGCGCACGCTGGTGGATGTGAATATCGATCAGGAGGAAGTCGAGCTACTGAAGCCTGGAACGACTGCGTCGATCAAGCTGGAGAGTTTTCCCACGCGGGTGTTCAAGGGTGACGTAGTGGTTGTCAGTCCCAAGAGTGAATCTGTCGGGGATAGCCGCGTGTTCTTCGCCCGGGTAGGCATCGCCAATCCCGAGGGGCGCATCCGCGCGGGGATGCAAGGACGTGGCAAGGTTTGGGTGGGTTGGCGGCCGGCCGGCTACGTTCTGATGCGCGGTCCGGCAATGTGGGTCTGGTCGAAGCTCTGGTCGTGGTTCGGATGGTAAGCACGAGCGCGGGAGCAGGAAGGAGTTCTGGCCATGCGTCGGCTCTGGGTTGTGTTGGCCGTGTTCAGTGTGCTGGCGGTCTGCGGTTGCAGCCGGTCCCAGTCCAGCGCAAGTACGGACGTCCTGGCTGCAAGTGCGCCACCTGCATCAACCCCGGCTGCGAGTGAATATCCGCCAGGAGAGGAGATCATCGCCTCGGGCCCGATCGTGGTGGAGAACCAGTTGGACGTTGCGGCACAGCGAGACGGAGTGATTGCCAACGTTTCCGCGGATACCGGTACCGTGGTGCGGAAGGGGCAGGTTTTAGCCCAAATGGACGATCGCCAGTTGGCTGCCGACCACCGGGCCGCCGAGGCCAAGCTCGAAGCCATCGCCGCCGACGTCAAGAACTGGGATGCCGAAGTCAAGGTGCTGGAAGCGGATCTGAGCCGCTCTCGCAAGATGTGGGACGCGCAGCTCATTACCAAGGAACAACTGGATCACGCGGAGTACAAGGTCGTGGCCGATCGTTACGAGCTGGAACGTGAGCAGCACAGCTACGTGAACCAGCAGAACGTGGTCCGTTCTCTCGAACTGGAATTGGAAAAAACAAGCATTGTGGCGCCGTTCGACGGAGTGGTGGCACGCCGTTACATACGGTCGGGACAGAGGGTCGCTAGTGGCGAGCGCCTGTTCTGGGTGACAGCCATGACACCCCTGCGAGTGAAATTCTCACTGCCAGAACGCTACGCCGGCAGAGTGAGAACGGGTGACGCGATCGAGGTCTCTGCTGGTGAGAGTTTGGAAGTGAAACATACCGCCAAGGTCATCCAGATCAGTCCGGTCATCGATCCATCCAGCGGAACGATCGAGGTGCTGGCGGAGATTGTGGGACGAGCTGCCGGCCTGAGGCCGGGAATGACCGCGCATATCCGCATCGCACAGCCACAATGAACATCATCCGCACCCTCGACATGGCGCTGCCGGAAATTCGGGAGCGGCATGCGGAACAAGTCTTGCCCCGCATTGAACCCACGCTGGTCGCGCGGGAACACACAGAAGAGGGCGAATGCAAGATCCTGGTCCTCAAGCCCAAGGGACAGGGCTACTACCGGCTGACACCGGAGCAGTGGCAATTTCTGAATCTGTTCGATGGAAAGCGCTCGTTTGCCGCGATTGCGGAAAAACACTACGAGGACACCGGGCAGCAGTGTTCGGAAGAACAGGTGGGAGAGTTCGCCGATGACCTGGCGGGCACGGACCTGATTTACCGCAGCGCGCTGGAGGACAACGCGGCGCTGCTGCAGACACTCGAACTGCAGCGCCAGAAACGGCGCAAGAGCAAGTGGCTGGACCTTTCCGAAGTCAACATTGCCGACTGGGATCCGGATGCTTTTTTCGACCGTCTCTATCCCCACATCAGTTTTTTCTACACTCCCTGGTTTAATTTCTTCAGCCTGGTCATGGTGGGTATCATGACCGCCATTTTCGTGAAAGAGTGGAGCAACATCTGGCACGACACGCTGGAGTTCTACAATCTGACGAACAAGACCTTCGCGGATTTTCTCCAAGTTTGGGTCCTATTTTCCATCGTGGCGTTCTTCCACGAGTCCGCCCACGGCTGCACGGTGAAACACTACGGTGGGCAAGTTCACCGAATGGGTTTCATGCTGATGTATTTCCTGCCTTGCTTTTTCTGCGACAGCACCGAGGTTTACGTCTACGGTGACAAGTGGGCCCGCATTTTCACGGCCCTGGCGGGGATCTGGATCGAGCTGGTGTTCTGTTCCTTCGCCACAATGTTGTGGTGGGCGACCTCGCCGGGCATGTGGATCCATGACCTCGCCTACATGTTGATCCTCATCACCGGCATCGGGGTAGTGATTCTGAATGTCAACCCCTTGGTGAAGCTGGACGGCTACTTTATCTTCAGCGAGCTGATTGGCATCCCCGACATCAAAGAAAAATCAACCTCGTATCTTAGCAGCTGGTACAAACATCACGTCTGTGGCCTGCCGGTGGAGGTGGATCACATTCCGCAACGCCGACGCCTGCTGTACGTGACCTATGGCTTGCTTTCCGGCGTCTACTGCTACCTGCTGCTTTTCGTGGTGGTGGAGATCGCCTACCACGTGGCCTACAAGTTCACACCCGAGTGGGCCTGGGTTCCGGCACTGTGGCTGGCTTGGAAGGTCTTTCAATCCCGCATCAAAGCCGCATGGAGACTTATGAAGGTCATGTATCTGGACAAGAAAGAGCGCCTGCAGGCATGGGCTACGCCGCTGCGGTTGGGCGTTGTGGCGGCCGCCGTCGCGTTCCTGCTGTTTGCTCCGGTCTGGCCCGACTCGGTTGAGGGACGCTTCGTTCTGGAGCCTGCACAGAAAGCCATCATTCGGGCCGAGGTGCCCGGCCGTGTGGAGCGAGTTCTGGTAGGAGAAGGCAGCCTGGTCTCGGCCGGCAGCCCTCTCGTACAACTGCGGAACCTGAGCCTGGAGTCGGAAGCTGCCCATGTCCGTGCTGAGTTGCAGGTAGCCACCGCACGGGCCACGCAGGCCGGACTGCGCTATGCGTCTTACGGTGCCGCCGAGCGCGAGCAGCAACGTGTAGCCAAGCGCAGCCGTGTCCTCGCCGACAAGATGACTAAGCTATTGTTGGTCAGCCCGGTTGGCGGGGTCGTCGTCACCCCGCGGCTCGAAGACCTGACCGATTCCTACGTAAAGGAAGGCGCCGCAATCGCAGAAGTGGATGATCTCTCATCGGTACGGGCTCGCATCTTCGTTCCGGAAGTCGCTGTTCGCGATCTGCGAGTTGGCGCATCAGCCGACATCAAACTCGATTCATTCTCCCGCCCGCTGGCGGGGAGAGTGCTGGCCATTGCTCCGGCGACCGCTCCCCTGCCAGAGGGACTGATCCCAAAAGAAAAGTACTACCAAGGATTCCGCCAGCCGCAGTATTACGCTGCCACTATCGAATTGCTATCCCATGAGATTCTTCGCGACGGGATGTCGGGCAGCGGGAAAATCCGCGTTGGTCATCGCAGCCTGGCGGGCTTTCTCGGGCGTTTGCTGCGCGACTCTCTCGGGCGCAAGTTCTGGTAATAAAAAAGGGCCGCGAGTTGCTCGCAGCCCTACGCTCGAGTATTCAGGCATGGGCGCGGGCCAGTGCTGGCCTGTTGTCTATGCAGCGCGCCCCACTACGTCACTCATTGCTTACCGCAACGCCGACTTGGGGCTTACCCGCATGGCCGACGCATTGCTTACCCGCATGGCGGATGCGTTGCTCACCCGCATGGCCGATGCATTGTTCACTCGCATGGCTGTTGCAGTGTGTACCTGTAGCCCTTTTGCTGTGTCAACCCGCATTCCCTTTGCGTTGCTCACCCGGACAGCCTTCGCACTGCTCACCCGGACAGCCTTGGGCGCGGAAACCGTCTGCGGCTCGAGAGTGGTTGACTTGGCGACGACGGCTTTCTTCACATTGGCGCGATCATCGATCAACGATTTCTTATGAATTAACATGGGCTCCTCCCTCAGAACTCTTCATTCGTAAACTCTGTTCAGCGGCGTGACTTGCGCTCGCCTTCTGCCCCCTTGTTAAGCAATGTTCGTGCCAAAGTGCACGGGTACAGATCAGGAAGCGGTCGCGGTCAGGGTTTCAATGAGATACGCAAACTGCGAGCAGCGAATCCACGAACAAGGTGCGCTCCGCGGAAGAACTAAGGACAAGAATTCGCCCGCTAGGGGACAATTTTCAGCCCCGCACGTGATACTTGTGGCATAGATATTTCATCCGCCGGGGCTCGATGTGAAGCAAGTCGGCTGCCGCTCGCTTCTTTCCGTGGGTACGCCGCAGGGCCGCCTGCAAATAGGCGACTTCAATGCTGGCCATTTCTTCGTCAAACACGATTCCGTTTTCCGGGATCAACAGCGCCTCGTTCTTCGCGGTGCTGTTACAGAGGATGTGCTGAGGGAGATGCCGGGCATGGATAACATCGCTGGGCACCATCAACACCAGCCGCTGCACCACATTTTCGAGTTCGCGGACGTTGCCCGGCCAATGGTAGTCTTCCAGGATTTCGAGCACATCCGCGTCCAGGCGCTTGAGCGGCAGATTGTTTGCCCGGCAGTAGAAGCTCAGGAAGTGATCGATTAGCAGCGGTATGTCGGCTTCCCTCTCACGGAGTGGAGGCAGGATGATGGGTACCACGTTGATCCGGTAGTACAAGTCTTCGCGGAAGCGGCCGGAGTGCACCGCGGCTTCGAGGTCCTCGTTGGTGGCCGTAATGAGACGAAAGTCGATCCGCTTGGGAACCTTGCTGCCGATCCGCTGGACGGTGTGTTGTTCCAGGGTGCGGAGCAGTTTGCTCTGCATTTCCAGCCCTAGATTGCCGATCTCATCCAGGAACAGCGTGCCACCATGGGCGAGTTCGATCTGTCCGGGACGGCTCTCGTGGGCGCCGGTATAGGCGCCCTTCTCGTGCCCAAACAGCTCCGACTCGATCAGGGTCTCGGGCAGAGCCGAGCAGTTGACGCTTACCAAGGGCTTGTCGCGCCTGGGACTGCAAGCGACGATGGCTTGCGCCACAAGTTCTTTGCCGGTCCCGCTCTCGCCGCGGAGAAGAACGGTGGTGCTGCCCTGGGCCACGCGACTGATGGCATCATATAGGCGACGCATGGGCTCACTGCGGCCAATCAAGCCGCAGAACGAACAGCGGGTGAGAACCTGGTCCCGCAAAGCCCGGTCCTCGATCTCGCGATGCCGCAACTCGAGATGATGCTGCAGAAGCTCACGCAGGTCAGCGAAGTTAAAGGGGGAAACCAGGAAATCTTCCACCCCGGCCTGTTCCGCACGGCGGCGAATCCTTTTGTTATACGAACGCGTGAATGCCAGCATTACCATATCGCCGTTGACTTGGCGAAGTTCCTTCAACCGGCCGATTACTTCTTCGCTCGACTCTCCAGCGGTATCGAGATCGATGATGACCGCCTCAAACGGCGTTTCTTCCAAAAGGCTCAGAAACTCTGCACAGGTGTTGACCAGGGTGATGTGAAACACGGAGGCGAGCGATTCCTGGACACCGGGGAGTAGGGCTGCATCGCGGGTGGCGATGCAGATGCGAAGCGCCGTGGCTGGGGACATCAAGGCTCCCGGCATGGCTCGGCCTCTGCACGGCGGGAACAGCACTGTGCCTGATGAAGGTAGCCGTGCTATCCGCGCAAGATGAAATTTTCATCCTCAGTATAGGCCCGCTGGCCGGGCAGAGAGGAACATTGCAGGCGAAGAATCCGCCCAGAGGCTCTTCCCAAATTGGGCAGAATCGGAGAGCGCGAGTATTCTTTCCCGAATCCGTATTTCCCTTCCGCTTGTCCTTCCCCCATCAGGAATGATAAGGCGATCTTTCATCTGCCCCGGAGCCGTTTGTCTTTGACGCACGTCCGCAAAGGGTCGAAGCTGATGGCGAGAGATCCTGAAAAAGCCAAACTTCCGCGTGAGCGGACGGCGGAAGCCGCAGGTTCAGGGGCGAGCAGGCGCTGTCTCGTAACCCAAAGACGGCCGAGCTAGCGCAAGCGGAGGGCGAGGCCCGCAGGGTAAGTCGGCTTTTGTTTTTGGGGCGAAAGCGCCCCAACGGGAGGAGGACCACTATGCCCGAGAATGCAGTAACACAGCCCATCGAAACGATGCGCACAGAGTCACCGCGGGTGAATCTGCGGACCATGCGATCGGTGCAGAACGCGGTGGAAGACACGGTTAATGCAGCCCGCCGCACGCTGAGGCACGGACGTCACTCGGCAGAAGACCTAGTGGAGGAAGCGGCGCACGAGGTCAAGAGACATCCACTGGCGACCGTCGCAATGACCTTCGGGGTGGCCTTTGTAGGCGGTGTTCTGCTTGGGTGGATTGCCGCCCAGGCTTCCAAAAGATAGCCCCGAGACTGGGCCTGCAGTTATGCAGGATGCCTCGCGGCCCTGAACAACTCCTCGCGGAGCGTACATCTAACTTCGGCAATTGTCTCATTCGGCCGCTACCCGGATTCTAGGCACGAATCACGCCGGGATGTGTTCTAGCCAGAAAAGGAGAACAGCTATGTTCAAGACAAACGATTCTGGCAAATCAAGCTGGCACCGGGTTTTCATGATGTTCATGCTGGCATGCCTATCGCTGCCATGCCTGGTATTGGCTGGTTTAGCTCAGTCAACGTACACCATCACAGACCTTGGAACGCTTCCTGACGGGACCTTCAGTCAAGGTTGGGGGATCAACGCCTCTGGGCAAGTGACGGGATGGGGCGACACGGTCGGCGGCGTCACCCATGCGTTCCTGTACACGCTAGGCACCACCCCGCCCATGTTAGACCTCGGAACGCTTCCTGGCGGGACCTCCAGTCAAGGTTGGGGGATCAACGCGTCCGGACAAGTGACGGGAAATGCCGACGCGACCGGCAACTTCGTCCATGCTTTCCTGTACACGCCAGGCGTCACCCCGCCCATGTCAGACCTCGGAACCATTGGCGACTCCTTAGGTTTCAGTTACGGTTTGGGCATCAACGATTCCGGTTGGATAACAGGAGACTCCGTGCCGTACAACTACGCCGGTATCCATCATGCGTTCCTGTACACGCCAGGCGCCATCCCGCCCATGTCAGACCTCGGAACCCTTGATAATGGCGTGGGTTACAGTGGTGGTTTCGGGATCAATGCCTCCGGGCAAGTGACGGGATACAGCTTCGCCCCGAGCGGCTACGAGCACGCATTCATTTACACGCCAAGCGCCAACCCGCCCATGTCAGACCTCGGAAGCCTTCTCGGGGCCTACATTACCAGTCTAGGTCGGGGGATCAATGCCGCCGGGCAAGTGACGGGACAGTTCGTCACGAGCACCGGCGACTCCCATGCGTTCCTGTACACGTCAGGCATAGACCCACTTATGATAGACCTCGATCCTACTGGCATCTGGAGTCAAGGTATGGCCATCAATGCCTCCGGCCAGGTAGTTGGAACTTTCCAGTCAGGCACTCGTGCCTTCCTGTATAGCCCAGGCAAAGGCGTGATTGATTTGAACGACCTGCTCCCATCGGGCTCGAGTTGGGTGCTCGGTTACGCGACTTCGATCAATGATAGTGGGCAAATAACAGGCTACGGTTCTTATAATGGCGAACAACACGCTTTCCTCCTCACCCCCAGCGAGCCGATCACGCAAATACTGTCGTCGCAGGGTGGCACAGCGAACTTCATATTCGAGAATGACACATACAACATCGTCTACGATTACCCGGCTGGTTTCGTAACCGATGGTTCCACGTTAACGGTGACTCCGATCCAGACTTCCCAGGCGGATTGGGCGCTGCGCACGCCGGAGGGCAACCCATATCACGGGACGCAGCTTGCTCCGGTGACCGGCCTAGGGGGTGACGGAATTATCTACAGAGCGGTTTGCCTAGATCCCGCTGGCCAGCCTTGCGCAGAACACCCCGACCTGTCCTTCGGAATCACCACAAGTTGGAACGGCCCCGCTGGAGAGAATCCCGGGTTCCTTAAGGCACCCCTTGGCACGAACAATTGGGAGAACGTACTGATCTCTTACTCTCCCACTCGCCTCGATGGCCCCGATCCAACAGGCGCGGGAAAATCAAGAGGCGGGTTTTCTGACTGGGCCTTTGTCTACGACGTGACGGGGACGGCCCCCGGCATTCAAATCACGACACCAGTCGGCGGAGCGACCTATACGTTAAACCAGGTAGTGAATGCCAACTACTCCTGTCCGGGCGACCACGTGATGGCCTGTCTGGGCTCCGTGCCCAATAGCTCTGCGATCGATACGTCGTCCTTGGGAGCCAAAGCTTTCACGGTGAATGCGACGGTGAGCGCAGGACCTACCGCGGTTCAGACTGTTGCCTATACCGTGGTTGAAGCCTGCCACTATGCGTGGTTCACGCTCAATCCATCCTCGGTGCCCCTGGGCGGCAGTACGAAGGTCACCGCCAACCTGCAATCGTGCTCGGGCGTCTCGCAAAAGGTGGCGCTCCGGTTCACTTGGACGGTACCGGCTCCGGGCAGTTGTTCCAGCAACACATCCGTGATCCTGACGACACCGACATTCCTGCTAAAGCCCAAAACATCTATCTCATTCACGTTCCCACTGTGGATTCCGAAGAGGATCTGCACCGGAACCTACACGGTAAACGCATCTACATTGGTGGGCGGTGTGGTGGTGGACACCACTTCTACCTCGCTTACGGTTACATCAAAGTAGTTTTGCAACGGAGTTCGGCGCGGTGGAGGCCGCGCCCTTTCAAATCTTGGACCAGCGCAGTGATTCGCTGTAAACGCGCTTCAAATCGGCGCGCTGGAGCACGGTGTCGCCTCCTGTGTCCTTACGGACTTCATCGAGCAAGCGCACGGCGGCGCGGAAATGTCCGGTGGCGTCTGCCGGGTTGCCACTCAAGCGCAGGATTTCCCCCATCAGGTATTGGTCCCGCGCGAGCACGCTTCGCAACTCCAGCTTCTCGGCCTGAAGTGCCGCACGCTCCAGTTCCCGGCGTGCGCCTGGGAAATCCTTCAACTGCATCAAGGCTTCCGCGAGATAGGTCGAGGATTCCACCGACAGGAACTTGAATCCAAGACTATTAGCTTCTGCGACCAGTTTTCTGAGCACAGTGGAAGCCTCCCGCGGGCGGCCTTGTTCGAGTATCGCCTTAGCGACATTGAACCGGGAAAGCAAAACCTTGTCCTGGTCGCGTGTGCGCAAGGCCAGTTGATAGCCACGCTCGTAGGAGGCGCGGGCGGACTTGAAATCATCGCGATAGAAGAAGCACTCTCCCTGATAATTGAGCACCTGAGCGGCCAAGGCATCGCTCTTCAGTTCGCGAGCGAGGATCATGGCGTCCTGGAGAGTTTTTTGAGCCTCCTCGATGCGTCCTGCGTCGGCTTGGGCAATTCCATAGCCGCCCAGGATTTCGCCCATCCAGACGCTGCGGTCTTTGAGAGCCTGAAAGGTAGCCAAGGCTTCTTTCTTGGCATTGAGGGCGGCGCCGAAACGACCCTGGTAGCCAAACAGCGTTCCCATGCTGTAGGACTCGATGGCGGCGCCGCGCTGATCGCCGATGCCGCGGTTGAGATCGAGCGCCCGGACGTAGTAGGCGAGGGCCTTGTCGTATTGACCCATTTTGGCGGTGGTTTCGGCCAGGTTATGAACAGTAAGGGCGATCTCCTCCGGGATGTTCGCCTTCTCCCGCAACTGCAGCGCTTGCTGAAAATAGGTGAGGGCGCCTTCGTACTCACCCTTGAAGGAGTAGCAGCTGCCAATGTTATTCAGGCAGAGGGACTGGTTGCTCTCGTTGCCCAGCTCACGCTGAATCCGTAGCGACTCCTTGAAGAACTTCAGCGCCTCATCATAGTGGCCGCGGTCATGATGGAAGGTGCCCAGATCCAGCAGAGAATCGCCGACACCCCTCTGGTCGCCGATCTCGCGGCGCAGGCGCAGGGCCTCCTGATAGCCTTTCAGGGCTTCGGCCGACTTTCCCAACTCGTCCTGGATTTGAGCCATCTGGTTGAAGCTGGCGGCCATGCCCCGCTTGTCGCCGAGACGTTGCTTGATCTCCAGGGATTGCTGGTAGTGGCGCAAGGCTTCATCCTGCTTGCCCAAGCGCCGGTAAGCGACGCCCGTGGCCTGCAAAATGGCAGCTTTCTCCTCGTCATTTTCGAGTTGGATGGCAAGAGCCAGGCCGCGAGTAAGGAATTCCAGGCCAGCCTGGGAATTGCCGCTCTTGATTTCTACGCGGCCGCTGGCTAGCAGGGCGTCGACCGATCGCGGATCTCGCTCCAGAACCTTGGCCAGCTGTTTGCGCGCGTCGTCGAACGAGCCGGCGTTTTCGCAGACACCGGCCAGCGCGAATTCCACGTCGGGATCGTCCGGTAGGAGCTTCGCAAGCTGGTTGTAGGAGTCCATGGCCTTCCGATAATCGTTCACGATTTGGGCATGGATCGCGCTGATCAGAAGCCTCTCTTGGGGTGGAAGGGTTTCGCTGAGATCCATTGCCCTGCGGGCCAATTGTTCCGCCTCGTCGTCGTAGCCGAGACTGGACTTGACCTGGGCGAGTTTTGAATAAGCGAGGGCAAACTGGGGATCAGCTTGGGTCGCAGCCGAGAACTGTTTAGCGGCTTCCAGATTTTTTCCCTGCCGCGCCAGTTCGACCCCCTGCGAGTAACCACGGAGAGCGGGCAGCGACTGGGTCGAGGGGCGAAGCGCCTTATCCTGCAGTTCCTTGATCGCAGATGCCGGCAAAGACAGGTTCTCTCTTATGGCTTGTGCCAGCCGATCCACGGCCGCCACGACTTCCTTCTCACTCGGTGCCTCCGCTTTGAGCGCGGCGGTGCGATCCCGTTTCAGGTCGCGAACGGAGGCATCGATGCGAATCTGCTCTCCAAACCGGGCGTATTGTCCGGACACCAGCACGTCCGCATTGCTAAATTCTGACAATTGCCTCAGGGTGTGCGGGTCTAGGGGGGTATCCGGCACAATGCGCAGGTCGTGCAGGATCTGGCGCATGCGGTCGGGGGAGACCACGCGCAAGTTCGAGGACTGTCCGACATCGGTGCTCAGCATGTCCGCAAGGATCGCGCCTAGCCAATCCAGGTTGGGGTCTCCGGATGCGTTGCGAAATGGAACCATGGCGAGCGAAACCGCTGGAGTGGCGGTTGCGGGTTTACCCGCGTCCGACGCTGGGAGGAAGATTCGTCTAACCGGCGGGATCGCAAGCAGTCCGAGTGCCAGCAGGAAGACGATGACGGACGCAAGAAGCAACTTCCGTTTGTCGGCGATGATGTGATGAAAGCTGGAACGGAAGGTCGCGGCCGGTGGACGACCAGCGTCTAGGTCAGTCAGGATCTCACGTGCACTCTGGTAGCGTTGCGTAACGTCCCGCTCCAGGCATTTCTGGATGATCCGGGCAACGTAAGCCGGCAGTTCGGGATTCAGCTGCTGCGGATCTTTGGGCTGCTCATGCACCCGGCGGAACATGATCTGCATGGCGGATTCGGCGGGTTCGAACGGGATGTCGCCTGTCACCAGTTCGCAGAAGATCAAGCCAAAGGCGTACAGGTCGCTGCGGGAATCCGCCGGCTTGGCTTCCGCCTGCTCCGGCGACATGTAGCGCGGCGTGCCTAGGAACTGACCGGTCAGGGTCAGACCCAGGTCAGATTCGAGAGACTTGGCCAGCCCAAAGTCGGAGACATAAATATGATCATTGCGGTCGATCAGGATGTTCTGCGGTTTCAGGTCGCGATGGACCACGCCCTCCTCGTGGGCGGCGTCGAGCGCTTCGCATAGCTGGCGGGCGATCTTGAGCGCACGCTCGAGCGGCAGTTTGCCTCCTCGTACAAGGTTGTGAAGATCGCTGCCATCGATATACGCCATGGAGATGAACTTGGCTCCCCCGGGGCCATCCCCGAGATCGTGAATGCGGAGAACATTGCGGTGAGAGATTTTTCTGGCCAGCAATAACTCCTGCTTGAACCGGCGGGAGGCATCGGGATCGCGAGTGAGATTGGGCTTGACCAGCTTCAGCGCCACCATGCGTTCCAGTTCCGCGTCCCAGGCCTTGTACACCGTGCCCATGCCCCCTTCTCCGAGAACACATTCGACGCGGTAACGCGGCCCGAAATAGAGATTTCCCTCAGGCGATGCGGCGGGCCCGTCGGAGGAAGCTGGAACCACCCAGGTAGGAGCATCATTGACGGAAGAGGAATTGAGAGTAGCTTTCCCGGAAGCGGCTGAGTCGCCTGCGATGGCGGTCTGGACGTCAGAGGTGGGAAATGAGTTCCCACACTGGAAGCACTTCCCAGCGTCGACAACATTGTGTGCGCCGCAATGAGAGCAGACGAATGCACTCGCGAGCGACGCGGATTTGCAGGGCGTCGGCACCGGGATCCGATCCACAGGTCGTTACTAAGAGCTTCCCACTCCCAGAAGCTTGCGGTAAACATCGGCGGTCACGCTCGCCTGTGACAGCGGGTTCCCGCGCCCCCGGGCTATCCCACTGGTTGGCGAAGACGGCCACTTCGACGGGGAACCGCCTGTTCTGGAAATGAGCTGAAGAACAGTCCATGGTCTTGGTTTCACCTGAGGCCAATCGAGGTAGGTACTTTTGACCGTGACCGCCGTCACAGAACCTTGTTGGGCTCGGGAATAGGGTTTACTCGAGGACAGATTCACCGAGGGGGTTTCACCATGTCACCAACCGCAGTCCTCTCAGAAACAGAAGTAGTACTCGCCAATCAGAAGACGATTCTCCAAAACCAAGCCCTGATCCTGAAAAACCAGGAGGAGATCAAGAAGAATCAAGAGACCCTGCATGTCATCGTAAAGAACCAGGAAAAGATTCTGGCTGCCCTGCGCCACTAGAGAGTTGTGCCCCGTCAGGGCTGAACTTGCTTTCGCCGGGGCCGCTGTGGTCCTGGACACAGACCACGGCCAGCAGACCCCGGCCCACCTCTATTAGGAGGTACCTCTCCCATGACCCCCGAAACCCATGCCTCAATCAATGCGGATCACATCACTGATCTCGCACTTCACGACGAAATCAAGTGCCGCGCTTACGAACTCTACGAGCAGCGCAACACCGGTGACGGCCACGTTCCAAGAGACGGGCTGCAGACCGAACTGTCTCGTGTAGCCTACGCCGCGGCCCAGCTTGCGAAGTACGCCAAGGGCGAGGTAGGGGACACCAGGGCCGTAAGAGCGGCTCGGGTTTACCTGCGCGCTCTAAGCTCCTTCATCGGAAAGCGAGATGGAGATTGAGCAAACCCAGCGAACCCTGGATCTCTGACTTCTTCCTCAACGGTCTGTCGTGCTCAGCGACAACGTTGGGGCTGCGCTCTGGGTGAATTCGAAATCGATGGGCCTCTCTACCTAGGGCAGTGCGGGGGCGAATCCCGCCGTACGAACGCCCACGCGGGTGCCTTCCAGCGGGCAAAATACCGTTCGGACTTGTGCTGGCTGAAATTAGGCCTTCTGAAGTACCCACTCCAGCGTTTTTTCTTGAAACTGAAACCCGTACCTTTGCCAGGGAGCGCCGGGTGACTCTTTGCGAGCCACTCGCGCCCGGCCCACATAGCGCTCGGTTCCGCCCGCCAGAAACACCTCGACAATCGCATCCTTGACCAGGGACTGCGTGCAATTGCAGAGGAAGCCTTCCGCACTCACATTCTCGGTGGCGGTTAACTCTTCAAATGGTTTCCCGCTGGCGTCGGTTCCCCGCAGTTTCAGCGCGACCCGCATCCGGACGCGCACGTCCGCCCGGCTATCCCGCCGCTTGTTCAACAGTTCAGTGGCTAACCTGCGCTTGAGGGCAGCAAAATCCACGGGCTTCTCGAAGTAACCGGTCGCACCCAGGTTTTCGCAGTGCTCCTTGTACTTCGCTGCCGACTCTCCGCTAATCACGAAGATGGGGATCAGGCCGGTATAGCTGAGGGAATGAAAGCTCTGGCACAGCTCGAATCCCGAGAACTTCGGCATCATCAGGTCTAGCAGAATGGCGTCAGGTTTGTGTTCCAAGGCCAGCCCCAGAGCTTGCTCGGGATTCCCGGTGTCGATGATCTCGTAGGTATCTGCCAAACGCTTGCGCAGCAAGCCGCGCATGGCTGGGTCGTCGTCCACGATCAGGATTTTCTGCATGGGATGCCTCCGGTTGAAAATGATCGATGCTTAAAGCCTGGTTGGATCACTTGGTTGCAGCCGCTGGCACACTGTCCAACGCCTCCCGGACCTTGCTGGTCAAGCTGTCCCGCGTAAAGGGTTTCATCAGAAAGAAACTGCCGGGTTCGAGGACCGCATGACCGGCGACGGTCTTGCCGGTATAGCCCGACATGTACATGACTTTGATCTCGGGACGCTGCCGGGTAATTTGTTGGGCGAGGACGGGGCCACTGATTCCTGGCATTACCACGTCGGTCAGCAACAAGTGGACGGTCGCCTTGTGCTGCTGACTCGTTTGCAAGGCCTGGTTCCCCTCCTTCGCCACCAAAACGGTGTAGCCGCTGCGCTCGAGAAGACTGCGGGTCAAGGTCCGGAGACCGTCATCATCTTCCACCAGCAGCACGGTTTCAGTGCCTCGCAAAGACGTGTTGAGGTTGGCACGGGGCCGCTCTGGCGTGATGGTTTCCGGCACGCTGGGGAGGTAAACCTTAAAAGCAGTGCCGACATTGGGCTCGCTGTACACGTTGACGTGTCCGCCGCTCTGCTTGACGACTCCATAAACCATGGAGAGCCCGAGTCCGGTGCCCTTGCCTTTCTCCTTGGTGGTAAAGAAAGGTTCGAAGACTTGCGCTTGCGTGGCGGCGTCCATGCCCACGCCCGTGTCGGTCACGATTAGGCACACATAGGGACCGCTTTGAATCGGGTAGGGAGAGCTGTGGGCAAAGACCTCGTCGATCTCAACATTGGCGGTCTGTAGGGTCAGCTTCCCCCCGTGCGGCATGGCATCGCGTGCGTTCACCGCCATGTTCAGGATGACCTGTTCAATCTGCCCCTGGTCGGCCTTGACTCTGCCCAACCCCGGTTGCAGAACCGCGGTCAGCTCAATGTCTTCGCCAATCAACCGTCGGAGCATTTTTTCAACCTCGGTGATCACCACATTCAGATCGATGACCTTGGGCTCCAACACCTGTTGGCGACTGAAGGCGAGGAGTTGGCGTGTCAATCCCGCGGCCTGTCTTCCCGCGCGCAGGATTTCGTCCACACTGTCACGCAACGGGTCACCATTCTTTATGGCTTCCTCCAGAATCTCACCGTAGCCGATGATGACCCCGAGCAGGTTGTTGAAGTCGTGAGCAACCCCTCCCGAAAGTCGGCCCACGGCCTCCATTTTCTGTGCCTGTTGAAACTGTTGTTCCAGACGCCGGCGCCCGGTGATGTCGCGGTTGACGATGACCAGCTTTTCGACTTTCCCGTTGCTGTTCAGAATTGTGCTTGCCGTAGACTCCAGGGTGCACCAACTACCATCCTTGTGGCGCATCCGGTATTCAATTCTCCGCCCCACACCGGTTGTGAGGGCTTCTTTGGCGGCATCCTGGACCAGCACACCGCGATCATGTCGGCGGCATTCTCCGTGATCAGCCGAAACAGTTCCTCGCCCTCTATCAGTCGGCGGCGCATGCGGTGAATCTGGAGCTGTTGATAAACCGAGTAGAGGTCGAACAGCAGGACCATGCCCACCAGGCCACGGGCGGCATAAGACAAGTCCGGGAAATGAGAATCTTCTCCTCCCAGCCGCACCATGGGAAACACGAACGAAACGACACCCAAGGTCAACAGGAGAGTGACCAGAACCGCAGACGACCACAGCCACCACTCGCGCCGCTCGACCTTGCGCAATCCAGCCCGAACCCCGCTGGGGGTCGCAATGCTGGGGGCGTTGGAGTCCGACGGGTCGGGTTTCATACCACTGGACGACTGTCCGGCCCGCGCATTCCTCGCCTTCAGCCGTTGTTTCAACAATATGGAAAGCCCAAACACAGCAACCAACCTCCTACAGCGCAGCGCGCAGGGAGCAAGAAAGAGGGCTCATCCCCAGAAAAAAAGGGGCCAATTCGAGTCCTTCAATTCGGCATTAATGCCCGCCTAAACAACATGTTGCCGAGCATTTCGCGCCACGGCACGGCCCTTCCTGATCCTCAGATACCATGCTAGAGAAGCACTCCCGAAACGCCCTGTGATGTACATCACGGAGCAGGTGACGGTCGTAACTGGTTCCATAGTGAAAATACTCAAGTTTGGAAGCAAACCGCGCCTTTCTCCATCGCTTGCCGGCTTGAAGAGGACAGAAGTGGAGATCCTCCACTCGGCTGGGGTGGAGTGTGAGGGAGATTTCCGTTGAGAGATTCGAGCCGGTGATACGCCTTCGTGGGTTCTGGCTCCAAACCGGAGCGTGGATGTCTACTACGCACGAATCTCAACAACAAGCTGTGTGCAAACTAAGGTCGTTGGCCCCGGGGTTGGTTTCGCCCCTCCCTTTCGGCGCTACAATTTGACTGAGCGCTTGACCACCACCGCTTGTTCGGTGCTCCGTCCCCGATGATTACGACAGTCCCTGACGCGGCTCTGCTCCAGGACTTCCGAGGATGCACAAGATCCTCGGGGTTCCAGCCGAATGCTGATCTGCCTCCTCGTAGCGGTGTGGCATGACCGCACCGAAGCGGGGCAGGCCTCCATTTGGCGCACTCAGCCATGCCGAGAGTGAGTTCTTGGCCAATATCGGTCACGAGGTGCTGACGCCTCTGAATGCGGTCCTCGGGATGACCGGAGTGTTGCTAGAAACCCCCCTTACCCCCGAACAGAAAAGCTATGTCGAGACCATTCGCGACAGTGGGGAAGCCTTGCTGTCTCTGCTAAAACGGGTGATCGATTTTTCCAGGCTTGAAGCCGGGAAGATGGAGCTGGAAGAAAAATCCTTCGGCTTGGCCGATCTGCTGGAAGATGTCCTTAACGAGCTGGCTCCAATGGCGACGGAAAAAGGGTTGGAGCTCGCCTACTTCGCTGACCCGTCAGTGCCGGCCGAGGCCAGGTGCGATGCCGGGAAGCTGCGCCAAATCCTCGTCAATCTGGTAGGAAACGCCATCAAGTTTACCGCCCATGGTGAAGTTCTCGTGACCGTCACCGCACAGCCGGGGCAGCCAAGCTGGGTGCTCCACTTTGCCGTGCGTGACACTGGAGTCGGAATTCCTCCAGACCGCATCGACGGTTTGTTCCAGCCGTTCCGCCAGGCCGATTCTTCCAGTACCCGAAGGTACGAAGGGGCCGGACTAGGTCTCATCACCAGTCGCAAGCTGGCCGAGTTAATGGGTGGAACTATAAGCGTCGAGAGCATTCCTGGAGCCGGCTCGACCTTCCGAGTCAGCGTGGCAGCGATGGCTGACGCTGCCGGACCAACTCCCAGTCTTGAGGGTGAGTCTGTTGCGGCCGTCGCCGGTAGCCAGGCTCTCTTCGAAGTACTCAACAGCTACTTGTCGGTATGGCATGGAAGCCCTACCGTGGAACGCTCGATCAATGAGGCGGTGAAGAGATTAGAGGCCAAGCAGGCACAAGTGGCCATCGTCGACACCAATGTGCCTGACCTCACGCCCTACTCTCTTCTGCGTCTGCGCTCCTCTGGCTGCGGCGAGCCGTTTCCTCTTATCCTGGTCCACCCCCCCGGCTTCCGGATGGAATCGCTGCTTCCCCTGCAAGCACAAAACAACGTCTGGTTTCTGCAGAAGCCACTGAAGCCGGCCGCACTGTTTGAGACGCTTCGGGCGGCATTGCGGGGAGAGCAGGTAAGTTCGCAGGAAGCAGGAACCGCTGTCTTGGACAACGTGATGGCGGCCAGATTACCGCTCGACATTCTGTTGGCCGAAGATCATCCCGTGAATCAGCAAGTGACCCGGCTGATGCTCTCCAAATTCGGTTACGACCTGCATGTTGTCGGCACCGGAACGGCTGCGGTCGAAGCCGTGCAGCTGCGTCCTTACGACCTGATTCTGATGGATGTGCAAATGCCGGAGATGGACGGACTCGAGGCTTCCCGTTGCATCCGCCGCTTGGGGAATCGCATTCACCAGCCCCGGATCTCTGCCATTACCACGAATTTCCTGCAATCGGATCGCGATGCCTGCTACGCCGCCGGAATGGACGATTTTCTCCCCAAGCCGGTTCGGCCGGAAGACTTGAAAGCAGTCCTCGAACGTTGTGCCGCCGCGCTGCACAGGCACGCCGCGTTCGATCCCGGGGTTCTCCGGGCAGCGCAACAGAGAACTGGCGGAGATTTTCAAGCGTGGCGTGAAGTCCTCACCCTCTACGTCAGCGAGTTCCGTACCACGTTGCAGGAGATCCGCCGGGCCCGGGCGGGTGGGGACCTGGTCGCCTTCCGAAGTAAGAGCCACTACCTGAAGGGCAGCAGCCAGGTAGTGGGCGCCCTGGCGGTAGCGAAGGTGTGCCGCGACCTCGAATCGGCTACCGACCTCAAGGAGTCTGCGCTGGAAAGCAAGCTTGCCTCTTTGGAGCAAGCGTTGGAGGAAGCTGCCCAGACCACGGATGCACTAGCGCTTTCAAAGCACACGGCTCAAGGTGCCAGGGTTTCGTGAGACAAGGGAAATTCCTTATGACCAAGACTGCGGTTGTCGTCGCTGATGATCATCCGGTGGTCAGGGTTGGAGTTCGCGCCATCCTCAATGCCCAAGCTGACTTCGAAGTGGTGGCGGAGGCAGGGGACGGACAGGAGGCCATCGAGCAGCTTAACCAACATAAGCCGGAGATCCTGCTGCTCGACCTTTCCATGCCGAATCTTCCCGGCCTCGAAACGCTTCGTGAGCTGACGCGGCAATCTCTGAGCAT
The DNA here is from genome assembly GCA_020073665.1 of Terriglobia bacterium. Lineage (GTDB taxonomy): Bacteria > Acidobacteriota > Terriglobia > Terriglobales > Acidobacteriaceae > JAIQEU01. Next base: position 84,800 of record JAIQEU010000017.1, read on the forward strand.
CAAAACAGTCTTACTTACGGGCAAGATCAGCCAAAAAGAGATTCTTGAAGCCCTGCAACTCGGTGCCCGCGGAGTGGTGATGAAGGAGGAGGTGTCGTCGGATCTGGTGACTTGCCTGCGGGCAGTCGCCAACGGCCAGTATTGGCTGAACGGAAAGCCGGTGTTGAATCTGATCCAGGTTCTCAATGACCTAATCGCGGCTTCAACTCCGGCTCCCAAGAAGGTTTTTGGCTTGACGTCGCGAGAGCTGCAAATCACTGCTCTTATTGTTCAAGGCTGCACCAACAAGGATGTCGCCAGGGAGTGCGGAATCACAGAAGAGACTGTAAAGCGTCACCTGAAGAACATTTTCGACAAGATCGGGGTATCCAGCCGGTTGGAGCTCGCGATGTTTGCCGTGAACCACCAGTTGGTAGCGGAAGCAGCCGCTGGGCAACCCCTCTGATCCGCATGAGATCTCGCTTAAGAAACGCTCAGGGCGTAGCTTGTGCCTGAAGCCGAAGGGTGCCGGTGTAAGTGTCTGCCGGCAACTGCGGAAGTGTAGTCAAATTCAACTGGACATCCATAGCGTCCGTCCGGCTGCTTGTCCGGTTCCCGGAGTTGATCGTCTGCGTAAATAGCAAGCGTCCAGATGCTGCCGCGTTGAAAGGCGTAGTGCTGGACAGCGGATTGTAGCCTCCGGAGCCGTTCATACGTACTTGGATCGCGGAGGAAGGAATATCTGTGGTGTTCAGCGAGTTGGTATGTTGCAGTGCCGAGGTTGCGCTCGCAAAGTAGGCATACAGCTTCACCGCAGTGCGGCTGCTTTTGAGCGAGGTCCAGGATGTAGTAATGCTCACCGGCCCTCCGGAGAAGCTGTTGACCGCACCTGGGGTGAGCGAAGCGATCGACAAGCTGCTTCCGGAGTTGATCTGCACGCTTAAGGAGTCGGAGGATGCAGCGGCGGCTTCAAGACCCACGCGAACCTGCCCGTGTAGCAACGGACTGAGCGCCAGCAGTGCCAGGCCACACACCACCACCGCAATCCATGCGTGCCGACACCCCGTCTTGGTTGACCGCACTTGTACATCCCTTCTGTGATAGCCAGGAAGTAGGCTCCAACACTTCACTTTACCCACATCTATGAAGGCCCACAAGATTACCAAGCCGTCATTCCCAGGGTTACTGGCGTAATTCCACGGTAATGCCCCCGATGCGGGATTTACCAAACTTCGCGGTGCCAGTACCTTGGGCCTGTGGACGCAACTTCCACAAATCGAAACGGAGGATCAAAAATGAAATCACTAACCAGATGGATTATGGCTTGCGCGGTGCTCGCGCTCCCCTTGGCGGTCAACGCACAGCTCAACTCAAACACAACCAACGTGAGCCTTTCTGCCACACTCAATGAATCGCTCTCGGTAACCCTGAACTCAGGCAACACGCAGTCGATCACGTCATTGACCCCGGCAGCCGTCAATAGCTTCAGCGGCGGTCCGGCCAACGTCACGACCGCTTGGGTATTGAAACCCGGACGTACCGCGGTTGCTCTTTATGCATACTTTGATTCCGCAACTGCTGCTATGGTTCACACCGACTCGGGCAATACGGTGGACATCCCGCCGGCGGCGATCAAGGCCCAGCTCAACGGCGTTGGCGCGCACAACGGCCTGGGCAATAGCCTGGCCAGCACCTTTGGCGGCACCGCCACCGGTCTCAACCTGTTTTCCCAATCGATCACCGGCACGAACAAGAACTCGAGCCGTACCGACACGATTGCGTTGCAGTTGGATCTGTCCGGTCCGGCCAATGGCCAGGATATGACTCAGCTTCCAGCCGATACCTACACTGGAACGATGCACATCCGGGCGCAAGCCACTCCGTAATTCATGGCCACACATGACTAGGAGTCCTATGAACGCACTGAAGCACAACTCGCAAGGAAACCGGCCCTCCCCCTTCCGGTTTCTGGTTTTCCTGACCGCCTTACTAGGAACGAGCGTTGGCATGGCCCAGACGATCCGGCCAGTTCTTTCCGAGTACGCGGTGACGGCCAAGGGACGTGTCGAGTTGACCAATGACTCAACCGTCCCCTTAACCGTAATCGTCACGCCGAAATCGTTCGAAGTGAGCGAGACCGGAGAAATCAGCTACGGACCAATGTCCGCAGATATTCACCTCAAGCTGTCAGCCATGAGCTTCCGCATCGCGCCCCAGCAATCCTATTACGTGTTTTACGAAGCCAAGGCGGACAAGCTGCCGGCGTGGTTCGTGATGTACTTCGAGTTCAGTGGATTTCCCGTTCGCAACCACTCGGGATTGAACATGCAAGTGGACTTGCCGCACACGGTCTACTTGCTGCCCAAGCAATCACTCAAGCGGGAGGATCTTGAAGTCAGTGCGAAGTTCGACAGCGCCGCCCGGAAAATCATCGTCACAACGTTTAACAAGGGCACGACGGTGGGCCGGGTTTTGATGACGGACGCGCAGGGGCATGGGCAGAAAGCCCAAGGCGTCGGCTTCCCGATCTACCCAGACAGAAAGCGGATCCTAGAACTGCCGTGGGAAGGAAACACAGCTCCCGAGAAAGTCATCCTCACCTTGGACGGCTTCAAGGTGGAGAGGCCGGTGGAGTAATTCTGTGAGCTGCCTGCGCCAAATTCGCCGATGGCTGACCGCGACGCTGATGTTGTCTGCGGCGCTCTCGGCGCAGGTATATCGCATCAACGCCGGTTCGACAAATCAGTACGACGCCAGCGGCGGCTCCGTTGAAATCAGTGGCGGTCGCTTTACTTCTGGTTTCGGCGTTGGCAGCGTAGATGGCGACGTCCGCTTTGGAGCTTATGTACGCCGCAAGATACGCGCCTATGACGTCACCCTGGGCGATCAGAACGCCATGATCGACCTGCCGACTGACCTCTTTGGCTCGGGCCAGCAGGTTGACATCCGTGGCTTGTCCATCGGCTCGAACACCCCGGTGACCCAGCAACTGATCTTTGCGGGCGTCAAGTCAGTGAGCTACGGGGCTCCCTTTTTCCGCGCCGCCGAAGGCAAGGAGCCAGTCGGCATCATCCTTTATTCTCACAGATTCAATGACCAACTGAAGTTCTACAGCCGCAATATCTTTTCCGGAGAAAAGACCTCCATCCAGGGCCTGGAATACCGCGCCAACCACTGGCTAAAGCTCACGTCGGCGGCAGGGATCGGCTCCAGCGAGCCCTACGGCGCAATCGCGGCCAACGCCGACTTCCAGCAATTATCGGTTAAGGCGGCTTACATATTGCAGGGCAAGAATTTCCGGCGCATACAGTTCGACACCTTGGCAGTCTCCGAGCCGCTGGGCGGGAATATCGCGATCAACTGGAAGCCGTCGTCGAGGATTACCACCGATTTCAGCCACATGAAACTGAACGGGCTGGTCCTGAAGAACAGCACGCTGCCTGCGGCTACAATGGATTCGGCCAGCCTGAATTGGAATGACCGTCATTTTCGTGGCAGCGCGGCGATATTTACCTCGACGGGAACTGGAATGCGATCGTCGACCCCTATGAGACCGGCGTGGGAGCGCGCTTCTACGAGAACCGCAAGCCCAAAGACGCGAGTGACCTGGTTGAGTATGACTTCGATACCTCCGGCACCCTGAAAGTACCCGGCGACTGGAATACGCAGCGGAACACACTGTTGTTCTACGAAGGGCCGGTCTGGTATCAGAGGTACTTTTCCTATCACAAACGGGCTCAAGTCAGGACGTTCCTGCATTTTGCAGCGGCGAACTACTTAGCGCGCGTTTATTTGAACGGCGAGAAGATTGGCGAGCACGAGGGCGGGTTTACTCCCTTTGTTTTGGAAGTCACTTCCAATGTCCGGGACGGCCAGAACAACATCGTGGTGGAAGTGAATAATGTTCGGCGTCCAGACGCTGTGCCGGCTCTGAGTACCGATTGGTGGAACTACGGTGGCCTTACTCGTAGCGTTGACCTGGTGGATGTGCCCGACGTCTTTGTTCAGGACTATTTCCTGCAACTGGCAAAGGGTTCCGCAGACCAGATTGCCGGTTGGGTTCAGCTTGACGGCGCCAGCCAGCCGCAGACTGTCTCCATCGAAATCCCTGAGCTCGGCTTGAAGAAGAGTGTCAGTACAGACGCGAACGGACACGCTGAATTCCGTTTCCCGGCGAAGCTGACACTCTGGTCACCTGAGGCGCCAAAGCTCTACCGAGTGGTCATTTCCTCCGGACGGGAGACTGTAGAGGAGCAGATTGGATTTCGCACCATCGAGACGCGGGGTACACAAATCCTTCTCAACTGGAAACCGGTTTTTCTGCGGGGAATTTCCCTGCACGAGGAAGCGCCCTTTCGAGGTGGACGCATTGTTTCCGAAGATGAAGATCGGACGTTGCTGGAATGGGCAAAGGAACTGGGCTGCAATTTTGTCCGGCTCGCGCACTATCCCCACAACGAAGCTATGGTACGTCTTGCCGATCGCATGGGGCTGCTGGTTTGGGAGGAAGTCCCCGTCTACTGGGACATCGCCTGGCAGAATCGGTCGACTCTGGAGAATGCGAAGGCGCAGCTGCGCGATACCATCACTCGCGACCATGACCGCGCTTCGGTCATTCTGTGGTCACTGTCGAACGAAACACCTCCCGTGCCCGCCCGGACGGAGTTCCTACGAACCTTGGCTGACTACGCGAGGAGTCTGGATTCAACCCGGCTCCTGACCTCAGCCATGAACCACACGCAACCGGCTGGGCCGAACACCAGATCGCTGGATGACCCTTTGGGACAATACCTCGACGTTCTAGGACTCAACGAATATGTTGGCTGGTACGAGCGCCGTCCCGAGGATGCAGATGCAATCCGCTGGACCAGTTCGTACCAGAAGCCGCTGATCGTGAGTGAATTCGGGGCGGGTGCCGTCTACGGAAAGCATGGTGAGGCCCAAACTCGTTTCACCGAGGAATACCAGGCACGAGTCTTTGAACATCAGATCAACATGCTGCGGCAGGTCCCGTCTCTCGCAGGGATGTCTCCGTGGCTGCTCATGGACTTTCGTTCGCCGCGTCGTCCCCTCGTGGGCATCCAGGATTTTCACAATCGAAAGGGCCTAATTTCTGACGGCGGCCGGCGCAAACAGGCGTTCTACGTGCTGCAGAGGTTCTACGGTGAACTGGCGAATTCAAATCCGCATTGAGCGGTGAACGCCATACCGGCGCTGTTCCCGCCTGGGCTGGGCGGAACGCGCTAAAATCAGCGTGAAGAGCTTCCATGCGCATCACGAGCCGCCGCGGAACGATCGTCTTCTTTCTCTGCCTGGGCATTGGCCTGGTGGCGCTGGCGGTCGCTCTTGGCACCGGCTGGATCATTCTCAACCTGCGCGAAGGCGTGCTGCTGTTCTTTGGCATCATTTTCTTCGCGGTGATCATCGCGGGCATGATTGTAAACACGACGTTCCTCCTGCGTGAAATCCGGCACAGCGAGCAGCACGATAGCTTCATCAACGCCGTGACCCATGAACTGAAGACACCGCTGGCGTCGATTCGCCTGCATCTTGAGACATTGCAGCGGCGCGAACTGCCCGAGACGCAGAGGCAAGAGTTCTATCGTGTCATGCTCAGCGATGCCGACCGGCTCACACAGACGGTCGAGCAGGTCCTCCGCGCGGGCCGGGCCGGTGACAAGAAGGCGGGCAAGGATCGATCGGAAGTCGACTTCCGGCAAGTCGTTCGCGAGTGCATGGATGCGGCTCGCACGCGTCATCACCTGGAGCCACCGGCTCTTCGCTACGAGGAAACCGCAACCAACGGCGCGGGAGTACGCGTTTTGGGCAACTCGGAGGACTTGCGTACCGCGGTCATCAACGTAATCGACAATGCGATCAAGTACTCCGGGGAGAGCATCGATGTGTGTGTGCGCCTGGAGACCCCCGACGAGAGACGCGTGGTTCTCACCGTGCAGGACCGTGGTGTGGGCATCCCTCCGGATGATATGAAGCGTATCTTCAAACGGTTTTATCGTGTTCCCCATCGCTCTCTGGCGCATGTGAAAGGGACGGGCCTGGGACTGTTCATCGTGAAAGCGATCGCGAAGAAGCACGGCGGGCGGGTATTTGCCGAGAGCGAAGGCGAAGGTCACGGAACAAGGGTCACGATCGAACTGCCGAGGTCGGGTGCATGAGCCGAATTCTTGTCGTCGAAGACGAAGCTCACTTGGCGCAGGGACTGCGTTTCAACCTGGAAGCGGAGGGCTACTCCGCCGAGGTTGTCGGCGATGGCGAGACGGCTACGGACCGGCTGCTTGGGCGCAAAGAGAACTTTGACGCGATCGTGCTCGACATCATGCTTCCAGGCAAGGATGGCTTCAGTGTTGTCGCAGAGTTGCGTGCCGCCCGCAATTACGTTCCTGTGCTCATGCTGACGGCGCGCGGCCGTCCCGAGGATGTGTTGAAGGGCTTTGCTTCAGGAGCCGATGACTATCTTCCCAAGCCCTTTGATCTGTCGATTCTGCTGGCCCGGTTGCAAGGACTATTACGGCGCACTACATGGATGCGCGGTGTCGGAGAAGCAGAGAAGCAGGGGCAGCAGGCTGCTATGCCTACGGGTGACGCGCGCAATGTGGATGACTTCGGGACTTTCTCTTTTGCCGGCAAGACGATTGATTTTGGGGCGCTGGAACTGCGCACCAATGGCACTGTCATTCACCTGACGGTGATGGAGTCCGAACTGCTTCGGCACCTGGTGCGCAACGATGGGCGGGTGGTGTCGCGAAAGCAGATCCTCGAACAGGTCTGGGGCCTGCACGAGGATACCGACACGCGCGCCATCGACAATTTCGTGGTGCGGCTGCGGCGCTACATTGAGGACGATCCGGCAGAGCCGCGGCATTTACTCACGGTGAGGGGCGTGGGTTACCGGTTTCTGGCGAATCCTGAGAAAGCGTGAAGAGGACGACTCTACGCGCGGCACAGCTCCGCGACCAGGGTTTCTCTTCGCTCCTGCGCGATGCGGTCCATCCGGCCGAGCACCACGGCGTAGGCTGAAAAGGAAATCACGGCGAGTAGCAGGAAGATCGCAGCTGCGATCCAGAAATTGCCGTAATGCTTGGCCACCACGAAGGCACTCACTCCCACTCCCACAACGACGATCTGCACCGCCAGGCTGACCAGCACTGTCATCTGCGAGGCTCGTTGCCGTCCAAACGTGGCAAAGTCCAGCTTCTTTGGTGAATAGATCGAGAGCAGGTTGCCCACGGTGAAGTTCAACGGCGCCGCAAAAAGCAGCCCGGCCAGCGTGGCGGCGGTCACGTCGACCGAGGGCCTGCCATACAGATAAGCGACCGCGATCCAAGCGAGTGCGGTATCAAAGACGAGAATGCCGGCATGCGTAAGATTTTTTGCCAGCACGATCTGGTTGAAGCGTACCGGAGAAGCGTAGAAGAATTGAATGCCGGCCGCGTCCCCGCCGAAGTTGTTGTAGACGAGGTTGGTGAGCATCAGGAGTGCGTATCCGCCTGCGGCCGGGAAGGCCATGTTGGGCATGCGGGCGAAGAAAGACCCCTGGCGAGCTGCGCTCATTGGGCCGAGGCGGAAGATCACCAGCATGAAAATGGGCATGACCAAGGTGAGCAGCATGGGGCCACTGCGTCCGAGATAGCGCACTTCCTTTTCGAATACTGCGGCTACGGACTGAGAGAATCCTGGGAGGTTCCAGCCGAGGCGCCGGGATCGCACTTTCTCGACCACGCCGCGCGCACCTGCTTCGCTGAGGTTCTCGCCACGGAATTGCTTCCACAAGCGCAGATGCAGCAGGTACCCCACGGCCATCGCCATAGCGAAGAGCAGGACAAAGTATCCGAAGCCCACTAGAAAGTGGGCACGGGTGGCTTCGGCAATAGCATCGGCAGCGAGACCGGGTGGTAGCGCCCCCTGCACCGGCACCAGATATTCGACGAAGTGCCGGAATTCCGGGCGCGAGCGTTTGCCCCCGAAGCGCTCCATCATCGGGCCGATCAGTTGAAAGCTGAGCATGAGCAGGATGAAAAGAATGCCCATGATCTCGCGCGTCCGCCGCTGTGCCAGCCAGCGCTCAACCCAGGCGAACACCATCTGCATCAGCAGAAGATTGAACGCGGCGAACGTGAGCAACACTAGAAAGGCCCAAGGCAGCAGCAACGGGCTTGCGAATAGGATGCCCAGCGAAATCCCCAGCAGCCACATACTCGCGAGGGCCGTTGCCGGGTCAAAACATCCATAGGCCAGACGGATTAGAAAATACGAGCGGTAAGTGAGCGGGAAACGTAATAGGTCCGACGAGTCAGGATTGTTGGTGAAGGCGGTCGCCATCACCGGGAAGAACTGCCAGAACGTCAGCACTGGCCATAGCAGAAATACAAGATACTCGGGATGTCCTTGGGAAATGAAATAAAATGCGCCGAATCCCATGCCGGTTGCACCGCCCAGAGCGCCGAGCGCAAAGACGCACGACACGATGATGCGCGATACGAGTTCCATCTTGCCGCGCGTGGAGCGCAGCGAGTTCACGAACATCCGCCAGCGGAGGTTGGCGATGGCGGTGAGTTGGCCGCGTCGGTGTAGCGTGGAGTTGAGTTTGAGTTCACTCATAGGCGTTACTCTCGTGGGAACTTGCCTGACCTAATCCGTGACGCGAAACTAACCGGCGTCGTCGATCTCCCAAAGGGTCTCATCCTCAACTGGCCTGGGCAGACGTCCCTCCAACCACTCCGCGCATGTTCCAGGACTAAAGTCTTTGGACTTGCACTCAATAACCCACGACAAGAAGTCGCGTGGTCCGCCATTCAAGTACGGCGGCGGAGAAACGGGCATGAAGACTGTAGGCAACCTTTCCTCCAAGGACAGGTAGTTCAATACATGGCCCAACTCCTGAACAACCCTCCACGCCAATTGATGATCAACATCTAGCGAGAACTTCACCCACCAACAACCATTGTCCAAGAATCCGGAACCGATCACATTGCTGATGCCCGGAATCTTCGACAGGTACTCTTTCAGTGGCTGGAATTGTTTTTCGTCTGACATAAACGTCGTAGCCGATCTGACATCCGTTTTCGCGTGTGTTGCCCGCAGATCGGCGACTCACAACTTGTCGAAACCTGAAACGGTGCCAGAGCGTTTCTTACCCCAGCCACGAAAGTTCCTGCTCAGCCTGGCGCGAGCCACCGACGGTGTGCAGGAAAATCTGCTCTAGCGTCATCTTCTCACCTGTTGGAGCGGCACCATCTCCGGAACTGGCGGTGGTCTGTGCCTCCACTCCGACGCGAAGCTCTTCGAGCGAACCCTGTGCCACCAGGCGTCCCTGATGAATGATGGCGACGTGGCTGCACAGCCGCTCGACGATTTCTAGTACGTGCGAGGTCAGAAAAATCGTGGCCCCGCGAGCGATCATGCCTTGCAGCATCGACTTGAGCGTGCCGGCGGCAATGGCATCCACGCCTTCGAACGGCTCGTCGAGAAAGAGAACCTTTGGGCCGTGAATCACGGCGGCAGCCATGGCCAGCTTCTTCTGCATGCCGTGGGAGTAGTCAGTGACGAGTTTCTTTGGTTGGTCGGCGAGTTGCATGAAGTCGAGTAGCTCGGCGGCGCGCTTGGCCGCAGTCTCGCGATCGAGGCCGTACATGCGTCCGGCGAAATTCAGGAACTCCGAGCCAGTCAATCGTCCGAATAGCGCCATGCCTTCGGGAACAACGCCGATCTGCCGCTTTACTTCCACGGGATTTCTCTCCAGATCAAGTCCGAGGATTTCGATGCGCCCGGAGGTTGGTGCCAGCAGCCCGGTGAGCATCTTGATGGTGGTCGACTTGCCGGCGCCGTTGGGTCCGAGGAAGCCGAAGAACTGACCCGGCGCCACGCGAAGGTTCACATCTTCGACGGCAGAAAGTTCGCCGAAGCGGCGGGTAAGGTCTTGGGTAACGACGGTGGGGGCGGCGTCCATGAAACTTCTGAATCTAGCACAACCGCGGCATCACCTGTACGGGTGCGGCAACCACGAAGGACACAAGATTACACGAAGGGCGGAATTCGACAGTCTCAATGCGGAATGGACGATCACGCACAACCAAAGCACAACGCCCTGACTTTTCGGCCAGGGCGTTCGGGCTGCAACTCCAGACTGATCTAGAACAAGTTCCACAGGAACTGGTTGTAGACGTCGTGGTGATACTGCACCTCGGGTGCTTTGACGAACGTGCCCAACAGGCGGGGACAGCGATCGGCGGCGGCCTGCTTCAAGTCGGCGTAGCGGCCCTTCACGTCCTCACCGAGAAGTGTCGTAGTCCACTCGGCTTTGCGGAAGTTTTCCAGCGCGTCGTAGATGTTGTCGGGCAGGTAGCGCTCGGCCTGGCGGAGGTTCTTGATCTTCGCCGTTTCGCCGTCGATGCCGCTCTTGAAGATCGACAACATCACCAGGTACGGATTCGCATCCGGAGCCACCGAGCGTACCTCCACGCGCATGCTCTTCTCGTTGCCGATCGGAATACGGATCATCGAGCCGCGGTCCACCGGCGATGCTTTGATCTGGTTGGGCGCTTCGAAGTGTGGATCCAGGCGCCGATACGCGTTGACGCTGGGGTTCAGCAACAAGCAGATGTCGTTGCCATGCGTCAGGATGCGATCGAGGAACGCCCAGCCCAACTTGCTCAGTTTCTCTTCGCCCTTGGCGTCCCAGAACAGGTTCTTCCCGCCCTCGCTGATGGACACGTTGGTGTGCATGCCGCTGCCGTTCACGCCGACGACTGGCTTGGGCAGGAACGACGCGGTCAGACCCATGTTGGTTGCCACCTGGCGGCAGACCAGTTTGTAGAGCTGAATCTGATCGGCCGCGGCGACGACTTCGCCGTATCCGTAGTTGATTTCAAATTGCGAAGGCGCAACTTCAGGATGGTCTTTCTCGTTCTGGAAACCCATCGAGCGCTGCACCTCGGCGGTCGTATCGATAAAGCTGCGCAGCGGGTCGCCGGGGAGCGAGTGATAGTACCCGCCGGTGTTGACGTACTCAAACTTGCCGGTCTCGTGATAGTGCCGCTCCGCGTCCTTGCCCTGGAACAGGAAGCCTTCAATCTCGTTGGCGGCGTTCAGCGTGTAGCCCTTTTTCTTGTGAAGATCCTCGGCGTAGCCCTTGAGGATGCCGCGAATGTCCGCGCTGTAAGGGGTTCCGCCCTTGTCGATGACGTCGCCGAAGACCAGAACCTTGCCCGGACCGAACACGTCGGCAGGCCCCCAGTAGAAGGCGGCCCAGTCGATGCCCAGCCGCAGGTCGCTCTCACGCTGGGCGGTGAAGCCGCGAATCGAAGAGCCATCGAAAGTGAGATTGTCCCAGCTCTTGAGCAGGAATTTCTTGTCGTAGTCGAGCATGTGCAACCGGCCTTCGAGATCGCTGAAGAGCACGGTCACGGCCTTGATCCGCTTCTCGTCGGTCAGATACTTGAGCCGCTCCTCCTGGATCTTGTGGGTGGCAACGCGGTTCCTGCGCTGCTCCTTGGCTTTAAGATTCATTTCTTCGAGTTCGTCATATGAGATTGCCAGGAAATTGCGCAGTTCAGTGGACATGGATCTCCTCAGTCTCCTCGTGGATGTAGACAAAGTGAATGTCGGGCAAAAAAGTCACAGATACAGACAGTTGAAATGGCTGGGTTTCAACGGAGAAGAATATCGCGGGAACCGCGCCCTCGCAAATCGAAAAAGCTGATGGGAAGGATAAAGGAGATTTATTCAGGCTTCAATGTGGAACCGCCGTGCTAATTGAGTCCGAGTCCGTGACCCGGCAACAGACTGAGGACTACTCCCAGCGCGGTCAGTACCGCAACAAAGTAAACCGTAGTCGCCCGGCTGGGATGAACCGGCAGGTCTGCGGAGAAGAATGCCCGATATGCAGTGCCGGCGGCAACCAGTAGAAACAGGTTCTCTCGCAGCACCAGCCACAGAACCACACACGCGATCAGCAGCGAGATGCGTTCGGCCTTACCCAGGGCGAGCGCCGCCTGGCCGCCATCTAATATCCACACCGGAACAAGGTTCAAGAGGTTCAGAGCGGCGCCCACGCGCGCTAGCTCAGCCCAAAAAATGTTGCTAGTCCGCCACCAGAGCGCGGCGCAAACCGCCGCGGCCAGAAACCCAGCCAAGG
>JAIQEU010000006.1 GCA_020073665.1 Terriglobia bacterium
GGTTCGAATTCCGCATAGAAAGCATTGAGCTTGCGTTCTGTAGCCTTGAAGTCCAGGCTCTCGAAGTTGTACGCGATGCTCCTTCCGTCCGGACTGTCCGGAAACCGCAAGCGCTCCTTCTTGCGTGCAATCGCCACCACATGACGCTTACGCTCATCAGTAAAGAAGTATTCGAGCCCCACCCCGAACACCAAAGCGATACGCAGCAGCGTGGGGAGTGTGGGGAACAGTTTGCCACGCTCCAGTTTTGAGAGCATCGCCGCCGAAAGGCCGGTGTGCTTGCCCAATTCCACCAGACCCATGCTCTTGCGCAGCCGTAGGCTCCGCAGTTTCTCCCCCAAGGCATAGGGCCGAAGCCCTTCGACAATTGTTTCATTTGTTTTATTGACCACTCGCTCCTCCTGTTTTTCCCACCAGTACAAGAGCTGGTTGGACTTTTGACTGGTACTCACATGATTTGCAGAATCTCGTTGTTTTTCATATTGTGCAACTAATTGTTCCCTATAGTTAATACAGCAAACGGGCAAGAGTGCAACAGAAAACAGAGAGAACAAGAAAATAAGGAGAGATGAATTGAAAGCAGCCAGTTTTGCATTGATTCTCAGCGTCCTCGTAAGCGCCATGCCGGCAGCCGCCGGTTCCGCCCAAAGGGACATTGTTGACACCGCGGTCGCCGCGGGAACCTTCAACACGTTGGCCACGGCGCTTCAAGCCGCCGGTCTGGCTGACACCCTGAAAGGCAAGGGACCCTTCACCGTGTTTGCGCCGACAGACGAAGCCTTCAGCAAGCTGCCGGCGGGCACCGTCGAGTCGCTTCTCAAGCCCGAGAACAAGGAGAAGTTGAAGGCCATCCTGCTCTACCACGTGGTGTCGGGCGACGTGACTGCGGCGCAGGTGGTGAAACTGTCTTCGGCGAAAACCATCAATGGCCAGGAGCTGAAACTGACGGTCAATGATGGCACCGTCATGGTCAATGACGCCACGGTGGTAAAGGCCGATGTTTTGGCTTCCAACGGCGTGATCCACGTGATCGACACTGTGCTTCTACCCAAAGACTAAGTAAATGGAGGAAAAGATGAAGACGTTAGATGTGATCGCAGCTGTGCTTCTTGTAGTTGGCGGACTGAACTGGGGTCTGGTAAGCGTTGCACACTTCGACCTGGTGGCCGCTATTTTCGGAATGAAATTCGGCGAAACTTCAACACTCAGTTCCGTCGTCTATGCCCTGGTTGGCCTGGCGGCGCTGTACCAGGCTGTATCTTTCAAGGCCATTCAGCATCGCTGGGGACACGAGTCGGCTCCGGCTCGCGCCCGGTAGAGTGAGGACACGGGAGGCGGGGGAGAACGCCTGTGGGTTCTCTCCCACTTTACTGGGGATGGAAATCGAAACACTCAGACTCGATCCCCGCATCACCGTGCGGAAACCCGGAGCGCCGAATCCAGAAGGAGAGTGCGTAGTCTACTGGATGCAGCGCGCCCAGCGGGCATTGGATAACCCAGCTTTGGATGTGGCGGTTGAGCTTGGCAACCAACTTGGCAAGCCGGTCGTGGCTTTCCTTGCTCCGGTGCCTTTTTATCCGCACGCTAATCTGCGTCACTACCGCTTTCTCGCCTCCGGAATTCCGGACATCCAAGAGGGACTCTCCAAGCGCAATGTCGGCTTTGTCCTGCGGACGTGCCCTGATCATAGCCTTACAACGTTTTGTGAACAGGTCCGCCCGGCGATCCTAATTGGCGACGAAAATCCCTTGCGCGAAACTGAGCACTGGCGAGTCCGCGCCGCCCAACACTTGAAGGTGCCTTTCTGGACCGTTGATGCCGACGTCGTCGTGCCCTCGCGGCTGCTGGGTAAAGAGCACTATGGCGCCCGCACTATCCGGCCCCGACTCCAGGAACTGTTGCCGCAGTTCCTTGTTCCAACGAAGGCCGTTAACGTGCGAATCCCATGGAATAAGCCACGAGATCTGCATTCACTTTCGGTGCATGAGGATTTCACGGCAGGCTGGTCGCTCGATCGCTCCGTTTCGCCGGTCGAGAACTGGCAGGGCGGAACCAAGCGTGCGCTGAGCGTTCTGGCTGACTTCGTCAAACATGGGTTGCGGAATTATCCCAAAGACCGGAATCATCCGGACCTTTCTGGAACCAGCCACCTCTCGCCGTACCTGCACTTTGGCCACATCGGCCCGCTCACTATCGCGCACGCGGTGCAGGCAGTTTCGGCGCCGGCAGCCGCAAAACAGGCCTTTCTAGAGCAATTGATAGTCCGACGTGAGCTCTCGGTGAATTTCGTCCGTTACAACTCATACTATGATTCCTTCGAATGCCTCGAGCCATGGGCGGATCGCTCTTTTGCCCAACACTCGGGCGACCGTCGCCCTATTGTTTACGACGAGGAACAGCTTGAGCAGGCTGAAACTCATGATCCTCTGTGGAACGCGGCTCAGAAACAGATGGTCTTGACGGGCTGGATGCACAACTACATGCGGATGTACTGGGCCAAGAAAGTCCTGGAATGGAGTCCGTCGGTTGCTACCGCTTACCAACGTGCGGTTTGGCTCAATGACCGTTATGAACTCGACGGGCGCGACCCCAACGGCTACGCGGGCATTGCGTGGGCGATCGTAGGCAAGCACGATCGCCCTTGGTTTGAGCGTCCAGTGTTTGGACAGGTGCGATATATGTCGCTCGCCAGCACCGGAGGGAAGTTCGACTCAAAGAGTTACATTGCGCAGATCGGCAAGCTGGAGCGGGCACATGTCTAGGGACTGGATCGCGCTCCTGATCTTCTTCGGGATTTGTTTCACGGTGGCTGCGAGCGGATCGGTATTCACAGCAAGCTCGGTGAAAACATGGTATCCCGGTCTGCTCAAGCCCGCGGGCACTCCGCCACCGTGGATCTTCGGTCCAGTCTGGTCAATCCTTTACCTGCTGATGGCGGCGGCTGCCTGGCTAGTGTGGCGGCAGCGAATTCACGAAGATGTGCGGCTGGCATTGGCCCTGTTCATGGCGCAATTGATCCTCAATGGACTTTGGTCTCTTGTCTTCTTCGGTCTGCGAAGGCCCGGAGCGGCCCTGGTCGAAATCATCGTTTTGTTGGCCGCCATCGCCATGACCGCCATGCGATTCGCGGAATTCTCACACCTGGCATTTTGGCTGATGACACCCTACGGCGCCTGGGTCCTATATGCTTCCTACCTAAGCTTCGGAATCTGGCGCCTGAATAAAGGCACAGCATGAAGGTTCTGGTTACTGGTGCGTCCGGCTACATCGGCCGGCAACTGGCGGAAAAACTCTCGGCAGCGGGTCTTGACGTCACCTGTATGGTCCGTAATGCCGCGCGGGCCCCCCAACTTCACTGCCCGCAAATCAAGTTCGTCGAGGCGGATGCGTTGCAAGCCGAGACACTTCCGCCGGCGCTAAACGGAATCGATGTAGCCTACTACCTCATTCACTCGATGTCCGGGCGAGTTGAAGGGTTTGAATTGCGGGACCGGCAGGCCGCCCACAACTTCGCCATAACAGCGAAGCTGTGCGGGGTGCGGCGTGTGATCTACCTCGGTGGACTGGCGGCGACTGGAGCCACGGTTTCAGCGCATCTCAAGAGCCGGCACGAAACGGGCGCGGTGTTGCGCAAATTTGGGCCGCCTCTCGTCGAACTGCGGGCCGGCATCATCGTTGGTAATGGCAGTACGTCTTTCGAAATCATTCGCTGCCTGACAGAACGGCTGCCGGTCATGATCTGCCCTCGTTGGGTAGTGACAAGAACTCAGCCGATAGCGGTTAGCGACGTACTCGAATATCTCGAAGCTGCGCTTGACCTGCGCGAGGCGGTGGAAGAACCCATCGAAGTCGGCGGTTCGACAATCGAGACCTATCGCAGCATGATGCTTGCGTATGCGCGGCATCGTGGGCTCCGACGATTGTTGATGCGCGTTCCGGTGCTGACCCCGCGGTTGTCGTCCTATTGGCTGGACTTCGTCACGCCGGTGCCGCCTGCGGTATCTCGCCCGCTCATCGAGGGTCTCCGAAGCGAATCCGTTTGCACCAATGCGCTGGCCGCCAGACTATTTCCTTCGATCCGCCCGATCTCGTACGCCGCCGCCGTTCAAAGAGCACTGGAGAGGCCCGCACCTTCAATGCCGCTGCCGAGCATGGGCGGAGTGTCGCACCGGACATTTCGCGCCGAGGGGATCATCTGCGACGTAAGGGAAACGATCGTCGACGCTCCGCCCAAACGCGTGTTTGAGTTGATCGGGAACGTTGGAGGGGAGAACGGGTGGTTCTACGCGAACTTTCTGTGGTCTGTACGCGGTTGGATCGATCGACTCATCGGCGGCGTGGGCATGAAACGTGGCCGGCCACGAGCGTCCGGTATCGAAACCGGCGATGTCATCGACTTCTGGCAGGTCGAACGCGCCGACGCGGCGAGCGCTGTGCTGCTCCGGGCAGAAATGAAGCTGCCCGGCGAGGCATGGCTGCAATTCAACCTCACACCCCAACACCATGACCGCACGCTACTGCGCTGCTGCGCATGGTTCCAGCCGCGCGGTTTGGCCGGAGAGATCTATTGGTGTGGGTTGTACCCAGTTCACGCGATAATTTTTTCCGGCATGCTTAGGGCGATCAGGAACCACGCGGAACAGAGCTCATAGGCAGGGGCGCAGCCGGTTCGTAGAATGGATTCTCAAGCAGAATGGGGCCGTCGATGCGAACGTATGGATGCGTTGCGAGCCAACCTAAATTATCTTGTCTCCAGGCCTCAGGTGGCAGAGGTCAGCATCCACATGGGCATGGGCGGGTATCTGGTGTACGCGTTGGTCGAGATGTCCTACAAAGATGCCGAAAAAGCAATGGATAGCATTAATGATTGGCAATTGGACGAGGACTGGCGCTGGCGTGGGCGGCAGCTGAAGGTGGGAATGGCAAACCGTTCGCGGATGCGGTTTCTCTCGCCCGAATGGAAGCCACCGAAGCGGGAGCCATGGCAGGTGAAACGTTTTGGTTACTGAATCCACCTCGCCGTTCGGGGATGCCTTGGCGGCGAACATCCAAAACCGAGATGCAAGGGGCAAGAACCATGAAAAACGAAAAAATCGACCCACGCCCGACTGAAGGTGCGGCACTTCTGGATGTGCGTGAAGCTGCGTGGCTGCTACGCCTCTTCCCAGGCACTCTATACCACATGGTTGCGGAAGGCCGGGTGCCTTGCATCAGGTTGTCTCGGAGATGTCTGCGGTTTCGGCGTTCCGACCTAGACGAGTGGGTCACGGAGCACTTCGAGCCCGGAGAAAATGCAGTGGGACGGTGACGCTGGGGCTTGAGTTTTATCGCCGATCCATGTGCCATGTGCTGATGAGAAAGGAAGGGTCATGAAGCCGAAACGAGCAGCAGTTTACGTGCGGGTCTCAACCCCAGAGCAGGATACCGGCCTTCAGGAAACTGAATTGCGCGAGTACGTCGAGAGCCGTGGCTGGAATTATTTCGTGTATCGAGACCAAGGGCAGAGCGGAGCGAAGAACGACAGACCGGCTCTGACTGCAATGCTGAATGACGTGCGGAAGCGAAAGGCCGACGTGGTGGTGGTATGGGCTCTGGATCGGCTGGCGCGTTCGCTTAAGCATTTGCTGGCCATCGCGGAGGGGTCTGGTAGGCTTCGGTGCGGAACCTTTCTTAAGCCTCAAAAGCAGAGCGTGTGTGGCCGGATAACAAGGTGCCGCCGCGTTCTGGGTATTAAGGACGCTAGTCCGCCCTGTTCTGTAGAGGTTGAGTCCCCTTACAGATTTGCTCGCTTCATCAATCGAACGGGCAAGCTGTGCTGTGGCTGATTTGCCAGCATAACTGTGCCGATGATTGTGTCGCCCTGCACGTTGCCCGAGAGATGCATGTCGTAGTCGCCGGGGATACCCAGCACACTTTTAACTGTGGGGTCAAAGTTGTGAACGTGAACGCGGCCCTTGACTAGCCGGTCATCCCCAGCATAAGTGCCTACCCAAGTAAAACCGTTATCCCCACCGAATATTTTCCGTTGATGAAAACGCAGACGCCGCCAGTGGTGAACTGCGGGGTTTCAATCTGGAGAACCCAAAATCCATCCAACATTTGACCTATCTCCTGCTGCCCGAAAAGCACCTGCTGCGGTCGTTCACATTGTAGTAGTATCGGGTCAGGAATTTTGGCAATGCTATGTTCCTCGGAATCAAACCTGAAGGTTGGCTCACAATCATCGCCATTATCGTGGGGCCGCTACTAGCATTCGCGGTTCAACAATGGCGCGACCAGCGCCGCGAGCGCCGCAGCCGGAAGATAGATATTGTTCGGCGGCTGTTACTCACGCTAAAGGTTCCGATGGCCCCGAATCACGTCGATGCTATCAACAGCATCCCTCTAGAGTTTTATTCACACCCGGAAATAATGAGCGCGTGGCGGCTTTACACTTCTCCCTGAATGACCCTGCAATGCTGAGGGCCGAGCCGCAGAGGTGGGGCGAAAAGAAGTTCGATTTGCTGGTTGACCTTGCGGGCAAGATTGCGAGCGTACTCGACTACAAGCACATTGACGCCGCAACAATGCGCGACAATATATACGTGCCCCAAGGCTACCAAGATGTCGAAGAGCAATGGCGGCAGCTTCGGGAAACGTGGTTACAAGTGCTCAATGGGGAGCGCCCCCTGCCAATGACCATGGTTGGCCCTATCCAGATTGATGAGCCGATGCAGCCTGTAGCGGAATTGCCGTTGGCACAGCAACCGGCGCGGCCCGGATTACCACCCGCAGAGGCGCAGCCGGGCAACGGGAACTGAAAGCAGATTGCGCCGTCCTGTCCGCCCTGTTCTGTAGAGGTTGAGTTCCCCGAGAAAGCAGTCTAGCGGTGCTGTCCCATCGCGGCCAAACTGGCAGCGAGAGACGGGGTTGTAGGCAGACTTTTCAATCAGTGAGAACCCCGTAGAAGAATACGCAGGTTCCGAGTGGAAAACCACGGCAACTGCAACTTAGCAAGTCTGCGAAGCGAAGCGGCGGACAAGGTGGGCCAGCAACGTTTTTGGGTAAAGGGTGGGGTTGACCACTGGGCAGGGGTCGCCCGACCCGCCACGGGCACGACAATACGTGCCACGGGGGTGATTCTGGGTTGGACTGACCCCAGATTCGCGGATTCAGCGTTCGCACATCCCAAAACAGAGGGGTATCCTGAAGGCCAGAGGAGGTGTCGCCAATGGGCAAAGCAAAAAAGTTCCTGAAATCCCGGATTGAGTCGTTGAAGGATTCTGACTACACGGCGGAATTCTCAGAGCATGAGTATCCGCCGATTGACTTGGAGCGCGGCCGAGAGATGGGGAAGCAGGCCGAGGCAGTCGACCCGAAGTACCGGGCATTGAAGGAGAAAATGCTTGCTGCGGCGAAGAAAGTCGGCCGTACAGTGGCAATGTTGTTGATGTGAGTAGCCGGTGAACGGCTCCGAGCATCGGCCAGTGATTTCGTGCAAACGCTATGAAGCTGTATCACCGAGCTACTCGCCAGAACGCATCAGCAATCGTGGCGAATGACACAAGACGTACCGCGAGTGGCTCATCCCCGCCGCTGTGCTCAATGCAAATATGACTGTTAGGGAAATACCTGAAGACGACCGGTATGAGGAGCCTCCACCGACCTAACAAGAACAGCCTATTCTGGGAAGAATGATTAGGTCTACGTTGGTGGTAAATCTAGCCCCTGTTGAGTACGTCAAGTCCAAGCAAAAGAAACGGGAAACTACAACTAAGCCACGGGACGAACGGAAATGGGGAATCTCAGGATTCTAGTGTGCATGGAGAAATGCGGGCCAAGGTAACGCCAGCACCGTTCTTTCGGGGGAGAGGGGTTGAACACTCCTAGGGAGGGTTGACCGATCCCGCCTTGGGCGCGACAAGCGTGCCGTGGGGCGATTGTGGGGTAGGCCTGACCCCAGACTCAGGGTCGCAGAGCAGGACTTGGAACTTGCGGGCCGTACGGTGGCGACGTTGTTGATGTGAGGAGTAGTATAAACGCGTCCCCCGGCTTCCCAACTTTGTAGAGATTCCGCTGTTCTCCCCTGTTCAGTTATCTGCGACACCTCAGGGCCATTGTTCACTAGGGCAGCGCGAGTATGATACTGCGTTCCTCATTTTTGGGAGGGCGAGTCTTATGAAAAAGGCGAAGCCAGTCGTTAGTTACGCAAGAATGTGGCCAAGGGAACTGTTCGACTGCAAGCATGGAAAGCAGCTGGTAGTGAGAGAACTCGAGATCTTGTCGCAGCCTGGAGTTTATGTACTTTATCGGAATGACGTGCCGTACTACGTCGGGCAGGCGAAGAAGTTGAGAAGCCGACTGTGGTCGCACGCGAATCAACCCGCCAGCAAGTACTACAACTTCTGGAACTACTTTTCAGCATTTGCCGTCGAAGACCCGATCTTCCGAAGCCAGGTTGAGGGTGTTCTTATTGCAGCCATGCCTACTGCGAATGGAGCAAAGCCACGAATCAGGAAGGCCCAGCTACCGTCAGACGTTAGGAGGTATCTGCACAAGCGTCTACATCAGCCTATACAGTTGAAGGCTATGGCAATGCAGGCGTAAGCCGCTGAAGAAGGAAAGGGAGCGGCGTGCAGGGTGCGATCAATGGTCAGCCAAAAATATGGACGCGAAAGGAAACTACCCAGCAGTTCAGTGCTCTTCTTGCCGAAACGCAGTAGACATTGAGCTGGGAGGAGTTTTAAGTGTTAAGAGGTTATCCCTTTGAGAGGGTTCGCGGGTCGGCATCCGTTACCGAAGACGCTCATTTACGACAGCAGTCAATCCTGGTAGCGGTCAATCGGCGGCAACCCCGGCAAGGAATGCGCAGCGCCGAGTGAAAACAGGAGCAACTGCAACTTAGCAAGTCTGTAGGGCGAAAGCAGGGGGCAGGTCAAAGGTCGTCAGCAACCTTCTTGGGTGCAGGGTAGGGTTCACCATGGGCAAGATCGCTCGACCCCGCCACGGGCACGACAACGCGGGCCAAAGGTCTGATTTTGGGCAGGACTGACCCTAGATTCATGGCTTCTGGCTCGGACATCTCCTTTCTCCCGAGCCCTTTGTTGGTTGGCACCACAAAGTCTACCCGGGCGTGGGAGCCGACATTGTTATGGAATCATTACACTCAAAACCCCCTCCCGGCCCAGGGTCAATGAGTGTAATCGCCTGTTTACAACAGTAGATTGCAGACTTCATCCAAGCGTCTACGCACGTTAGACTTAAATGCATGGCAACCGACGCGGCGATTAGGCAGCAGTACGTCCGACGAGGGATCGCGCTCGAATACCTCACAATCGGATGGAACGTCCTTGAGTGCCTGGTTGCCGTTACTGCTGGCTATATTGCCGGCAGCGTGGCGTTGGTGGGCTTCGGTGTGGATTCCGCAGTTGAAAGCGCCTCTGGTTCTGTACTGCTCTGGCGATTACATGCAGAGCGGCGCGGGCGGCATGTTGAGACGATTGAACGCACGGCACTCAAGATGGTGGGCGGGAGCTTCTTCTTGCTAGCCGCATACGTGGCCTACGATTCAGCAGTGATGCTCATCCAGCGAAAAGAACCGGAACGGAGCGTGATCGGAATCGTGCTGGCGATTGTCTCCTTGATTGTGATGCCGCTACTAGCAAGGGCAAAACGGAGAGCAGCTACGAATCTGAGGAGCGCAGCCCTACGGGCCGACTCGCGGCAGACCTCGCTTTGTGCCTACTTGTCGGCCATTCTGGTAGGTGGACTCGTTTTGAACGCGGCATTGGGGTGGTGGTGGGCCGACCCGGTCGCTGCATTAGTGATGGTGCCGATCATCGTTAACGAAGGCAAGGAAGCTATAAAGGGCGAAGGTTGTTCAGATTGCCACTAGCGACAACCCGTCAATGCCGCCAGAAGCGATTGGTTGGTGAAACATTGCCACTACACTCACCCCCCTCCCGGCCTTTTTGGGGTCAATCCCGCCCCTGGGGTCAATGAGTGTAATCGTCTGTTTACGCCAACAATCAATTCCTAATGTCTGAAGAATCGGGTTCGACTGCCCCTCTTCACAGCCTACTGAATCGAGCTGGCGGTAGCCGAGAACACGGTATTCGCGTTTGATCCGATTAGCCGTAGTGTTCCGACGACGAGGACCAGGATCACAGCCAGCATCACCGCATACTCGGCAATGTCCTGAGCTGCCTCCTCGGTCCAGATCTGACGCAGGAGGTCACTCATACAGATACCTCTTCGGAAAGGTCGTCCTTAATTGTTCGTCTCCGATAATCGCCTTCGCATGCTTGCACAGGTTCTTTCGTCGCCGGAGAAGACGACCCGGTAAGGGGGTGCGCCCGACTTCACTGACTTGTTCCCGGCCAATGAACCCGGGCGCTTTGTTCCAGCCCGCTAGCCTCTCAACCTTCTTAGCGAAGCGACTGGAAGCCGAGAACTTGCGACAAGATGGCGTCCAGCATACTGTATGAGCCGTTAGAATACCGGCCATATCGATACCGGCTGCTGTAGCCGTCTTCATAGCCGCGACGGAAGCCCTCGCGAAAGTAGTAGTTGTAGTCGTCCCGTTCTACGTAATAGCCGTTATAGCCGTAGTTCGCATCCTGATAGGCATAGGAGCCACGGTAGTCGGAATGCCAGCGATCCTCGCGGTCTGCCTGTCCGGCCCGGAAGCCTTCCTGATAGCCGTTGTTTAGGGCTTGGCGGAGCAGGTCTGCGCCGTATTGATTGATCTCGTAGTAACGGCCGCCACGATTGTAACGATAGATCGGAGCCGTGTAGAAGTACGGATCGCGATCGTAATCGGGGTGACGGTCGTTCTGGAGAAATATTTGCTGCTGACGCAGGCGCTCCAAGTAATCTTCGTGAAAACGATACTGCGCCATGCGCTTTTGCTGCTGTAGTTGTGCCGTCTGCTGTTGCAGGACACGCTGCTGCTGATCCAGATGTTGACGGTACTGCGTCAGGCGCTGCTGCTGTTGCTCAACAAGCTGCTGCCGACGCTGTTGTGAGAGACGCTCTCCTTGTTGTTGCTGTTGCTGCTTGTTTTTGTCCTGCCGCTGTTGCTGAGCGTGTTGCTGCTCCTGCTTGTTTTTATCCTGCTGCTGTTGCTGGGCGCGCTGCTGCTTGTTTTTGTCCTGCTGCTGTTGCTGGGCGCGCTGCTGCTCCTGCTTGTTTTTATCCTGCTGCTGTTGCTGGGCGTGTTGCTGCTCCTGCTTGTTTTTATCCTGCTGCTGTTGCTGGGCGCGCTGCTGCTCCTGCTTGTTTTGGTCTTGCTGTTTTTGTTCCTGGGCGCGCTGCTGCTGCTGTTGGGGCTTAGCTTGTTGTGCGCCCTGCGGCTTTTCGGGCTTGGCTTGCTTTTCGGGCTTGGCTTGCTTTTCGTCTCGTTGCTCTTGCTTCTGCTTTTCACCTTGCTGCTCTTGCTGTGCGTAGGCAAAAGCAGAGGCTCCGAGAAGCAACGACAGAACTGCTGTGCTGATAGTTCCAACTCGTTTCATATCGGGTTACCCCCTACTTCTGATCTTTCTCTTTGGCTTCGGCCTTCGCTTCCGCTTTGCCTTCGGCTACAGCTTGAGCTTTTGCTCCACGAACTTGCGCAAGGAACGGCTGGGCTACGGATGGAGCCGGTACTTTGCCCAACAGCAAAGCCCGAGTTGTGACCTTGCGTCCGTACATCGCGCGCCGAGAATCATTGTCCTGTCGGATCGATGCACCTTCCAAGGTGAGCCCAGCGAACGCGCCCTTGGCACGGGAGTAGGTCAGGATCTCCGTATCCATCTTCCAGTTCGTGCCGGCTTCGGCATGTCGCCCAACGGGACCCGCTGCCGCTGAAGCGTCCGCTCCAAGGTTGAAATTACTCTCGAGCAGCTTTTGCATCCCTTTTTCATTCTGAATGATCATCACCAGGTCCACAGCTTCTACACCGATCTGCAGTCCCCAGTTCCCGCCCGAAATCGTGATGAACGCCGGCGCACTCCAGCCATCCGCCGTGCGGCAGGTAGCCACACCTTTGCCTGCTTTACCTCCGAAGATAAAGCCGCCTTTGACCATGTGCGGCACAACGGCCACGCACTTTGCGTGATCCAACACTTCTTCCGGGATTCCGTTGTCGGGCATTCCCATAATTTCGTGTAACACTTTGGTGGCATTGTCCAGTCGGTCGGTGGCATCTTCCCGCGCCGACCCGGCCCAGCACAGCGTGCCGAGACTCAACATCGCAAGTAAGAACATTACCTTTTTCATGGGACAGCCTCATTTCTGTACCTCTGCGCCGCATCTCTGGCTTCGTGCTGTACACTACACAAATCTAGATCTGCCGGGCGCACCAGGCTAGTTCCGACCCTAGCAAATCAGGATTCGAGAGGTCTGAGCAATATTGCTCACGCTGCCACACCTACGACCGACCGCAATTTGAAAGCCGAAGGAAAGCCGAAACGAAGGTGGGCAAAGTTCAACAGCGGATCGGCCATGCCAACGAAACCGTCGCAAAGTTGAAAGGACCTCAATCAATTATTTACTGCTTTGGTGGGTATCGTCCTTGGCCTATCCGGCGAGAAAAGGTGCGTATCTTGATCCGATGATAGTGGTGCGGTTTGAATCTATTCAGAGTTTGTGCTCTTGGCTCTCGGGTGATTGGCGCAAACATGCAATGTAAACTCTCTGTCGCGCTGCAACTCGAAGTTGCGCATCATTTCATCGAAAGATGTGCCAGTGGGCACACCAGAGGGTTTGAACCGCCAGCCACATTCGGAGCAACCAAAACCCCGAAAACGCAGCTGTTCAATCCACACCAGTTTCCGGCTCATGGCCACCTTTGTCGCTGCGCCTCATTGCCTTCCGGCCCCATGCCTGGTACCCACTTGCGGTCAAAGGACGAAACTTTCTGGTTAGCCATAACGTCTCCTTCCGCAGCGGCGTACTGATTGCAGCAGAAACCTCTGGGCGCAGCGGAAGATGCGTAAGAGCGACGGGCGAAGTTTACATCTGCCAATTTGGATGGTCTGTCGGGCATCCTACATACTCGGAAGGTTTCTTGATCGTGCAAACGCCCGAGTTCGGGGCCTCGTTGAAGTAGCGGAATCGCGTTAATGTTGGTCACGCTCGTGTGTCGCGGTGCTTGCGCCTAGCAGCGGTAAAGCCAATGCAGGATACCCAACAGAAGCATTGTTGGGGAATACTGTACAATTTTCCGAGTGGCGCGAATGAGCAGGTTCCTGTTTCCCGTATCTGGGACAGGGTTCGGCTGTGATTCTTTTGTCTTAAGGCTCGTTTGTGGAAAACAAAGGCCTCCAAGTCGTGCAATCTGGCGAGCGGACGAATACTGAAGGGAAACCAGTCAGCAACCTAATACTTCTATCGATCTCTGATAGCGACTACGGCTCACTTCGTCCTCATCTCGAATACGTCAGCTTGCCAAACCATCTAGTCCTTCACGAGGGGGGTGGAAAGCTAGAATTTGCGTATTTCCCGAATCGAGGTTTGATTTCTCTTGTAGTCGTAATGAAGGATGGAAAGACCGCCGAAGCCGGCATCGTTGGCAATGAGGGCTTTACAGGAACACCGGCGGCTGTTGGCCTGAGCCGGAGCCCGCTTCAAGCGGTGGTACAAATCACGGGGGATGGGTTTCGGGTAGGGGTCGCAGCTTTGCAAAACACTTTGGATTCCACTCCACACCTGCAATTGATCTTGAGCCGCTATGCAGTCGTTCAAGGAATGCAGGTTGCACAAACAGCCGCGTGTAATCGGCTGCACGGCATTGAGCAGCGCCTGGTGCGGTGGTTGCTAATGACTCAGGACAGAGTGGATGCAGAGTCGCTGCCCATCACCCATGATTTTCTCGCCACGATGCTAGGGACAGATAGGCCTAGCGTGAGCTTGGCAGCTGGTGTGTTGCAGAAGAAGAAGCTCATCGAGTACGCCCGTGGCGCGGTGAAGATCGTGAACCGCAAGAAACTTGAAGACTCCGCCTGTGAGTGCTACGGGATTACCCAACAGTACAATGGCGAGCTGGGCCTGAAATAAGTCCGCGGGTGAAGACTCGCTCTGTTTTCAATGCCGGCCGAGCGCGAGTCGAAACGATTACGCGGCTGAGACAACAAAAGTCACCTGGACTTAAGAATTCAAACTGGCCACTGTCGGCTAGGTTCAGGCCGTCTGGTTGGGCGGGTAAACTGTCCTGATTTGGAATCCGCCAAATTTGGGACTCGCCTCGCATGGCGGGCGGTGGTTTTCGGGTCTTTACGCTGTCTAGGGCAGTGATAAAATAGAAGCGCCGTTCTTTAAGCAGAGGGGGTTGCCTATGTCTCGTGCTCGCCAACCCAACGGTTCTCTACACAGAAGGAAAATTGCTCGCCAAACCCCAATCGGCGCGACACTCCAAACAGAGCGTGGCTCCACAAGTCCAAGTGTAGCGGCCAAGAACAGGCGCGATATCGATCCCCAAACATTCCTCGCCATCATCGGCGAGGGCAGGAAATCCCTGCTCTTCCAGAAGAAACAAATCATCTTCGCCCAAGGGGATGCCGCTGATGCCGTGTTTTATGTCCGGACGGGCAAAGTAAAACTCACCGTGGTCTCGAATTCTGGCAAGGAAGCAACGATCGGCATATTCGGGGAGGGAGACTTTTTCGGCGAAGGTTCGCTGGCCGGCCAAGCGCTCCGCGTGGACTCTGCAACCGCAATGACGGATTGCGCTGTCCTGCGAATCGATAAGAAGGCCATGATGGCAGCGCTTCACCGGGAACACGAATTCTCCGACATATTTGTGGCTTATTTGTTGGCACGGAACATCCGCTACGAAGAAGATCTGGTGGACCAGCTTTTCAATTCGAGCGAGAAGAGGCTGGCCCGGATCCTTTTGCTGCTCGCTCGTTTTGGTAAGGAAGGCACACCTGAGACGGTAGTTCCGAAGATCAGTCAGGAGCTGCTGGCGGAGATGATCGGCACAACCCGCTCGCGGGTCAGCTTCTTCATGAACCGGTTCAGGAAATTGGGATTTATTCACTACAATGGCGGGATGCAAGTCCACAGCTCACTTCTAAACGTTGTTCTCCACGACTAGCCTCCGCTCCTTCCCGTACACTAGGCATGTGATCTGCCTCAGGTAGAGAAGGAGAAGGACATCACCCACATCGAGGCGCTCGCCACGCAACCGTCCGACAACACGTCAACTGGGTGACCGCTTTCGCGGGGATTTCCTCTCTTGACTGCGACAGAGAAAGCATTCTACGCCAGCCCTGCTTGCGAATGACGTGGAGAGCATTCATACTCCTATCATGAGCCTCAAGAATGCAGCACTTCTGGCATTGATCGGGATGATCCTGCTGACGGTTTTGGTTGCGGCAAGTTTTATTTCCACTGTACTGGGAGTTATGCGTGATGTGGTTCCAGCGGTGGCGCTCTTGACGTCGCTGGTTCATGTCTTCACGAGCCTTAGCGTGTTGGTGTTCTTTTACGTCTTCCACCGAGCGCAATCGCAGTGAGCGACTCCGTTGGCTGTGACCTCTTTATCGAACCCAAGATCGGAGTTTTTGACCCTGACGCATCCGCTTCCATTGATTACGCCACCGAAGCTGCAAACAAACGCATTTCGAGCCACGCAGGTCAAATGCGCTTCGGAAGTTCTCGGATCACCAACCGACCCTTCTATGCTCTGTCGTGCCACACTCTTGGCATCCGCATTGGTCTTTTGTATGGACTAGGCACACTTCTGGCGCTTTCTTCAGGGTAGAGCCTCTGGTTTTCAGTTGCTTTTGGTTGGCGGATTTGTTCCGTCTCTTGCTGGTGGAGGCCAGGGAGTCGCTTTGAGACTTGTCGAGGTGTTCGCGAGCTTTGTTCAAACCGCAGCACGGAAGCAGTCGAGCTACACGTCCGTATTGCGCCATTGGGGCGCATTCGGCCTCTTCTTTCTCGCCATTCTGGACGGCTCGCCAGTGCCAACCTTTGGTGGTCTGGACATTCTGACCGCGATCCTCGCTGCCCGTCATCGGGAACCCTGGTACCTCTACGCGGGAGTGGCCGCCGCAGGATCAGTTATCGGCGCTTATCTCACTTTTCGAATGGCACGGCGGGCGGGCTCGGCCTATTTGCAGAAGAAGTTTGGAAAGCGCAAGGTGTCCAAGCTGCTGAAGTATTTCGAGAGATGGGGTACGGGTACTCTGGTCGTTTCCGCCCTGGTCCCATTCCCATTTCCCACCAGCGCGTTCTTCGCCATAGCAGGGGTATTGGATTACCCCGTGGGAACTTTCCTTATTGTTGTTGCACTTGCCCGCTCCGCTCGTTACGCCGCGATTGCGGCAATTGCCTCGTACTACGGCCGCCAGTTCATCCGTGTTCTCCAACATCCAGACCGCCACCTCGGCTGGATCTCGCTAATTGCCGGTGCAGTGATCATCTTGATCGTGGCTGCGATACTGCTGCGAAGGCGGCTGGAGGCTGGCAACGGCGGCTCTTGAGCAAGGGAATGCGCCTGTTTCCGCCTGGCAAGCACCTTCGTGGATGAGTCAGCGCTGAAGGCGGGCAGGATAGGAGCACGGACCAGAAACAGCGTCGCACGTGTCAAGCTGCGCGTTTCCGCTCGCGGAGAACGCACCCGTGCTCACTTTCCTTAAAGTTGGTCACTTCTGACCATTCTTCAGTGGGAATATGGCGTAAGGTAAGGATGCATGCATGCAGACAGACAGAGATTTAAGGCCGCGAACCTGCGGCCTTTCTTCTTTGGCAAACGGGAAACATCCTTCCACAAGTGGTCTTGCGACCATCTATTCGAGAGAATGGTACGACAGCCAAGCGGTCAGCAGATTTTGATCTTGCGCCGGATCAGTCCAGCCATACCCACCAGACCAGTGCCGAGTAGCCCCAGGGTTCCGGGCTCAGGAACAACGATGTTGGTGTCGCCACTGGAAATCTGGGTTGAACCATTGAAGAATCCCTTGCCGGTGTTAACCGTTAACTGCACGGTGACTCCATTGGTGCCACCCATGGTCCCCGTGAGCGCTCCCGTCAGGATGTAATTGTGGGTGCCGTTTGCCAGGGTCACCAGTGTCCAAGTCACCGGGGCGCTGAAAGTGCCACTGAAGATCACGCCATTGGGAACTCCATTGGTTCCGTTGCCGGTGATGGTGAAAGACCCGCCGGCTGCGAAGGTTCCACCCATTTGCAGAGACCCGCTGGCAAGTGCCCCGGTCGAGAAGCTCAGGCTCCCTAGGTTGTTGCCAGTGATCAAGCCCCCTCCGCCCAAGCCATTTACCGCTATCAACGTGGAACCCGAGAGTGCCAGACCGCTATTGGTTCCGGTCAGGGTTCCGCCGGAATTGGTGAAATCAATGCCGCTGCTTGCGAACGTGGCCATCGGCAGCGCTAGTGCCAGCAGAATCAATAAAACAGCTCTCTTCATAACCATCCCTCCTGAACGCCTTCAAGCTTGAGGTGGAAACCCGGGGGAAGGCTTCCTACCACAGCTAAATGCAGCCGGGGCCCATGGACCGCGTTCCGGGCTTTCCAGACCGAGACACGGTACCTATTAACGATTTCAATGACTGTTCACTTTTAGACAGTTTCCGAAAAAACCTGAAGTCGAGGTGACGAGGCGGGGCTGTATGACTCCGACCGCACGACCCGTTGCACATGGAGTCCTGCTTGTGGATGGCGATGATGCCGTTCGAGCCATGATGAATGCGACCCTCGAACGCAAGGGGTT
This sequence comes from Terriglobia bacterium, assembly GCA_020073665.1. Classification (GTDB taxonomy): domain Bacteria; phylum Acidobacteriota; class Terriglobia; order Terriglobales; family Acidobacteriaceae; genus JAIQEU01. Next base: position 17,693 of record JAIQEU010000006.1, read on the forward strand.
TGGCGTAAAGTGCTGTTTGTGAAGCGCTTTGATTGGCTTAGCACCCCAACAGGAGAATCGATAGTTGCGATTGGCCTCGTCGCAACATCGTTTTCTCTATTTGCATTCATGTTTGACGACATTTGGATATTGTTTACCGGAGACCTTCCCAGGTTGAGTCTGTTGGGCTGCCCTCCTATCCGGGGCCCTCGCCGCAGACTGTGCCTCAAGAAAGCGGCGCGCGGCCTAAATGCGGCCTAGAACCAGCAGAATGACGACGACGAAAAGAACCAGCCCCACCCCACCGGTCGGCGCATAACCCCACTCCCGGCTGTGCGGCCAGCGTGGCAACGCCCCCAGAAGTGCTAACACCAGAATCACGATCAATATAGTTCCAAGCATGTTTTGCTCCTTCTGCCTTCTCAAGCCCGAAAGACGACGCGGAGCCCGAATGAAAGGGGCTCCGCGCACCACTTAACGCAAACTTCCCGTCGTGGCATTGACCGGTTGGCCGATGGCTTCGCCGGACACGAGCAGCTCAACTCTCCGGTTCTGCTGCCGGCCGGCAGAGTTATCGTTGGACGCTACCGGCAGCGTCTCGCCGAAGCCTTTGGCGGTAACTGAGCTCGTCGCGACGCCCTGTTGTATGAGGTAGTCGCGTACCGAACTGGCGCGGTTCTCAGACAGCTTTTGATTCATTGCATCGCCGCCCACATTGTCTGTGTAGCCGCCGACTGCGATGTCGAGCCCAGGGTAGGCCAGAAGGATGCCAGCCACTTTCGCCAGCTTCTCCCGTGCCCCCGGTTTCAATGAATATTTTCCAGTGTCGAACAAAACATCCGACATGCTGACGATAAGACCGCGTGCGCTGTCGCGGGTCTGGAGAATGGAATTTAGCTGCTCGGACAAGCGTGCTCGCATCGCTGCTTTATCATTGTCTGCCTGCTGCGCATTTTGCCGTGCTTGTTCCGCAGCTAGGCGAGATTGCTCGGCATCGGCCTGGGCTGCGGAGAGTGCAGCAGTTGATGCAGCCTGGCTGTTTGCCATGTCTGACTTGGCCCTTTCAGTCTCAGACTGCGCATCGGCAGCCGCGGTCCGCGCTGTCGCGGCATCAGATTCGGCTTGGGCCTTGTCTAGCTGGGCCTTCGCCGTATCCGATTGGGCTTGCTCTTTCTGCCTGGTCGCGTCAGCAGCCTGCGCCTGCGACTTCTCCTGCGCGTCGGCGGAAGCCATGCGCTCGTTGGCTTCGCGCTCCTCGTCCATCTTCTTAACGGCAATCGCACGCGCATCTTCGGCAGTCTGCACTGCTTCGCGGGCGACTGCAATCAGCGGCTTTCTTTGTACGTTCTTCTCCGTCGCATATTCATCCGCATGGTTCATCAATTGGATGGCGTGCTGATAGCTGTCGCTGGCGTACCGCTCAGCTCCCTCGGATTCCGCGATGCGCAATGCATTGCGCGCTTCAAAGAACTCCAGGGGCAAGTCGGCTTTCAGGACCACGGGGTCGAACTTGTAACCGGTCGGAATGTACCCGCCACGCTCCAGAAGTTCGTACTTCGCACTCACGGCTTCCGTTGTGCCCTTGGTGTCCTCGCGAACCACGTTCTCGAGCACCACCACGTTGCTGGGCTGGCGCACCGCGAAATAGGGTTCTGCGGTCACCACCAGCGCGAATGCCTGGAGATCGGTGGTGACGTCCAGCTTGCTGCGGTGGTTGTCGCCGATGAGCACTTCTCCCAAGTTCACTGCTCGGCCTTCGGGAGAAATCGCCCACAGGATATAGGTCAGGTACTCATTGCCGAACGTCGTGGGTCTCTCGAAATCGGCGAATTCCACTTCGATTTCGATGTAGCCTTTCTTGCTTTCCACCTTGGCTTGTCCATTCGCCCTGGGCATCAGATCGGTGCCCGCAAAGTCCAGCTTGGAAGCTCCGCTGCGATGTTTGTAGTTGACCGCTTGCACGCTGCGGCTGATTACGGTCACCCGGAACGTGGGTGTCGGACTCAGGGGTTCGACGGCCAGGGTGGTCGGAGAATTGGTCTGAGCAAACGCGCTCAAACCGGTTGCGATTGCGAGAGCTAGTAACAGCTTGATCTTCAATGTGTCTCCTTGCGGCAGATGTCCGCCGTGTTGCGTTGTATCGGTTTCATGTTGGTAGATCGGATACAGTGGCCTGTGCCGGCGCCCTTGATCGCTTTATGTCCCAACGTGGATGTTCGAAAGGGAATGGAAGAGCCCGAAAACATTCAGCAGCCACAAAACGACGGCTATCACCACAACGCCGTTCAAAATTGACTTGATGGATCCCTGCATCGGAATGAAGCGATTCACCAGCCACAGCAGGACACCCACTACGATCAGAACTTCCAAGAGTTGAATTAACGGCATGATCTTTGACCTTCCTTGTCTTGCGGGCTAACTCCTCTCATCCGCCTGGAGGTGTTGCCCTACTTTCAATGTTCGAGACCCGTTCGGGCCCGAATCGTGGTACACCGTGGGGTTTCGCGGCATACATGCGGGATGAAGAACGCTGATTGGCTGAATGTGGTCGCTTCACCGTGGCCTTGATCAGGCCCCCTTACCTGTAGCGTCCTAACAAACGGGAACTGCGAATCAGCGGTCGCAGCTCCATCTCCCCACTCAGGAGAATAGAGAATGACAGGTGTTGGCTCTCGCGTCTGAGCAAGATAGCTCACACGCAGCGATTAAGATTGTCAGGTGCTAATACACCGAGTCGAAAACGATATCCACTTGGTTTCGGTAGTGTCCTTTGTTGCACAGAGTTTCCTGCAGCTTCTTGTTCTCGCTCCTGATGTACCTCCGCAACTTCTTCTGTGGTTGAGTCAGGCCCTGCTGCACTTTGCAGGAAGCCTGGTACCAACATCCCAGCCGTCAGAAGTAGGAAGGCGCTGCCAGCCCACCGGGTCTTGCTCGCGAACAGCATGGTTTCTCCTTTGGGCCGGCCCTGATGCTGTGCCTTTTATTCGGGCGCTCGGTGCTGTGCTACTTCTGGTAGGTGTCACTAACCATGGTTAAAGCTGTGACCGTCATATGACCATCGACTCCCAACCGGCGAATTGCGGAGGCCAAGATGAGCAATGTTGAACAGCAGGGTCAAGTGTTGACTGATAAGCTTTATTGCAAGAACTCAATTGTCATGGATGTCGGTGACGGACTTTGTCTTCGTAACGCTCTACGGTCATCGCAATCCGCCATGTATTTCGAGCTGCGGAAACATGGTGCGCGTATACAGATTCAGCAGCGGAGAAGATCAGTCTTCTCGGGCAGAAAAAGGAATCGTGACTTATGGTCGCAGCAGCGATAGATGCGGTAAAACAAGTCTATGCCGAGCCGCTTGCACCACAGCCGGTTTCTGCCCGCCCCATCCCCATCAAGCAAAGCCCACGTCACAATTGGGCCAGGTGGGCATTGGTTATCGGCCTTGTCATAGCAGTGGCTGTAATCGTGGAACTGTGGCGGGTACATTCGCAGAACGCGATTCATTATGACACGGTGGCGACGGAACGGGGGCTGATCCAGGCAAGTGTCACGGCTACCGGCACGCTCAACGCCGTGGTCGATGTGCAGGTCGGCAGCCAGGTATCCGGCAACATCAAAGCCCTCTACGCGGACTTCAACACCAAGGTAACAAAAGGCCAACTCGTCGCCCAGATTGATCCCCAAGTCTTCCAGACGGAGGTCGATCAGGCCCAGGCGGCGCTGGGCTCGGTGCGCTCTGCGGTCATTACGTCAGGGGCGCAGGTGGTGAAGTCGAAGGCAGATCTTGTGGGGACGATCGCGAGTGAAAAAAGTGTTGAGTCCACTCTGGCCAGGGACCGCGCCAACGCGCTCAATGCAAAGACCCAGTGGCAACGACTCGACACTCTCTTTAGCCAAGGAATTGCTTCCCAGCAGGATCACGACTCGGCCAGGGCTGCCCTGGATGCCGCCGAAGCCCAAGTAGCGGCCGACCAGTCCCAGATTGAAGTATCCAAACAGACCATCCAGTCGGCGGAAGCCCAAGTGACGGTGGCGCAAGCCCAGTTGGGTTCAGCGCAGGCCCAGGAGCGCCAGGCACAAGCGGTACTGGAGCAGGCCAAGATCAACCTTGGACACACCCAGATCACCGCTCCCGTCGATGGTACGGTAATCGCCCGCCGCATGGATGTAGGCCAGACCGTGGCCGCATCGTTTGCGGCCCCTACTATCTTCGAGATTGCGCAAGACCTGACGAAAATGCAACTCGATACTAATGTTGACGAGTCCGATATCGGGAACATCAGCGCCAGCCAGGAAGCCACATTCACGGTAGATGCCTATCCAGGAACCACATTCCACGGCCAGGTTACAAACATCCGCAAGGCGCCCATCAGTGCACAAAACGTGGTCACCTACGATGTCGTGATCGCGGTTTCAAATCCCGATCTCAAACTGTTCCCCGGGATGACGGCCAATGCCCGCATCCTGACGACCAAGCTGGATGACGCGCTCAAGGTGCCGAATGCAGTCCTGCGGGTCCATCCCTCAGCAGCGGTATTGACGCAGGTCGGCCTCCCATCCACACCCGCCGGTAAGCAGCAAGTTTATGTGTTATCGGGAGGTAAGCTCAAAGCTGTCCCGGTCACGTTTGGGATCTCAGATGGCAAGTCCACCGCGGTAACAGCAGGTGATTTGAAAGCGGGAGAACTGGTAGTCGTGAGATTTACCACCGGTACTGCTTCATCGACGACGACCACCAACTCAGTGCCCGGCGCCAGCGGCGGGCGCCGCGGGCCCGGATTCTGAGGAGCGTCCAGTGCCACCACTCATCGACGTCCGGAACCTCACCAAGACTTATCTGCTGGGGGAAGTGAGTGTGAACGCCCTGCAGGGGGTCACCGTCACCATTGAGCGCGGCATCTTCGTCGCGGTCATGGGCCCGTCCGGTTCGGGCAAATCGACTTTCATGAACCTTTTGGGTTGCCTTGACCGACCTACCTCAGGCCGTTATCTGCTCGACGGCATTCCGGTAGAAAGCCTGGATCGCGACCAACTCGCCGAGATACGGAACCAGAAGATCGGCTTCATTTTTCAGAATTTCAACCTGCTCCCCCGTATGAACGCGTTGGAAAATGTAGAACTACCTTTACTTTACGCGAGTGGTGATACGCCGAATGGGGACGAGCGCGGCCAACTTGCCCTGGCCGCCGTCGGCCTGGCCGACCGGGAGAGCAACTTTCCCACCCAACTCTCGGGTGGCCAGCAGCAGCGAGTGGCCATTGCACGTGCTCTGATCAACAGGCCGGAAATTCTTCTGGCAGACGAACCCACCGGCGCGCTGGACTCGCATAACAGCGCCGAAATCATGAGCATCTTCCAGGAACTGAACCACACTCAGGGCATCACTATCGTTCTGGTTACGCACTCGGATGAGATCGCCGCGTACGCGGACCGAATCATCGGCTTTCGCGATGGGCTCATCGTCGGCGACGTGCCGGTCGTCCACCCACAGAAGACCAGCGAGGATGGGGCTGCTCTACGCATTCCCGTCGAGATGGCGCAATGAAACGACTAAAGTCATCCATACGGATCGCCTTCCGAGCCCTGCAGATGAACAAGCTCCGCTCCGCTCTCACCATGCTGGGCATCGTGATCGGGGTCGCCTCCGTGATCGCAACTGTGGCCATAGGCTCAGGCGCCACCCAGCGAATTCAGCAGCAGATCGCCAGCATTGGCAGCAACATCATCATTGTTGTGCCGGGGAGCACGAGCAGCTCAGGGGTGCGCTTAGGCAGTGGCAATGCGGTTACGTTATCGGAAGCGGATGCGAAGGAACTTGTGGCGCAGTGCCCGGACGTCGCCCTTGCAGCACCCTTGGTGCGAGGCGGAGCCCAGGTGGTTTACGGGAACAATAACTGGGCGACGATCATCTATGGCGTTACCCCGGACTATCTGACGATTCGCGATCTCTCCGTGGCTGACGGGGCTGAGTTTACGCAGCAGGACATCGATTCGGCGAACAAGGTAGCTGTGCTCGGAAAGACGCCGGTGAATAATCTGTTCGGCGACGCCGATCCCATCGGCCAGACGATCCGTATCAAGAACGTGCCCTTCATCGTCGTCGGTGTGCTTACTGCCAAAGGCCAGTCGTCCCAGGGACAGGATCAGGACGATGTGATTCTGCTTCCGATTTCGAGCGCCAAGCGGAAAGTGATCGGCACCAAGCAGGCCAATGCAGACGCCGTGGACACCATCATGATGCAGGCAAAATCCGGCGCCCAGATCCCGGCTGCGCAGGAAGAGGCCCAGGCGCTGCTCCGACAACGCCATCATCTGCAGCCGACCGAGGACGACGACTTCTCGATCCGTAATTTGGAAGAGCTTTTCGCCGCGCAAGAGGCGTCTTCGAGCATCATGGCGATCATGCTCGCGGCCGTCGCTTCGGTCTCGTTGGTCGTGGGTGGCATCGGCATTATGAACATCATGCTAATCTCGGTCCAAGAGCGGACGCGCGAGATTGGGCTGCGGCAAGCCCTGGGTGCCAAAACGCGCGATATCCTCAACCAGTTTCTGGTTGAGGCAGTAACGCTGTCGATCGCCGGCGGAGTCGTCGGAATCGTGTTCGGGATCAGTGCATCAGCCATCATCTCGCGTCTGGCGGGCTGGGCAACATCCGTCGGCCCAGGCGCGGTAACTCTCGCCGCCTTTTTCTCTGCTCTGGTGGGAATCGGCTTTGGCTATTACCCTGCGAGAAAAGCTGCCTATTTGGATCCGATCGAAGCCTTGCGGTATGAATAGGTTGCTGCAGGGGAAGCGACCACTTACTTTCGCAAAAGAGTCCTAACATCGTCCTAAGGCCGCGTTGGCTCCAGTTTTCGAATCCGACCGGAAGGTTCCTCTTGAAACTGCAGGGGTATACCCGCACGCACTAATTGTCGCGTTCGAGGAACCTGGTTCTGTTCAAAAGTGACCATTCATAGGGATCTGTGCGGGGTATTCTGCAGACAGCCGATGAAAACCCACGTCTATATCGCCTTATTGAGCGTGCAGCTCCTGATGTGCGGCGGCGCCTGGCAACCGGCAATGGCGCAACCATCCAATGCGCTTGCCGTAGAGCCTCCTGTTGCGCTGACCTCTGAACAGGTGGTGACAAAGTGGTCCAGAGAAACCTTGAGCGCGCCCAGGCGTTAGCCGCTTACCAGGGAACCCGAATTTATCGGCTTGAATACCACGGCTTCCCGGGTTCCAGAAGTGCGGAAATGACTGTGGATGTAAAGTACCGCTCTCCCGGAACGAAGGAATTCAACATCCGGGTCTGAACAAGGTTCACACTTGGTGATTGACAGAGTATTCCAGAGGCTGCTGCAGAGCGAGAAGGAGGCACTCACCGAGGAGAATCAGGCTCGCGTAGCCCTCAACAACGATAACTACCGCTTCGCTCTGGCGGGGTACGAGAATCTGCCGACGGGTCCATGCTACATTCTCGCCGTCGAGCCCCTAACCAAAAGCAAACTCCTCTACCGCGGCCGAATTTGGGTGGATGCAGAGGACTTTGCCGTGGTGCGTATTGAGGCGGCACCAGCCAAAAGCCCTTCCTTCTGGACGAAAGAAACCCGGGTCGAACAGGCCTATGCCAAGGTTGGCGATTTCTGGCTTCCCATTTCCAATCGAAGCAGCAGCGCGATTCGACTGGGAGGCCATGCCTATTTCACTATTGACTATCAGGACTACCAGATTACAGCTGCCACTCCGCTGGGTACACCCAGCGACGTCGCAGGGTACCGATAGCGCTATTCTTGATTGGAAGGAGAGAAGATCGGTGCGGATTAGGGATCTCTCAAAAAACCTTCCATACGTAGTGTCCCAACAGGGCGATCACCAGCACGCCACCCACGCCACAAACCCAGAATAGAAACTTGAGCGTCAATTTCGGAGAATTGATTTCCTTTTTGTCCATCGTCGAAGTTTAACCTGGCACGAACGTATTTGCTCGGATCCGTGGGTCAGCCCCCTGGTTCGCTTGGGCCAGCACTTCCGATAGAGGTTATCCCGAAGGCCCCTGCCCCCTGATCGGACGGCCAAAACGGCCCGGACCGCACGAACGGTGCGAATCGCGCGTAAAGGACTTTACGGTAGCTATTTCTTTCGCGCTTGGACGACGCTACAAACATCGCGATCCCAATCCTTCGGACGCTGCTTCGCTTCCGTGGGTTTGGGGAATCGCTGCGCACACTGCGCGGACATGGACTGCTTTGAATCGCCGTGTGACATCACCTGATCCGCCGCCATACACCCGCAGTACAACTGCTCGCGTATGTTCGGTGGGTCGAATCCATAAATGTCAGCGAAAATCTTTTGCGGGACGATTACGTTGATTTCGTAAGGCAAACTAGGCACTCCCGTTGAATCGCCCGGGTTGTACGACTCAATTGGGAAGTCAACATTCACGCCTGGGGTCTTTTCTTGGGCGTCAGGAAGATTGCTGGGGCTTGCAGCGTTCAGAAACAGATTGTGCTGTTCTTGGCGCCAGCCTAGAAATTCATTCGCTATTTGAGCAAAGCTCAGGTCCCATCGGTAAGGAACGCCTACGCTCAAGGCGATTGTCCGCTCCAGGATCTTGTGACCGTCGCTGAACTTGCGCGTGCCTTTTTGGCAGCACTCATCAGGATTCGGAATAGCCGCTTCATCGGATGATCGCGAGTATGGACTTGTCATAATCACAAACAACTGGTTTATAGGCGCCTCATGTGCAGGGATCCACTTTCCCTGTCGGTTGCATGGAGATGACGAAGAGACCACGGAGGTGTCGCAGGTCATGAAATAACTGCTCACTGGGGTGACTCGACGCAGTCCAGCGTCCGCAAATTGTGTCCATTGCTTTTTATCGGTTGTGGCCGCATCATCTTGGATCTGGGGCATCCGGCCATAAATTGGTATCAGCGAGCCTGCAAATACGTAATCGAGAAATCTCTGGTTGTCCTGCTCGGAAGTCTTTGAGGCGACGACCTCTCTATAGCGGCCATCCCAGAAAGACACTACGCCCACGCGCACCGTCCTGCCCACCAGAAGCTTGTTCGGACTCACTTTTTCATTGATGAGATTGTGCAGCGGTGTGAAATCATTCAGGTTTTCGATTTTGAAAAGACCAAATCTCAACATCCCCAGAAAACGTTTCTTGAAAATGTCTTGTGGCCCCTTGATCGACTCCCACACCTTTACCAGCTCTTCTGCCTGTTCCCCAAGATTTCGGAGGGATCGTTCTGGGTCGCTAGAACTTGATGCTTGTGCGAGAAAAGAACCATTAAGAGCCCCAACCGAAACGCCAGACATCTCCTTGAAATCACAGTGCCGATCCACGACGAGGTGGTAAATTGCCCCAGCTTCGAAAGCGCCTTTGGCGCCCCCGCCACTAAGCACCAAAGCACGACTTTGTTCCGGGGTGCAATCAATCGCTTGAGCAGAAGCGAACACGCCGACAATTAATAGGGCAAGCAGAAGCTGTCGCATAGCATCTCCCGTAAACATACTAAAACAGAAGAACGCTCGCTGTTCATCTATAGGGAAAACAAAAATCCATTTCAGAGAGAGGTACGGATGGCATCTCAGGGGTTGTGATCTTGCTGCAGTTCGCTGCCGTGCTCGGCGCTACGACCGCTCGTTCATGCAGAAGGTATAAGAAGCTCGCGTTGCGCTCGACGAAGCGGTTTTGCGAAACGAACCCGCACCTCCGGGGTCGCGATAAGGCCCAGGGTTGCCTTGTTCCGAATTACCAGGGTCGAACCTGTCCCCTTCACGATCTGTCGTTGCCTCCAGTCGGCAAATACCCGTGTAACCGTCTCCCGTGAGGTGCCGATCATCTGTGCGATCTCTTCGTGAGTCAGCGATAATTTCAGCCGCGGTTCCTGCTTGGAAGCTTGGCCGTTCTTGGAGCTCCATTCCAGCAGCAGCTTGGCCAACTTCTCGCCCGCAGAATGCGACAATCCCAACGAGCGTAATTCTCGACAAGTGTTGTTGTATTTTTCGCCGAGCTGCTCCGCGGCCTTGAGACATGCGTCGACGTGATCCTTCAAGAAGCGCAGAAAGTCCTCACGCTTGACGAAGTTCAGTTGGCAAGGATCAACTGTCTCGGCGCGCAGTTCGTAGGGTTTACCCGAAATCGTGGCACTGAGCCCCAGCACCTCACCGGGTTCGGCAATGTTCAGAATCAGAGTCTTACCGTCGCTGGCGCTCAAGGAAAGCTTTACCCGCCCCTTGCACAACACAAAAATGCCACGCGGCGCCTGGCCTTCTACAAACAGAATTGCCCCGTCGGGATAGGCTGTCGGGTACGTGATGTTTTCGAAAGCCTGCAGCGCCGAGGTTGGCAGGTCGCAGAAGATGCGCTCCGCGCGCATCTTGCAGGTGACACAACTTTCTATGATGTCCAATCCATATGGTGAGAGCATGAGAAACCCCCTGTGATTCCATTAACCGGCCAGCCCGCGCATTCGTTGACCCCCCTTTTGACCCATACGACCCAGACTGATGTGACGGACATCACATAACCAGTGTCCGCTCGCCCGGAACCCTTAGCTGTGACTTTCGGCACACCTCTTGGTGATGCTCCCCTCAAGGGCAACTTGTCGTCGATTCGCCATCAAAACTAGGTCTCTTCAGGCTGCATTGGACTATCGTTGGCGTAATATCGCGATTACACCAACAACCCGGTCGGGCGGATCTGCTTAATGGCAACTTCGACGGGGCAGCATTTATGGGGTCGTCGGCACGGCGAAATGCAAGGGCCACTGTTGGTGGGAGCAGTCAACTTGTCGTTTGAAGTGCCAGCAACAGTGAGGTTCTCTCTGTGACGGAACTTACTCGGACGGAGCTGCGTTCTTTAACTGTTCAAGTTCGGCCTGAACTTTCGCCCAGTCTTTTGGCTTTCGCTTAATCGTATAAGGGGCATCCGGATGCCCAAAGAATTCCAGAAGTTCGGCCCGAACCTCCGGCGAGGCACCACTGAACTTCTGCTTCACCAGCGCGTCCAGCAACTTTGCATGGGTCTCATCGTTGAGCCGATATGTTCCCGGCCCCGTTATTGCACCGGTGTCAAAATTCTCGTTGGGCAAGTCCGGCTGGCCGGTACCTACCTGGGTTAGCAGCTGTCGGTAGCGATCCAGAGTCGTATTGAAGCTCGCTTGGAATAGTCGTTCGGCATCAGGCGTAGGTGTTTTGAGTTGTAGCACTCTTAAAGGGCCGACCTTGGGGAGAATCCGGGTAAGGAACGCGAAAAATCGTTCCCAAAAGGTCGGCGGCCGATAGTTCTTTCCCCAGTTCTTTTGGTAACTCGCGCGAGAAAGATTGTAGAGAAACTTCTTTCTCGTCATGCTGGGCTGATCCTTCAAGATCTCGTCTTTCTTCAGGCTCCAGGCAATGCGCGTGGCTTTGGGAAGAAGCTGGCTGACAGCGTGACGGTAGGAACCGAGAACCTCGTCTTCGTTGGTAAGAACGGTTTTCAGCTCCAAACCGTAGGTTTCCTGAAAGGCTTGTTCCAGTAGAGGAACCGAAACTCCAAAGCCGATGAAGTCGTGGTAACTATCCGGAGCGTAACGTCCATGTGCTACTTCCAGAACGTCGAATCCAAATTCCGTCTTTACATGCGCCAGCTTGTCTTCTTCATAGGTAACTGAGTCGCCGTATTTCCTCTGCAACTTGGGATACAGGAGCGGCACCGCGCGATTTGTGCCGATGGGATGACCGTTATTGTCCGAGGCGTAGTGCGCGAGTGCCCCAAGAGCAAACGCGTAGCCGTCAAGATCCTTGGAATCGCGGAGGAGAGCCAGGATAAAGTCTCCGCTCCGCACATAGTGCGTCAAGTCGCTGAAGAAAAAGCTTCCGTGCGGGTAATAACCCATGTCCTGGATAATCGCCCCGCCGTACGCATAGCCGTGTGCTTCTTTGAGTTCTTCTGCCGTGGCATTGGGAAAACGCTTCAACAGTAAGGGACGTATGTTGGTATCCCAGACGCTGTCAATGATCGCTTCATGCGCAAGGACGGCGTAGGCCGAGGTCTCGCTTGGCCAGCCCAAACACAGGACAAGCGCCATGATGATGACGCAAGCTTTCACAGACAACGCCTCGCGGCGTCCCATTCTCCCTTTCCCACCTCGTTGTGATCTTGGCTCGTTTCTACCTTCCTGGGAATTCGCTTGCTCCTCATTTTAAACGGAAAGATCCGATTTCAACTTTGTCTTTGCGAGAAAACGTTACCGCAGTACCGTTCGGTGGAACAGGCTTCACCAACACCCACCTCGAAGGCAGCCCCTCAAATTGGCCTTAGACCGTAGTTGGCAAAAAATCGCCATTACACTCAGAACCCCCTCCCGGCCCAGGGTCAATGAGTGTAATCGCCTGTTTACGTCAGTCATCCTTCCCGCGCCATCATCTAATCGTTGATTCGCCCGCCGACTACGCACACATGGCTGGACTACGAACCATCCGTGGGACGCTCGGGGACTGGCAGGAGTTCAGGCGTCAAAGTGGAAAATGGCCCAAACTTTCAATTTTGACCTATGCCATGTGTCTTGCAGTTTGGATCGCAATCCTGCTTCTGTTCCTTCGGTATGCCGGCCGACACAGTTGGTCAAGCGGACAGACGAAACTGATGGCAACGGCCATTCTGCTCCCTGGGGTAATACCGTTCGTCCTGATGTGGGCGCTGATTGAGCGCAAGGTGCACGTCTACGAGAAACGCCGATTGCGTGCCCGGCGCGGCCACGCTGCGATTCATAAGGTCAATGAGTGAAATCGCCTGATTACAACAGTTACCCTGCTCCCAAGTTGCTGGCGGACCTGTTTTCGTCCACTGGGATTACTTGCGGGTGGGGCGTGGCCCGCCTTCGTCTTTTTCGGTCGCTCTCGCCAGATTTGTTCCTATGGATGAGCTTTCCCATTGTGACCATTGCTCTTGCTGATGTCTTGCCCGTGGCCATTGTCGTTGCCGAACAGCCCATCCATTGCCAGGGCGTTTGTCCTTATCCGTCCCATCTGTTCATAGATGTACTGACGAAGGTCGGCGACGTCAAGAATGCGACCGCCATTGTTCAGGTGCGCATAAACCAGGTCTTCCCTGATGCTTTCGAGCACAGATAGCGCGATTTGTCTTCCGTTCGTATCCATGGACACCCCACTGCGAACAACGTTTTGCACAACGGTATGGTGACCTCTTTATGCACACTAATCTGTGCAATTGTGACCACTTTAGAGGAGCGAGTACCAATCAAGATACGTCCTAGCCTTCCGCTGGGTCACGGGACGCTGGCGGCCTTATTTCAATGGCCGTTCGCGGCAGTCGATGTTAATGCCTGATTACGTCAACTGGGTACGTCAACTATCCAAGAGCACACGCGACCCTTCAAATGGCAGGGAGGCGGTTCTAAGTTCAGCAAGAGTATCCTATCTTTTTACAACCAAGGGGCCAAGCAGATGCATCGCATTCATCAGAATCGCTAAAGGGATTCCCATGAGACGACTTGGACCTACCTTTGCAGTCACCGTACTTCTGCTAGTCGCTGCAGGATGCGGAAGCGGTTCACGTCAGCTTCAATCCATCAGCGTCAGTCCTGCGACCGCCGATGCCCAAGACTTTGCGAACGGCCAGGTGCAGTTTGTTGCCAGTGGTCGCTACAATCAAGCTCCCATTACAATGTCACCCTTACCTGTATTGTGGGTGATTCATTTGCCGGGTGGTGCAAGCGGCGCGACGATCACTCAGGGCGGCGTCGCTCAATGCGGGCAGGGAGTATCCAGTACATTTTCGGTCCTTGCCTACGCGCCCGCTGACCCAAATATTCCGATCGCACAACTAGCAATGGCCAAGAAGGCGGTAATCGGCACTGCGGTTTTGATCTGTCCGTGATCCCCCCAGATATGTTGGCGTAACATCCCGATAGCACTCATTGACCCCTTGGGGGCAGCCTTTTCGGGAGCATGCGGTCAATGAGTGAAATCGCCTGGTTACGTAAACCATCCCTCATGCCGTGCGCACGAAACCGGGTTCCCATTCAAAGCAGGTTACTTCCGATTTGTCCGTCATCTGGCAACAACCGATGGCTATCGCTTGCTGCAGGGCGGATTCGGGGTCAACCGCCGTTTGGCGGTCACAATGAAAGGTCAGTGGCAGGCTTGCAATTGCACGATAGTGGAGGTTACTCTTTCCGGCAATCTCCACCGGAAATGCATCGCCGCGTAGAAGAAAGTGCAATGCCGAGTGCAGCGCGGTTGCATAGGGCCTCTCAATGAACAATGCGCGGGGTAAATATGAATCAAGACCACGTGATGTTGGTAGGTTCCATTGTGACGTTGGCCGTAATGGCGACGATCTGGTCGCTGAGACGCTCGAAACTGCAGCGCGCAAAGTATTGGACTGTCGCACCGGGCCGACTGCATCCCTGTGTCAATTTGCTTTTGCCAGTTCTGATATGCGGCGTGGCTTTTGCCCAAGCCCCGCCAGCGTCGGGTGATTACACGGCCGCACTGCCCTCAGTCGAGAAGGTGAAGGCACAACTTAAGGGCACCGATGCCACTGACACGGTTGCGCGCCAAGTAGCTGTGTTCACCTACCTGCAGACCTACATTTCGCGCATTAAGGATGCACGAAAGTACGGCGGCCCGTTTACCCCCGGAGAGCAGAAGCTCATGGGCGACTACTCTCTCGCCGCTTACCAGCTCTCGCAGGAGTTCTCGAAAACCCACTCGCCGGAAGAGGTCAAAGCTTTCCAGCAGCTCGAAGGCAGGTACGAGATTAACAACGCCCTGGGGTGGATCAAGCAGCTTCAGGGCCAGCAGGCAGCCGACACGTACCGCGGCAGCGAAGCCTCCCTCGCCCAGAGCTATAAAGAGCACGAAGACCGGCTCCAGCAGCAGATGAAGCAGGACCAGGGCGCCGGCCGCTCATCCATCGCGGGCGATGCCGTGCTGGATCCCATGGGTATATTCGCCGGCGCAGAGGCGAACCGGGAGAAAGATCCGGAACTGCGGCGCTGTCTGGAACTCGGCGGAACGCTGGACGGGTGCGAAGGTGTGGGCGCTATAGAAGGTATGGCAAGTATCCTGATGCCCTTTGTAGAAAAGCCCGACCCCAACGCCCCTCCACCTGTCGCCGGGGTCGTGCTCGTCGGCGATTATCACAGCAGATCGCAGCTCCCGAGCCTCAGCTTCGGCAACGGCTCCGCAACCATGCAGGACTGCGGTTCACTCGTTCCCCAGGATCACGACTACACGCTCCGAAAGTCCGGTAACACTGTGCAGTTCGTTCTGGCCAACGAGCCCGAACCCATCGTGGTCACGATGCAACCTGACGGGACTCTCTCCGGTCCCGGTTCTGTCCTCGTCAAAGGAAGCATCGTTACGGGCTACACCACCACGACCAAGACGGTCATGGTGGATGGCGCTCCCGCTGCCGCGCAGGGATACTACTGCAACGGTCCCTGCAGCACCAGCACGTCCGTTCCCAACTACGCACCGAAGATCGAACGCTGCACCATCGGCTCCATGGCCTTCGTGCGTCCCAAGCCCGCAGCTCCGGTTAAAACCGGCATCGGCTTTCTCGACGCAGATAGCACGAGTGCGCCGCTCGTGACAGGTCTCCGAATGACGGGCCGTTATGCTGACGCCTCCGGACTAACGCTCGTGTTCGACAATGACGCGGTCATTCTCGACTGCGGTAAAGCTCACGCAAAATCGCCATACACGGTCGACAACACGCCGACCGGCTTTGTCGTCCACGTCCAGAACGCCGGCGGAGCTTTCCTGCTCGGCGTCGCGCCTGACAACACGCTCCGCGGCTCCGGTTCCACGAGTGTGAACGGCAAACTCGTCTCGTCCATTCGCGGCGACAACGTCAGCTTCACTCCGCATTCCGAGAGCTGCAACGTCGGCACCCTGGCTGCCAGAAGCAAGCGGAACACCATGCGTGCCTCCAGCGGTCCGAGCCCAGCCGCGCCACCAACCTATTCAACGCCCGCGCCGGTCGCCGCCTCAGCAGCCACCCCGACAGCGCCGCCGATGCCGACCGATACCTCTGCCGGCTCTGCGGGTCAGCGCGCCGATTTTCGAGTCCTGCTGGATTCCTCCTTCTCCGGAACCAACCCGCTTGTCGGACAGACGGTATTCGTCATGCGCAAGCCGATCGGCGACGTCCTCCGAGAGCTGGGCCTTGCCGTACCTGCTAAATCAACTGCGGCCCAGGCGATGAAAGCCCTCCAAACCCAATGCCATTCGACGCAGGGCTGCTCCTCGATCATCCAGGGCATGAGCCGCTCTTATGTAGCCACCACAAAACTGGATGCCTCCGGGAAAGCCAAGCTCTCTGCGAGAAACGCTGCTGGCACCTACTTTTTCTTCGCAATCGTTCCCAACTCGGGCGGTTCGCTTGTGTGGGATATCGCCGCCAGCCTTGTCCCGGGCGGGAACACGGTCACGTTCAGCACAAAGAATGCAGAAGAGGTCCGGTGATGCCGGAAAAGCCGAACGGCGCTGACCTCCGCTGAGAAGACGTTCGCACCCGGATAAATTCCATCTCCTCCGCTGAATCGAATCTGTCGCCGGTGCTAAAGGATTTTGGGGTAGGTGGAGGAAGCGCGCGATCTGCTGCGAAACGCGGATTGATAGATTGTCGCTTGACACGGGAAGACAATCGATGGTGTAGCAATGACACACCAAGGGACGGCTACTCGGGAAGCTATTGTCAGTTGATCTTAAATAGCAATTTCACTCCTGATTCGATAATTCATCGGTTACTTGGTGGTTGGTCGGCCATCCGGAAGTTATCGGAACCGCCATTCGGTAGACAGTTGTCAACTGGCGTAATATCGCCATTACACTCATTGACCTGGGGTTCCGGCGAACAAACGGCGCAAGCTGGTGTAATCGCCTGTAACGTGGGTCAGCAACGTTCTTGGGTGGAGGGTGGGGTTGACCACTGGGCAGGGTCTCCCGATCCCGCCTTAGGCACGACAGCGTGGGCCACGGGCGGGATTTTGGGTAGGACTGACCCCAGAAGCATGGATTCGGGCTCGGACGTCCCAAAATAGAGGCGTATCTTGAGGGCCAGAGGAGGCCTCGCCGATGGGCAAGGTCGGAGAGTTCCTGAAATCCCGGATTCAGTCCTTGAAGGATTCTGACCATACGGGGGAATTCTCAGAGCATGAGTACCCGCCGATTGACTTGGAGCGCGGACGGGAGATGGGGAAACAAGCCGAGGCAGTCGACCCGAAGTACCGGGCACTGATGGATAAAATTCGGGCTGCGGCGAAGAAAGTCGGGCGTACAGTGGCAATGTTGTTGATGTGAGTAGCCGGTGAACGGCTCCGAGCATCGGCCAGTGATTTCGTGCAAACGCTATGAAGCTGTATCACCGAGCTACTCGCCAGAACGCATCAGCAATCGTGGCGAATGGTTTCAAGGACGGTACCGGCTACTATCTGACAAACCGAAAATGGTCAGGTGTGTGGCTTTCCGACCGCCCTTTGGACTGTAACGAAGGGGTGTCAGAGGCGGCTGAGGTTGGAAATTCCGGCCTTCCCCGCCGCTTTCGTCAGACACCAATAGTCTGATGGTGGGCAAAGTATGAAACCGACGCAATCGTTCGCCGTGAACAGGAGCGGGGCGGCCTGCAACAAACGTACTATGTAGTGAATCCTGAGTTCGGCCCAGCGTTGCGAAAAGTGTTGCCAGAAGTTCTTAGATAGACGGAGCAACTTGTTCATCCCCTAATCTTCTCTTGCAGTCCATTTTCAAAAAACAAAGCAGATCATTGAAGAACACTTCGACGCCATCTCGGCTGAACCAGCACAGGACCCTGAACGGGAGTACGGCGTTGCTTGTATTTGATACACGGCTAGGTCAAGATGGGAGAGATGAGCAGTCTGAAAGATGGTGGTTGGGCAGCGGCCCAAAAAAGTCCCCAAGAATTTCCCCAAATACCCAGCGTGGGTGCATGCGCGGGCAGTGCGCGTCAGAGGTTGTCAGTTGCGATCATCAGAGGCCAAATAGCCGGTGCACCAACGGCTTACGAACTTTTTGTTTGCTCACGTCTGACCACAGGAGAGTGCCGGTGAATGCTCCCAAGCTCAATCTCATAACCCAAAGGTCGGTGGTTCAAATCCACCCCCCGCAACCAACTCTCCGGCAACAGCTTCCACCACATTTTGACCCAGCAGCGAACAGCCCTGAATTGTCGTTGAGCTGACGGAATTCTGGGCTCTTGCCGATTCGACAGACTCCACGGCTTGCGCTATTGCGTCTCCCGCTTGCTGTGCAGCCGTTTTGTTACCGTCCCAACCAGAATGTCCGTACACGTCCAGAGTGAACGAACCTGTCAGGGCGTGTCCAATCCGCTCCTGAATGACCTTGAGCGGTTCCGCATAGGCGTGCGCAAAGTAGCAGAGGGGCGCTGGACCTTCTCAAGAAATTCCACATGCACGTGCTGAGATTAGGACTGCGGGGCTGTGCCCTGACCGCATCAAACTGCCGAAACCTCGGAGTGCCTGGCACGGTTCAGCGGCGAATGAGCATTATCAGCGGCATTCGACCGTAGGGAGTGCATCAGCATCCACGAATACTCGAATTCCTGTCCACACTCAAGGCAGATTTGGTACGTCCGTTTCTTGATGGTGAACACACGGCTCAGGTGGGCGTGCTGGCACCCGAAGGCAAGCTGGAAAATCCACGGCAGCAGGTTCATAAATCCTGCGATCGCTGGCCTTGCTCGCTGCTTCCATGGGCATCCAGCCAGCCCAGTAGCGAGCGAACGCTGCCACGAGCCAAGGCGATGGAGCAGTCGGCGGCGCCGTAGTAGAGGTTGATGGTATCGCCATCCGAATTCATGGTGTAGCCGCAGGGAAATACGACGTCGTTGACATCGCCGTTACGCTCATAGTCAGCCTCGGGGCCGAAGATCCACGAATCTCCTCGCAGTAAGCACTTTTCCGGATTCTCAAGGTCGAACAGCGCCAAGCCCAACCGATACAGACAGCCCCCGGGCGTGTGCCGTACTCCATGGTAGAGCACGAGCCATCCCCTGGAAGTCTCGATGGGTGGCGGCGACAGCCCAATCTTGTTTGCATCCCACCAAGCGCCACGGCGCGCTTCCAGCATAAGTCTATGTCTGCCCCAATGGCGCAGGTCCGGAGAGTAGGAAATCCAAATGTGAGCTCCGAGTGTCGTCATGGGACGATGAATGAGCGCCCAGTATCCATTGATCCGCCGAGGCAGGAGCGCGCTGTCTTTGTCATCTGGCGGCATAATGACGGCGTAGCGCTCGAAGGTTCGGAAGTCCTTGGTCAACGCCAGAGACACTCCGGGGCCACCGCGCGAATAAGAGGTGTAGGTAACCGCATATTGCTGCAGTTCGGGCACGAAGGTGATGCGAGGATCCTCAATGCCCCAGATTTCTTCCGGATACTCCTTCGGGCTGGGCATCAGCGTCGGCTCGCTGTCAATTTGCCACCTATCGACACCGTTCTGGGAACGAGCCGCACAAAGATGCGACAAACCGCGTCGGTCCTCTACGCGGCAAAGCAGCAGGGTAGAACCATCCGCCAGGAGCGTCGCGCCCGCATTGAACACACTATTGATAGAGTATGGCCAATCTTTGCTGGACAGAATCGGGTTGGCAGGGTGCCGAAGAAGCAGCGGCTCGTAGCGAGCGCTCGTAAGATTCAGGAGTGTGGGTTCGTTGATAGTCACGACGGCATTTCCATTTGTTCGGTTCCTTGCAGCGAACACATCTCCAGCAGAGCCATCAAGAACGAGAGCGTCGATTCTGCTCCCTGGTTCTCATTGGCGCGGTCGGGATGCAGGCCGTCCCGGCATCCGCCGGTTACGGAGTCATAAAGAGGGAGTTGCAGATCATTGTCGCCCAGGAACCAGTTGAAAGCCGACCAGGCTTCGACGCGCCAGCGGCTGTCGCCAGTCACGCGGTACGCCTGCAGACACGCGGAGACCGCGCCGGCGGCTTCAAGTGGCTGCTGGTCGAATCGGGCTTTTTCACCACCCTGGCGATAAAAGCCTTGCGACCCGATCGGTACAAAGTGGCGGTTGATTTCGCAATGTTGCGTTTTCAACAGCCAATCCAGCGCTTCGAGACCGACGGAAACCATGCGATCATCCGAGCACGCGGAGCCCACAAGCAGCATGGCCTGGGGTATTCTCGCGTTGCCGTAGGCAAGAACATCCTCAAACCACTTCCAATCCGGGCGGCTGATCGCCTTATACATTTCGAGCAATCGCTGCGCCAGCGCGGATCTCACTCTCTGGGCGTCGCGGTCTCCAGGATACGAAGCGAGGTATTCCTGAAGTCCGAGCAGGGTATAGGCCCAGGCACGAGGACTGCTGAATTCCACCGCTGCCGAGAGCGAAAACTCAAACAAGCGCCCGGCAGCACACTTCAACCCTTGATCTTCGGACCGGCCCAGGACCGTCCCCAGTCCCCACAACGCGCGTCCGTGACAGTCTTCGGAGCCCTCAGCTTCGCTCCACCGGCGATCGTAGCTGAGGAAGTTTCTGAATCTACACTTCACTGGATCAAATGCATGCTCCAAGAACGACAAATACCGGAAAGACGAATCCAGAGTCACCGAATCTGGAGCCGCTGGGGTGGTTCTCCCAAGCGGATGGTTGCCCGGCTGCGCCAGCAGGACCGTGAAAATGAGGGCGCGAGCGTTGTCGTCAGTGGTATAGCCTTCTCCGCGATTGGGGATGGTGAAGATCGAGTGCTGCAGCATGCCTGTGTCATCGGTCAGCCGGTTCAGGTGATTCAGTTTCAACTCAGGTAGCTGGTCCAGCGATTTTTTGGCGACCCGAGCCGAGAACTGAACATGTGGACTCTCCATGCGGTCGCTGCGCACCCGGGCGAAACTATCCATGTAGCCTTGCGCCACTCTTTTCCAGACCATCTCCCGCGCGAACTGATAAGCGCGCTTACGCATGGCATGGCGGATGGCCGGGGTGTCCAAGAGTTCGATTGTCTTTTGGGCAATAGCTCTGGGATTTTGGAAGGGCACCAGCGCGCCGCGACGGCCGTCTAACAACTCAATCGCGTGCCAATATGGAGTCGAGATAATCGCCTTACCTGCCCCCAGTGCATAGGCCAGCGTCCCGGAAACCACCTGGGCCTCGTGGCGGTAAGGAGTGATGTAGATGTCAGCGGCGCCGATGAACTCAACCATCTCCTCCGGACTGACGAAGCGATTGTGGAAGAACACACTCGACTCCACTCCCACCTCTTTCGCCAAGGCCTGCAAGCCCTCTCGATACTGGTCGCCTTCGCGACGGAGGATGTGTGGGTGGGTCGCTCCTGCGACGATGTAAACCGCATTCTTGTGCTTCGCCAAAATGTCCGGCATCGCCTGTATGACGTTTTCGATTCCTTTGTTCGGCGAGAGCAAGCCAAACGTGAGCAGAACCGCTTTCCCTTCCACACCGAAACGGTCCTTGTAGAAATTGGGATCCAGGAATGGCAGGTCGGGAACGCCGTGAGGCACCATGTCGATCTTGCTGCCGGGAACTTTGAAGATTTCCTGCAGGAACTGGGACGAGAGCTGGCTCATGACAATGAGCCGGTCCGAAAGCTCTGCGATCTCTTCCATGACCATCAGTTGGTTAGGGTCTGGTTCGCGCAGAACCGTATGCAGCGTGGTCACCACCGGCATCTTCAGACCGCGCAACAGATGCAAAATATGGCTTCCGGCGGGGCCGCCGAAGATTCCATACTCGTGCTGCAGGCAGACCATGTCGATATTGTTGAAGTTCAAGAAGTGAGCTGCTTCTTGGTACGAAGTCACGTCATCCTGGGCGAGCGACCATCTCACCCGTGCAGGATAGTCATAGCCACGCTCCGTGTCGTTCACTGGCAGCGCCAGCAATCGCGCGGTCCCGTACTCCGCGGATATCGCGCTACACAGGTCTGTGGTGAAGGTAGCAATTCCACATTGTCGCGGAAGATAGTTTCCGATCACTGCGATTCGAGTGGGCAGCGAAGGCTTCGACTGCAATCGTGGGCGAGCCGCTGACACCCCACCCCGTACCAGGGGGCGCGGGCCGAGGACCTCTAGGACCCCGTCTGGAAACACAGTGCTTGGTAGCGACATTTGTCCCTTACTCGATGAGAGCAGGTGCTGAAGGAGTCCATAGTTCAGATGGTCCCCAAGCGATCACCGGCGCTGGTTAGAGACCAGGGATGGCTGGTCTAGTCACAGATATAGTTTTGGCTATTGAGAGTATTGAACGAAAGTGGGCCTTCGGACTGGTCAAAATTGACCAGATATGCCTCGGGTGGCATCTGGGGACGCTATCAACAGCGAAATACGAGTTTGCGACTCTCCAGGCCGGGGTTTCAGCCTTGGTCCACACAGCCTGGATCAAGTCGGCCCCAGTTCACGCCTGCTCTAAAGGATTGGATCCCTCACTCGCGACGCCTCTAATTCCATCGTTTCCGCATCAGGGATCGATCGCGCACCGTAATCAGGGTCAGAACAATACCCGCCAGAAGCATCAACGTCGCTATCGCGCCAATGCATAGGTCTATTTCGCGCATCAGGAGCACCTCTTGACGGTAACGGTGTCCGGAACGAACGAGCGCTCCGTCGCCACGACTCTACGGCCGCTTCGCCTTGGCTTCGTTTACCCGCAACGAACGTCCGTCCAGGTCACTGCCGCTCAGGGCCAGACAGGCTTTGTCCGCTGCACTGGCGTCGGTCATTTCAACAAAAGCGAATCCCTTCGAACGTCCAGTTTCCTTGTCCATCACAATGTTGACCCGTTCGACCGCTCCATGCGCCTCAAACAAGGTTCGAAGTTGCGGCTCAGTGGTGCTGTGGGGGAGATTACCGACATAAAGATTTTTCACTGTATTTCCTCGTGTTTGAATTTCAGAATTTCTTCTGTGAAGTCTCGGCAAGTCTTGTGCCTTAAAGCGCGCCGGCCCATGTCCCGTCTGGATCTGCCGCGGCCGAGAACCGAAATGGGAGGCGAATATATGCCGCCCCCCATTTCTCTCTAACTACTGGCTTTACGCGGCCTTGGATTGAACCTTGCCTTCCAGGGTCTTCTCACTGCCAACATTCACCTTGATCTGCTTGGGCTTGGCTTCGGCCTTCTTGGCCAGGTGAACCTTCAACACGCCTCTGTCATAGTGGGCGCTCACTTGCCCTGTATCCACGGAACTGGGGAGCGTGAACGAGCGGGTAAAGCTTCCGTACTGCCGCTCGATGCGACGGAAGTTCTCCTCTTTCTCTTCCTTCTCGATCTTGCGCTCGCCGTGCACGGTCAGGGTGTTGCTCTCGATGCGGACATCAATGTCTTTTTCGTCGATGCCCGGGACTTCAAGCTTCAACGTGATGGTGTGCTCGTCTTCGTAGATGTCCACCGGCGGCGCGAAGCTGGTGGTGGTCAACGCCTCTTCCGGGCCTTCGGGAATATACGACTCACGGAACAGACGGTTCATGCGATTCATGCGTTCTTGCATCGTAGAAAACTCACGGAAAGGATCCCAACGGGTCAATACTGACATAAGGTGGTTCCTCCTTCAGAGGAAAGCTAAGAGGAAAAACTCCAGATGGGCTGACTTAGTTCAGAGAACCTGAAAGAGTAAGAAGAGGTAGCTCGCTCAATCACGATGCTAGGCTTCTGCCGTACCGTTGTCAAGCTGCCCTGAGAATGCCAGGTCTCGATCTAAAAGTACTGGTCACAATTGACCATCTTTTTCGCCGAGCAGCGCTGCACCATGTAACTATGAAAGCCAAGAAGGAAGAAGCCCTCACGGTTCGTTGCCCCACTTGCGGCGCTAAGCCGGGAGAAAAGTGTGAGCTTAGCACTGGCCTGCCCCGCACCGAGCCGCATCGAGATCGCCGCTTGACGGCTTCGGACAAGTAACCGGTTCACGATACAGTCTTGCGCTCAAGCCAGCACCGGCTCGGCAAGGGCTGGGCCGAGGCGATCGAAAGCCTCGTTCACCGACGCGGTGGCTGCTGTACGCTCTTCTGGAGTAGGCGTTGGAATCTGAAGCAGCCCTTGCCTGCCGAGATCCGCTGGAAGCGTGAATGCGTTTTGGTGCTGCATCACAGCGTCCAGGATGTGCGCCAACCCTTCGGACTGATATCCATTATCAAAGTGGACGCCGATGCAATGAAATGTGGACGCTGACATCCAGTACTCACAAGCCAGAAGCCAATGGCCTCGGGTCAGGGATGACCAGAACTTCAGATAATCCAAAGTGCCGCCCGTAGCGAAGCCGTATTCAATGTGAATCAGGCCCGTTTGGGCGCCACGCATCAGGTCTGCCCAAGACACAACAATGGCAGATTCAAGAATTCGCTCGAGGCTTCGGTTCTCGTTAGGTTTCATAAGTTCACTCCCTGGACCGGAGACGCGCTCAGCCTCTGGCCCATTCTGCGTCGCGCTGGGACGCCCGTCGCGCCTCGGTGCTATCCAGGCAGCAGCTCTTTTGGATATGGCGCGAGTGTGCCGAAACGCTGGCATAGGGCACACCCAGAAAACGCTTGGCAACGATTTCCGTCACTTCGAGCCCATTAAAGTGTTGCCCCTTGACCTTACCTAGAATCCGCTTTACTGCGTCCTGTATCTTCGTCGTCCCAAGGGCCCCAAAGACCGTCACCTTGATCTCTGCTGCCATGAAGAAGAAGTTCCATCCCGCGGCATGGATTTTGTGATCAAGGGCGACGGCATCCAGAGCCTTAACCAGGCTCCAGTCCCCGGAATAGGGTTCACTCTCCAGCCCCAGGAGTTGCGACATCAAGGGCCACTCTTTTATCAGGATGGTGCCCACCTGGACAGTTGTGGCCATGAATCCTCCGAAGAAACCCCGCGCCGGGGTTAGCCGCGCGGGGTCTGAAACGAACAGCGGTATCGGTTACACCGACTTCAGTTTGCGCCGGACGAGCCCTGCAATACCAACCAAGCCCGTACCCAGAAGACTGAGAGTGCCGGGCTCGGGGACGACAATGTTGGTGTCGCCGCTCGAAATGCCGGTCGAACCATTGAAGAAGCCCTTGCCGGTGTTGACCGTCAGCTGCACGGTTACACCGTTGCCGCCGCCCATCGTTCCGCTAAGGGCGCCAGTGAGAGTGTAGTTGTGAGTACCGTTCGCCAACGTCACCAGGGTCCAGGTAACCGGGCCGCTGAAGGTGCCGCTGAAGATCACACCGTTGGGAACGCCGCTGGTTCCATTGCCGGTGATGGAGAAGGTGCCTCCTGCTGCAAACGTGCCGCCCATCTGCAAGGATCCACTGCTCAACGCACCGGTCGAGAAGTTCACGGACCCAAGGTTGTTGCCGGTAATCAATCCCCCTCCGCCGAGACCGTTTACGGCAATAAGCGTCGATCCGGTCAAGGTGAGGCCACTATTGGTGCCTGCGAGGGTGCCGCCGCTGTTGGTGAAATCAATGCTGCTGCCAGCAAAAGCGGCAAGTGGAAGAGCTAGAGCCAGAATCGCGAGGAAAACAGTTTTCTTGATCATTTGGTCGGTATTTTCTCCTGGGTAATCACGAGACCTTGGGGGAGGGTTCGTGAGGATGCAACGAATCGCTGGTTTTTGGGAGCTGCTGTCCGTCCGTTTGCAGCAGCCATTATTGGGCTGGGTGGCACATCAAGACTGCTCAAAAGTGAACACTCTTGCTGGAATCTAGGCTTACAGTGCGGCAGCCGTCCGAGTGAACGCGGTGAGAACGATCGCTGCCAAGGTGATGAAAATCAACGTAGCGCCAGCCAGCAGCACGATCTCGCTCAGCAGATCGGGACTCAGCAGATCTTCCCGGTGCATTGCACTCCTCCTGGGGACACTCTGCGCCGCCAGTTGGTTAAGGCACGCCGGCTGGCCTAGCGGATGAATTGCCCTCCTGATCCAGTTGCCAGATTTGCTCATTTCCAGTGGAAATACTGCTCAATATGGCTCACTTCCGGAAACCCTCGGCCATAACGACGATCATTGCCCCGCGTCACGATTTGCACGAATCGAAGTCCCTTTTCGGACTATACTTGCTGAGATGAGTGCTATTGCAGCAACCAGGAAGAACCACGGCTTCGACCCCAACGCCTTCCTCGCGACTATCGGCACCGGCAGGAAGACCTTGGCTGTTCCGAAAAAGGAAACGATATACACACAAGGAGATCAGGCGGACGCTGTCTTCTACATCCAAAAAGGCAGAGTGAGGCTGACGGTCGTATCCCAGACCGGCAGAGAAGCAACTTTGGGTATGTTAGGTGAAAGCAACTTCTTTGGCGAAGGCGCGCTGGCAGGCCAAGCTTTGCGGATGGGATCTGCCTCTGCGCTGACGGATTGCGAAATTCTGCGGATCGACAAGAAGGCAATGATCGAAGCCCTCCATCGGGAACATGCATTTTCAGAAGTGTTCGTGGCGTATTTGCTCGCGCGCAACATCCGTTATGAAGAGGATTTGGTTGACCAGTTGTTTAACTCCAGCGAAAAGCGGTTGGCTCGAGTCCTTCTGCTGCTGGCCCATTTTGGCAAGGAAGGCGTGCCCGAAACCGTGGTTCCCAAGATAAGTCAGGAAACCCTCGCAGAGATGGTCGGGACCACCCGCTCACGAGTGAGCTTTTTCATGAACCGGTTCAGGAAGCTGGGCCTTATTCACTACTCCGGCGGTATAGAAGGCGGATTGCAGGTCCACAGCTCGCTGCTCAGCATCGTTTTGAACGACTGAGCGCCCCCACGAATTCAGCCGAAGATGTCGGCGCGGCTTTACCCTCCTGGAAAGAATTCACTGCTTGTCGTTCCCAGCTTGAAGTATCTCTTCCCGGTCTGCCCAGCCACCTTCAGGGGAGGCAACAATCTTGACTGCCGTCCGTGGCGTCTTGCCTGTTCGCCCCGAACCTTTGGCGTAGCTTATGCCCGCCGAAGGTTTTCCTTTCGTAGCCCCAGCGCCAGTTTTCTCGCGAACCTCTGGCCTGACTCCGAGTTTGCCGGCCGTCTGGGTATCAAGCCCCCCTGTGACCGGCAGATTCTCAGCCTTCTGATACGCGCGGATGCTGGCCCGAGTCCGTAGACCGAGGACGCCATCGACTTGGCCTCGGTAGTGTCCTTTGTCGCGCAGGGTTTCCTGAAGGATCTTGATATCGCTCTGATGTAGGGTCGCAATTTCTCCTTTGCTGGAGTCAGATGCTGCACTTTGTGGGAAGCCTTGTACCAACATCCCAGTCGTCAGAAGTATGAAGGCGCTGCCAGCCCACCGGGTCTTGCTCGCGAAAAACATGCCTTCTCCTTTGGACCGGCGCTGACGCCGCACAGCTTACCCGGGCGTGGACGCTGTGCTACTTCTGGCAGGTGTCACTGACCATGGTCAAGTCTGTGACCGTCATATGACCGCGCTCGGCGGTGTGCTTCTCCATGCCGTGCTCTTTCATCTCGGCTTTTGCATCTTCCTTCATCCCGTGCGCCGTGGCATTGGACACTACGCCGACAACCTTGACCGTATGCCCGACATGCTCGTCAAGCTTGACGCTGTCGCTCTTGATCTCCCAGGTGCCGCCGTCCTTCGTGGCAAGGTTGTATTCGTTAGCGTCCTCGCCTTTCTGAAGACAGCCCGAGAGCTCCCGCGTTTTCTTATGAGTGGTCTTGGTTGTGTCCTCCGCAGTCGCCAGTCCGGCCGCGCCGGTAAACATGAACAACGCAATAATCCCCGTCACGATCTTGAGATTCATCGTTAGCCCTCCAAGAGTTGAAATTTGCTTGACAAGTCCGGATGATATGCGTGCACCTAATCGCGCGACTGGTCAAACCTGCACACTTACAAAAATAATCACGGAACCAGAAGCCGGCTGGCTTCGGCGAGACTGAGATCCCCGGAAACCACGCGGAAGTGCGTCCGGGTCTCGTATTCCTGCTTACTGATCGTCTTGAAGAACACTAGGCGTCCGGACAATTGAATATTGATCAGGGCAGTTTTCCATTGTGAAGATCCGACCTCTACACGCCCAATCTCGATGGTGCCGCCGTTGTCGATGTGCCCGAAGAGCCCGTACCCAAATTCCACACGACTTATGAGTTGGCCGGAGAGTTTGGCCAGGCGTTTCTGTTGCGCATCGATCAGAATCGTTCCAGCCAGGCTATGCGCCACCCGGGCTTCATACGTGGGCGGGTTGTAGTCGTTGTTGGGGCGGAATTTGAGCCTGACCAGGTTTCCCTCGACTCCGTCATAGTCGTACAGGAAAGCTTCGGGCAACAGGCGCATCAGCCTCTCCAGCTTCTGCTCATCTTCATCGTATCCTTGCTTGAGCTTCAATTGCTGGCTCGAATCGCGCAAAAGGCGATCCAGGCGTGTGTTGTCCTGCTGAAGCTGGTCCGGATTGAGCGGGGTGCCGTCAATTGCCAGTACGCGATAGAGCGGGCCGTCTTTCGTTTCCACCTGCTCTTCCGTGAGAGTCTGCTTCCCCTCACGCTTGTCGATCAGATACATCCACTTCCGCTGCTGCACGCGGTCGGTCAGTTCATTGGCCACAACCTCGTTAATGAGCTCGGCGGCTGGTGGTGGGGAGCTTTGATCTCGCGCGGGAGCCGCAATGCAAGCTACCAGCACGAGTGCAACTGTGAGTCGGCGTAAATCCATCGGGTTCTGCATCTTGTTGTCGGTCCTTTGCGCTCACATTCAGTTGCACATGCTGACGGCGACGTCCCGAAGGGCGCGCGTCTTCTCACTGTGCCGGTGTGCCCGCGACAATTGGAATCGGGGTCATGGATCTCAACTGCTCCAACTCGCTCAATACACTTTTCCAATCACCCTGGTTCTTTTTCGTCTCGATCTGGACAGAGAGGTCGGAATAAAAATCGAGAATGTTGGCGCGCAGCTCCGGCGAAGTCCCAACGAACTTCCGGTCTGACAGCTGACCCAGCAACTTTGCATAGGTATCGTCGGTCAGCGAGTATTCCGCCGGTGTGGTCGCCTTGCCAGTATCAAGATCACAATCAGGCAGCACGAGTGTGTCCGTGCGCACTTCTTCGAGGAAGGCCCGGTATTGATCGACGGTCGTATTGATGCTCTTGATATACAGATCCTCGGTTTGCGGGGTCGGGGCATTGAACGCTAGCCCTTTGAAGGGCCCAATTTTCGGCATGTATCGCAGGAGTGTTGACAAAATCCGGCTACCCACGCCCGGCTTCACGTAGTCCTTTCCCCACTGCCTTTCGTAATCCGAGCGCGAAAGACGGTACAGGAACTTCTGTTTTGAGAAATTCGGGGTTTCGCGCATCAGGTCCTTCTTATGGGTTTGCAGCGCGACTCGGGTCATTTGCGGAATCAGTTGGCTGACAGCGAAACGATACGAACCCACCGCCAGATCCTCATGGGTAAGCACGTCTTTCAACTCCACTCCGTACACGACGGGGAAAATCCGCTCCAACAAGGACTTGGATACCTGGAAGCCGATGAAATCGTGGTACTGCTGCGAGGCATAACGATTCTTCGCGACCTGTACCGTGTCGAACCCAAACTCTGTTTTCAAGTGCGCCGTCTTGTCCTGAGCATACCGGACCGATTGGCCAAACTTCGCCCGTAGCTTCGGGTATTGCATGGCGACGGAGTGGTTGACGGCCGGGTGGCCAGCGATATCCGACGCATAGTGCGACAGGGCACCCAGGGCGAAGGCGTACTCGTTGACATCCTGGCTTTCGAGGAGCAACTCCCGAACGAAGTCTCCGCTACGGACGTAATGCACCAGGTTACTGAATTCCGCGTTGCCGAACGGGTAGTACCCGAGATCCTGGATGACGGCGCCGCCGTAGGCGTAGGCATGCGCCTCCCTGATTTGATCTTCCGACAGCCCCGGATATCGCTTGAGCAGGAGGGGTTGGATCTCATCAGTCCAGAGAAGGTCTACGATTTCCTCGTGGGTTAGCACGGAATAGGCGAAGGAGGGAGCGACACAGATCAGCAAGATAACGGCGATTGCTAACGCACGGACGTAAGCGAGTCGCCAAGCGTCGGTCATGGCTCCTCGCGATGACCCCGTCTGCTTGAACCTGCAAGACCAACGGCCGGGCCGGCTTGGGATGGATTTCATGATTTTCGTGGCCCCGAATCCTTCGTCAACTGCCGGGACGCATCAGGTAGCTTGGCCCAAGTCATTTCGGAATACTGTGCACAATGAACCATTTCAGCAGCAGACGTGCAGAAAGGTGAGTAGCTCCAAGTCCGGATTGGCTGCGTCTCCGGGTGGGTGGTCAATACTGAGCAGATTCGTTACGATGCCTGTTTGTATTCTTAAGACCGTCGTCGCCCGTCTGCGCACTGCAAGCTGGCGTGTCCCATGTTTACCAGGCGACACGAGCGGTGAGCAGACTAAACATGTTCTGCAACGTTCGCCGGAGCCACTTATGAAAATATTGCTCTTTGCTGGCCTGCTGCTGATCGTGCTCGGCATCGCCTCCCTGGTCGTGCCGATTCCCCGCAGCGAGACCTCGGGTATTAAGGCGGGGGACCTAAGTATCGGCGTGCACACCACTCACAGTGAACGGGTGTCGCCCATCATCAGTGCGGTGCTCATCGCAGGCGGGATCGCGCTGACCATTGCGGGCACGCGCAGCCGGCTGTCGAAAAACTGAAGCCGACTCCGCCGCGCGCTGCTCAGTGGAGTTCGGCGCGATTGAGAGCTTCCACGTGGGCGGTCGTAATATGGGTCGTATCTATAGCGTTCACGGACTCCCATTGCACTGGCGGAAAGTAGCGGGTAACGCCCGGCTCAGTCGCTTTGTTTTGCTTATGGCCGCACGACAGGCAAATTGCTCCCACCTGCCGGATCCCAGTCTCTTTCGATATTTCATCCTCACGCACCGCGATGGAGCCTGAGACGACTGGGCCTCGACATTGGTCGCACGAATACGCGGAGAGGTGAAGGTACTGTCTTCTCATCGGTGTTTCCTCAAAGGTGAAGAGCTATACATCGATGGTAAGGTCCCGAGGTCGAGATGTCTGTGCACAATTGCTCGGATCCATACAGTTCCCGCCAACCGGTCGCTGGGGGGATCGGGCCCGCGCAACAACGAGCCATTCGCAATCCCACTGGTCAAAAGGAGACAGTTAATCCTCCCTGCGGCATGTAGCCTGCAATCGAGGCAACATTCATGAAACGCATTGGAGTCATCGGCACAGCAGTTCTGTTTGTTTTTCTTGGAACCGCTGCCCTTGCTTACCCACAGCAGGATCAGCAGGACGAAAAGCAGAACAAGTCTGAAAAGGAAGCCAAGCCCGAGAAGCAGCAGGATCAAAAGCAAGCCAATCCTGAACAACAGAAGCAGCAGCACGCGCAGCCACCGCAAGAGCAGAACAAGCAGGAGCAGCATCGCGCCCCGCAGCAGCAAGAGCAGAACAAGCAGGAGCAACAGCGCGCCCAGCAGCAGCAAGAGCAGAACAAGCAGCAACAGCAGCATGCCCAGCAGCAGCAAGAGCAGAACAAGCAGGAGCAACAGCGCGCCCAGCAGCAGCAAGAGCAGAACAAGCAGGAGCAACAGCGCGCCCAGCAGCAGCAAGAGCAGAACAAGCAGGGGCAGCAGCGCGCCCAGCAGCAGCAGGAACAGAACAAGCAGCAGCAGCAAGCGCGTCTCTCGCAACAGCGTCAGCAGCAGAACATTGAGCAGCAGAAACAGCGTGTGACACAGTATCGTCAACACATAGATCAGGAGCGGGATCACGCGCAGCAGCAGACCGCACAGCTGCAGCAGCAAAAGCGCATGGCGCAGTACCGTTTCCAGCAAGACTATTTAGAGCGCGAACGCCAGCAGCAAATCACGTTTCGCAACGAGCGTGACCACGATTACGATCGCGACCCTTACTACTACACGGCTCCGATCTATCGTTACCATCGCGGCGGCAGCTATTACGAGATCAATGAATACGGCGCAAGCTTGCTCCGGCAGGCTGTGAACAACGGCTACCAGGAAGGCTTCCGCGCCGGAGTGGCAGACCGGCAAGATCGCTGGCATTCCGACTACCGCGGCTCCTATGTCTATCAGGACGCGAATTACGGCTACAACGGCTATTACCTAAGCCAGGACGACTACAACTACTATTTCCGCGAGGGCTTTCAGCGCGGCTATGAAGACGGTTACAGCAGCCACTATCAATATGGTCGGTACTCTGACGGCCGGTACAGCATCCTGGACGCTTTCCTGTCGCAGATCCTTAACCTCGAGTCGCTTCGCTAGAGGCTGAAAAGGTGATTGTCTAACCCGCGCCCGGCTCCATGGTCGAGAAGAGACAATGGGAGCCGGGCGTGTTTGCTGTTTCGGTTACGGAGCACAGGAACAACCGCCCCACCGCCCCACCGCCGTCCGTACTTTCCCGGTGGTTGAGCAATTCTGAACAGAATTGTGACCCTGGCCATATATAAAACGGGAGCCATGCCTGCCAACAGCACACTCCTCTGCATACACCGAGATCCGGCTCAACTCAGCTTGTTGGAAGAACACGGATACGAGCTGGTGATCGCGGAGAACGGTCACGAAGGGCTGCGTCTCTTCATGTCACGGCCGGTGGATGCGATTGTGCTCGAGTACCACCTGGGCCTCCTGGATGGCGCAGCCATCGCCAATGAGATCAAGCAAGTCCAGCCAGCGGTTCCCATTGTCATGCTGACCGATGACCTGGAATTGCCCGACGGCGCCTTAAAGTCCGTCGATGCGCTCGTAGCCAAGAACGATGGGCCTCACTTCCTGTTGGCGACCCTTCACTCCGTACTGAACGTGAAGCCGCGGGCGAGAGTTCGACGCAAACCTGGGCGTTCGAGCCACGCGAAAGCTTTGTCTGCTGAGAGCTCCTTCTCGGCAGAAGTCTGGAACAACATTTGGGATGGAACTGTCCAATTCTGACCAGACCCAGTGTTCCCCTAAGTGAGACTGTGGGTCTTGCGTGGACGAGGATTCATGCCGCCTAGTGCGCACTGAGGAGGGACGATGTTTAGTCCTTCGAAGCACCAAGTCCTTCTGGTTGATGACGACCAGAGCATTCGAGAAAGCATCACGCTGCTGTTAATCTCCTCTGGATACGACGTTTCCACCGCAGAGGATGGCTTTACCGCACTCCAGCAGTTGAGGCGAACGCTGCCTGATCTGATAGTCTCAGACCTCAACATGCCGCAAATGTCGGGATACGAGTTGCTCTCCGTGGTCCGCCGGCGTTTCCCGCAAATCATGACTGTGGCCATGAGTGGCGCCTATCGGGGCGATGCCGTACCCGCTGGGGTGATTGCCGACGGCTTTTTCGCCAAAGGGTCGAGTCTCAAGAATCTGCTGGCCATGATTGCAGGGTTGGTCCGAACCTCCCACGATCGAGTGAATGCCCATCAGATGGAAAGCGCACCAGCCTGGATCCCTCGCAACGGGAATGACTCACACGGAGCGCCGTACGTGGTGGTGATGTGCTCGGAATGCTTGCGGGCGTTTCAGCTGCCGGTGGTGGAAGAAACGACCGGCGCCGTACTTGAAACGCCATGCCGTTTCTGCCCCAACACGAATCGATACATCATTGAACCACTGGGTGCACAGGTCCAACAACTCTCTGTCTGACCGAGCGTGCGCCCACTCTCGCCGGAAACTTCAAACCACGCTGCGGCGTCCGCTTAAGAGGTTGATAACAAAGATCACCAACGCTACCACCAGCAGCAAGTGGATCAGGCTTCCACCCACATGCATACTGAAACCTAGCAGCCATAGAATTCCCAGAATCACCAAAATCGTATAAAGCATCTGTCATCTCCTTGTGCTCGTTATGAGCCCGACTCAGCAATACTTAGATCAAGCCATCTTTCCCGCACTCCAGGCACAATCGCCGGGACCGTGGGGTAATTAACCCGCAAAACGGACACATCCTTTGCGATCCGACAAACTCGTTCCGGGGCTTGAGTGTAGCCATCAGCGCGGCGAATGATCGTTTGACAGCGGTCAATTCTCTGCGAACCCGGTCGCGGACACGGCGAAGGACGGATTCCATCTGTTTCACCTTCGCTCTTTCTCCAGTTCGCGGGACCGTTTACCCAACCAGTTGCCGGACCGGACTGGCGGTGAAGCTCACTCCCGAACCTCCGGCAGCATTACCTTGACAGGTTACGCAGGGCGATTCTGTGCAGGATTGCTCAATTGTCACGGAAACGCTGCCCAAGGCCTCGATAAACCCGGGAGTGAGCAATTCAGACCAGCTAATCCTTCCCGACTGAGCGATCATGACGCTAGAGATGAGCATTTCTTCTCTCTCTTTCAGGTCCTCTGAGCTAAGTCAGCCCATCTGAAGCTCTCTCCTCTTAGTTCGGCAGCTCCTAAAGGAACAATTCATGAAGAAGGTAATGTCACTGCTGTTGATGGGTTTTATGGGCTTGGTTGGAACGTATGCGTTCGCCGCCTCGGCCAAGGAAGACTCGGTCGCACGCCTGCAATCGTCCGTCGATGTTCTACACGCCGTTATGGCGACTCCGGACAAAGGCATCCCGGAAGAAGTCTTGAGCAATGCCAAGTGCATCCTGGTGGTGCCGGACCTGATTAAGGGCGGATTCATCTTTGGCGGCAAGCATGGACGCGGTGTGGCCTCGTGCCGTACAGCGGAAGGCTGGAGCGCACCAGCATTTGTGTCGGTGGGTGGAGGAAGTTGGGGTTTGCAGATCGGCGTGGAAGACGTAGACCTGGTGATGCTGGTCATGAACGACCAGGGTTTTCAGCACCTGCTCTCGAGCAAATTCGAACTCACCGGTGAAGGATCAGTTGCAGCCGGCCCGGTTGGCCGACATGCTTCTGCCGGAACTGACTGGAAGATGAACACGGAAATGCTGACCTACTCGCGCTCCAAGGGCGTGTTCGCAGGCCTGACCCTCGAAGGCGCAGTGGTGCAGCAGGATGACGACTCCACTCGCGCCATTTACGGCAAGCACATGACGTTCCGCAACATTCTTTCGGGCAAAGCAACCACTCCCAGGAGCGCGGAAGCATTCATGAAAGCTGTGTCAGACGCCGGCCAGCAGGCGCACATTGCGGAAGTCAAAGAAGACAAGAAGTAATTGCCGTTGGGAAGCCGTCAGCACGCCGGACTGGTGGCTGACTGGAGCCGAGGATTGGCTCCGGTCAGCCTCGAAGATGGTCACAAGAAGGATTCGAACTGCAAGAGACTATGATTCAACGACAGTGTCCAGAATGTGGTGGCGAGTTGGTGTTAGCCAGGCGTCCCGATCACCAATCGGGACCAGGAATCATGGCCGGTCCGTCGACTTTTTGGCGCTGCGGAGTTTGCGGAGGCGGGTTCACTGCGGAACAGGTTCGCGAAAACAAACGCGCCAGGGCCACATCGCTCGAGCAGTCCTCGGAACACCCCAACGGACAGGGAACTGGCTAGCTGTTGAAAAATCGCCATCACACTCATTGACCCCGGGTTGTGAGCGGTAATGCCCGTTAATCGCCAACTACTTGGATTCGTCACCTTTATCACCGGTCGGCGTCCATCTACCTTTGCCAAGCGAGAACAAGAGATAATCAGTAGCTGCATCTGGCAAATCAGAGAACTCTTGAACGCACTCGCGTTTCGCATTCCTTGTAAACCAACCAACCATGAATCCCTCTGCCTCCTCGACGATGAAAGACGACGGAGTGAATCGTTTGTCGTAGGATTCACCCAGTAAAGCTCTGGCCGTTTCAGGATGTTCACGAAGGTATCTCACAATTTCCGAAGACGGGAGGTCGGAGATGGCCATTGCGTCTCTGACTCCTATGCGCTGAACCTTGAATCCTTCAGGGAATCCGGCTCTACTTCGTTTTCGTCTCCAACTCCACACGCTGGAATCGTACCACCACGGTGATCCACTCAACCAAAGCGAGCGTCGCTGGCGAGTTGAGTCGCCGATGGTTGGCGTAACATCGCGATAACACTCAAAACCCTCCCGTCCTCGTCAATGAGTGTAATCGCCTGTTTACGTCAATTGCGTTCACGCGACGGAACCCAAGCATTCGAGGCGGTGTCTGTTAACCTGAGAACTAAGCAGCCAGGGAGTGTCTGTGGTCCTGATCTTAGGTGACCGCTACGGGAGCTATCACAGCCAACTGAGCCGGGGTGTTCACCATCAAGGAACGGACGCACCGGGTCTGTATTGAGTGTTCTCCCAGCAACCGTCTTGGCGTCCACATTGCGAGTGGTAGGATTGCGTATGCCCAAAACACTGATGCAGTCTGTAGTCGGTCAACTCCAGAAAGAACGCAAGCGACTTGAAGATGAGCTACACCGCGTGAAGGCCGCCCTGACTGCTTTCGGGAAAGTCTACCTGAAAGACAGCAAACCTAGACCTGCAGCGCCCCACAAGAAGCGAACTATTTCGGCTGCCGGGCGCAAGAGAATAGCAGCAGCTCAAAAAGCACGGTGGGCAAAGATCAGGGCCGGCAAAAAATGAGTTAGGGCGGTTCCGCTACGATGGGGGATATCACATGCTCCCATAGGGACGCCGCAAATGCGGCCATGAGTGAAAATCACGTTGCGTCGGCAGTAACCGCATAGGATCCGAGTAGGCGACAATCCAGGAACAATCTCTTTCAAGCTCTACAGTCGAAGGGGAATCGCCGCCAACAGGTAAAATGAGTCGGCCAATTAGAACTGTTAAGCGATGATTGTGAACTTCGCGGAGCGCGCGCACAACCACAACTGGGCACTGGACCCGGTCGTCCGATCCTTGCTCGATACGGATTTCTACAAGCTGCTGATGTTGCAGTTCATCTGGAAACATTACCCGAAAACGCGGGTGTCGTTCTCGCTGTTCAATCGCACTTCTTCTGTGTGTCTGGCCGACATGTTCTCAACCAAGGAGGTAATCGAGCAGTTGGAACATGTCAGGAAACTGCGGTTTCGAAAATCCGAACTGGTCTGGCTGGCCGGCAACACGTTCTATGGCCACCGCGGAATTTTTGAGCCCGAATTCCTGGAATGGCTGGAACAGGATTTCAAATTGTCGAACTATGCGTTATCGGTCAAGGACGGCCAGTTCCATATGTCGTTCGATGGCTATTGGCCTGAAACCACCATGTGGGAACTCTATGCCCTCTCCATCCTCG
Organism: Terriglobia bacterium; assembly: GCA_020073665.1. Classification (GTDB taxonomy): domain Bacteria; phylum Acidobacteriota; class Terriglobia; order Terriglobales; family Acidobacteriaceae; genus JAIQEU01. Next base: position 54,732 of record JAIQEU010000006.1, read on the forward strand.
ATGAGCTGCGGACGAGAGCCGGCATGAAGAAGTTGAGCGAGTTCGATCTCGATATTTTATATGCCCGGGCAAAAACGAAACTTTGGGGCAAGATTGAACGCCTGCGCGGCGTGCCCAATCTGAGCGTGGCAGATTTCGGAACCCGGCGCCGGCACAGCTTCCTGTGGCAGGAATACGTGGTCAAGGCGATGGCTTCCAATCTCGGCAGTGGTTTTATTGGAACGTCGAACGCTTTTCTCGCACACAAGCACGATCTTGAGGCAATTGGAACGAATGCTCACGAAATCCCGATGGTCCTGGCCGCGTTGGCGAACGATGACCAGGCCCTGAAGGCTTCTCAATACCATGTACTCGATCTTTGGCAGCGTACGTACGACGGAGCGCTGCGGATCATGCTCCCCGATACCTTTGGAACCACCCAATTTTTGAAGGGTGCACCCGACTGGACGGCAGATTGGACTGGCCAGCGCATGGACAGCAAGAATCCGTATGTGGCAGGCGACGAATACATCGAGTGGCTGAAGGAACGCGGACGGGACCCGCGTGACAAACTAGTCATCGCCTCGGACGCTCTCGACATCGATGAAATCATCAGTCTCCACGCTTATTTCGGTGGAACGCTGCAGGGTGGCGCTACTTCCCAGGAATTTCGACGCGCCGCCGACTTCCAGGATCGGCAAAAGTGGGTTCCAGGCCGGCGCATTCGATTCAGCGCGGGCTGGGGAACTTTGCTGACCAACGATTTCCGCGGCTGCGATCCCAAGGGCAGCAGCGAATTTGATCCGATCGGTCTGATCTGCAAAGTGTGCGAGGTAGAAGGGCGGCCGGCGGTGAAGCTCTCCGACAATTATGCGAAGGCGCTCGGTCCGGCGTCGGAAGTCGAACGCTACCGGCGCGTGTTCGGTACAGCCGGGATGACGAACGCTCCGCTGGTTGCGTGAGGCAGTAGGAATGCCAGTGTCGAACAAGTCGTGGAACAGATTGGGAACAGAACAGGGCAAAACAGGGTAGAGCCCAAAGGTCGGTGGTTTAAATCCACCCCCCCGCAAGCAATTTCTCCAGCAACTTATTTGGCGCTCCGAGAAGAGCGCCCTTTCCATTTTCGAAAGAATCTTCCTCCTGGATAGCGGCGTTTGCCGGATTCCGAAGACGGAAGCTGGGATCTTTTTACACCAACCCCCAAAAGGCGAGGCTATAATTCACGCCACCGATGAACAGGGCAACCCGGCGAGTGGCGTCTCCACATGTCGTCAGCATCGAGGACTTCCGCCCCCTAGCGCAACGCAGGGTGCCAAAGGCTGTGTTCGACTATCTCGACGGCGGCGCAGAAGGGGAAGTGACGCTGCGCGAGAACTGTCGTGCGTTTCAGGACGTGACCTTCCGGCCGCGCCATGCCGTGGCGGTGCCTCATTGTGATTTGAGCACACGCGTACTCGGCTTAGACTTTGGGTTACCGGTGTTGCTTGCACCCGTAGGCTACAGCCGCCTCATGCATCCGGGCGGCGAAGTGGCAGCTGCCCGGGCCGCCGGGGCCGCCGGGACTGCATACATTCTGTCCACGATTTCCGGGCATCGCCTGGAAGATGTAAAGGCAGCCTCCCCGGGCCACGTGTTTTACCAGCTTTATCTGATGGGTGGCCGTGGAGCCGCAGAGGCGGCGATTGAACGGGCCCGGGGTGCGGGTTTTTCTGCACTGGTCGTCACGATTGATACGGCTGTATCCGGAATGCGCGAGCGTGACTTCCGGAATGGCATGAAAGAGCTGATCAGTGGCGGGCTGCTGGCAAAGATCCCGTTTCTGCCCCAGGTATTATCGCGCCCGGGCTGGCTGCTCAGCTTCCTGCTCGACGGCGGCTTGCCGTCATTGCCCAACGTTGCCATTCCCGGCGAGGGACCGATGCCGCTGGTGGATGTCAATGCCGCTTTAGCAAGCTCGACCGTGACTTGGGGAGACTTGCAGTGGATCCGCGAGCTTTGGCGGGGGCCTGTGGTTATCAAGGGTGTCCTTACCGGGGACGATGCCCGCAGGGCCATCGACGAAGGAGCCGCAGCCGTGGTGGTGTCCAATCACGGCGGACGTCAGCTGGACTGCGTTCCCGCCTCGTTGCGTGCGTTGCCGGAAGTTGTCGCCGCCGTGAACGGACGGATTGAGGTGCTCATGGATGGCGGCATTCGTCGCGGCAGCGACATCGTGAAGGCCATTTGCCTCGGAGCCCGCGCCGTTCTGTGCGGCCGCGCTTACGCCTACGGGCTTGCTGCCGCGGGAGAAGCTGGCGTCACTCGTGCGCTTGAGATTTTGCGGGCTGATATCGAGCGTACTCTAAAGCTGCTCGGATGCCCGTCGGTATCGGTGCTCGATCGTACGTATGTAAATGTTCCGTCGAGCTGGCAAGCTTGACATCTTCAGGAACGTCGCCTACCTGTCCGGAACCCGTGACAGAGACATGGTCTTACGAACCATCAGAACTAATCCCCATTTTGGGTTAGCGAAACTGGTTGGCTATCGCGCGCCAGCCGTCGCTGGCTCATGCTGGGCTTGACGGTAACCGGGTCCAGGAAGGTCATCATATTGCGCAAACGCGCGCCCACACGCTCAATTTGGTGTTCCTGCTCTTTCTGGCGCGTGGCTTCAAACCATCCCCTCCCCGACTCGTTTTCCGCGATCCACTCTCGGGCGTAGGTTCCGTCCTGGATCTCCTTCAAGATTTGTCTCATCGTCTGCCGGGTTTGATCAGTGATGATGCGCGGGCCGCCAGTGTAATCTCCGTGCTCGGCCGTGTCGCTGACGGAATAGCGCATGTAGTTGAGCCCGCCACGGTACATCAGGTCCACGATAAGCTTCAATTCATGCAAGCATTCGAAGTATGCAATCTCCGGCTGGTAGCCGGCTTCTACCAGGGTCTCAAAGCCTGCTTTGACCAGCGCACTTACTCCTCCGCACAACACAGTCTGCTCGCCGAAGAGATCGGTTTCGGTCTCCTCGGCAAACGTAGTCTCGATCACGCCCGCACGGGTTGCACCAAGTGCCTTTGCGTACGAAAGCGCCAACTGCTTTGCAGTTCCGCTGGCATCCTGATGGATAGCCAAAAGAGCAGGCGTGCCGCCACCTTCCAGGAACACCTCACGCACGCGATGGCCGGGCGCCTTGGGCGCGATCATGGAAACATCGATGTCAGAGGGAGGCGTTATGGTTCCAAAGCGAATATTGAAGCCGTGGGCAAACATCAGCGTTTTTCCCGCCGACAAATGCGGCGCGATGTCTTGCTGGTAGACTTCCGGCTGGGCCGTGTCCGGCACCAGGATCATGATCACATCAGCCCAGGATGCGGCGTCGGATACCGACGTGACCGTGAGTCCCTGCGCTTGCGCCTTGGCTCGAGATTCGCTTTCCGGCGCCAGGCCCACTCGCACCTGGACTCCGCTATCTTTCAAGTTGAGCGCGTGGGCGTGTCCCTGGGAGCCGTATCCAATAATGGCTACCTTCTTGTTTCGAATCAACGCCACATCCGCAGAGCTATCGTGAAACATGTTTGCCATGAGTATTCCTTTCGAATTGTCTGCCACTAAACCGAGTACTGGACATCGTCGTCCGCTGCCAGCTGGGCCACCGGGTTCGCTGTTGAGACGACGGAAGAACACTTACTGCCCCGTCGCATGGCGACAATGCCGGTTCGCACCATTTCCAGCACGCCATAAGGGCGAAGCATCTCCAGCAGCCCGTCTATCTTGTCGTCGCCGCCTGTGATTTCGATGATGAGGGATTCGGGCGCAACGTCGACCACACGCGCCCGGAAGACACTGGCGAGTTCCAACACATGGGATCGTGCCTCGTGCATGGCCGCGACTTTGATCATCGCCAGATCGCGCACGATCGCCGGCGCGGTGGTGATGTTTTCCACCAGCAACACGTTCACCAGTTTGTAGAGGTTGGCTTCGATGCGGCGTGCCTGATCCGGGTCGGCCTCGACCGTAATGGTCATGCGAGACACCTCCGGCTTTTCCGTCCGCCCCACCGTCAGCGAGTCAATATTGAAGGCTCGGCGGCGAAACAGCGACGCCACTCGGGTCAGCACGCCCGGCTTGTTTTCGACGTAGACAACGTATGTATTCAACATATTGTTTTGGTTACTCGTCAGCAGCGGTCTCCACAATGGGGCCTGGCCGCCGGATCATTTCGTGCAATGCGGCCCCCGCCGCGACCATGGGATAAACGGTATCTTCCTGCTCAACCTGAAAGTTGATCAGCACCGGCCCGTCGTTCTGCCGGGCTGACTGCACAGAGGGCACCACTTGAGAGCGCTGGGTGACGGTCGCAGTGCGGATGCCGTAGGCCTCTGCAATTTTCGCGAAATCCGGGTTCAGCAGCGGCGTAGCCTGGTAGTTGCGCTCGTAAAAAAACTCTTGCCACTGGCGCACCATGCCGAGATAGCCGTTGTTGATAATCGCAATGTTGATTTTCAGATTCTCCTGCACCATGGTAGCAAGCTCACACATGGTCATCTGGAAGCCGCCGTCTCCCACCACGACCCAGACTTCCGCTTCGGGGCGGGCAACCTTCACTCCGATCGCGGCGGGCAAGGCAAATCCCATTGTTCCCAACCCACCCGAGGTGATCAGCGAGCGCGGCTCCTCGTGCTTGTAGTACTGCGCTTCCCACATCTGGTGCTGGCCAACGTCGGTGACAACCACCGTGTTGCTTCCTCGCGTCTCCCGCCAGAGGTCGTTGATTACGTGGGCTGCGTAGAGATGCCCGTTATCCGGCAGGTTCTGAATATCGCGGACTGCCGACTGGCCTTTGAGCCCGTCGATAAAATCCAGCCACTCGCTGCGGTCGATCGATTCGATTCTGGGCAACATTTCGCGCAGCACTTCGCGCAAATCGCCGACCAGCGCCACATCGACTTTGACGTTCTTGTTGATCTCAGCCGGATCAATCTCCACGTGAATCTTTTTGGCAGTGGGTGCGTAAGTCTTCAGGTTTCCAGTGACGCGATCATCGAAGCGCATGCCGAGCGCGATCAACAGGTCAGCCTCCTGGATGGTGTGGTTTACCCAGGCTTCGCCGTGCATTCCCATCATGCCGAGATTGAGGGGATGAGAAGCAGAAAGCGCGCCCAGGCCGAGCAGGGTGAGCGCCACCGGGATGCCAGCACGCTCGGCTAGGTCGCGCACCTCGCGCATCGCGCCCGAGAGGATCGCACCATGCCCCAGAAGGATCACGGGCCGCTTCGCGTTATGAATCAATTGCAGTGCGTGTTCATATTCATGGGAAGCGGGAGAAAGATCAGGGCGATATCCTGGCAGTTGTGGTGCGGCAGACTCCCAGTCGAACTCGCATGCCGACTGTTGGGCATCCTTGGTAATATCCACCAAAACCGGTCCCGGGCGGCCCGAACGCGCGACATAAAAAGCTTCGCGGAGGGTGCGCGCCAAATCACCGACGTGAGTTACCAGGTAGTTGTGCTTGGTGATCGGGAGGGTGATTCCCGTAATATCGGTCTCCTGAAATGCATCCGAGCCAATCAATTTGCTGCCCACCTGGCCGGTAATGCAAACGATCGGAGAAGAGTCCATCATGGCCGTGGCAATGCCGGTCACCATGTTGGTGGCGCCTGGCCCGGAGGTTGCAACCGCGACGCCAACCTGTCCGCTGGCGCGTGCGTAGCCGTCGGCCATGTGGGTCGCGCCCTGCTCATGACGCACCAGCACGTGATGAACGCGGCTGTGCTTGAGCGCGTCATAAGCCGGCAGGATCGCGCCCCCTGGATATCCGAAGACGTGGGTCACGCCCTCGCGCTCCAGGCATTCCCAAATAATCTGTGCTCCGGTTTTCTTCATCGGATCCAAACTCCTTTGCTCTCACTTTGGCGTGCTGCCAACGGTACGGCTGTGCGCTGTATCATACTCCCCACAAGTAATCGTCCCGCTGCTCGCCGTCATGACCGGTTGGGATTACCGGGGCTGCGGCTTCCTGGTCCTGATCATTCGAGGAATCCAAAACATGGGCGGGAGCGACATAGGCTTTGCTCCCCGTGGAAGTGCGCATTTGTTCGGCTGTATCGAACCGAGCCGAACGCCCCGCGCGCGCCTTCCGAATGAGGTCCAGAACGTGCGTATCCTCCACCACCTTGAGGTGGTCCGCGAGCGCGAGGAAAAGACGATAGATCTCATCGAGTTCGTGGCGATCCAGCTGGAACCCCAACCCTTCGCAGCGCAGCCCAAGAGCATGGCGTCCGGAGTGTTTGCCCAGAACCAGTTGCGTGCAGGGAACCCCCACGGACTGCGGGGTCATTATCTCGTAGGTCAACGGGTTCTTGATTACGCCATCCTGGTGAATACCCGCCTCATGCGCGAACGCGTTACGGCCAATGATGGCTTTGTTGGATTGTACCGGCGCTCCCGTAATTTCAGTTAACAGTTGGCTCGCCGGAAACAGTTGCTCACTGACCACTGCAGTGTCGTAAGGGTAGCGGTCAGGCCGAACTCGCATGCTCATCACCAGCTCTTCCAATGAGGTGTTACCCGCACGTTCCCCTATGCCGTTCACGGTGCATTCCACCTGCCGTGCACCTGCACTGACAGCCGCCAAAGAGTTGGCTGTCGCCAGACCCAAGTCATCGTGGCAGTGGGCGGAGATCACCACTTGCCCAACGCCACGCACCCGCTCACTAATCCGCTCGATCAACTCCGCGAACTCAGACGGGACCGTATACCCGACGGTATCTGGAATGTTGACGGTGGTTGCACCGGCCTCGATTACTGCTTCCAGCACTTCGCACAGGAAGTCCGGGTCCGAGCGAGTAGCGTCCTCCGGCGAGAATTCCACGTCCTCGCAGAGGGACTTGGCCAATCGCACAGCGTCACGTGCCTGCTCAAGGCATTCCCGGCGCGAGACTCTTAACTTGTGCTGGAGGTGAATGTCTGAGGTTGCGAGAAAGGTATGGATGCGGGGATGAGCGGCTTGGTTGAGAGCCTGCCAGGCTCGTTCGACGTCCTCGCGCCGGCTCCGGGCCAGGGCCGCGATAACCGGCCGGCGGACGTTGTGCGCTACTGCCTGCACGGCGTGAAAGTCACCATCGGAGGAAATGGGAAATCCGGCCTCGATCACGTCCACGCCCAAACGGTCGAGCTGCTGTGCCATGCGCAGCTTCTCGTCCGAAGTCATGCTGCAACCTGGAGACTGTTCTCCGTCTCGTAAGGTAGTGTCAAATATCGTTACACGCTCGCGTCCCGACAAGTGGTTCCTCCTCGCCCACCGAAGGCGTAAATGAATGGTGCTGAAAATCAAAGGGCCATCATCCGTTTGCGGATAATGGCCCTTTTCGAAAACTTTACAGTTGCGATGGCTACATCATCCGCTGAATCCTAAGGGTGCAAGCACCAGGCCAAGAATGGCCACGCTAAGGGCGAGGAGACGCAGTCGCACCTCTCGTCTGATCCGCTTCGCGTTGCGCACCGATGGATTCATATCCGTGAAAGCAGTCTCTGCAGGAATGTCGCTTACTTTAGACGATCAGCACAGGTCCGTCAACCATCAAGTTGGTGGGGCGACATTCAAATTAGTGCTTGGCCGAATCAATATTCTCGATAGCTAAGAGCGGGAGGTTTGGTTCGATATCCCATGAGTCAGGGGTTGCACTTCCTCAGGTTGCGTCGCCCGATGCAGGCAACCGGCAGCGTACGATCCTTTGACATCTACACCCGCTAGGTCAAGGTAATCGGCTCCACCGCGCCACGGCAGAAGTTTCCTTTGCTTTTCGCCTGCCTTGAATTTTAATGGTCATGCAGTGAGCGCGGGACAGCCACTCTCGATAACTATCCTCACATCCCTGAAGCTTCGGGCGATCCTGGTTCTCATCGGTTTCACGGCCACCGTCGCGCAGATTGTTCTGATGCGCGAGCTGATGCTTATCTCTTATGGCAACGAGGTCTCGCTCGGAGTGATGCTGGCCAGCTGGCTTCTCTGGACTGCGATCGGCAGCAGCTTGCTCGGCCGGCTTGCGGCCCGAACATCGAAACCGACGCTGCTGATGGTAGCTTTACAGACGCTGCTAGCGCTCCTCTTTCCCGCGACCGTCTTAGCGGTGCGCGCCAGCCGGAGCGTGGTTCACGCGCTTCCCGGAGAACTCCTCGGCCCCTGGCCGATCTTCCTTACCTGCTTGCTTACGCTGAGCTGTTTCTGCGCCGCATCCGGCTGGGTGTTCGTCGCTGGAAGCCGGCTCCATGTCCATGAGTCCGGTTCATCGACTTCGGTCGCTGTCAATTCCGTATATCTGCTCGAGGCTGCTGGATCGGCATTGGGGGGCATTCTAGCCGGCTTGATCCTGCTTCGCTCACTGAACTCCCTCCAGATTGCGTTCCTGGTGAGCACGCTGAACTTCATGGCCGCCGCGACTCTCAGTCTGCGAAGACGATCGCATCAGTGGATCGCGGTCTCAGCCTTGCTGGTCGCCTGGGTACTTGTCGGCCTGCCGGAAGGCCGACGCTTGGAAACCGCCTCTCTGGCTCGCCTGTGGCCTGGCTTTCGCCTGGTGGACACTCGCAACTCCGTGTACGGCAATTTGGCGGTCCTGGAAGCAGGCGGAATCCGCAGTCTGGTTGAGAACGGGCTGTTGATGTTCAATGCGCCGGATCCCGCTACCGCAGAAGAAAGCGTGCACTTTGCCCTGCTCGAGCATCCCGCTCCCCGGAGCCTGCTTCTCATCGGCGGCGGCGCTGGCGGAAGCCTGCTGCAAGCGCTGCAGCATCCCAGTCTTGAGCGGGTGGATTACGTTGAGCTCGATCCCACCGTGATCGAGCTCGCACAGCAATATTTCCGGGAACAGTGGGCGGCCGCGCAAGCCGATCCGCGCGTACATGTTCACCATGCCGACGGGCGGTTGTTCCTGAAAACCACCGACCAGGCGTTTGATGTAATCATTGTCAATCTGCCTGCTCCGCAGACCGCCCAGTTGAACCGCTTCTATACCTCGGATTTCTTTCGCGAAGCGGCGGAGAAGCTTGCGGACGGAGGAGTGTTCTCGTTTCAGCTGCACGCTGCGGAAGAGTACCTGAGTCCCGACCTGAGTGCCTTCCTGCGCTGCGTGGTTAAATCGCTGCAGGAAGCATTTCCGGTAGTACGAACAATCCCCGGCGACACCGTACATTTCTTTGCCGCAAAGAGGGAGGGTGTGCTGGCGGCCGATCCCATCGAGTTGCTGTCTCGCTTGCGATCCCGGCACCTGCAAACCAGCTACGTCCGCGAATACTACATCCCCTTTCGCGTGATGCCCGACCGGGTGGCCGATCTCGAGCAGAAAATCCATCCTGGGCCCGACACGCCCGTCAACCGTGACCTGGCGCCGATCGCGTACTACTTCGACGTTGCCCTGTGGAGCACGCAGTTCAATCGCGAATATCAATACATCTTCGAGTCTATAGCCAAGGTGCGATTTGGGCGGTTGGTGGCGCTGGCAGCTGCACTACTCTTCGCCATGGCCATGTTCATTTGCTGCTGGGCGCAGCCCACCGGCCAGGTGCGCGCGAGTGCGGGTTTCTGCATCGCTCTCGCAGGTCTGACCATGATCAGCCTTGAGGTGCTGCTCCTGTTGGGCTTTCAAGCCATCTATGGATACATTTACCACGAACTCGCGATCCTGATTGCACTGTTCATGACGGGCATGGCCCTGGGCAGCTGGTGGCGTTTGCGTTCGGCCACCCGCTTGGCACGCGCGCTGACTTCGCGTGCAGGTTTAATGCAGTTAGCGGGTCTCCAGGTTCTGGCTGCGATGTCTCCAGTTTTGCTGTATCTCTTGTTAAGTTCTCTCGCTGGAATCAGAAGCTCGGGCATACTGGCCTTCGTGAGTCAGATTGTCTTTCCGGCAATGGCTCTGCTGGCGGGCCTGCTCGGAGGATATGAGTTTGCGCTTGCCACAGAGGTCTTCTTTGCAGGCTCACCAGCACCGCAGGCAAATATGGGGATGTTGTACGGGATCGATCTGCTGGGAGCGTGCGTCGGCACCCTGGTGTTGAGTGCGTTTCTGCTCCCGCTCTTTGGTTTTCTCAGGGCAGCTATATTTATCGCGGTGGTGAACCTGGCACCCGCTGTCCTGGCCGTGTGGGTGAGTCGGTCCAAACTGGAATCTCTGGCGTGAGGGCGCGCGAGGCCTCGGATTCCCCGAATACGACAGCCGTGAACATGAAAAGGTCTGCGTCTTTGTCGCGCCAGGCTTTGGCCGGCAATCCTGCCTTCATCGCGGTCTCGTCCAAAAGAGTGTTTCGATCCCAGTGTTGCTCGAGCGCGACTTGGGGAAGCAACACCCCGCGGTAGCGGCCCTTCTTGATCATGAGCCCATGCTCTCCTACCTTGATGCGATTTAGGTCCATCACCCGCCGCATGGGCGACAGGACGGAAATCTCGTACTTCAACTGGGGTAATTCGCTGACCGTCACCGGCCGGAAGCGCGTGTCCTGTAACGCGGCAAACCCGGCCACATCTCGGACCGTCTGTGCCAGAGGTTGTATGGCTGCCATGTACCCGATGCAACCACGAAGGTCGCCATTTTCCTTGAGGGTGACGAAGGCTCCGCGGTCTCGCATCAAGCTCGGAGGCAGGTTCGCGGGAAGCTCATAGAGTTTGTTGTCCTTCACCGCAGACTCGACGGATTTCCTGGCTATGTCCAACAGTTGCCGCCTCTCGCCTGAGGTTAGGGAGAACTTCGGAGTTTCTGTGCCTCGACCCTCGTCCTGAAACAACGCCACCGCGCTGTAACCGACAACGCGGCCCCGGTCGCCCGTCACATCGCCCGAGTTGGCATACTTGATCACCTGGGCGCGCGTAGCGCCAAGTCGCTCGGCGGCAATCATCGCGGCCACGATGGGGCCACCCCCACAGGCTTCCCACGTCCGGTTTTGGAAGTTGTCAGAGAGCGTGAGGTAATCCCATTCCCCTACCGCGTTCAGGGTCTTGCCGTCCAGAGCGACGGCTTGCTCGTAGGGGTGGTAATGAGACAGGTCGGAACTGGCCACAATCAGTGTATCCGTCCCGCGAATGAGTTCTGCGAGTGCGACTCCCAGGGCGCGGCTCGCTTCATAGCTCTGCTCTCCCATGATGATGGGCACGAGTTCGAAATCCGAGAGCGTCCGCTGCAGGAACGGCAGTTGTACTTCGAGAGAGTGTTCCGCCCCGTCTGGAGAAGGAACATGGCCACGGCTGGAGAGTTTGAATTCCGGGTTGGAGCGCGCCAGCTTCCGGGCGAACTCCTTGTCCACGGCGATTGTTCCGAGGGGAGTAGCATAAGCGTCGCCCTCGTAGACCGAGGCAAACGGGAACGCCTCATAGTGGGAAGGTGCGATCACGACCACTCGATGCGTTGGCCGACCTTTCAATAAAGCATAGCTATGCGCCGCTACCGCGCCGGAAAAGGGGTAGCCCGCGTGGGGTGCGATCAACGCAATGATGTGCCCTTTCTGCGCGGGCACACCGGCTCGAGCTAGGAACCCATCCACGGTGGCTGCCAGTTCCTTGGGGTCTGCAGGATAAAAAGTTCCCGCCACGGCTGCTTGCCGGACCTGCTCGCCCGGTCCCGCTCGCGGGCTCTTGGCAATCACTGTCCATGCTGCCAACAAGGAAATCGCGATCAGCAGCGTGACTCTGATTCTGGCACTCATAGAAACTCCGATCCCCTCGCCTCCTCAACTCCAAACACCCGGAATCACATGTTGGCAATACTCGCACTTTCCTTTGCGAATATGGTTCTGCGTGATCGTGAACCCAGCGCGCTCGATGAGCAGGCGGCGACACTTGGGGCAGCGCGTGTTCTCGGCGGGATGCCCGGGCACATTCCCGATATATGTGAACTGCAATCCTTCGGCGTCAGCGATCGCTTTGGCCCGTTCCAGGGTTTCGACCGGCGTAGGAGGCAGGTTTTTCAGCAAGTACAACGGATGAAAGCGCGTGAAGTGGATCGGAACATCAGTTCCCAGATTGGTTTTGATCCATCGCGCAAGATCGCGAAATTCGGTATCGCTGTCATTCAGTGTCGGAACGACCAGGTGCACGATCTCCATCCACTTGGCTTCCTTGCGGGTTGTGACCAGCGTATCCAGTACAGGCTGAAGTTCGGCATTCACCACCTCGCGGTAGTACTTCGCGGAGAATGCCTTCAGATCGATCTTGATGGCATCAACGTGCCGGCAGAGCCGTTTCAGCGGTTCTTGCTGAATAAAGCCGTTCGACACCACGACGGCCTTCGTTCCTTGCGCCCGGGCCGCGTCCGCAGCGTCGGTCACAAACTCGTTGAACACGGTCGGCTCGCTGTACGTGAAAGCTACCGCCGGACACTGGTTCTGTTTCGCCAGCGCCGCCACGTCTGCGGGCGGCATATACCGGGCCGGCAGATCCTCCGGCATGGCCTGCGAGATTTCCCAGTTCTGGCAAAATTTGCAGTTCACGTTGCATCCGGCCGTGGCTACGGAGAACGCCAGAATGCCTGGATGGAAATGGAAGAATGGCTTCTTCTCGATCGGGTCGATATGAGCCGCACACACCCGCGAGTGGACCAGCGAATAGTAGGTCCCACCCCGGTTTTCGCGGACACGACAATGCCCGCGCTGCCGGTCTCCAACCACGCAGCCGCGCGGACACATCTTGCACCGGACGTTCTTTCCCGGCAGCTTTTCGTAGAATCTGGCCTCCACGCGAAAACGGGCATCATCTTCTGGCAGGGAGGGCGCCCCGAGAGCAACCGCCGGGCTGGTGTGAAGGCAGGCTGCGGCGCAAGCTGCTAGGCAGGGAAGCGTGGTGGCCTTCAAGAACGTTCTGCGATCCGGCGGTGGGCTAGTGATCGCCGATTGTGGGATGGAAAATCCCAGATCGGAACCGCGATCCATGGACTCATGCTCTTGGTGAAGACCCTGCAGCAAGGAGCGGCACAGGGCGCGGGTGGCATTCGCGGTGTCCATGAGTCCACCTCCGCGCGAAACAATTACTTATATTCTTTTACCACTTGGCGACCGGATTTGCAGTGACAGAAACGGTATCGCCTGCGCAGGGCTATCCCAACAATGCGCCCGGCACGCGGAGAGTTCTGTCTTGAGCATCAGATCTATCCTGACTCTGCGTGACAGCGAGAACCTGAAAGACAAGTTTGAATCCCGCGACGTAACCACAAGTCATAGGACAACGTGACTTATGTCACAGCCGTTTGCCGCCTGGGCACATAACGTTAGCTGTGGGCATGTCGGTCACGGGGCGGAACCGTGGATGAACCACGCTACAAGGTCCGAGTAGCGGACCGTGAGTACTGGCGCGAACAGATCAAGTGTCAGTATGCCTGTCCGGTGCACACCGATGCGCGCGGCTATATCCGTGCAATTGCCACAGGGGATTACGAACAAGCGTATCTGATTGCCCGCGGCCCGAACCCCCTGGCCTCCTTGTGTGGACGCATCTGCGGCGCACCGTGCGAGGCGGCTTGCCGTCGGGGGACCATCGATCAACCGATTTCCATCCGTGCGCTCAAGCGCTTTGTTTGCGAGAAGTTCGGCAGTGATGTTCGCCGTGATCCAGGCTACGAGCTGTTCCCCTACCTGAAGAGCAAGAACGAACCGCGCCAGTGTGACGATCTCGATGAACTCAGCCACTTGCTGGAGTTTCTCGCGAACGCCGAGTTTCCCAAGCCCACAGGAGAGCGGATCGCGATTATCGGCTCCGGACCAGCGGGGCTAGCTGCCGGGCATGACCTTGCCCTGATGGGGTTCCGTCCCACGATCTTTGAGATGGAGCCGCAGCCCGCTGGCATGCTCTACACCGGCGTCCCCGGCTATCGCTTGCCGCGTGAGCTGATCCGTGCAGAAGTCGCGGTGATTCAGTCCCTCGGCGTCGAGATTCGTTGCAACATTCAGGTTGGGAAAAATGTCAGCTTTGCCGATCTTCGCCGGGAGTTTGCCGCCGTCATCATCGCCTGTGGCGCCAAGCGCTCGCGGGCGCTGCCGATTCCCAACGCCGACGCCATCGGCGTGATGGGCGGCGTCGATTTTCTGCGGGATGTATCGCTGGGCAAGGAAGTTTCGCTGGGGCAGCGAGTGATCGTGATCGGTGGAGGCAACGTTGCCTATGACGTTGCCCGTACGGTCCTGCGCCAGGAGGAATACGACGTGTCGCGCACCGCAGCCCGCATCGCCGGTGTGCGGCAGGTGAACCTGGTCTGCCTGGAGTCGCTCGAGGAAATGCCGGCCGATACCGTGGAAATCCTCGAAGGCCAGGAAGAGGGAGTCACCCGCCACAACAGTTGGGGGCCCAAAGAGGTACTGGTAGACGAGCGGAATGGTCAGAAGTTCGTGCGCGGAGTCAAATTCGTGCGTTGTACCCAGGTGTATGACGAAAATAAGCGCTTCGCTCCGAAGTTTGATGAGTCCGTCAAAACCCAGATCGAGGGTGACACGGTGCTTCTTTCCGTTGGGCAATCTGCCGATCTGAGCTTTATCGATGCGCAACGCGATGGGATCGAGATGCGCTCGCTACAGCAGATCGTGAACGACCCGGCAACCTGCACGACCTCGGCGCCGGGAGTCTTCATCGCCGGCGATATCGCGTACGGGCCGCGGCTCATGATTCATGCCATTGCCAGCGGCAAGCAGGCGGCCCGCTCGGTCTATCGTTTTTTGCGCGGCAAAGAGATCGCGCCGGAAGAGGTCCAATTTCATTTCCCCGTTGAGCACTATCAGCGCGAAAAACACTACGAGCGCCGCTTGCGCCTGCACATCCCCACACTCTCTGCGGAAGAGCGCATGAAAAGCCCAAACGCACTCGTCGAGATCGGCTACGCGGAAGAACAGGCTCGCGCAGAGGCCGGTCGCTGCCTCGATTGCGGCATCAACACCATCTTCGACGGCGAGCGCTGCATTCTGTGTGGAGGCTGCGTGGATGTCTGTCCCACCGTCTGCCTGAAACTGGTGACGTTTGACCGGCTGACGCTTTTGCCAGAACTTGAGACAGCAGCTCGAGAGTTGGGCCTCGAACCCACTGATCTCTCCGCCATCATTAAAGACGAAGAACGCTGCATCCGCTGCGGCCTGTGTGCCCAGCGATGTCCCACCACCGCCATCACCATGGAGAAGTTTAGTTTTGCCAAGGAGTGGAAGCCATGTCCCGTCTAGATCCGCCCCGCATCAACCGGCGCAGCTTTCTGAGTCTCGCGTCGCTGGGAAGTTTCTTTGCGGCTCTGGGCACGGCCGCTGCCGGAATCTTCCGACTCCCCAACCCAGCAGTGTTGCCCGGCCCGGTGCGCCGCTTCAAACTTGGTCCGCCGGAGCAGTTTTCCGCTGGAAGTGAAACTGCTTTTGGCGAGCAGAACCTGGTGCTCTTCCGCGACGACGATGGTTTCTACGCGATTTCCAGCACATGTACGCACCTGGGCTGCACCGTCGCGCGGTCAAAGGATGGGTTCGCTTGTCCCTGTCATGGCTCACGTTTCGACAGCAAGGGCAGCGTGATTGGCGGACCAGCTCCGCGCCCTTTGCCCTGGCTGGAGGTCAGCCGCGCCGCCAACGGCGACCTGGTGGTAAATGCCGACAACGAGGTCCCGGAGGGCACGCGTTACCGCGTGTAGGAGGTACACCGTGGCAGAGACCGCAACCCGAGAATTCCTGCACAACCTGCACGAACTCCCCCACACCGTGAAGGATGCCTGCTTCCGCCTGGGCAAGACGCCTGAATCGGAGCGGGAGGAATCGCAGGCTACGTTTCACAACCTGTTCCTGCACATCCACAGCGTCCGGGTTCACGTGCGCACCCTCAAACCCACGCTTACCTTCGGTCTCGGCTTGATGGCTACGGCCAGCTTTGTCATCACCATTATTACGGGCGTTCTTCTGATGGTTTACTACAAGCCCTCGACTGATCTGGCCTATCAATCCATCAAAGATATCCACTTTACGGTTTCCACGGGACGCTTCATTCGCAATATTCATCGCTGGTCCGCGCAGCTAATGGTGTTGACTGTGCTGCTGCACATGGCGCGGGTGTTCTTCACGGCCAGCTACAAAAAGCCGCGCGAATTCAACTGGCTGGTTGGACTGGGACTGATGGTCATTACCCTGGCCCTGAGCTTCACCGGCTACTTGCTGCCCTGGGACCAGCTGGCCTATTGGGCGATCACTATCGGCTCCAACATCGCCAACTCTCCGCGCGAGCTCACGGACGCAATTGGGATCACAAAATTCTTCGATCCCGGTGGTTTCCAGAAACGTCTCCTGCTGGGCGCCAACTACGTGGGCGAAGACGCGCTGATTCGCTTCTACGTTCTGCATGTGTTCGTTCTTCCGCTGACCCTCGTAACCCTGCTGGGGGTGCATTTCTGGCGAATTCGAAAGGACGGCGGCCTGGCCAAACCCGAAGATCCCATGGGCGGACTCGCGGAATGGGGCGGAGAGCGTCGCACCGTGTTCCAACCCCTGGCCACAAAGACCTATGGTCTGATGGCGCTGGTAAAGGGTAAGCGTCCACCGGTAAATCGCGGCCCCGAAAACACGGTGATGAGCTGGCCGCACCTGTTCTGGGCGGAATTGTCAGTGTTCATGATCACGGTGGCCACCACACTTATTCTTTCTTTCTACTCGGATGCGCCACTCAAAGAGCTTGCCAATCCCGCAATTCCTGAGAATCCGGCTAAAGCTCCATGGTACTTCCTTGGGATTCAAGAGTTGGTTTCATACTCGGCCTTCACCGGCGGCCTGCTGATCCCCGTGATCGTGGTCGTCGGATTGGCATTGATCCCGTTCCTCGACCGCCGGCCGGGAGGCGAGGGCACCTGGTTCGGCACCAAGAGCGAGCGGTCTGTTTTCTGGCAGTCCTTCTTCTTCGCTCTAGCGGTGAGCGTGGGGATGTTGGCATTCACAGTCAACTACGGTTGGCTGCGCAGCTGGTTCCCGAACATTCACCAGCTTTGGATCATCGCCATCAACCCCGGATCGTTGCTGGTGCTGATTTTCGCAGCCTGGTCCCTGTTCATCCTCAAGCGGAAGGACTCAGTCCGCCTGGCGGCCGTTTCGCTGTTCACCTGTTTTCTGGTCGGATTCACGATTTTGACTTACTTCGCGACTGTCCATCGCGGGCCTAACTGGCATTTCTACTGGTGGCCCTCGCAGTGGCCGGTGCACTAGGGGAGGATGCGATGAGAGACCCCTCACGAATTTATCGCTGGCTCCTGCTGGTGGCCAGCCTGTTGACCGTCGGTTACTTGGTGGGTGCGGCGGTGCGCGAGAACTACCGGGCGCAATGGAAGGTCGTGCAACGCCAGTACCAGGACATCCTCCGCCAGAAAGCCACAGACGATCGTGGCCGCGAACTGCTGGCCAAGTTCCGCATCGATATGAAGCAGGCCAGCATTCCGGCGCTGGGCGCAGTGGACCGATGCGTCACCTGCCACAACGGAATCGACGATCCGCGCATGACCGATGTTGAGCAGCCGCACCGCACCCATCCTGGGCACATCCTCGACAAGCATCCCGTAGACCGCTTTGGATGCACCGTGTGTCACCACGGGCAAGGCGCGGCCTTGACGTTCCGCGAGGCCAAGGCCGACGACGTGTTTTGGGATTACCCGCTGCTGCCGCCTGAGATGACCGAGGCTGCCTGCGTTACCTGCCACGACGCCGAAAAACTCCCACCCGATCAGATTCCACTGCTGACCGCGGGCATGACGCTCTACCAGGAGAAGAGTTGTGGGTCCTGCCACAAGCTGGGCGGGCGCGGCGGGGCGCTGGGTCCAGCGCTGGACAACGAAGGCGCAAAGACCAAGCACCAGCTCATCATGACCAGTCTGAAGCCGCCGCACACCACGTGGAACTGGCAGTTGGCGCACTTCCGCGACCCGGGCAGCGTGGTTCCCGACAGCCTGATGCGGAATCCAACCGTGACCAGGCGACAGGCGCTCGCACTCACCGTCTATGTGCTTTCTCAGTGGAAGCGCGACGTCCCAGAAAGCTATCTCGCCCCCGACAAGATTGAGCAGAAATACCGTGCGTTGCATCCCACGCCACTGACCGGCGAGCAGGTATACCAGCAGTATTGCGCTGCCTGCCACGGCAATGGCACGTACAGCCGGTGGGACAAGAAGTTCAACCGTTTCGTTCCTGCCATTCGCGGGGTCTCGCTGGTATCAACCGCGACTCGCGAGTATCTGCAGGCGAACATCGAGCAGGGACGGCCCGGCACCCAGATGCCGGCGTGGGGACCGCATGCCGGCGGACTGCTTCCCGAAGAAATTGCGGGGGTGATCGAATATCTTCGCTCGGGCGCTTCCGCGCCTCCTGCAATGACGGTGCTGACTATGCGCGGTGACCCAAACCACGGTCTTTCTCTTTTCCTGAGGAACTGCGCCGGCTGCCACGGCATGAATGGCCGCGGTGGACTGGGTCCTGAGATCGGCAACCCGGTGTTCCGACGGGCCGCCAGCGACGAATTCATCATCCGCACGATCCGCAACGGTCGCATCGGAAGCGCAATGCCCGCCTTTCAGCGGAAGGAGGCACCGGCGCTGGGCGATCAGGACATCGCCGACTTGCTCGCCTTTTTGCGGACACTGGGAGAACAAAGAGGGCAGAAACCCATGGCGCAGAACGTGACGACATCTGCTCCCTCCGGAGGGAGACCATGACCGACAAGAACAAGCCCCAGAAGCCATTTTCGCGGCGCAGTTTTATCCAAACTGCAGCCATGACCGCGGCTACCTTGGCTTTGCCCGGCTGCTCCCGCAAAGAAAAGCCGGTACTGAGTACGCTGACGGGAGATTTCGATCCCCTGCGCTCCTACCCGTATCGCGGCTGGGAGGATTTTTACCGCAAAATCTGGACCTGGGACAAAGTGGTCCGCTCCACGCACTCGGCGAACTGCACCGGCTCCTGTTCTTGGAAGGTATACGTGCGCAATGGCGTGATGGTGCGGGAGGAGCAGGCCGCCGACTATCCACGCATCAATGCAGATCTTCCCGACTACAATCCGCGCGGCTGCCAGAAAGGCGGATGCTTCACCGAGTTCGTGTACAGTCCGCAGCGCCTGCGTTACCCGCTGATCCGCACCGGCGAGCGTGGCGAAGGCAAGTGGCGGCGCGCCACTTGGGACGAAGCCCTGACCCTGGTCGCCGAGAAGTTGCTCGATAACGTTTACAACTACGGTCCTGACACTAACTCTTTTTTCAGCGTTATCCCAGCCATGAGCCCGGTCAGTTTCTGTGCTGGATCGCGGCTGGCCCATTACATTGGCGGCGTTTTTCTCTCGTTCTACGACTGGTACTGCGATCTGCCGCCGGGCGAGCCTCTGACTTGGGGCGTGCAGACCGAAGCCTGCGAGTGCGCGGACTGGTTCAACTCCAAGTACATCGTGCTCTGGGGTTCCAACATTTCGCAGACACGCATCCCCGATGCGCACTTTGCCTACGAAGCCCGCTACAACGGGGCCAAAATCGTCTGCATCTCGCCCGACTACAATGCCAGCGCCACGCATGCGGACCTGTATTTCCGCATCAATCCCGGCACTGACGGCATTCTTGCGTTGGGCGTGGCCAAGCTGCTTATCGACCAGGATCTGATCGATGCCCCGTACGTCAAGGAACAAACCGACCTGCCGCTGCTGGTGCTTGCTGGCACAAAACGCTTCCTGCGCGAGTCCGATCTGAAGTCCGGAGGTAAGGAAGACGTCTTCTATTTCTGGGACACGAAGCAGCAGCGCGCGGTCCCCACGCCGGGTTCGATGGGGTCGGATCAAAAGACCATCCAACTCAGCGGAGCTGACCCCGCGCTAACCGGGACATTCCAGGTGCAGCTTGCGGGGGACAAGACCGCCGAAGTCACGACAGTATTTGAACTGCTGAAGAAGGAACTGAGCCAATACACCCTGGACAAAGTCGCCGTACGCACCGGCCTTCCGGCCCACGAGATCGAACTCTTCGCCAGGGAATTGGGCACACGCAAGCCCGCCATGATCATCCATGGCGCGGGCACCAACCACTGGTTCCACAACGATTTGATCAACCGCTCGTTCATCCTGCTGGTAGCTCTGACGGGAGACATCGGCAAGAACGGAGGCGGATTCAATCACTACGTGGGCCAGGAGCGCATCTGGCCCGAGCAAGGCTTCTTCAAACTTGCTTTCCCGGAAACCCGCAAGAAGCAGCGTTTCCAGAACACTACGTTGTGGAGTTACGTTCACTCCACCAACAAAGATCCGCACCTCTACAACGGCAAGCCCATCGAGTGGTACATCCAGGAATCGGTCAAGAACGGATGGATGCCGCTGTGGCCGAAGAATGGCAAGAAGCCGCGCGCCTTCATCGTGTGGCGAGCCAACTACCTGAACCAGGCCAAGGGTAACGAGATTCTCGAATCTTCACTTTGGAAAGACCTCGATCTTATCGTCGATATCAACTACCGCATGGACACTACCGCTCTCTACTCCGACGTGGTGCTGCCCGCGGCCAGCTACTACGAAAAAGTGGACATCAACTCCACCGATTGCCACAGCTACATTCATCCCTTTGGCAAGGCTTGTGAGCCGTTGTTCGAGAGCAAAACCGATTGGGACATCTTCCACGCGCTGGCCGAGAAGATGGCCGATGTCGCCACCAGGAAAGGGCTCAAGCCCTTCCACGATGACGCTTTCGACTGGAACCGCGACTTCACCCAACTCGCACACGACTGGACTGGCAAGGGAGCGATCCAAACCGACGAACAGGCGGTCAACTTCATTCTCGGAAACGCGGAAGAAACCAAGGGGATGACATACCAGCAAATCCAGCAGAAGCCCCTGAGATTTGTCGCCACGGATCCCGAGTCCTGGAACAGCGACATCGAGCCAGGCGTCGCATACACACCCTTCAAGCACCAGGTCGACAAAAAGCGTCCGTGGCGCACGCTCACCGGGCGCCAGCAGTTTTACATTGACCATCCCTGGTACATCGAGTTGGGCGAGGAACTGCCAACCTTCAAGGAGCCCGTTGCGGAGAAATACCCGCTCTACTGGAATACGCCGCACGGACGCTGGTCGATCCACTCCACCTGGCGCGACCACCGCGCCATGTTGCGGCTACAGCGCGGCGGACCCATCGTCTACATGCATCCCGACGACGCCCGCAAACGCGGTCTGAAAGACAACGACTGGGTGCGCATCCACAACGAAGTAGGCCAGTGCGTTTGCCGCCTTCAAATCCTCCCCGGTGAGAAGCCTGGGCGCGTGACCATGTACCACGGCTGGGAGAAATATCTGGGATTCAAGCAGGGCGGATGGCAGTCGCTCACCTACATCAAGATCAAGCCAACACAGCTCATCGGCAAGTATGGCCACGTGAATTTCCGCTTGAACTACTGGGGCCCGACCGGCAACAACCGCGACACCAAGGTGGATGTGGAGAAGGCCAAGGTCTAAGGAGAGGCAGCCATGTCGAAACACCAATATGCAATGGTGATGGACCTGAATAAGTGTCTGGGCTGCCAGACCTGCACCATCGCGTGCAAGAAGCTGTGGACCGACCGCGACGGCACCGGCTACATGTACTGGAACAATGTCGAAACCCGTCCCGGCCTGGGCTATCCGCGCCAGTGGGACCGCATCGGCGGCGGTTGGAAAGATGGCACTCTTCAGCCCAGCCCGCTGCCCCCCATGGACGATTACGGCCACGCCTGGGAGTACAACTACGAGCAACGTTTGTACGAAGGCAAGAAACAACCGGTTATGCCCTCTCCCGAGCCCCAGTCCGGCGTGAACTGGGACGAAGACGTGGGTGGCATGAACGCGGACGAGAACTACTTTTTTTATCTCCCGCGCATTTGCAATCACTGTACTTATCCCGCCTGCCTGGAAGCCTGCCCTCGTAAAGCCATCTACAAGCGCGACGAGGATGGCATCGTTGTGATTGATCAAGAACGCTGCCAAGGATACCGCTACTGCATCAAGGCATGTCCTTATAAGAAGATTTATTTCAACGAGGTCACGGGAAAATCAGAGAAGTGCATCTTCTGCTACCCCCGTCTGGAGAAGGGTGAGGTCAACGCCTGCGCGGCGCAGTGTCCAGGCCGCTTGCGGTTTGTCGGACTGCTCGACGATCCGGAATCGCCGGTGCACAAACTCGTGCTCGTCCACAAGATCGCGTTGCCCCTCTTCCCGGAGAAGGGAACCCAGCCCAACGTCTTCTATGTCCCACCGTTCAATCCTCCGAAGAGAGAAAACTACGGCAAAAGCATCCTGGAAGACCCGCGGGTGCCGCTCGACTACCTGGTGTATTTGTTTGGTGCCGAGGTGAAGGATGTGATCACGCGGCTGGAGGCAGAACTCAAGAAAGCGCAGGAAGGCGGGCGCAGCGAGGTCTTGCAGTTGCTCATCGGCCGCGACGCGGAAACGCGTTTTCACGTCCGACCGCAGTTGGTGCAGATCCAGGTTTAGGAAGAAGCCATGAGAACTCATCTACTGATGCTCATTATCGCAACTTTATTGCAACCCTCGGCTCCGATCTGGGCGCAGACGGGTGCAAAACCAGTTGCCGGCCAGAGTTTGTCCGTGACTGCTTCGTCAGCCGGCATTGACACCCTACTCACTGGCGGGCCGGCTGCATGGAACCAGATTGTGGCGAAGCGTGTCGCCCTCAACCGCACGCCTCCACTTTATGATACAGACGAGCCCGCGGCGGTCGAGATTCCCATGCTTGACGTGCGCCTCGTTCGTGCGGGTGGCAAGTTGCTTGTGTGCCTCAGCTGGCGCGATACAACGCATGACGCCGCCACACTCGCGGCGGTCCCCAACACGCCGCCGGAAACCCGCTTCCGCAAAGTTCCGACGGAAGCCGATGACCGCTTCTTCGACGCGGCCGCTGTCATGTTTCCCGAAAAGTCCGGCGGCGGCGCGATTGCGCCGTCGCTGCAGATGGGAGACGCCGAGCATCCGGTTGAAATCTACTACTGGAATGCCACGCGCGGGGCGATGCTGATGCAGGCGCAGGGGCGGAGTACAACCAAGCGAACCGGGCAAACCTTCCCGGCGAATGGCACCTACCAAAACGGCCAGTGGAACGTGACCTTCGAATTGCCCGATCTGCCCGCGGGAACGACCGTGGCCTTTGCCGTCTGGAACGGGAGTCAGAAAGATCGTGACGGCCGGAAATATTTCTCGGTATGGCAGGTGTTGGAGTAGAGAGCCGGCTCTAAGGACAGGAGTAGTCATGGCAACCATCACCGCGGAGCACGAAACGACAGGCTCGATCGATTGGCAACAGACCGACCTCTACCGGTTCTTTGCTCTCATTTTCGCGCCACCCACGCAGCAGTGCTTCAACTTCCTATCACAGACTTCTGCGCGGATGGCGCTCTGCGACCTATGGAAACGCCTTGAGTGTCCGGGTGGGTTCCCGGGATTTGAATGGTTCACCACCTACGACCTGTACGAGTCGGCGTATATTGCGCTGTTCGATGTCGGTGTTCCCGAGCCGCCGGTACCCCTGTTCGAGTCAGCCCACGACAAATCTCATCCTGCGCAAGAGATTGCGCTGGAGAATACTTACTTTTACGAGGTTCTCGGGCTCAAGTCGGACCCCAGCTGCGCCGTCCCAGACTACCTGATCACCCAACTGGAGTTCCTTGCCGCGCTCCACTACACCAGCGAGAACGCGTCGGAAGAGGCCACAGCGGTTGCGCTTGCGAGAGCGGAGAATGAATTTCTTGAACGCCACCTATTGAACTGGATCCGCATCGCTAAGACAAAGCTGGACCTGACCGGCGCCCCTGGATTTCCAGCGCTGATGGCGTTGTTGGTCCAGTTCCTCAGCAACAGGCACGCTGGACGGGCGTGTTAGAACCAAGGTGCCGCCAAACGTCTTACCCGTACACGCTTCAAGAACCCAGATTGTGCCATGACATCCGCTGTGAGCAGGCTGCGGTGGGCTACCTATGACAGACTCGTGGGTCTTTCGGGAATCTAAGCTAGAGGCCGGAGAAGTAACGTACGGTCAAGCATCTTTATTGATCTGTTCAGTCGCGATGTGAAATCCAGTGTTCGCTACCGGAACTCCCGCATACACCGCGGTCTGCAGGAGCACCTCTTTCAGATCGCACAGCTCCAACTCATTCGCCAGGCCGGCGCGCACGTGGAGTGCGAACTCTTCCCACCTGCCAAGAGCCGCCGTCACCGCCAACACTAGCAGTCGCCGGGTTCGCCAGTCCAGTTCAGGTCGAGTCCAGATCGTTCCCCACGCGTAGCGGGTAATCAGTTCTTGAAACGCGCGTGTGAATTCGGTCGTGGCGGCGATTGCTTTATCGACGTGAGCATCGCCGAGCACCGCCCGACGCACTTCGAATCCCGCTTGCAGTGGATCCATCCCCCCCATATCCGGCTGCGGTCTTAGGAACTCGAGCAGAGCTGCTGTGAACGACCTGGGCCGCTCAATATTGGAAAGATGCGCCGTCGCCAAGTGAAGGACTTTCGCTCCGGGAATCTCCCGCACCAGGACCTCGCCATGCCCGCTCCATGGGGTCGAAACATCACGGTCACCAACAATCACTAGAGTTGGAGTTTCGATCCGACGCAACAGGTCCTTGTGATCCGCGTCGCGAAGCGCGGCACAGCAACCTGCGTATCCAACTGGATCGGTACCTAGCAATACGGAGCGGATCGAAGCAGCCTGCGGATGCTCGTTTGCCAGAGTATTGGGTGAGAAAAATCGCTGCATCGCCATATCGACGATTGCGGCCATCCCATCCTTGAGCACCGCCGCAATGCGCGTCTCCCAGTTGCCGCGAGGCCCGAACTGGGGCGAGGTGTTGGCCAGCACAAGATGTGTCACACGCTCGGGCGCATGAGCTGCAACAAACTGGCCGACGGCCCCACCCAGGGACAAGCCACAAAAGGCGAAGTGCGAGATCTTCAAACTATCCGCGAGGCCGAGAATGTCCCGCCCCAGCGTCTCAATTGAATATTCGCCTGGAGGTGCGTCCGAGGCCCCCTGGCCGCGCGTGTCGTACCGCAGAACTTGGAAGTAGGGAAGCAAGTCCGCGACTTGCGGGTCCCACATAGCATGGTCGGTACCGATCGAGTGCGACAGGATCAGGACGGGCCGTCCCGGGTTTCCCTGCAGACGGTAAAACATTCGCGCATTCTGAATGGTTGCGAAGGGCAAATCATTGCTCCTGGTCAGATTTCGAGATTAGAGCTTTTCGAAAAGCTTCTGCAGAGCCAAGATATTGTTCAGGTGTTTCCAATTGCTTGAGTTCGGTGGGGTCCAGATGGGCGGTCACTTCAGGAATCCCAGCGAGCACCTCGGCGAGATGTCTGCCCTCGATAGCGCTCTTCTTCGCCGCAGCCTCGAGGACCATGTGAGCCACGTCTCGGCCTAGTTTTGGTGCGAGCAGCAGCATCGCCCGTTCGGCGAAAATAACCCCGTTCGTCCGCTCGATATTCGCTCGCATCCGCGCGGTGTCGACGGTGAGGCCTTCCGCCACTTCAGCCATGGAATTGACTGCCAACCCGGTCGACTGAACCACTGCCGCTACAACGGGCCACTCCGCTTGCCATCCTCCGACACCGCGTTCGTGCTCCTGCACCATGGCCGAGAGAAACGAAGCGACCAGTCCAGGAAGGCGATGCGCCGCTGCCAGTGTGAGCGAACAGGCAGTCGGATTGTGCTTGTGTGGCATGGTTGACGATCCGCCGCGGCCGCCTCCTGCAGGCTCGGCTGCTTCGCCAACTTCGTGCTGCATTAGCAGACTGATGTCTCGTGCCATCTTGCCCAAAGATCCGGTCAGCACTCCGCAAGCGCAGATCAGCGTTGCCAACTGGTCGCGTTGTGTGTGCCACGGCGCTGGCGGAGGAGTCCCTAGCCCGAGCTCTTGGGTGAGAGCTTCAACGACAGCCCGTCCGCGGTCGCCAAGCGATGCCAACGTGCCGCTGGCTCCGCCGAACTGAAGTATCGCCGCAGCATGGAAGCCGCATTGTAAGGCCTGCTTTCCTCGGTGAACCGCGCCCAACCAGCCCGCGGCCTTGAGACCTAACGTCACCGGAGGAGCCGGTTGCAACAGGGTTCGCGCCAGCATGACAGTTTTCCCATGCTGCTCCGCCAATCGAGCAAGCGCCTGCTCCAGCTTCGAGAGATCATTCGTAACCATCGGCTCCGCGCGCTTTAGCAGCATTGACATCACAGTATCCGCGACGTCCTGGCTGGTCGCTCCCCAATGAACAAAGCCCGCCACTTCCGGATTCGTCTTTCTCACCCGTTCGGTCAGCGCTTTGACCAGGGGAATGGCCGGAGTGCCCGCGCGGAGCGTGGCATGCGCAAGAGTTGCCGCGTCGAAGTTGCAGGATTTTGCAGACACCGCGATCGCATCGGCCGCTGCCGCTGGGACAATGCCGGTTCGAGCTTCGGCGCGGGCAAGCGCCACTTCAAAATCCAGCATGGCCTGAAGGACCGACTCGTCGGAAAACAGCTCCGCCAAGGGGGGTGTGGTCGCCAGGCTGTCAATTAGGCGCACGCTCATGAAAGGCTCCGCATCGGAACCTGCGTCGCGCCGGACTTCTGGTTACACGCGCGGCTGATCATCTTGGAGTGATTACACATCGAAAAAAACAGTTTCACCTTCTCCACAGAGTCGGACTTCGAAAATCCACCCACCAGCACGAGTTGGATCGGGCTGGGCAAGCAGGGTAGGGCGACGATTTTCCGGTATTAACGCCAGGACGGGATCGCTGGCGTTCCCTGGCTCGCCTGCGAAGTAAGCTCGGGTAGACAATCTCTTCAATAGACCCCGTGCCATGATCGATACGTTGATGTGCGGCGCCTGAATCGTATCGCCCGGTCCTGGCACGGGTCCCGGCTTGACCGTTTCAAAACTGCACGATCCGTCTTCGGCGGTCGGCATGCGTCCGAAGCCGCGAAACGACCCATCGACCGTCGAGTTCCCGTGACCCTCAGTCCCCTTATAGTTACCTTCAGAGTCAGCCTGCCACAGTTCAATCATCGCGTCCGGCACAGGCACGCTGTCGCCATCCAGCACGCGAAAGGTTAACCACACGCGCTCGCCCTTTACCCCCTTGCCGGCGATGCACGGAACCGATCCCGTATCGGTGAGCCCGAGGTGCAAATAAGGGCCAACCGTCTGCGACGGAGTTGGAGTCAGGTCCATGTTATCCCTCAAACAGCGTTGCTTCGCGCCCACGCAGCACGATGTTGAAACGATAGCTCAGGGCCCATTCCGGCTTGGTGGTTTCCAAGTCAAATTTCGAAATCAGGCGCTGCCGGGTCCTTTCGTCGGGAACCGATTGCAGAATGGGATCATAAGCAAAAAGTGGGTCGCCAGGAAAATACATTTGGGTGACCAGTCGCGTGACGAAGGCCGGTC
This sequence comes from Terriglobia bacterium, assembly GCA_020073665.1. GTDB lineage: Bacteria > Acidobacteriota > Terriglobia > Terriglobales > Acidobacteriaceae > JAIQEU01. The sequence continues at coordinate 82,083 of JAIQEU010000006.1, forward strand.
CGAACAAGGAAAAGTGGATATGCGCCGGGCGCCACGCATTTTCGTGATTGCGCCAGGGATAGGCGCCCGGCTTGATGGTCACAAAACGATAAAATCCGTTCGCATCGGTCAGGGTTCGTCCCGTACCGGTGAAGTTCGGGTCGAGTGGCGCTGCGTGGTTGTCTTTCGCGTGCGCATACCGTCCCGCTGCGTTTGCCTGCCAGATCTCAACCAGGCTGTTCGACACCGGACGACCATCACCATCCATCACTCGCCCGCTCACCACGATGCGCTCTCCCAGCGGTTCCCCGGGATGTTGAACGGTGAGGTCGTTGTCGTTGGGATGAATGTCGGAATGGACGAAGATTGGACCCGTGACCTCCGAAAGCGTATGCGGGAGGAAAATCAGCGGCTGAGACGGGGCTCGGCGCCTAGTCGCGCGATAGGCCGGATAGAGGTATTCCGGCTGCGTCCCGGGTTCGTGGCGCCGGAAGGGAACGACCGACGCCGGTAGCCTGTTGCCCTTGTTTTGCAGCGAAGACGACATGTCACCTCAGGTACACGTAATGGTTAATGTACTTGAATGTTCTGCACAGCTAGTCTTGATCAGTGCCGAGCAAGTTCGAACACTCTGCGCACAGAATCAAGGAAGGCGACCACTACGGCGGACTCTTCGTCCTTTCGCCAGGCGGCATAGACTTCTATCTTGGCGTCGGGTTCATTCAATTGCACCGTTGATACCTCTACCCCTGAGACTGAGCGGGTTACGATGGCGCCAACCCCGATATAGATGCCCTTACCCGACGCCACCATAATTGTCCCACCTTCCTCGTGGGCTTCTGCGTGGGTGACCGTGAGATGGGGAGTGTAGCCGCGCTTGCGGTACAAGTCCAAGATCCTCTCATACAACCCGCTGGATATATTCCGGTTGAAGATGATCAGGGGCTCGTCGGCGATATCCTTGAGCCGCAACGCCCTGCGCTTTGCCAAAGGGTGTGTTTTCGGCAGGACCACTACGAACCGTTCCTCGAACAGCATCTCGGAATTCAAATTCAGTTGATCGACAGGTGGACGCAGGAATCCAACATCAATCTCGCGTTTGCGCAACGCCTCGTTCTGAATGGTCGAGAAGATATCTCGGCACTCGATGTCGACCTCCGGAAATCGCTGGCAATGATCGGCCACGATGCGACCCACCACTCCGCCCAGCCCCGAGGCAATCCCAATCTTGATGATTCCGCTTTCGCCCTTCTGGGCTCGCCGGGCTACTTCCGTCGCGTGTCCCGCCTGAAGGATCAATTTTTTCGCTTCCTCCAGAAAAACCCGGCCTGCGTTGGTCAGTTCCACTTGCCGCTTGGTACGCACCAGGAGCTGGACTCCGATGTCGTCCTCCAGTTGCCGGATCTGGCGGCTCAGCGGTGGCTGGGCAATGTGGAGTTGCGAGGCGGCTCGGCTGAAGTTGAGCTGCTCGGCGACCGCGATGAAATATCGGAGATGGCGAAGTTCCACAGCTCGAATTGTAATACCTGACAAGTATCAACCGTGTTTTGGCCAAATGAAATGCGCATCAGACGATCCGACGGTGTCCTCAAGGTGCACTTACCTTGTCGGCGTCGCCCTGCTGTACCGGCTCCCCATTCTGCGTTTGCAGCGCTCGTAACTTGAAACGCTGAAGCTTCCCGGTCGCGGTTTTGGGGAGCTCGGCAACGAAGTTGATCCAGCGCGGTCGTTTGTAACCGGCCAGCCTTTGGGCGACCCAGTCGCGAAGGTCTCCAGCCAGCTTGTCGGTGGGATGAAAATCCGGATTAACCACGACGTAGGCCGCAGGCTTGAGAAGACGGTCTGCATCCTCGCGTGCCACCACTGCCGCTTCGCGCACCGCGGGGTGCGCAATCAATGCGCTCTCAACCTCGGTGGGACTAAGCCAGCGCCCATTTACCTTGAAAAGATCATCGGAACGCCCCGCATGCCAGAAGTAGCCGTCGGGATCCTGGTAGTACTTGTCCCCGGTACGGTACCAGTGGCCCTCAATCGTGTCCTTGGTTTTTTCGTGCTGGTTCCAGTAGGTCGCGCAGATGGAATCACCCTTCACCAACAGATTGCCGATTTCGCCCTGAGCAACTGGCTTCCCATCCTCATCGACGATCTTGGCCTCGTAGCCGGGGACTATTTCGCCACTCGACCCCGGCCTGACGGCACCCTGGCGGTTGGACAGGACCATTTGCAGGGATTCGGTCGAGCCCACGCCATCCAGAATCTCCACGCCGAATCGCTGCTTGAAACGCTCAAACAGGGTCGCAGGGAGGGCTTCGCCGGCGGAGATGGCCAGTCGCACACTGGAAAGATCAAACTCAGTTCCGTCCGCGCGGTGGTGGGCCAGCAGTGCTGCATAGTTAGTGGGAACCGAGAAAAACAAGGTTGGGCGGTAACGCTCGATATTGGCGTAGATGCCTTCGGGGGTCGGACGGACGGTCGACAGTATGCTGGTGGCGCCGAATGCCAAGGGGAAATAGCCGGCGTTCCCCAGCCCATACGCAAAGAACAGCCGGGCGACGCTGTAGCAGCGGTCCCGTTCATCCATCCCCAGAACGCCTTTCGCGTACAACTCTGAACACACCACCATATCGTGATGCAAATGGACACAGCCCTTGGGGAATCCGGTGCTCCCCGAGGAGTACAGCCAGAATGCGGCGTCGTCCTTGCTGGTGGGCGCGGGGTCGAGTTCGGGGGACGAGTGTGCGATAAGGGTGCTGAAGTCAATAGACCCCTCGTCCCCTTGCCCAATCACCACGATTTTCTGCAAATACCGGAGGCGCTCTCCAGGAATCAGCCGCAACTGCGGCAACAGTGTGTCGCTCACCAGGGCTACGCGCGCGCGGGTATCGTTCAACAGGTATTCATAGTCTCCAACATTCAGGAGGGTATTGGTGGGCACCGCCACTGCACCGATCTTGATCGCGCCGAAAAAACAGTACAGAAATTCGGGGATGTCTTCGAGCAACAACAGGACGCGTTCTTCCGGGCGCACATCTAGGTTAAGGAGCGCGTTACCCACCTGATTGGTTTCTTGCAGCAGTTGCTGATAGGTGACCTGCCGGTCGCCACACTCGATCGCGATTCTTTGTCCTCTGCCCTGAAGGACATTGCGATCCACAAAATACGTGGCGACATTGAATGTTTCGGGCAGGATAATCAACGTAATCTCTTATGGCTTCTACCGCCTCGAACAGAGGCTTGGCGCGTTCCCCGGATCAACCGGGCTATCGGGAGCGGGAGTATAGCACGGTTCAATTCGCTTACTTTCGATAGCACCGGGTTCGGAGAGGTCGACCAGGGTACGAAACGAAATTGCACTTTCCACGGATTTCAAGCACGTGCCAGTAGGCTGCACATCGACAACAGCCTCTTTCTTCTTTGAATTGCAGGGGTGCGCTCCAAAAGCCGGAGCGGCCGGGAGGGCTCGCTGCTTCGGAGAATTAATACCTAGGAAGTATCACTGTTTGACCAAAGATGTATTGGACAGTATTTTCGTTCCGCTCCATGCTCTCGCGGCAATGGGGAGAGGTCCACGCAGCGGTCCTGTATAAGTTCTCGCAACTCAGACTGCCGCCGTACGTTGCGCGGCGAGGACGGCTGTAGTCACGTAAGAATCACAATCGGGGATGAATGCACGGATAGAGTTGCCGGTTCTTTGTTTCGCGTGTGGATTCAGAGTCGGTACGACCGTCGCAAGAGGAGCCCTATGAAATCACTTCGGTATTTGGCCGGTTTGATTCTCGCGGTGATTGCTTGTTTTGGTGCGCAGGCCTTCGCGCAGGTGGGCACCAGCTTCGCCCAACTCAACGGAACCGTCACCGCTCCCAACGGCGACACGATTGCCAAAGCCGCCGTGACCCTGCGAGCCGTAGAAACCAACCAGGTCTATTCCGCGGTCTCCAACGACTCCGGATTCTTCATCGTGCCCAATCTCCCTCCGGGCCCCTATGAGTTGTCTGTCGAATCTCCCGGCTTCGCGAAATCGGTGCAGACCGGAATTGTTCTGAGGGTAGGTCAAACGGCTACGGTCAACGTGCCACTGAAGATTGCGACCTTCAAGGAAACCGTGGAAGTCAGTACTGAAGTACCGCCCATCGAACCCACGCGCAGTGAGGTAAGCCAGGTGGTGGAGACCCAGCAGATCCAGTCGCTCCCCATCAGCGGGCGGTTATTCACGGACTTTGCCCTGTTGAGTCCAGGCGTCACTACGGGTCGAATCAGCCTACAGTCTACATTTACCGATCCCAGCACCACTCGTATATCCTTTGGCGGCCAGCGGGACTTGAGCAATTCAGTGACCGTGGATGGCGCCGACAACATTAACACCGCAACCGGTTCTCAGCGGGCAACGCCTTCGCAGGAAGCAGTGAGCGAGTTTCGTGTGGTAAACAACAGCTTCGGCGCTGAATACGGACGGGCGCTCGGCGGCATTGTAAACATCGTTACCAAGTCGGGCACCAACACCCTGCATGGCTCGGTCTATGAGTATTTCCAGAACAACGCTCTCAACGCCAAGTCCATCCTGACGCTGCCCGGCTTCGACACGCTCCGCCAGAACCAGTTTGGCGCGACCCTGGGCGGGCCGATCCAGAAAGACCGAACTTTCTTCTTCATTAACTACGAAGGGCAACGGCGCGCTCAATCGCCAACCTATCCGGCCGCGCTGGTCGCCAACCTGAATAGCTCGGCGATTCCGGGATTTCCCAATCCGTGTGTGGTGAATGGAGTTCCCATCGCCAGTTGCGGCATCAACCAGATGAAGGAGAGCCTCGGCATTGCTCCCGAGAACCTGAACGTTCTGAAGACCGCCGACTACGACGAGGGTTTGGTTAAAGTCGACCGCGAGTTGAATGCCAAAAACCGGCTCAGCGTCCGTTATTCGATTGAGGATTCGACTGCTCTGAACATGCTGGTCGGCGACACCCTCGACGGAGGCGGTATCGGCGCACCCAGCAGCGGCCGTAACGGATTTCTGCGCGACCAATCGCTGGTTGGTACCTGGACGTCCACCATTAAGCCCTCGATTGTTAATTCCATGCTGTTTCAGTATGCTCGCCGCAACTATGCGTTCCCCGGCGTCACTGGGCAGCCCAACCTTGATGTACCGAACACGCTGCTCTTCGGTCACAATTTCGGCGCCTTTGATCGTTACAACGAAAGCCGCGTGCAGTTCTCGGACACGCTGGCTTGGGTGAAAGGGAAGCACTATCCCAGGTTTGGCTTTGACACCAATTACATTCGGAACTTCGTGATTTGGCCGGGATTCACCCCGGCCCGCATCATCTTCCCCAGCCTCCCCGAGCTGCTGGCGTCCTCTTTGAGTAACATTCAGGCTGGCGCTCCGTGTCCGCCCCCGCTCCCGTCCATTCTTCCCGCTCCCTGTATTGCGGCGTTCTTCTGGGGGGCTCCCATTCCTCCCGGCCCGATTGATCCGAACCAGCCCTCACCCCCAATCTCGACCAGTTGGCAAAACGCCTTTAATCCGAACCTGGCACAGAACTTCTTCGTGCATTTGAACCACAGCTACTACGGCATGTTCGCGCAAGACCAGTGGCACATTACTCCGCAGCTCACGCTGAACTACGGCTTGCGATATGACTTCGAGACGGGGCTCGGTTTCTTCGTCGACCCGGATCATCGTTCGTTCCAGCCACGGGTGGGCATCGCTTACTCGCCCGATTCGAAGACCGTTATCCGTGCGGGGTACGGAATATTTTTCGACAAATACAGCCTCACGTTCTTCTTTGTCCCAGCGCCCCAGCGGCAGCCGGCGATCATCGGCTTGCCGAAGGCGAACAACCAGCAGACTGGGTCGTATATCCTGAGCAGCGCATTTCTGGGGGCCTGCGCGCCCTCATTCCTCGGGGTAGGTCCGCCGTGTCCCTCGGGGACGGTTCCCGTCGACATTATTGATACCGACTTTGTGAACTTCATTACCCAGGGTGTGTTTCCCAACAACGCGCCTTATTACCAGGGCGGAACCTCGGTGGACAGGCACTTGCGTGAGCCCTACTCCGAGCAATCGAGTCTGGAGATTGACCGCCAGATCACGAAAGGTCTAACCGTCAACCTGGGATATCTGTTTGTGGCCGGACACAAACTGGTTCGGCCGATTGATCTGAACGTGGCGCCGCACGTGGGAACAGTCAACGGCAAAGACGTGTACAACTTCGCCATCCCGGACCCCAACATTCCGGCGCCTCCCGGCGGGTCCAACGGCACCAACGGGATCTTCTACTACACGGATTCGAGCGGGAACTCGGTGTACCATGGCGTGACCCTGCAAGTGACGGAAAAGGCCGGTCAGTATCTAAAGCTCAACGCCAACTACACCTTCTCGAAGACACTCGATGATGGCACCTTCGTGACCTTCGTCAGCACCCCGCAGTCGAACGACCAGCGGAATCTCGAACGGGCCTACTCCAACCAGGATGCCCGCCACCGGTTTGTCGCCAATTTCGTGGCCGACGGCCCGCAGAATACATTCCTCAGGAATTTCGAACTCAGCAGCATCATCACTCTCCAGTCCGCCAGACCATTCACCATCTTCGTGGGTTTTGATGCGAACAGCGACGGCAATCCCGTCACTGACCGAGTAGGATTGTCGCCGCGCAATAGCTATCGTGGCGATAGCCTGAAGACTGTGGACATGCGGCTTTCCCGCACCTTCCATTTAGGGGAAACCCGGCAATTGCAGCTGATTGCGGAGTCGTTCAACCTGTTCAACCGGGCGAATGTGGACGAGGTGTTTAGCGTCTATGGCGCCCCGGACTTTGTTGGACCCGTGCCTCAGCACTATCAGGATGGCATCACCAACGTGAATCCGGGTTTCCCGTTTGGCACTCCGAGAACAACATTCAACCCGCGGCAGATTCAGTTTGCGGCCAAGGTCACATTCTAGCGGGCGGGTTACAGGCGGGAACGATCGAGCCTCCGCAGCCACTCGCAGAGGTCAGAATTGGCCTCGCAGATGCCACTAGGCGCCGTTCCCGCGTGGCGCGAATGCGGGTGCCGTCTGAGCGGAGAATAGTCCTGACTTCAGCATCAGCATGAGCAGGGAGAAGTCTCCGGTCAGTTCACATCCGGCGATCACCAGCGACAGCTCTCGCGCCTGCCATTGCAGTTGAACCAGTGAGAGCATCAGAGTCGCAATCAGTCCGACCGCGACGATCAGCCCCAGGAATACGCGAGCGTATTTGCCCTTCACCCACATCCGAACGGTTTCCCGCGCAGCCGGTGTCCAGTGCGACATGCGCAACAGATACACGCAGAGCAACATGAAGTTCGCGATCAACAGATAAGGCTCGGCTTTTTCAAGCCACCCAGCTTCCCGGCTCCCATGGCCCTGCAGAGCGCCCAGCGTAAGGGTGAGTGTGGTGCCGCCCAACGTGGCGTACATGAGGATCAACAACGGCAGAAGCTGCGTGTTCCAGAAAGGGATGGCGGCCGAGTGGTTCATCACGAAGCCGTCGTAGAACATAATGAAGAGGCCGGAAGCGATGGCGATCGCCTTCGCCGCGGTCGCCAGGCCTCCTGTAACTTGCCACTCCGAACCCAGAATCGCAGGCAACAGCAGCAGTCCACCGCTCAACGCGAACAACCCGCTCGCCCAGATTCCGCGCGCGATCCAAGAGCGGTCGGGACGCATGGCCGCACGCCAAAAGCGCTCCGGACGGCCAAGATACAGCAGGTGTGCGCCGTTCTTGCCCACGACCACAACCAGGTATCCCACGATCATTCCGAGCCGCAGCCCGGTGGCCAGCGATATCAGGAAAAAGCCGGCTCCCAGGCCTCCGCAGAAAAATGCGGTACCGATCAACCAGTTCCACCAGGCCTGGCGATAAAAACCATATGCAAATCGGTGCGGAGCGACGGTAACGAATGATGTCGTCATGGTTGAACCTCAGGGTTCCGAGCCCTTGTTTCCAAAATTCCGCCGATCCAGGAACCAGCTGCAGCGTGCTACTCGTCCAGATAGAACACGCTGGGCTTGGTGTTGCACTCAGGCAACAGCGTCCATCCCTTGCGCTCGCGAATCAGTTGCTGCAACTTGCCGTCCTCCGGCTCCAAATCGCCAAAGATTCTGGCGTCGGTAGGACAGGTGATTACGCAAGCCGGCTCCAACCCTTGATCCACACGAGGCGCGCACATAGTGCATTTCGTCATGGTGCCCTCTTCGAACTCGGCGAATTTGATAGCTTCGTAAGGGCTCAGCTCATCGGCGCTATATCCATGTTCGAGCAACCCCTTCTCGATGAAGTGGCGGTTCATATAAGGACACGCGACTGCGCAGGCGCGGCAGCCGATGCACTTCTCGCGGTCCACCATGACCAGGCCGTCGTCACGGATCCAAGTGGCTCCTGAGGGGCAGGCTTGCGCGCAGGGTGCATCGTCGCAGTGATTGCATAGCACGGGCAGGAAGGTGCGCTTGGTCTTGGGATAGGTGCCCACCTCGCGCGTGATGACGCGCGCGTAATGCACACCTTCCGGCGTGCCATTCTCCTGCTTGCAGGCGAGGGTGCAGGCATTGCATCCAATGCAACGCTTCAGATCAATCACCATTCCCAGTCTTGCCATGAGTGCTCCGCTACCCTCCGTGCAGATGGCGCAGGATCGCCATGGTGACGACCTCTTCGCCGCCCTGCAAGGGCTTGGTTAGTTGATCGGACTTGAGACTCAGACCGTTCACCACAATCGCAAAATCGCCGCGCAACCTGCCCTCACACACCAGGTTGTCGTAGAGGCTGCGCCCGTCCGCGGTCTGCAGCGAGCGCAACAGGTCGGCGACCGTCGCGCGTTCGAACTCCACAGTGCGCCGGCTGAAGCCCAGCATCTTGCGTGTCGCCCCCAGAGCCGAGATGTTGGCGGCTGGCATCAGATTCTCTCCACCCGAACGCGCGCGCTCGATTCCAACCCGCCGGTTGCGCTGTCGGTGTAGCGCATGGAACCAGTCAGCAGCCGGTTGAAGTGGCTTCCCCTTTGCTTTTGCCTGTCGTTGGTAACGAAACTGCGCGTGATCGCATTGCTCACACCGAATACTTCGGGATGAATACCTTCTACGACCTGGGCTTGCCCCTCGATGCTGCCTGCAGGCGATGTCAACCGGATTCGGGTCCCGGTCTGGAGTTCGAGTTTTGCCGCCGTAATCGGATTTACCAGGATTCCACCGTGGACGGCATCCTTCTCGCTCACTTCGGAAAGCCACGGCATGACCACCGTGTCGGCAAAGGTGTGCAGGCTCTCTTTGAAGGTGATGGCATAAAACGGATATCCGGCCTTGCCGTCTTCGATCACCTGCGAAGTTCTCCAAAAGGGAAGCGGCTGGTAGTTGTCGAGCGGCCAGTCCTTCATCCCCACCTGCTCGAATTTCTGCTTCATCTCGTCGCCCACCTGCTTGATGAATTCGAAGTAGAACGGAATGCGCAGCTCGCCGTACGGCATATAGGTCTCTTCCGGAGTGCGGTAGCGAACCGCGTGGCCGTGCTGTTTGAACCATTCCAGCCCCTTGTCGTCGCCGTAGATCGAGCGGGCATAGCGGTCCCAGAGTTCCTCTACGCTGTAGCGCTTCTCGGGATCGAGCAGGTATTTCGGGCTGGCGGTGAAGCCGGTGACTACGTTGAGCAGGTCATTCCAGTCATCTCGGAAGCCTAGGCGCTCGGCAATCTCGGTCAGGATGTCGTAGGCGTCCTTGGTGTCTCCGACGGGTTCGACCACCGGCTGCCGCAAGGAGTGGCCGGTCACAGCCGGCGGCTCCAGGCAGTTCAGCAGGTACGACTCTAGATAAGTATGGTCCGGCAGGAAGACATCGGCCCACTCGGTAGACTCGGTCCGCTGGATATCAATGGCAACGACGAACTTCATCCGCGCCATGATCTTCTCGACTTTGTCCGTCTCCGGCATATTCCAAAGCGGATTCGAGTGATACATGAGCATGGCTTCGGGTGAGTAATTCAGGCCGAAGCGCTCCGGATCGAGCAGCGTCTCGGTGTTGAGTTGGCCGGCGTCGAAGCCGATCGGAAACCATTCCATCAGGTGGGTCGAATCCGGCGGATACTTAAACGGAGGCGCGGGATGCAACTGGTGCGGCTCGGGCTTCAGCACTCCATCTTCGCCCTCGTGAATGAAGAAGCCGCGGTGGTCGAGCGGCACGCCCAGGTGCCCTCCGGGGACGTCGATGTTCCCCACCAGCATGTTGAACATCTTGTAAGTAAGGTTGTCGAAAAGTCCGTTGGCGTGCGATTGCGAGCCGCGGTAGTAATTGAGCGCCGCCGGACGGAACGGGTAGGTCTTGCCTTCGATCTGGATGGTCGCACCAATCTGCGCCGCCTCGACAAACTCGCGGGCAATTCTCCGGATAGCCTCCGCCGGAACCGTGCAGATCTCCGACATGCGTTCCGGGGTGTGGTCCCGCAGCTGATCGGCCCAGACTTGAAATCCGGTACGCACCCGCATGCCGGCAAATTCGTATGCGCCTTCGAGCCCCATATCGGCGGCGGCAACGGCGTTCCATGGTTGCGGAGCGGCGAGTTGCGCGTCCCACACCATGGCGCGTCCCTGCTGGTCGCGCAGCAGGTATCCGTCGTCTTTGACCAGGTATGGCGCGTTGGTGCAGTCGCGGAGGAATTCGCGGTCATACTTCTTCAGCTCATGAATGAGCACATGGGCCATGCCCAGGACGAATGCGCGGTCGGTGCCGGGCAGGGTCGGAATCCACTCGTCCGCCTTGGCGGCGGCAACCGACATCCGCGGGTCGAGCGTCACTACCCTCATTCCCCGCATACGGGCGTCGGCCATTCGTTTAGCGCTTCCCGAAAGATGCAGGTGCGAGGAGAAACCGTCTCCGGAACCGATCTGGATCCAGTAGTTGCAGTGATCGTAGTCATTGATGGCGGCAAACGAGCCGTCCACGGAGCCGTTCACGGGATGGTAGGACCCGCCGCAGTAGTTCCCCAGCGAAGTAAAGAAATTCGGCGAGCCGAACACCGCTGGCCATCCCCAGAGCAGAATGCGCTGGAAGTCACCGATGGCGCACAGCAGTTTGCGGGGATCGTCGGCCCGCACCTTGCCCAGTTCGCGGGCGACGATGTCGTAGGCTTCGTCCCACGAGATCTCCACCCATTTCGGATCAATGCCGGGGCCCTTCTGTGGATTCGTCCGCTTCATGGGATGGAGCACGCGGGTGGAATCGTACAGGCGCGACAGCCCCGCATTGCCCTTGGGACACAGCTTGCCGAGATTGTCGGGATTGGTCGGATCGCCCTCGATTTTGAGCGCGACCCCATCACGAACCTGCACCCGGATTCCGCAGCCATGCAGGCACATGCCGCAGGTACTGAGGATCCAGTCGGATTGGGCGGGTACAGCTTGCGCCACAGCCATGGGAACCCCCACGGTGAACTGGGGGGATCTTCGGCCAGATGGTCACATTGGGTCAGTGACATAGGTCACCAGCCCTTGTGACGTGCGGTCCGGGCCCGGGCGGGGCCACCGGGAGCGGTCGCTTCCGTCAGGACGTCTGTGCGGGAGTTGGCCCGCCCCGGTACCCTAACGAGAGAAATCAAAGGGACGATGGGATGGAAATCGGGCAGATCACTCTATGAAGATCCGAAGCGTGCGGAAGGCAATCGGCTCGATGACCGACCAACCAGCGCGCAGCCTTTATTCCGGGCTTGGCTTGCGCCTTCCGACTTGGCTGAGGATTCGACGAACCTTCTTGGGTGAGATCGAGAGCCGGGCGGCCACGCGCGAGACTTTGCGACCTTCGCGCTCCCAAACTTTGGGAATGATGAGCGTCGCAAATTCCTCGGTGATCTGCTGGAAAGTTTTGTCCCCGACTGATCCCTGCGACCAGGCCCGGAGGGTGGGGTCGACGGTGCCCTTGCGGAGGATCTTGGCCTTCAGAATCTGCATGTCGTCCCAGGTGCTGTCGGGATTGTCACCCTTCGAGACGCCCACAGCGAGATCGTAGGAACGGCGTGCGGCATCAATATCACCGAAAAAGCTGTTGGCATAAGTGAGGCCTTGCCAGATATAGGCGTCGGCCAGAAGACGGCGATCCTGGGTGTGCTTGACCAGCTCAACGGCATCCTGGGCGCAATCCTGGGCTAGACGGGCATGGTTTCCGGGCTCGGCCCCAGCACCGATTTCCTCTTCCACCCTGGCGTTCTCGATCATGCATTGCAGAAGCCGCGCCCGCGCCATGAGGATGTAGTCTTTCTTCTGTTCGCCCAGTGCAAAGGCGGTGGCGGCTTCGGTATCTGCGCGCTCCACATCTCCGTTATCCAGGTGCAGGTAGCCGTAGTTCAAATGCACGCTGCCGATGCCGTGGTAGTTTGGGTACTGTTCGTAAATGGCCGCAGCTTCGTTCAGCGCAGCAAAGGCCTCATCACGCAATTGCTCGAAGCGGGTTCGATGTTGTGCCCGTGCGGCACGGCCGTTCGAACCGCCGCGGGCAGCCGCCTTGCGATGGCGAACTACGTCCGCGTCAATCTTCTTGCGAAGTTGTAGAGCAATCAGCCGCTTCACATACGCCATGTTGGCGAGGGAGCGGGCTACGTTGCGGTGCTGGGGATCGCGCTGCTTGTACTCGGCGATGGCGTCGGCAAAGTGCTCGATGGCATGCTGATATCGACCTTCCCGACGCGCGATTCGTCCGTAGGAAGAATGAATGTTGCCCAAAGTCACATGATCGTCGGTCTTTCGCAGAACTGCTTCGGCTTCACGCAAGATGCGCACGGCTTCCTTGGACTTTCCTCTTTGAAAAAAGAGCCAGCTTTCCAGCACTCGCATCACTGCCGCCATCGGCTGGTAGCCCGCCTCCATGGCAATATCCCGGCCGGCCGTGGTGAAGGCCAAGGCTTCGTCGTATTCGCCCTTCATGCGCAGGCAACGGCCTTTCCAGAAGTTCGCAATGGACAGCAGCACCGGATCACCGACTTCATCCTTGAAAGCCAGAACAAAGTCAAAATGCGGAATGGCGATTTCGGTGGCTTGTTCCGCCATAGCCACCATCCCCTCGGCCAGCCGGAGATGCACGTAGTCTCGCAGGGGAAGTTGCGCGTGCGCCGGCTTCGGAAACCGAGCCAGGACGTCCTTGACCAGCCCTGGCCGCTGAAAGCCGATATCCACCCAGAGGGCTAAGTGCCCGATAAAAACCCCGGCGTTGTTATGGGAGGGATCGAGTGAGGTTAGCAGAGACAGGCGCTCTTCCAGGCGTGCCATTCCACGTCCCAGGCGGCGGCAGACCAGATCTTCCTTCAACTGCGCCAGAAAGTCATCTGACAATTCAGGGGGTCGGTTGCTCATCTTGTGGGCGGGTCGTTATGCCCGTCTCAGTCGATGTAATCATAAGCCACCAGGGTCAGGAATTCGGGGAAATCCGGACTGGTCATCATTTGATCGTAAATCTTTGCCGCGGTGTCCATCCGCGCGCCGCCCAACTTGTTCTTCTGCTCCGCGATCACCCGCTGGACCAGTTGCCGAGTGACCTGGCTCCCATCGCTGAGCGTGGCGCCATGCTTCACCCATTGCCATACTTGTGCGCGGCAGATTTCTGCGGTAGCAGCATCTTCCATCAGGTTGTAGATGGGCACGCAACCCGATCCTCGCAGCCATGACTCCAGGTACTGCAATCCCACATCAATGTTCCAGCGCAGGCCGTCGAGAGTGATTTCTCCTTTGGTCACCGCACACAGGTCCTGAGCGGTGACATGCACGGGTTTCCCGGCACGGGAGATCTGGTTGGCTTCCTTCATGTGCGCGTCAAAGATCTCCTTCGCAACCGGAACCAGGCCGGGATGCGCGACCCAGGTGCCATCGTGTCCGGCGCGTACCTCGCGCAGTTTGTCCTGGCGCACTTTCTCCAGCGCTTTCTCGTTGGCCACGGGATCGCTCTTGATGGGTATCTGCGCGGCCATGCCGCCCATGGCGTGAATGCCCCTGCGGTGGCAAGTCTGAATCAGCAGCTCCACATATGAGTTGAGGAAATGCTTCTCCATGGTCAGTGTGGCACGGTCAGGCAGCACGAACTCCGGCCGGTTACGGAATTTCTTGATGAAACTGAAAATGTAGTCCCAGCGGCCGCAGTTCAGTCCGGCAGAGTGTTCCCGAAGCTCGTAGAGGATTTCGTCCATTTCAAACGCGGCCAGAATGGTCTCAATGAGGACGGTGGCGCGGATGGTGCCTCGCGGGATTCCAAGCTCGTCTTGCGCCAGGCAGAACACATCGTTCCACAGGCGTGCCTCCAGATGGCTTTCCAGCTTGGGCAAGTAAAAGTAAGGTCCGGTGCCTTTCTCGATCAGACGCCCGGCATTGTGGAAGAAGTAAAGACCGAAATCGAACAGGGATCCGGAAATAGGTTTTCCATCCACCAGGAAGTGGCGCTCGTTCAGATGCCAGCCCCGGGGCCGAACCATCAGCGTGGCCACGGGAGGAGCCAGTTCATAGAGCTTGCCTTCCGGGCTGGTATAGCGAATGGTCCCGTTCACGGCCTCGCGGAGGTTGAGCTGTCCCTCCACGTTATTTTGCCAAGTCGGCGAATTGGAGTCCTCAAAGTCAGCCATGAACACGCTGGCGCCGCTGTTCAGGGCATTGATGATCATCTTCCGGTCCACTGGGCCGGTAATCTCCACCCGCCTATCAAGCAGGTCCTTGGGGATGGGAGCCACCGTCCACTCTTTTTGGCGGATGCCGGCGGTCTCCGCGAGGAAATCGGGCATTTTGCCATGGTCGATTTCCTGCTGCCGGACGCGCCGTCGGGCCAGGAGCTCCTGGCGGCGTGCCTCGAACTGTCGCGCCAGCTTGGTCAGAAAGGAGCTGGCTTCCGGGGTGAGAATCTGGGCTTCGGCGGCGGTGTGGGCGGATACGGCTGTGCTCATGACCTAACCATAGTACGGCGGAAGGAATGTATGGCGAAAGGAGTTTGCCCTCCAAGTAGGTCGGACCGGACAACTAGTCCGATACGGACGACCTTGTTTGCCAGGGCCGGCGGGAGCGGCTTTACTAGGTACTGATCCCACGGAGGGGACCAGTAATGATGCGCAATTCAACAGCTCTTGAAATCGCCAATCAGTGGCGTTCCGAAGCCCGCTGGAGAGGTATCCAGCGGCCCTATCGCAGTGAGGATGTAGTCCGGTTACGCGGCTCCCTCCAGATCGAGCACACTCTGGCCCGGCAGGGCGCAGAGCGCCTTTGGGACCTCTTGCACACCCAGTCGTACGTACCAGCCCTTGGAGCCATGACCGGCAACCAGGCCATCCAGCAGGTGAAAGCCGGGCTGCAGGCCGTCTACGTGAGCGGCTGGCAGGTGGCGGCAGACGCCAATGACTCCGGGCAGATGTATCCCGACCAGAGCCTCTATCCCGCCGACAGCGTGCCCAATCTCGTGCGCCGTCTCAATCAGGCGCTGACCCGGGCCGACCAGGTCCATCATGCGGAAGGCAAGAACGGAATCCACTGGTTTGCGCCCATGGTTGCTGACGCGGAAGCCGGCTTCGGTGGCAATCTGAATGCCTTCGAATTGATGAAAGCGATGATCGAGGCCGGTGCGGCTTGTGTCCACTTTGAAGACCAGCTTTCGTCAGCGAAGAAATGCGGTCACTTGGGCGGCAAAGTCCTGGTGCCGACCATGGAAGCCATCCAGAAACTGGTGTCGGCACGCTTGGCTGCCGACGTAATGGGCGTGCCTACACTCATCATGGCCCGGACCGACGCCGACAGCGCCCACTTGCTGACCAGCGATATTGATCCCCGCGACCGCGAGTTCCTTACCGGCGAGCGGACGGTCGAAGGCTTCTTCGGCATTCGCGGTGGGTTGGATTCGGCCATTGCGCGCGCCATTTCCTACGCACCGTATGCTGACTTGCTGTGGTGCGAGACTTCGCATCCCGATTTGGACGAAGCGCGGAAATTTGCCGCAGCCGTGCACGCCAAGTATCCCGGCAAGCTGCTCGCGTACAACTGCTCGCCGTCGTTCAATTGGAAGCAGAAGCTGGACGATGCGACCATCGCTCGTTTCCAGACCGAACTGGCGGCCATGGGGTACAAGTTCCAGTTCATCACCCTGGCGGGCTTCCACGCCTTGAACCTGGCCATGTTCGAACTGGCGCGCGGGTACAAAGTCTCGGGCATGACGGCCTATTCCCGGCTGCAAGAGAAGGAGTTCAGCCGCGAGTTTACTCACGGATACGAGGCGGTCAAGCACCAGCGCTTCGTGGGAACGGGGTACTTCGACACGGTCACGCAGGTGATCGCGGGCGGGACTTCATCCACCACGGCGCTCGCGGGATCCACCGAGGCCGAGCAGTTCGCGCAGATGAAGCCCCAAATACGCCCGGAAAGCGGTCCGGATGCGGCTTGCATGCCGATCCTCGGCGATTGCCCGCAGGTACCACTGACGGAGATTGCGATGCCTCCAGAGGAGCTATTACCTTCTGGAGACTAGATACCTGTAAGTGTTAGCAGGATCGGCGGAGCCGGAGGCGGAGCGGCGACGATAGTCCGCAGGAGGCTCCCGGTCTGTTGCCACCAGCCGGAGAAGATCTGGCCGGCGGTATAGCGAACCTGCAGAGGGCACCAGGTATTCAGGCCGTATGACAGCGGAAAGGTGAAAGCGGAATCTTCAAGACATTCGTCTCCGCTTTCGCCTTCCCCCGGTAACGAATCCCAGGGGCTGACCCTCACACAGCGAGTGTCGAGCCGAAGCCCTGCTCGTAGCGCCTTGAGTGCGCTTTCCTTCCCGGTCCAGAGCAGAGTCAAGAGCCGCGGCCTTTCGGTCGCGGACGCTTGTGCAACCAGAGCCTGTTCTTCAGGTGTGAAGTAATCAGCGACAAACGCGTCGCTTCGCGGCTCGATCACTTCCAGGTCGCAACCCAATGCCACCGTGGACCGGGCGACGGCGCACACAGCGACCCCGGTGCAGTGACTGAGTGAAATAGTAACGGCCGCAGGTTGGTTGGCGATGAAGACCTCGGGCGCGCCGCACGTCGCTGGGCGTATTTCTATGCCAGCAAGAGCTTGGGGACGACAGAATTCATTCAAGCATGCAGCCACGGCAAGTTTCGCTGTCCAGCGACCCAGCCGCCAGTCAGCGCGGCGCTTGGCAAAGCGCATGCTGTTCAGGCGATCGGCTTCGCTCGCGCCGAGCCAATCATTTTCCACCGGCACATCCGCTTCGGATTGTTGCAGCCAGTACACGTCATGAAGCTTTGGCGGTGTCCTGAACCTCTCCGATCGCGTAGATATTGTCTCTGGCATTCTGGGTTTCCAGTTTCTCGGACTCCAATTTCTCGTCTCTCTCAATGCCGCGTTCGACCGCATGGATGAGGTAAGGACGAAGGTTCGAGGGCGGAATGATCTGGTCTAGCGCGCCCACTTTGAGGGCGCGATGTACGCTATGTATGCGGTCAAACTCGTCCGCCAGTTCGCCCAGTTTCTCGGAGTGGACGATTTTGAAGAGTTCGTCCCACAGGGCGCGCAAGCGGCCTTTCTCCACATTGTCGGCCTGAGCCATGGCTTGGCTCAAGGCTTGAAGGCGTGGGTCCTTGCGGGCCCTGGCATCGACCTCACTGGCGAAAACAACGGCGGCTGCCGGCGCGCCGCCAATGACCGAGGCGTAGGTGCCTTCCAAAGCAACCACTTCCAGTTGCTGGTTCAGCGCCCGTGAGAAGACCACATAAGCGCCGCCGTGGTAGCGGGAGATAACGCAAAAGATCATGGGGCCTTTGAAGTTCACCACCGCCCGCCCGATCTCGGCGCCGTATTCCAGTTGGAGCTTGCGCATGGATTCCGGCGAGCCATCAAAGCCCGACAGGTTGGCCAGGATTACGACCGGCCGGTTGTGGCTGGCCGCGTTGATGGCGCGAGCTACTTTCTTGGACGAAAGCGGGAAAAGCGTACCCGCAGTCCATTGGTCCGGCCCGTCGGCGGGTACGAATCCTAGCCGCGGCACCGGCCGGGATTCGATGCCGATGAGGCAAACGGGATAGCCTCCCAAATGGGCGTCCCAGATCACAGCGATTTCCGCGGCTCGCATGCCGGGCCAGCGCTCCAGCGGAGCATGGTCCTGGTCGACCACCGCCATCATCACTTTGCGAATGTCGAAGGATTTCTTCCGCGCGGGGTTGGTCTGGTCTGAGAAGATCTCACCCACTCGCGTAAATCCGTTGTCCTGCCCATTTCCGTGGGGATGGACTTGGACGTCACGGTCGAGGGGATCGATAGTCGCTGCCCGCCGAGGAAAGCGCTCGCCCGGGGCCAGGTAGGTGTGCTCATAGTGGCGCATGAGAATGTGGCAGGCTTCATCAATGTCTCGGGCCCAGTATTGCGCCTGGCCGTTGAGACCCATGATGCGATCGTATCCGCCGATGCCCTGGTTGTCCTCGGCCGAGATGCTGCCCGAGTATTCCAGGGCGCGCTTGCCGGTCAGCACCATCGCGGCTTTGGGCGTCATCACCAGTATGCCGCGGGTGTGCATGAGCATGGTGGCCTCGGCGTTCCAGTAGGGCTGCGCCCCGACGTTGATCCCGTTCACTAACAGGTTCACTTCGCAGCCCGCCTGGGTGAACTCGATCAAACGACGCAGAACGCGGGCAATCCAATCCATGTTCTCCACGCCACTTTCCATGGAGATTTTCGCCCCAGCGGAGATGGGGAACCATTCCAGCGGCACACCCATCTCTTCCGCCAGGTCCAGGGCTGCGATGATGCGCTGGCATTCGGGTTCGGCGAGGGCGCCCAGGTCCTTACTTGGGTCGCCGAGCAGCATGACCCGCATCATGCCCTCGGGATACTTGGTGGTGAAGTTGCGAATGACGCCGACGATGATGTTGGCTTTGTTTTGTCCATAGGGACGGTCGACGGGAACCAGGTGGCCCTCGGGGTCAAGGTCGTGCTCAACGAAATCGCCCGGGGGAAATTCGGCCCGCGTGTCGTCCAGGGCCGGGGTGAGCATCTTGATGATTTCGTAAGGGTAGATGAGTCCACGCTGGCGCATGCGGACGACTTTCTGGTCATATTCGGCCAGCGGTTTGAGTGGTTGTAGCTTGCTGGCGGGACGGAACGTCATGAGCAGGCCAGTGCCGCCCGGACTGGAGATGCGCACCACCATATCGCGCAACTCGCCGGTTTCCGGACTGGGAATGCGGGCCCGCACCGCCACTTGTTCCAACCCCAGTCCTTCGGTGGCCGGGGCCAATTTGTGCACGATATCGTGCAATTCATCCGGCTTGAGATTGAGTGGGGGCCACACGTACAGCAGGACCCGGTTCCAGTGGAGGCGCTCCTGGGGCCTTCGCCGTGATTGAAACAGCCGAATGCTGGCCAGCGCTTCCATCAACATGCGCTCCAGGTGCGGCAGTTGCACGATGCGGCCCGCCTCATCCCGCACCGGTGTCAAATCGCGCACTTCCGCACAAGCGAACAGACGCTCATCCTTCGGGTTGTCGTGAGCGACGCCACGGAGCAGGTAGACGTCTTCGACCGAGGGCAGACGCTCTATCTTGAACTGGTTGAGCCTCCACAGGTGCAACCGTTTCCCTATCATCGGGTGCAGTCCACGGTAGAGCTTCTCTTCTTCATACGTGGTCCCACTGGGGCGATAGGTGAAATGCTGCATGCCGCCTGTGCCTTGGCCGTGACCAGGGCTGGCGACGGCAACCACGATGCGCCGAATCGGGCGAGGGAAGGCGGCCTGATCGAGCATGGATTGAACCTCCCGCTGCGTAGCCTCCGGATCGCCCAGAGAGCGGGCATGCCCAAGGTAAAGATCGATGACGATGTCATGATCCGCCGGTACTTCTGCGATCAAAGGAAATATCGCGCGCGCGGCCTCCACCAGTTGCGGGTATTCAGCGTGGGTAGTGAACACGTGGATGCGCTTGCCCTCATGGTCGTATTCGGCCGAGGCATAGCAATGCCCGGCCAGCGTCAAGGTACGGAAACTCACCAGGGTTCGAATCCGATAGTATCGCCAGGTAAGCACCTCCAACATCAATTGCTGCAAAGCGGGACCCGCGGCTTCGAAACGGCCGGCGAACAGGCTCACCAGCGGCTGCGGGCATTCGACCAGAGCCCGTACTCGCTCGCGGCAGTCCGGGGCCTCGGGATTGGCGGCCAGATAGGCCAAATCGTCTTCCACTTGTGCGTAGACCTGTTTGCGCGCCCGCTCAAACAGCGGTTGGTCGAAGTAGCGATATCGCACCTCCCGGGCCAGGTCGCTGACCGCGGGAAACAGCCCGCGAGTCATGGAGATCATCCGGTCCAGAAGCTTGCGGAACGACTCCTCGGCTTGGGGCGCCAGGGCTTCAACCCGCCGCAAGCGCCGTTCGAGCACTCCCAGAATCGGGGCTACTTGCTGCTCCACTCGGTGGTGTGATTTGTAGATCCACAGCAAACTCTCTTCAAGTTCAGGGGTGCGATCCAGGGTCCGTACGCCGTAATGAGCCAGCGCGCGCCCGAGCGCGTCGACCATAGTTGGCGGCAGTTCCTCGCCGCGCGTCTCCAACGTACGCAAGTACGACAAGTAAGAGAAGAGGTAGGCCTCGGCGCTGGGCGCTTCCGCGCTGTTCGGATCGTCCACTTCAGGCTGGCGGTGAAACAGAGAGCAGATATCCACAAAGATGTTCAGGATCTGGTCTTCGCCTTTTCTTAGGTCATCACTGTCGGCGGGGCACTGCTGGCTCCATTCGTTGAATCGTCGCGCGGTGCTGGCGGGGTCTACATCAAAGCCCAGCATGAGTTGGTGTAGCTCTTCGAGGCTCTGGCGGCAGCGAGAATGCGGGGACGCGCCGTCCTGGTTAGAAACCAGAGAAGCGCCAAAGACCACCCTCTCCGCGGCCACCACCGAATCTTCCGCGGCCGGATCGATCTGCACCAGTGGAGCGCCGGTGTCTACCTGCACATTAGGGATGATCATCACCGACCGGACTTTTCCGGCAAATGGCGCGACCACTTCCATCTCCATCTTCATGGCTTCCAGAACCGCCAGGCGGTCCCCAGCCGCAACCGTATCGCCCGGCTTCACGGTGACGGAAACGACTACGGATGGCGAAGGCGCGTGCACCACCCCACCGTCATCGCGATCGATCCCATGCGAGACGCCATCCACTTCGATTCGGTAATTCAGTCCTTGGACCACGGCGACGACGTGGAAGCGCTGACCAAATCCGGTGAGCCAATACTCAAACTGGCCCAGGCGGTCGATGTGGGCATCGATACGCGATCCCTCTGCCTGCACGCGATAGTGCCGGGGGCCAAGGCGATAAGTTCTAAGCGAGTAGGCGTGCCCGCGATAGCGCAGTTCCACGGTCCGGCCTACTTCGCCCCGGACGCGCGGGCGCCCGCGTGCGGCCGACGCGTAGAACTGCGTCTGCTCCACCGCCAGCTCGGCGTCGTAGGCCTCGATTGCTGCTGCCACCAGGGCAACATCCGCATAGCGGTGCGAGATGTGCTCGCCGCTCGCTGCCAAACGATCCAGCCACCCCACATCGACTGTCCCCTGCTGCATCTCGGGGCGGTTCAACAGTTCCAGAAGAAAGGACTTGTTGCTGGCTCCACCCTTGATGACGACCACGCTCTCGCGCAGCGCCCGCTGGAGCCGGGAGAGCGCTTCGTTTCGGGTCTGACCCCAGGCGATGATCTTGGCGATCATGGAGTCAAACTCCGCCGGTACGACATCGCCTTCGGCTACGCCGGTGTCAATGCGCACTCCAGGCCCGGTCACAATGCGAAGACGCTCAATGGTGCCGGGGGCGGGAGCGAAGCCGTTGTCCGGATCCTCGGCATTCAGACGCACCTCGATGGCGTGACCGGTGGTGTGTGGTGGTGCCCCTTCAAGGCGGCCGCCGCGCGCCACGTGAATCTGAAGCTTGACTAGATCGAACCCGGTGGTGCATTCGGTCACCGGATGTTCGACTTGCAGCCGGGTATTCATCTCCATGAACGCTAAGCGCTGGGTTTCCGGCTGGTACAAGAACTCTACGGTGCCGGCATTGTGATAGCCCGCAGCTTGGCTCAAGCGCACCGCGGCTTCCCGCAAAGCCCGATCCTGCTCAAGAGAGAGTGCCGGCGAGGGCGCTTCTTCAAGAATTTTCTGGTGGCGTCGCTGGATTGTGCAGTCGCGTACGCCCGCGGCCCACGTGGTGCCGTATTGGTCAGCGATGATCTGGACTTCGACGTGGCGCGCGTCACGCAGCAGTTGCTCCATGAAAACGGTAGGGTTCCCGAAGGCCTTGAAAGCTTCGGCGCGGGCTCTCTCGAAGGCTTCCGCGAGCTGGTTGGCGGAGCGCACGAAGCGAATCCCGTGACCGCCGCCTCCAGCCGTAGCCTTGACCAGGAGCGGATAGCCCAGGCGCTCGGCATGGTGCTCCGCGTCCGCCAGGGTTTCCACTGGCCCGCCGCTCCAGGGTACGACTGGTATCTGGGCCTGTTCCGCCAGGAGTTTGGAACTGATCTTGTCGCCCAGTCGCCGCATCACATCGGCATCGGGACCGATGAACACGATGCCGATCTCGCGGCAAAGGTCCGCGAATTCCGCGTGCTCGGCGACAAAGCCCCATCCCACCCAGACCGCGTCCGCACGCGCTATCACCAACGCCCGTTCGAGCCGGCCATAATCGACGTAACTGCTCTTGGTTTGGTGGCTTTCTGGATCGTTGAGCAGGGCGGCGCCCAGAGATACCGCTTCGTCTGCCTCACGGACAAACATGGCATGGCGGTCGGGCTCGGTGTAGAGCGCGATGGTGCGCAACGATAACCCGTGTTCCTGATTGAACTCGCGTGCTGCGTGGATGAAACGCATGGCAGCTTCACCGCGATTGACGATGGCCACACGCTGAAATTCGTGCTGCATAAGCCCCCCGAGCAACCGAGCGTCACGGGTGATCACGCTGCATCACGCCGTGACGGCTAGTAGTGACATGGCTTCTTGCAGTGCCTTCAAGGGTTCGGCATCTACGCCGTTGAGCAGAGCTACGGTGTGGTAGCCGCTGAGATGTAAGTAGTGGTTTCCCTTCGAATCGACAACCTCCGCATCGAAGGTTCCGTGATCAGGATACGGAATAACCACAGCATATAACCGGCCTTCAGCCAGATCCGGTGCGCGGAACAAGCGGACTTGATCAACGTGCAGCGGCAGGCCCATCCGGCCTTGCACACCCATCTCCCAGAGACCGGCGGTTTGAAAGCAAAGCTCGACCAGACGCGGCGCCAAAAGTGTCGGCTGCTCAGATGGGTGATGATTTGCGGGCAGGCCTTTGGCGAACAGGCCGACCACCCGGTTTCCGTCCCACCACGCCCGCTCCACCACCTGGTATGCGGGTCCGTGGAAGTAGAGGCGATAGATGTCGGCAGCTTCGATGATGGTTCCCGCCGGCGTGCCCAGTACCGCCGCAGCCACCGCTTTGGGCGGCTGTTGAGTGAGTCGCACGCGGGCTGTGAAGTGCGTGGTGATTTGCGGCTCCGCTTGATTCGGCAGTGAACGGTGGCCGGTCAAGCGGCAATCCGCTACCAGCGCATCCCCTTGCGGACGAAACACCACTTCAACCGTCACCGCGCGTGGCTCGCTCCGGTAGAACTTGAACGGCGCCAGGAAGTTTACGTCGTTGATCGACTCGACATGCCAGCCGGGAATAATGCATTGAGCGGCTTCTGCAAAAGCCTCGATGCCCATCACACCGGGCAGCACCGGGGTGCCATCGATTTGATGATCGTGCAGAAATGGTTGAACGGCGGGGTCAAGCGTGGCCTCGATGGTGAGGCCCCGGTCAAGGCGCATGCCGGTCAGCTTACCGAGCATCGGTCCTCTCGCCGTTAGCAGCGTTGCGCCGGAAGTCGCGGAGGTATCCAGCCCGCCGGTGGTGTCCCACTCGTTCAATAGGGCGCCAAGGCGCAGGCCGATGACAATCTCGCCCCGGGTCGCGCCGGTGGTGAGTTCCCGGCGGATTAAGGGAACGCCCGCTTCGGGCGGCAGCATGTCTATGCCAGCCAGTTCCATCATTTTGGGGATGGAACCGCGCGTGGCCATCCCAATGCCACCCCACGCTGTCCAGTCGATGGCGATGCCGCGGGTAGCCGGCCGGGTGGTGCGGAAGCTGGAAGTGATCTTGCACAACAGGTCGTTGGCGGAGCTGTAGTCCGCTTGTCCTCCATTGCCGAAGCGGCCGGCGATGGAACTGAATGCCACGGTCGCTCCGAGAGGCATGTCGCCGATGGCATGCAGAAGGTTGAACCAGCCGTCGCTCTTGACGTCGAAGACCAGATCGAATTCGCGCGGGTCCTTGTCCGGCAGGAAGTGACTGCGCTCCATGCCGGCCGCGTGCAGCAGCACGTCGATGCGCCCGCTGCGCTCGCGCACCTGGTTGATTACTTTGGCCACACCGTCGGCATCGGTGAGGTTAACGCTGCAGTAATGCGCCGTGCCGCTGGCTGTCTGCACGGCCTGGATCGCGGTCTTAGCGGCATGCGCCCGCTCCAGGGCCGCCAGTTCCTTTTCCACCAGTGCTGGAGTGGCTCGCTCGCCGCGCGCCTGAATGCGCGCAAACAGGTCACGCTTGAGGCCGTCTTTGTCGTCGACGAAGCGATTGAGGTCGGGATTATTCGGGTCCGGCTCGGGCACCAAGTCAAGAAGGTAGAAGGTGCCTCCGGAGGCGGCTGCCAGGTCGGCGGTGATGGCGGAGACGATGCTTCCCGCCGCACCAGTGATCAGAAAGACAGTGTTCTGGTCCAGTTCGAGGCCGGGATGGCCGTCGGCCGCAGGCTGTTCTTCGAGGCCGATCGTCCAGCGCAGCCCTGCCTTGTAGCCGACCTCAATCGCACCGGTGTCGCGCAGGGTTTCCTGGATGAGTATCTCGGCAAGATGGCCAGGCTTTTGCTCCACCTCGAAATCAACCACCTTGACGACGGCTTCCATCCTCTCCCGCTTGTATGCCTTGGTGAAGCCCACGACCGCACCACCCAACGGAGCGACTGCCCCGGCTTGGTCGTAGCCGTGTTGCCCACCTAGCCGTGTTGCCGACACAAGAAATGTGCCCGGCGCGGCGATCTGCTCGTACAGGATTTGCATGGTCGTGTAAAGCGACTTAACACGGACTCCCAGAGCCTCATGCCAAGTTGACAGGTCCATGTCGCGCAGGCTTCCTTCCTGATCAAGCGCAGGCAGCCAGTAGATGCCGTGTATCGGGCCTGCTGCCATCCAGGTCTTGAGTTGTTGGGCGAGCTTGTGCCTGTCGGAGATGTTTTCAACGACGAGAACTTCCAGGCCCATCGCCTCCAGAAGCTCTGCCAATGTATCGGCGACTCCCCCTAGGTCAGGAACGACGACTACGCGGCGGCCGGCGCTCAGAGTCACTCCGGTTGGCTTGCAGATACTGAGGGCGGGACGCAAGGTCGGTACCGGCACACGGCGCGGAATACGGTTCGCCGCATCAAAACTCGCAAGGACGGGACGCGGGCGCGCAATCGGTACCGCGACCGATGGTTGGGCCGCTGGCCTTTCCGTGGTCGCAGATTGTGTCTCCTGCGCCGCTGTGGGTGTGGGAATAGCTAGCGCAATTGAACCTGGCCGCCGGTCGCGTGCGAACTTGATCACCGATGCCAGGGTCGGGAAGTCGCGCAGCTTCATGTTTTCGTCGCGCGGAATGTTGTACGCGGCTCGCACCGCCGCGAACATTTCTGCCTGTTTGACGGTGTCGATGCCCAGGTCGGCTTCCAGGTCGAGATCCAGGTCCAGCATGTCTTTGGGATAGCCCGTCTTTTCGGCCACGATCTCCAGCACCTTCTCCTTAATACTGTCGTCCGTAATCACTTGGGCCACCGCGGGCACGGCTCCGGAGACGGGCACAGTTGCAGGAGCGGGGACTGGAGTAGTTGCGAGTATTTCGCTGCTCTTCGGCGGCGCTGGGGCCGCGCCCGCCAAATCAGGACGCTTCTCATACACGAATCGAATGACGTGTGCCAATGTTGGGTAATCGCGCAACTTGCGGTTCTCGTCACGCGGAATGTTGTAGATCTCACGAATGGCCGCAAACATCTCGGCCTGCTTGACGGTGTCAACGCCGAGGTCGGCTTCCAGATCGAGATCCAGATCCAGCATATCTTTGGGATAGCCGGTCTTCTCCACCATCAAGGCCAGGATGCGTTCTTTCACAGCGTCGCCGGCGCCTTTGGCAGCAGGAGTCACGGCAGGAAGCGGGGTGGTCAGTTTGATTTCTGGCTTCGCCTCTACTACCACCGGGACCGAAGTCGCAATCGCTAGGTCGGGGCGCTTCTCATACACGAAGCGAATGACGTGCGCCAACGTGGGATAGTCACGCAACTTGCGGTTCTCGTCGCGTGGAATGTTATAGATCTCGCGGATAGCCGCAAACATTTCCGCCTGCTTCACCGTGTCGACCCCGAGGTCAGCTTCCAGGTCGAGATCCAGGTCCAGCATGTCCCTGGGATAGCCGGTCTTCTCCACCATCAGGGTCAGGATGCGTTCCTTTACAGCATCACCAGCGTCTTTCGCCATTGCCACGGCAAGAGGTGGCATGAGTTTAATCTGTGGCTTGGTCTCTGCTACCGCCGGGGCTGAAGTCGCAACAGCCAGGTCGGGACGCTTTTCATGTACGAACCGGATAACGTGCGCCAGCGTGGGATAGTCACGTAACTTGATCTTGTCGTCGCGCGTGATGCCATACGCCTCGCGGATGGTAGCGAACACCTCGGCCTGCTTGACCGTGTCTACACCTAGATCTGCTTCGAGATCCAAATCCAGATCGAGCATGTCGACCGGGTAACCGGTTTTCTCCGCCACCAGGGCAAGTATCCGTTCTTTCACTGGATCGCCACCCGTAGCCGCCTTTGGTGGCGCGGTGGCTGCGGGCTCTACGACTGCAACCCTCACGCTCAATTCCGCGGCTGGGGGCGCTGGCCGCGCAGGTTTTGTCTCCATAACGGTCGTGGCCGCCGGAGCCGCCGGCACAACGGGCGCTGGCGCTGCGGTCCTCACCTCGACCACCGGTGAGGGTGCCGGCGTTGAAACCCGTGCTGGTGCCGGACGCACATCCTGCGCAACCTGGGCGGCTCGCGCCGCCGCCACTTGATCTTTCACTCGCAGGGTGCGGTGGACGACTTCCAGATCGGCGACCGGGTGACCGGCCATTCGCTCTAGCCAGGCGTTCCAGGCGTTCGTATCGGCAATGCGATAGGAATAGCCCAGGGCGTTGGGGCTGCGACGGACTCCATCTTTCGTTTTGACCCAACGCAACAGCGTCATGCTGATCTGGGAACCGAACCCGGCACCCAGGTGCAATGCGTACTCGACGGGATAGGCGCCCCCCTTCGATAAGTTCAAAGGGCCCAACTCGGGATCGATTTCCTTGAAGTTGGCTACTGGCGGCACACATCCAGTTTCCAGCGCCTTTACCGCCACGACATCTTCGATCCCGGTCGCCATGGCGTGACCAGTGAAGCCCTTGGTGTTGGCGATCACGATGCGGTCGGCGACGTCGCCGAAGACACGGCGCAGCGCGTGGATCTCGGCGGAAGCACTGCCACCGCGGGCGGGAGTGTAGGTTTCGTGGGAAACGAAAACTGTCTGCGGTGCGATCTGCCGGCGTGAAATCCCGTTGCGCGCCTCCGCTTGGGCGATCAGGTTCTCCATCACCTGGCCGATGTGCTGGACATCGAGACGCGTGCCGTGAAAAGCGCTATTCGCGGTCACCGAACTCAACACCTCGCAGATCGGCTGGATTCCGCGTTCGCGCGCCGCCTCCGCGCTCTCCACCACCAACGCCGCGGCACCCATGCCAATGATCAAACCGTGCCGTCGGCGATCGAAGGGGATGGCAGCCTCTTCGACTACTTCGTCGGTAGCGGCTGCTCCGCTGGCCAGGAAACCGGCGCCCATCCATTCCAGCAGATGGTCCGAGGTCACGTCGTCGGCGGAGATCACGATCACTCGCCTGCACCGCCCGGCGTGGATCCAGTCTTCCGCCAGCGCGATGGCCTGGGTGGTAGTGGCGCAAGCGGAGTTGATTTGCGAATTGGGGCCACGGGCGCCAATAAATTCGGCAAACTGAGAATGTCCCATCGCCAAGGTTCTGAGCAGGAAGCGCCGCTCGAAGACGTACGGTTCCTTCTCGATGGCGAGGCGCACCTCGTTGATGCGGCGGTCGATCTCCTGCACCAGGGTGGAATGTCCATTGCTCTCCACCACCCGGGCACGCACGCTTTCCAGCGTGGCCAACTGCTCGCGGCGGGCGTGGTCGGCGTAGTAGCGCCCCATCTCATCCGCGAACGAGTCGAGACCGGGGAAGGCCGAGGCAAAAATCACTCCGGTGTCGTCGCGCATGGCGTCGGGCAATCCCCAGCGATCCGGCAGCTGTGTACCTTTGCTCGTAGTCTTGTAGCGCATCACCAGCGGGACGCCGGCATCGCGTAAGGCGTCGATACCCGCCGCGATCGCCAGTTGAGTAACGCGGTCGAGAGCGGCCAGGCGATCCGCGGGAACTCCGAACTCACTTTCCAGATCGAAGATACCTCCACGCCCCGCCAGTTTGATGACGTCCGCCAGGCTGCTGAGGGACTCAAATGTGGGCCCTCCGTTGTCGCTCTTGACCAGGCGGGTGATGTGTTTGTCGAGCATCGCGCTGCGGAATCGTGTTGGAATCGCATCGATGAACTGCTCGCCCCGCAGGATACGGCTTACGTTGTCATCATCGAAGATGCGTTCAGTTCCCGGCAGACCCAAAGCCGCACCGGTAATCACCACTGGCAGCTTATTTGTCCCGTCGTTCTTGCCGTGGTAGATCTGCCAGCCGCGTTCGAGGACATCGGCGAACATGCGGCCGAGCTCGGCGTAGCGATCGCCAGTGAGGGCTGCGGCGGGCGTGCGGGGCTCGGCTGCCGCAGCGGCCACGACCGTAATTGGTTTGAAAGTTTCGGCCGACAAGGGAACTGCGGACACAGAAGTCACCGGTTTGGCCGGGACCTCGGCGACGCCGCGGCCCAAACCCGCGGCATAAAGCGCGCACAGCGCCTGGTTGAATGCGGGGATGTCGCCGACCTTGGGGTGATTCGTGAAGAGCGAAACCACATCACCGTGTTCGCTGAGCACATCTTCAGCAAATCCCTGCAGCGCCTTCTTCGGACCGACTTCAACAAAGACGCGTGCGCCCGCCTCATACAGCGTTCGCAGACCCTTGACGAATTGCACAGGAGATGCGACCTGCTGGGTGAGGATGTCCAACATCTGGGGCACGACATCCGGCCCCATGGGATAAAACTCACCATTCACATTGGCTACGATCGGCAAGCGAGGCGATTGCAGATGCAGGCGCTCCAGTTCCTTGCGCAGCGGCTTGCTGGCGCCCGCGACGATAGAGGTATGGAAGGCGTGACTGACCGGGATTGCCACCGGGTCATAGCCGGCCTTTTGGAAGCTTTCCATGGCTTGTTCGACCGCCTGGCTGGCGCCGCCGATAACTCCCTGGCCGTTGCTGTTGACGTTTGCGATCACGACGTAACCGTCGATGGTCTTCAGGATTCGCTCGATTTCTTGCAGCGGTGCAAACACGGCCGCCATCTTGCCGTTGTCTTTCATGGCCACGGCGGTCATGCCGCGACCGCGGGCGCTGACCGCCTCCAACGCGTCATGGAAGGGAAGAGCGCCGGCAGCGACGAGGGCTCCGTATTCGCCCAGGCTGTGCCCCATTGTCATGTCGGGCACGACGCCGTAAGCGGCGAGGAGGCGGGTGAGCGACTCGTCGGTAGCTAGGACGGCTGGTTGAGTAATTTCGGTCTGGCGCAGATCTTCTTCGGCCTTAGCCACCGCGTCGGGGTCGGCCTGGTCAACAAAAATAAAGTCGGTGAGCGGTTTGCGAAGCAGAGGTGTCATAATTCGATCCGCTTCGGCAAAAGTCGTAGCTACAATCGGCTCAATGGCGCGAAGGGGCTCGAGCATGTTCACGTACTGCGAACCTTGGCCGGTATAAAGGAATGCCACCTTGGGCGCCAGACCGTGACCGCGGAAGATGCCTTGCGCGCGTAGAGCCTTCCAGATTGGCGCTTGGTCTGCCGCCAGGGCTTTGAGCGCTTTGGCGGACTTGTCCGCCAGGTCCGCGGCGTCGGCATAGTCGATCACCAGGCGCTCGGGGGCGCGCAGATCCGCCTCAGTTGGTGCAGTTGGTGCGGGTGCAAGGCCCTTCTCGGCAGCCTCGTGCACCGAGCTTAGACGCTCAGCCAGAGCGGCCCCGGAGTTGCTGCCGATTACCAGCGCGCCGCGCAACGGCGCCTTGCCGGAATAACCTGCAGGCGCAGTGTGAGAACTTTCCATGGCATTCATGCTTCCCTCGTGTACCACTGCGGGCGGTATTTCGCCGACCGCGATCGACCGTTTGCCGTTTCCGTTCAGCTTGTGCGGAATGTATTCCTCGAGTACGGCGTGGAAGTTGGTGCCGCCAAAGCCGAACGCGCTGGCGCCGGCGCGCCGCACGCCATCCGCTGGGACGATCCAGGGCTTCAGTTCGGTGTTGACGTAGAGCGGGGAGTGGGCAAAGTCGATATCGGGGTTGGGATGCTCGCAATGGACGCTGGGTGGCAGCACCTTGTCGCGCAGTGCTAGTGCGGTCTTCAGCAATCCGGCAGCGCCAGCGGCCCCTTTGAGATGTCCGATATTCGACTTGACCGAACCCAGTGCCACCGAACCGCCAGGCAGATGGAAGCTGCTGAGCACATCCGTCATGCTTTGCACTTCCACGACGTCACCCACGCGGGTTGATGTGCCGTGGCCTTCAATCATGGTGACAGTAGCAGGCGACAGGCCGGCATTCTCCCAGGCGCGCTCGATGGCCAATTTCGGACCGACGGGGTTGGGTGCGGTGATGCCTTTTCCTTTGCCGTCGCTCGACCCGCCCATGCCTCGCAGGACGGCGTAAATCTTGTCACCGTCGTGCTCGGCGTCGGCCAGACGCTTAAGCACAAAGATCGCAGCGCCTTCACCCATGACGAAGCCGTCGGCTCCTTCGGCATAAGGACGAGTGCCGGTTGCCGAGAGCGCACCGATCTTGCTGAACTTGATGAAGGTAGACGCGCCCATGTTGCGGTCAATGCCGCCGCTGATGGCCACGTCAAACTCGTGGGCCACTAACCCTTCGATCGCTGAGCTCATGGCGGCCATCGCCGACGCGCAGGCGGCGTCGACCACGTAATTGGGGCCGTGAAAATTGAAAACGTTGGCGATGCGGCCGGCAATGCAGTTGGCCAATTCGCCGGGCATGGTGTCTTCGGTGACTTGGGGAAGACGCATGCCCATCCGATCATGCAATTCGCGGGTGATCTCGCGGCGCACCGCCGCTGGCAGCGCAATGAAACTGGCACTCTCCTCCAGTTCATGGGCGTATTCGGGAAAGTACAGTCGCAATATGGTGAAGTAATGTTTTTCTCCACCCATGGCATTGCCCAGGATCACTGCCGTGCGATCGGTGTTCAGCGGCCGCTGCGGATAGCCGTAGTCCTGCAAGGCTTCGCGGGTACACGCGATGCCCCATTTTTGTGAGCCGTCCATGCCCTCGACCACGCGCGGCGGGATCGGCAAGTGCCATGCCATGGGGTCCCACACGTGCTCGCGCACCCAGCCGCCAATCTTGGAGTAGGTCTTGTCCGGCGCGCTGTGATCGGGATCGTAGTAATACGCGGGGTCCCAGCGGTCCGGCGAGACCTCGCTGATGCTGTAACGGCCGTTCTTCAGGTTTTCCCAGAAGGCGGCTACGTTCGGGGCGTCGGGCAGCACAGCTCCGGCCCCCACGATCGCAATTGCTCGATGAGCTGTGTTTTCCATGATGACGCTCCTGCCTTTTCTGAGAAGGGCACCTGGCTCCTGGGAGAGAGCCAGACGCCGGCCAATATCGGTTAAGGTCAGGCGACTGACTTCAATTGCTTCGCCACGCGGTTGTAAAGTACGTCGGCTACGTAATCCATGTCGGAAATCAGACCGGCCTGGGCGCGGTGGATGGCAGGCAGCCCCAAACTAGTTTCAAACGCCGCCATCTCCGCATCGCTTACGGCACTGGCCCCAGCGACCCAGCGCAGACCTTCTTCGGCTACCTTGAGCGCCGCCTCGCGGGCGAAGATTCGGCCCAATGCGGCCAGTGCCGTCGCGTCGAAACGCGTGCTGGCTTTTGGGTTGAGCTTGCCTTCCGCCATCAGCCCAGCACGGCGCGACAAACTGCCGGCGCACTCCGCGTACGCGATCAACTCGCCCAAGCGCAGGAGAATGTGCTGGTGGCGGGTCAGGTGCGCAAGCCGCGCCTTCTCCATTACTTCGGCCAGGGCGTGCAAGCTCAGTGCGGCCATGTTCGCGCCCACGTCCGGATGCTGCGCGTGCAGCGCCTCGAACTTGCGCGCTTCCTCGTGATAATGCTGCCCGCGGGTTTTCAGGTGGAACTGCCAGCGGTCGCGGCTGATGGTCATCTCCATAATTTCGGAGGTGCCTTCGTAAATGGTGGTGATGCGAACATCTCGGCTGATCTTCTCCACCATGTACTCGTGGGTGTAACCATAGCCACCAAGCGCCTGGATGCTGGCCTCAGCAGCGGCATTGCCCGCCTCAGTCGCCATGTACTTGGCGATGGCGCCTTCGGTGTTCAGGCTCCCTTCAGCTCCACCATCGATACGCTCAGCCGTCTCTTCAATGTAGGCGCGGGCGGCTTCCAGGTGGGCGACGTGCGGGACGATGAGCTTGTGCGTGTACCCC
Organism: Terriglobia bacterium; assembly: GCA_020073665.1. GTDB lineage: Bacteria > Acidobacteriota > Terriglobia > Terriglobales > Acidobacteriaceae > JAIQEU01. The sequence goes on from JAIQEU010000006.1 coordinate 114,826, forward strand.
TGTTTTTCCGAAAGCGGCGCCCCGGCCTGAATACGCTTGGTGGAATAAGGAATTGCGCGGTCGAGCGCGGCCCAGCCTGCCCCGAGGCCAAATGCCGCCACCATCAGGCGGGTGTACCCGAACACGGCCTGCGCCTGGTTCAATCCCTGGCCTTCTACTCCGCCGATGAGCCGGTCAGCGTCCACATAGACGTCACTAAACGCAAGCGCCGCGGTGTTGCTGAGCCGAATGCCATGCTTGTCTTCCGGTTCGTCGTGGTTGAAACCCTTTGCGCCCTTCTCCACTACGAACCAACTGGGGCCGCTGGGTGTGTTAGCCAGAACCGTATAGAGGTCAGCGATCCCGCCATTGCTGATCCATTGTTTATTGCCATTGATCTTGTAGCCGACGACTTTTCCGTCCTGCATGACTCGGTCCGCCGTCGTTCGAAGGGCGCCCAGGTCGCTGCCCGCTTCCGGCTCGGTTGCGCCGTAGGCGAACAACACTCCTTCGTCCGCGATGCGACTTAACCAGAGTTTCTTTTGTTCCGGCGTGGCCCCAACCGTGATTGGGTCGCTACCTAGGAAGGTGGCTAGCACCGCCGTGGCCACGCCGAGGTCGATATGCGCCATTTCTTCGCAAATGCAGTAGACGTCGAAGGCGCCGCCACCCATTCCGCCGAACTCTTCGGGAATGAACAGCAGCTGAATGCCCAGCTTGTCGGGGCTGCACATGTGCCGCACGATCTCGAGCGGGCATTCGTCGCGTTCATCCAGTTCGATCAGGGTTTCGTCCGGCAGACGTTTCTTGGCGAAGTCCCGGAGCGACTTCAAACTTAACTTGAGTGTCTTGGGAGCAATCATTGGCGGTGTCCTCACTTTGCTGAAACGGTTCGCATTTCGCGGACTTTGTTGGTGAATTCCGGTAAGAACTCCAGCAGGTCGTCGACAATTCCGACATCGGCCACCTGAAAGATCGGGGCTTTGGGATTCTTGTTGATGGCGACGATGAAGGGGTTGCCCTTAATTCCGGCTAAGTGCTGGAACGCGCCGCTGATGCCGCATGCCAGATAAACCTTGGGTTTAACAGTTTTTCCCGATGTTCCCACCTGGCGGGACTTCTCCAGCCACTTGGCGTCGACCACCGGTCGAGAGCAACTCACAGCGGCACCAAGCGCCTCCGCCAGTTCTTCGGCGATGGCGACGTTGTCTTTCTCCTGAATGCCGCGGCCGATAGAAACCAGGACGTTGTGCTTGGTGATGTCTACATCCCCAGCTTCGGCGACGACGGTTTCCAGATAGCGTCGTCCAGCGGCTAGCACACCAACGTCGGACGACATGTCGACCACAGATCCTTTGACAGGTGCAATCTCCAGTGGCTTGAATGCGCCAGGACGTATGGTGATTACCGCGCCAGAAGAAATGTCACAGCGGACATGCGCGCTTACCTGCCCACCAAATTCCTGGCGGACTACTTTGAGGTGGGAACCTTCGACTCCGTCAATGCCCAACACGTCGGAGACGAATGCCGACTTCAGCTTGATGGAAAGGCCCGGGGCCAGATCAATTCCGAAGTGCTCATGGGAAACCAACAAGATGCTGCCTTGCGGCAGGACCTTTACCAGCGCTTTCCGAACCAGTTCGGCGTTGGGGTAGGCAAAGGCTTCGTTGGCGATCTTCCAGACCTCACTATAGGAAGCGCGGAGGGTGCTGCAAACGGCATCAAGGTCCGCACCCCAGCCGGTGACGATGGCGGTAAGGGACGCGGCGGAATCAATCTTGCTGGCTGCGGTCAACAACTCAGCCGCAGAATCGTCGGCCACGCCGGCCTTATGAACGATGTAGGCGAATATGCGAGCCATTATTTCAACCCTCCTTTGGCTGCTACGAGCTCGACTAGTTTTTCGATGATCTCTTCCCGGCTGCCTTCCAGCATCTCGGCTCCCTTGCCCAGCGCAGGCACGAAGTAGTCCACCCGCTTTACTTTCGCGGCAGTTGTTCCTACCGAGCCTGGGTCAACCCCCAGGTCGGACGCAGCGAAAGTTGGAATGGGGACCGAGGCCACTTGCCGGATGCCCCGCATGCCCACATAACGCGGCTCGTTGATGCCAGTCTGAATCGAGAGCACGCAGGGAAGATCGATTTCACTGATCTCCTTGTTGCCGCCGGCGATTTCCCGGCTGATCTTCAACTTCTTGCTGTCCAGGACTTCAATGGAGTTGACCAGCGAAGCGAACGGGTAGTCGAGCATCGCCGCCAGCATTCCACCCACCTGGGCGCCGCCGTCTTCGGCTTGGACTCCGGTCAGGACCAGGTCGTAGTGCCCCTTCCGCACGAAGGCTGCCAGGATGGTTGCGATACCCCTGCCGTCCGAGCCGCTGAAGGCGTCGTCGGAAATCAGCACGCCGTGGGTCGCGCCCATGGCCATTTCCCGGCGCAAGATTTCTTCGTCGTCTTCGCCGCCCACCGTAACCACCGTGACGTTTCCACCGACTCGGGCGACAATCTGAAGGGCCTCTTCAACCGCATAGTTGTCCCACTCATTGATCGAATACACCAGGTCGTCGCGCTCGATGTCGTTTCCCGCGCTATTGAGTTCGATCTCGTTTTCCGAAGTGTCGGGTACTCTTCTGGCACAAACTAGAATCTCCACGTTCAACCTCCGCGAATTGTTGTTGGTTCCAGTGTCCACTCTCGGTGCGCAACCTTATTCGGTTGCTTGGATGAAACCGTGACGGGTTCTTGGCGGACGATGTGTTGGTCGACCAGTTCCGCCAGGTCAATGGCGGTCATTTTTCCTTCCAGGCCTGCGACCTTGATGGCATCTTCCATATTCGCCAGGCAAAACGGACAAGCCGTCACCATCACATTGGCTCCCGCCTCGGCGGCCATCTGCACTCGCTTGACTCCCATCCGCTCATCCTCTTTGGGTTCATAAAACAGCATCAGTCCACCGCCGCCACAACAGAACGAGCGATCGCGAGACCGCTTCATCTCAACCCTCTTTAAACCGGGGATCGCGTCGAGCACATCGCGGGGATCGTCGTAAATCTGGTTGTGGCGGCCCAGGTAGCAGGGATCGTGGTAGGTGTAGACGTCGGTCTCGTTTTCTACCCGGTTGAACTTGATGTTCCCGGCCTTCACTTCCCGGGCGATAACTTGGCTGATGTGCTCCACCGGCGGCACATCCTTATAGTCATGTTTCAGCGCGTTGTAGGCGTGGGGGTCGGCGGTTACAACCCGCTGAACTCCGGAGCTTTTGATGGCATCTATATTGTGGTCGCGCAAGGCCATGAACAGCATTTCTTCGCCGAACCGCCGGACTTCATGGCCGCTATCTTTTTCCGCCGCTCCCAGGATCCCGAAATTCTCGCCGACGTGGTCGAGAATCCTCGCGGTGGCTCGAGCAATCGCCTGCATCCGGTCGTCGTAGGAAGTGATGCTGTCAACAAAATACAGAGTGTTTGCACTCAGGTTTCCGTCCAGGATCTTGACGTCGCAGGATTGCTGGAACTCTTTGACCTTGGCCCAGTCGGCCTTTTTCTTTTCCATCTTGCCGTAGGGGTTGCCTCGGCTCTCCAGCGCCTTCAGCGGCTTTTGCAGGCCTTGAGGTACATTGCCTTCGTCGATCAGGCCGCGCCGCAAGTCGACGATCTTGTCGATGTACTCGACCAGTAGCGGGCATTCCTCTTCGCACGCGCCGCAGGTGGTGCAAGACCAGATTTCGTCCTCGGAATAAATCCCGCCGATCAAGGGCGTGCCGTTGGTCGGGCTGCCGAGGATCGGGTAGTGCTGGAAACTGTAATCTCGCGCTTTGATGGTGAGGAATCTGGGCGACAACGGCCTGCCCACGGCATTGGCCGGGCAGTTGTCTGAGCAGCGTCCGCAGTCGGCGCAAGAATAGAAATCGAGCATGTGCTTCCAGGTGAAATCTTCGAACTTCTTTACTCCGAAAGATTTCAGCGTATCCAGGTGCTCATCGCTCACGCCCCACCGCACCGGCTTTAGTATTTCCCGGTCCAACTTCGCGAAATAAACACTGAACAGGGAGGTTTCCACGTGGAACTGTATTCCGAAGGGCCGATAGCACAGCAAGAAGTAAAAGGTCACTTCGTGGAGTAGATAGGCGCCCAGACGAACATTCCAGAGCGTGGGCAATGAAGTCGTGATCAGAGCGCTCTTCAACATCCAAGGCAGCGACAGTGCAGCCAGCAATTCAGTAGTCTGGCCCTGCTGCGCAAGACCGGCAGCGCTGGCGGCGGCAAACAGGCTGTCGGCCACCATCAGCACCGCGATCAGCGCTAAGAGGAAGACAGCGTCGCCCATGTGGCCCTTGCCGTACCTCGCCGGGACTGCGTACCGCGCGGGTTTGAACACCACCCGGCGAATCGTGGCGACCACCATGCAAAGGAATACGACGGTTGCGGCGTAGTCCGTGACGATGTCGTATGCTTGGCCAGCCCACCCCGGAAAGCCCGGCATCGCGAAGTTGTCGGCGACACTGAAGCTGAGCAGGGCAAAGGCACGAATCACCAACAGAACAAAACCGGCAAAAACCAGGATGTGAATGGTTCCTGCGGTGCGGTAGCGCGGATGTTTCCACTGTCCCAGCCAGAATTGCAGGACTTTTCCCAGCCGGAGCCATGGCCGGTCAAAACGAACATCAGGGTTGGCGCGAAGCATTGGCGCGATGCGTTTTGCCACAATGTAGGCAAAACATGCAACACCCAGAAGATGAATGGCCAGGAACAGGATTCGCCACTGCACCAGCCAGTAGGCTACGTGCGCGGGGGAAGGTAGGTCTTCCAACCCAAAGCTCGACAACGCCTGCTGAGCGAAGCCCATGAACCAATTCACACTTAGTCCCAGGGTTTGGTGCTCGAGCCCTACGACGGCGGCAAGCATGGTGGTGCCTTTCTAGACTATGAACGGTCGAGGTTCGTACGGCAGAACCCTACGGACCGGACCCTGCGGGACTCCCGTGCAATTCCTAAGAGTCCCAAAAGAAAGGTGAGCGACTTGGCACCGAGTCGTGCCCGCATGACAACCGATGGACTCCCGCCGCCTAGTTGCGAAGTGATCTCTGTAATCGTTCCGGCGATCGCGGAGAATGGGAAACGCACCAAGTACAACTGCGCCACAGACCATGTGCGGGCTGCCTCCTCGCTCAACGGCAGCACCCCTGGGGAGGTGCTCCTGACGGTTGCAATTGGAAGTAGCGACCCGGGAGCCGAGTAGCATTCCACCCGGCTTATCGTACTTTCAAATTATGCTTTTACCGACCGGCTATAGTCTGTGAGGCGCAGCGGTATCGGTTGTGAGGCACATCACACGCAGCAGTGGCAGCAGGCGTCCATTCCTTCCGACTGCGTATTAGACACCGCGCAAATTGTTTTTCGCCGGATTGGTGAAACCAGTTATCTCATCTCCGACTCTAAGGCTGACTGACTCGCGGCCGAGTCGTTCCAATGCGCCTCTGAAGCCGGTGGGATGAAACTCATGGCACGTTCTGCGAGCGCGGTAATGGTGAGGCTGGGATTGACGCCGAGATTGGCGGCGACCACTGATCCGTCGCAGACGTATGCGTTCTTGTAGCCGAACAGGCGGTGGCGATCGTCCACCACTCCGTGCTCCGGAGAGGCGGCAATGACACAACCTCCCAGACAGTGAGCAGTGCCCGGAATGTTAAAGAGGATCTCCGGGATCATGCTCATGGCGGTGCCCCCCGTGAGCCTGGCAAAAGTCTCGGCAAACTCGTTGGCGCGCGGGATGTAGGTGGGCACCTTTTTACCGTGGCTGGCAAGAGACTTGGAGAACGGCCAGAACCACGGACGTTGCCAACGCATCTGGAGGTCGCCTTCCACGGCCTGCATGCACAGCAGCACCACATTCTCTCGGGCCCAACCGAAGGGCTGCAACACACGCAGGGTCCGGAAGGGATGGCGCAGCAGCGCAACCGCGAGATTCCTGAGCCAAAGGGCGATGCGCTCGGGTCCGGGAACACCTCCAGTCAAGATAGTGGTGAGCATGCTCATGGTGTCTGAGCCACTGGGGTAGCGAACCGCTTCGATGTGGGTGTGTTCATCTACGTAGATACCGGAACCAATGGCCACCCCTTTTGACAGGTCCTCTCGGCTCCCCGGTATCCGCACTGCGAGCAACGACTCGGAGTTAGTGCGGACATGGTTTCCGAGTTGATCGCTGATGAGCGGCAGAGAGCCTTTCTCTTTCAGGTGGAAGAGCAACTCGGTCGTTCCCAGAGAAGATCCGGAGAACACTACCCCGCGGCAGGTGAATCGCCGTGGCTGCTGGTTGAACCAGGCAGTTGAGCGGACAGTATGCACCTCGTATCCGTCAGCGCCATCGGCCGCGTCATTCAGTGGTTTCACATCCACGACTTTGGTTTCTGCAAAAACCCGGGTGCCCCACTTTTCCGCCAGGTAGAGGTAGTTCAGGTCCAGCGTATTTTTCGCCCCATGCTGACACCCCATCATGCAGCCACCGCAGGCGATGCAGGTGGTTCGGGCGGGGCCTTCTCCACCAAAGAACGGGTCAGGGAAGGTCTTGCCCCCGGCCTCTCCTTCGGGCGCTTGGAAGATGGCAACGCTGGTGCGGTAGAACGTGTTTCCAACTCCGACTTCTTCGGCGGCTGCTTTTAGCAGATGGTCGGCGGGGCCGAGAATGGTGTTTTCAATGACGCCGAGCATCCGGGAAGCGGCGTCGTAGTGCCGTGGCATCTCCGATTTCCAGTCGGCCAACCCGGCCCAGGGTCCAGTCTGCCATACTCGCTCGGGTGGCCGAAGCAAAGTGGTCGCGTAGGTAATCGATCCGCCGCCGACGGCGCAACCATGCAGGATGGTGACATGCCGGAAATATCGTATGTTGAAAAAGCCGCGCAGGCCGAGCCTGGGGCGCCAAAACCAGCGGTGGAGGGACCAACTCGTGCGTGGCAGGTTCTCGGGTGTCCAGCGGCGGCCCATTTCCATCACCGCAACTCGGTAGCCCTTCTCGGCTAGCCGGTACGCCGCCACACTGCCCCCGAAGCCGGAGCCGATGACGACAAAATCGAAATCAAATTGTTTGTCCTGGGACACGACGCCGGCGTTCCACTCTGCTGGCACACTACACCCCCACGGTTGCCGGAAGCGGGTTCTCCTCTTGTGGTGTTGTTATGGGCGCGCGGACAGATTTCGGTTGAATTCGGCCGTCCGGCGCCGCGAGCAGCGGTTCCGGTTTAGGTGCGGGGGGTGGGATGGGCTCGGTTCTTGCCTTGGCGGCGGCACGCCTTCGTCGCTGGGGTCGGCAGCCTACAGCTCTGCTCAGCTTGGCAAAGCTTGTGGTCAGGAACTTCTCCAGGCGTCCGAGGTCTGGCGCAGCATGCACGTCGCCAGTGAACCCGAAATACGCGGTTCCGTTGTAGGTCAGGACGGCGCAGTTGATCCCCAGGTCGCCGCCGATCGGTACGTAAGGGTAACAGCGCAGCATCTTGTGACCAAGCAGGTACAGCGGATCCGTCGGACCCGGGACATTGGTGAAAATGAAGTTGCACAGGCCGAGCGGAACTTGGCTCACAATGGGACCGGCCAGCTCCTGCGCGGCGGTGGGAATCGTTCCCAGCATTGTGCCAAAAAGGCCGACGCATTCGGCCACATGTACACCTTTCAAAAAAATGGTCCGCTCGCGGACCGCAGCCACCAGTTTGCGAGGACTACGAATATCGAGCGGGATGGTAACCGGGACGAAGGTGATGCGATTTCCCAAGTCGCCTGCGTTCCCGTTACCGCGCACATTCACCGGAACCACAATCCGCAGCAGCCGGCCCGTGATGCGCACGCCCCGCAACTCGGCGTAGTGCTGAAAGGCCGAGGTCACGAGGGTGAGGGCAACATCGTTGACCGTCACGCCGCAGGCATTTTTTACTGCTTTGATGTCTGCCAGTGGGATCTCAGCCCAACGGAAGTTTTGGGGCCCGCGACAAATGATGTTGAAGGGCAATGGCTGGGTGGCGGCAGTGAGTTCCGGCATGAATCGTGCGAGTTGCTCAACTGACGGAATGTGCGCCGCAGAGTGGGGGCCCGCCGGCTGGACGGAAGTGGACGGTTCGGACTGCGGTGCGGCCGCCGCCAGGATCTGCTGCAAGACCTGGAACAACTCCATCTGCACGGAGAGAACTTTTTCCGCGACAGAAACCGACGAGTTGAGCAGTTCGTCCAGGAATGCGCGAGCCGGGGCTTGAGGTGGGGCCTGAAAACGCGCCCTGCGTCTGGGCAGCGGGAGAACTTCGGGGCTGGGATCCATCAGCACATTCATCAGGCTTACCCCGGCCAGTCCGTCAGCAAGACAATGGTGCATGCGCGTGACGACACCGGTGCGGTCACCTTTCAGACCGTGCACCAGCGTGAAGTCCCAGAGCGGTCGCTGCCGGTCCATCACCTTGCTCAAGATGTTTCCTGCAACCGCCTTGAACTCGGCGTCCGTCCCGCGCGTGAGCGTGACCTGGCGAACGTGGTTGCGTACAGCGAAATCGGGATCGTATTCCCAGGTGGGAAGGCCGATGTTGAACGCCGGGGCCACAACCCGCTGGCGATAGCGCGGAATCAACGGAAGCTTCGATTCGATGAACCGGCTGCATGCTCGCATTGATATCACACCCTCAAACACACTGACCGACGCGACATTCAGCGGCATGCCTTCGCGCTCGAGATAGAGGAAAAGAGCATCTCCTGAGGAAAGACGATTATGATCTCGAGGATGCCGCATGGCAGCCCTCCTTCGACGGACAGGCGGTTGTGCCCCATCTTCGCGGGGCATTTCCAACCAGCGGGGACGCGTCACGGAAAACACATTCCCACTCAAGGTTAGGCAGACGGCAACACGGAATGCGGTGATGCCTGACTACTATGTCTGTGACGTTGCGAGGGGAGGTCGATCACGGAACCTGCTCGTGGTTCTAGGCGTAGTCGATCGGGTGCCTTTCCAGCCAGTGCTCATCGCGTACCTTGTCGATGTTCTTCAAAGCGCTGGAAACGACGCTCGCACTCAGGAAACGGCTTTTCCACGCGACGGCTGCGCCAAAACCGAGTACGCCACCAAAGAAACCGTAGGCCAACGCTCGGCTTGCAGAATTGTGGCGGCGTCCAGGACGGGCACTCAACAGGCCGAGGCAAACTCCGATGGCGGCGGGTTTCAAGGCATGGCGAACGGACTCGCTAAGAAAAGGAGTCAGGGACCTGCCATGGAGAAAAGATTCTCGCCCGGAACGGGCTCCTTCCAGTCCTGAGTCCAGGAGCTTTCGGCCGTAATCCACGTTGGAGTGCTTGTGATGGTTCATAGGGTCTTCTCACCAACCGATGTGGAGTAGTGCATTCGACTCCGGGCACGGTCATCAACCGTACCAACATCTATTCCCTCTTAGACTACTTCCCGAGCTGGATGAAAGCTGTGATTTGGGTCACGGGCGTTGGGGCAGCTCGACGGCGCCGCTCGGCTGGTAGCGAGGTCGACTTGACAAGGGGATACCCACGGACGACGATTCGGACAGGCCCCCGATTCCTATGGCGAAAACTGCCAAAGTGGTGCAGCTGAAACCGCAGACCCTGCAGGCTTTTGCTGACTACGTTCGCGAGGCCGAAGGAGAAATGGAGCGGACGCTGGGCGGCGATGTCCCATTCCTGTGGTCTGAAGCCAGTTCCGAGAGGGCACATCTGGTTCGTGAAGGCCAGGTCGTGGCGCAGTTCTGGTCGGGGAAAGGGCCAGTCAAGGTGGCGGGCGGCCTGATCCATGACTGGATCGGGGCTGCATTCGTACCGGCCACAACCATCGCACAGACCCTGGCCCTTATCCAGGACTACGACAACCACAAGAATATCTACCAGCCCGAGGTGATTGGCTCAGCGCTGCTGAGCCGCCACGGCAACGATTTCCAAATCCGCTTGCGACTTCTCAAGAAGAAAGTCATCACCGTGGTCCTCGATACCGACCATGACGTGCACTATCGTTCCCTGGATCATGCCCACTGGTGTTGCCGCTCTTACACCACGCGGATTGCTGAGGTGGAAAACCCTGGAAGCCCGCAAGAGAAGGTTCTGCCCCCCGACACCGGGTACGGTTTTCTGTGGCGTCTATATTCTTACTGGCGATTCCAGGAGAAGGACGAGGGTGTGTACGTGGAGTGTCGAGCCATCTCGCTGACGCGCGACGTGCCCTTTGGCCTGGGATGGGTGATTGAACCGATCATCCAGAACCTGCCCAGAGAGTCGCTGATGAACACTCTTGAAGCGACGCGAAAAGCCCTGCTGGGAGGGCGCTCGCTTACTCGCAGGCGCCGCAAGAGCCGTAAAGCTAGAGTCTAGGGCAGAACCGCTTCCTCGTCTGGCGCATCCTCCTGCGGTTGCAGGGGGTCGTAAGAAGAACTAGCCAGGCCATTGTTGACCAGGTGATCGATCAGTTCCTCCATCCACCCAAATTCCTCTTGGCGGAGTTCTTCCTGCCACTCCGCTTCCTCGTCCACACTCCATGGCCACTTGTCAGAACTCATCGCGGTACCCTCCGGCAACAGGGTGAAATGGCGAAGCCAGCATACGCGCTTCCCAGCAGGAATTCTGTGATGGCGTACACAAGCGTGAGTGATGATGCAGGATGGCTTATGCGGGCGAAGTGGCCTCGGCCAGACGCTCGGCAATGACGGTATACGCGGAGGGATTGAAAACCAGTCCCACGTGGGTACCGGGAACCTCGAAGTCGATGTCACGGTCTCCGGTCCGGCAATATCGCCAATCCACGATTCCATCGTCACAGGTGTAGATGGCGGTCAGGGCAATCGATTTCGGCATGTTGCAACGCAGGGAACTGAGAAAATTGCAGGTACAACGTGGGGTGTAGCAGTCCGGGAGCACTCCGGCACCATGCTCGTGCAAGATCTGGGTGCGAACCACCTTGGCCGCATTCAGGACAGAAGGATGCATGACCGTGCCCCGGATGGGGGCCCCGAGCGTTATCACCGAGGCAACGTCCTTCGGGCGTTGGGCAGCTACCGAGCGGGCAATGATTCCTCCCAGGCTATGGCCGATGAGGTGGATCTTGCGCCCCGTGTCTTTGAGGGCCTTGTCAATGGTCGCCGCTAAACGGTATCGGATCAGCAAGTTCGGACATTCCGCATTCAAACCGATGCCGGAAAGGTAGGGCCGGTAGCCGATGCGCTCGAGCCAGGAATGCAGGTGGGATACGTAGAGGTCGGTGCCGAGGAATCCGGGGATGACCACGACCGCGGAGCCATCCCCACGCGGTATGCCTAAACCGTAGTAGACTGGCGAAGCATGCAACAATAGGAGTTCGGCGCCAAATAGCGCTTCTTTCCAGATTGCAATATCCGCGTCCGCCTCGTGTTCGCGAATGCGGGGTCTCGTCGCCGTTGCGGTTGACCTTCTTCGCCCTACGCCGTTCCGTTTCACCTGGCTGCTTTCCCCCGATCAAGAATCATGAGCGTACCACGGCTTGTCCCGCGAGCCTTTTCTTGAGCCTTGGCCAATAAAAGTTGTTTTGATTGTGTGTGTTGCCGGAAACCAGAGGCGGTTGCTGCGCCATGCTCTTTGGGGCCCATGCCGATGAGGGGTATACCACATCGCTTCGGGTTTCCACAAGCCCCTCCCACTACGTGCCGGTGCTCGCCACGGCACGTCAGCAGAGCTTGAGCGTCGCGCTTGAGAGCGGAGCGCAAAAATCACTCACGCCACCTAGCCAGGTTATGCCGGCCGTTTCAAGCAGTGGCGCGCGCTGCCTGGACCTTCTCAGTCTTCCGATGATGCACTGCGCGCTGCGGACGGTGCTTGGTCACGCTCACAACTTTCGTTGCTTTGCCTGGCTTGACGATCGACTCGATCAGGGCCTTTTCAGCGCCGACAAAGCTCTTAACGCCCTCTTGGGTGAGGCTTGCCACCGGCAAAAGCCGGGCCGGCGATACCAGTTCCACGGTGCGGGTGGCGGCCTTCAAGTTCATGTTCATCTGCTGGCTGACCACCTCCAGCAGTCTCTTTTGCGCTTCGATAAACGAATTGGTCGCCGCGTGCGCCAGCTTCGACAATTCCGTCTTTTTCATCTTCCTGGAGGCCTGCTCGTGCTTGCGGCCAGTTGCCTTGGCGGTTTCCTGGGCAATCACGTCAAGGAACTTCCCCTGCGCGTGGACGAAAGTCTCCATGTCTTCACGGGCCAGATCAACCAGATGCGTGCCCTGATAGCCTTCACCAGCTTTCACAGCTTCGAGCCAGTGCAGGGTCTGCTTGCGGGTGGTTTTCAGGAAGTCCTGCTGCATCCGGATAAAGGTATCGATACTGCGACGCACAAGGTCGGTCATCACCACTCCGGGCGTGGAACCGGCAACCCGTTCCTTGACGCCGTTCATCACGATTTCGTTCTCCTGTTGCACTAAATTGAGCAGGATTTTTTGGGCTTCCATGAAGCTCGAAGTTCCCTGGATCGCCAGTTCGCTCAAAATCGCCACTGGTGAGTGCTCCAGGTCGAGTCTTCCATGCTCCAGGGTCTTGGTCACTGCCGCGTTCTGACGCATGGCCACTTCTCCGAAGATCCGCTGGGTAGCCGAGAAGCTCGCAATCCCTTGCTGCATCCACCCTGTTAGCAGGGAGAGGAAAGTTGACGGCCCGCCTTTTGGGTAAGAGGAACCGGGCTTGGTATGTTTGCGCATATAATCGCCTCCATTGCTGCAATGCAGCATCAAGCCAAAGTTAATCCCACCTTGTAGTTATGTCAATATGGCGGCACACTTTTGTTGCTGTGCATCAGGCGAGAGAATTGGGATAAAACGGGCGGCTTCGCTAGCTGCCAGCGCGCAACCCGAAGACTTTGCGGTACATACGGTGGCCCTGTGACAATCCAAAAGGCTTTGGTGCGCTGGCCCGAAATGGGACACGGTCGTTTATGCTTGGGTCGGTGAACAATCTTAACCAGGTCTACTCCCAGATGTCGGTTCGGCGGCGGTACGAGGTCTGGTTTATCCGTCTCGGCCTGGCCGATGGCAGTGGGGCCTGGTGGTTCCGGTATCTGCTGATGAATCCCGGGCGGGGCGGTTGTGCAGGCGAGCCGCTGGGAATGCCGGTGCAGGTCTGGGCGACGTGGTTTCCGGCCAACGGAGAACCGCGGAGCTTCATCCAGGGGTCTCCGCTAGATGGGTTTCACCTCAGTCCGAAAGGTCGAAGCCCATTTCACTTTGCCACTGCCGACAACGCGATTCATGAAGACTCCTGCCGCGGACATCTGACCGTCGACGGCCACGACATCGCTTGGGACCTGCGATATTCGTCCACGTTCGGGATCACACTGAGCGACAAAGGCTGGATTGGCTTTTCACGAACTCCCCATTCCGACGCAGTCTTTTCCGGCCAGATCCTCCTTGATGGTCGGAAGTTCGAGGGACAACCGCTGGGCTTCGGCCTGCAGGGACACAACTGCGGCTACCGGCATCGCAACCTCTGGACTTGGGCGCATGCCTATTTTCGCCGCCCCGGAACCGGCCCGAGCACGTTTGAAGCTGTCGTTTACGACATGCCGCTGGGGCTGGTTTTTCGTAAAGCTGTGCTCTGGCACGAAGGCAAGCAGCATGTCTTCCGCAAGCTGCGAGAGATCCAGGAAGATCGCACCAACCTGCAATGGAATTTCCATGGTTCCGCGAAAGATGGCTCACATCTGGAAGTTGCCATCTATGGCCGGGAGCCGAGCCTTCACCGCTTGCCATATTTGAAGACGGATTGCTCAGGCACCTTTGATGTGGCCAACAACAGCATGGCGAGGGCAACACTCCGCTTCGAGCAGCCAGGCAGGCCACCCGAACGACTGGAAACGGCGGACGGCGCGGTACTGGAAATGGGTGGGCAAGCCTGACTCGCTTCTGGAATGCGCCCCGTCGCTGGTTCTTGATCTAGACTTTGTCCGAAGCGGACCGTGACCGGTCCAGCAGTGCCTGGGTCCCTTGCCACCATAGCCGGCCGCCATAGAACAGGGTACTGGATTGCACGGCAAACCAATCCTTGAGGGAAAGGGGTGACCCAAACGCTTTCCAACTGGTCAGCCAGCGTGGGGTGGCGTGGCGCGCGAGGATAGCGACCATGCTCACCTCCGGATCACCCATATCGTGCTGGACGCCATCCAGCGTGAACAGCACCTTGCGCAACATGATGAGCGGGGCGGGGAGACGGACCCCTTTGAAGGCAATGTCCTCCAACATGTCCAACGCATCCGCGGCTCCCGGTATGTGCGTGAGCGGCAGTTGGGCGATGAAGCGATCCACGCAATCACGAATGATTTTCGCCTGCGACCCCTTACGCCTGGCTCCGCCCCGGCTGAGCGCCTGGATTTGGTTAACGATGCCGTCCGGGTCGCGCAAGGCAGTCATAAAAAACAGCATGGCGAGATGGCGGCGCTCTTCACGGTTGACGTGTTCGGTCAGAGCCCAGTCGAGAATGGTGAGGTCTCCGGTCCGTTTGTCATAGAGCAGATTGCCGGCGTGGGGATCGGCGTGGAACATCGCATCTTTCTCGGATGAAAACAGAGGGACCGCCAGGAAGGCTTCGATCAGCAACTCGGAGACGCGGGTCCGCCGCCATCGAGGCATATGGGCAACCGCGTCCGTGACCTTCTTGCCACGCGCTTCCGTCATCGCGGTGATCTTGGAGGTACACAGCGGCTGGATGAGACGAGGCACGCGGACACCGAGCACAGAGCCATAGAGGCGAGAGGCCTCCAGAAGCGTTGCCTGTTCTCGCGAAAACTGCACTTCGTGCTGGAGCAGTCGACGGACGTCGCTGAAGGTTTCGGGGAGGACCCGCTTCGCGAAGCCGTATTCGCGGTGTTCGAGCGCCACGTACTTGGCCAACCCCGCCAGCAGGTGCATATCCTCGGCAAAACATGCGGGGATGTAAGGTTTCATGACCTTGAACACGCCGCGTTCCCGCCGCCGGGAGTCGGGGTTCCACCAGGTGAATCGCACCACCGCGCTCACACTGGCTTCGAAGAAGATGCCGGGCTTGACTTGCACCGCGTGGGTTTCGAGCCGCTGTGCCAGTTCCTCCTGGATGATGGCGCGGACTTGATCAGCGTTCATGTCGGAGATTCCGTTTTCCAACTCCGTGAGCGCGCGCCGCAAAGCCGGGAGCAGGTGTCGGTTACGGGCCAGCACCTGCCCGAGTTTCTGCAAACCCGGCACCTTCGCAATCAGCTTCAACAGGCGTTCCCCAGTCGGCGTGTTTGCCGGCAGTTCCATTTGTTCGACCAACTTGGGGGCCAGGCGTTCGATCGAAAGGTTCAGAAACATGAACAGCATGGCGTCCTGAACCAGCGGGCGCCAGTGGGTATATTTGTCCGGGACCAGTTCCTCTGCCGGCAGGCGCTGGATGACCCAGCGCCCGATCCGGTCGCGCAACAGCGGGCCCGCCGGACTGCGCAGCATCGTTTCGATCGCGCTGATTCTTTCCGATGAAGTTGGGTAGGCAGAGAAAAAAGTAGCCTGCAATTGTTCTGGCGTGAACTGCTGCAGGTCGCGTTCTTTCAGGGAGAAGTCGAACATCCCGAGCCCTCAGATTTGCACCCGGCCCCGGCGTTACTTCTTCGCGCTTTCCAGTTCGGCTTCAGACAGGCAGAGCCGAATCTTCTCCAGCAAGCTCGGGAACAGGAACTCTTTGGGAAGCCACAGCTTGACGTGTTCGCATTCGACCGGGGCGAACGCCGTCATCACGATTACCGGGAATCCCGGGTTCTTGTTGCGAAACGCCCGGGCCAGGTCCACTCCCGTCATGCCCGGCATGGCGTGGTCGGTCACCAACAGGTCGAAATCTTCCTTCTCGAACGCTTCCAGAGCCTCCGCGACATTGGTCGCTGGCACGGCCCGGTAGCCTTCCATGCGCAGGATGTCGCAAGCCAACCGGCACAGCATTTCGTTAGCGTCAACAACCAAAATTCTCTTCATGGACGTTCCTACTCAGCCGCCGACTCTGCATTCACAAGGGCTGGGGCTTTGCTGAAAGCCAAGCCCCCGCCGGGTTTCATGCGAATTTCTATGCAGTCGCCACTTGCGACCTGGCCGGTGGCGACCAGGTTGGCAAGCGCATAAACGAGATTGCGTTCGATGACGCGCTTCAGATGACGCGCACCGTACTTGGGGTCGGTGCCCTCCTTGAGCAACCAACTCTTGACGTCCGGGGCGCAGCGGAAAGTGAAATGACTCTGGCCGACCGCGCGGGTGATCCGCTGCTGCACTTTGGTCAGTTCCAACTCCAGGATTTGTTCCAACTGCTCGGGCCGGAGCGTCTTGAAGACCACCACTTTGTCCAGACGGTTCATGAACTCGGGGGAGAACTTGCGGCGCGCCGCCTCGGTTGCCGTACGACTGATTTTCTCGTCCAGGCTGGCATCCACCTGCGGTTTCTGGGCAGCGAACCCCAGGCCGCCTTCCGCCAAACCACTCATTTCTGTGGCGCCGAGGTTCGAAGTCATGAAGATCAGGCATTGCGAAAGGTCTACATGGCTGTTATCGCCCAGGGTGAGACTGGCTTTGTCGAGGATGCCCAACAGAAGCTGCCACAGGGCCTCTGAGGCTTTTTCCACCTCGTCGAACAACAGCAGCGTGAGTTTAAGCTTGTCGGTGTGCCACCGGCTCAGTGCTTCCTGGGTCAGCAGCGGCGGGGTGTGCATGTGCCCAATGTAACCAGGCGGGGAGCCGATCAGCTTGGAGATTTCGTGGTGTTCCTGAAATTCAGCGCAGTCGACCTTGATGAACGCGTGAGAATTTCCGAACAGGGCTTCCGCGACCACTTCCACCACATAGGTTTTCCCCGACCCGGTGGGCCCCAGAAAGAGCAGGTTGCCCACGGGCCGGTCGGGTGGCGCCATCCCGACAAGGAACATCTGGTAGAGCTCGGTGACTGCCTCGATGGCCGGTTCCTGGCCCACGATCTTGCTGCGCAGGAAAGCCTCAAATTCGCGGGTTGCCTCGCCATGGCGAGTGACGTCGAGTGCCGGGACGTCGGCTAATTCCCGGACAGAGGTACCCGCCGGCGACTTGATTTCGTCGGACATGTCACCCTTTGTGTCACCTATGGGCCACAGTATGGATCCTGGGCACGTGCTCGGCTTCGCTTTGCCTTACGCTTTCGTATCCGATCGAGGCGAAGTACAAGATTCGATCAAAGAAATGTTCCAGGGAGTGCAGTAGGTCCAGTTCGCCGAATAGCTCCAACGGCTCCTCCAGCAGACCTTCTCTCTGCAGGAACTCCCAGAGATATTCTTTGGTGGCGCTGATCGCCCACAGGAAGGCGCTGAAGGGCACGCCCTGCCGAGCGCGTCGTATGCCGAGCCCGACGTAGCGCTCCTCGATTTCGGACTCGGTCTTGGTCAGCAGCCAATCGTTGAGGTTGCGATAGATCTCGTGGGTGCGTCGTACCAGCTCGTCGGCAGGCACCTTTTGCAGCAGCAGGCTGCACTGGTCCGAGCTTTTGAGTCGGTGCAGTAGCCCTTCGGATAATCTGTCGGCGTGGGTTTCGATGAGATTAACGAGCCTGACGGCAAACATGGGTGCCTCCTGGCTGTTGGTACTGCGATTTGTTCTTAAGTACTCTGGTTCAGCCTCTAGCTTTATTTTCCGGCTCAAGCTCCCAACCCACAGTGACGGCCCGCACAGGCAGGAGTGACTGCCCGGCACCCGGGTAGGGAGCCTATGTCGGATCGAGTCCCTGCTTTCACCTTCTGTGGTTAATCACTCGCCAACGTGGCTAGGCAAGAACATACTTGCCGGCCTCGATCACCCTCTGTGCGATCTGCTGACGCAACGCCACGGTGTTGAATGGTTCGTGTTTGCCGAGACGACGTACGATCGCCATCTGCGAGCGCAACATGTCGCCCTCGCTGGCCGCCGCTACAACCCTTTTCGCGGCGCTCTCAATTCTCTCAATCGCGCCCGCCAGGTAGACCCGAGTCATGGCAATGGCAAGCCCCGACTCGGATTCGCCGTTCCGAGATGCCAGCTTCTGGGCGCGCAAGACCGCCGATTCCATGGCGTAGGTCTCAATCACCATGTCCGCAATGGCGCCCATGATCTCCTGCTGATCCTGGATGGCCTGCATGTATTTCTGGGTGGCCACCCCGGCGGCGAACAACCCCATCTTCTTGGCACCGGCGACGAGTTTCCGTTCTTCCGTGAAGAACCCATCCCCGCCGTCGTCAACACTGGGACCGGACAGAACTTCGTCCATCAGCTTCTTGATCGCTGGCATCAGCGGCAGCTGCCCTGACATGGCACGCTTCAGCAGAAAGCCGGTAATGACCAGCCGGTTGATCTCATTCGTGCCTTCGAAAATCCGGTTCACCCGGGAATCCCGGTAAGCAAGCTCGGCAGGGTATTCTTCTACGAAGCCGTAGCCACCGTAGATTTGCACCATTTCGTCCACTACGTAGTCGATCAGCTCCGAGCCCCAGACCTTGAGGATGGAGCATTCAATCGCGTACTCGTCGATGACCTTGCGCACTGCGCTCATGTCACCGGAGTGCGCATGTCCCAGGGCCGCAATCGCCGCATCCATCATGCCCACGGTGCGATAGGCCATGGCCTCGCCGGTGAAAATACCGACCGCCATGTTGGCCAGCTTCTCGCGAATCAATCCGAAATCGGCGATCACCTTGCCGAAGGCCTTGCGTTGCTTGGCGTAGGCGATAGAGCTCTCAAGGCAATGGCGGGCTGCGCCGACTGATCCTGCACCCAGCTTAAAGCGCCCGACGTTCAGCACATTGAAGGCAATGTGATGTCCCTTGCCGATTTCCCCGAGAACATTTTCCACCGGCACCTTGCAGTCAGTCAGGATGAGTGGGCAAGTGGAAGACCCGCGAATGCCCATCTTGTGCTCTTCCGCTCCCACCGCAAACCCGGGGAAGTTGCGTTCGATCAGAAATGCGGTGAACTTCTCTCCGTTCACCTTGGCGAATACGGTGAACAGGTCGGCGAAGCCGCCGTTCGTGATCCACATTTTTTCGCCATTCAGGACGTAGTGTTTGCCATCCGCAGAAAGCTCAGCGCGAGTGCGGCAGTTGAGCGAATCGGAGGCTGAAGACGATTCCGAGAGGGCGTAGGCCCCGACCATTTGTCCCGACGCCAGCCCCGGCAGGTATTTCTTTTTTTGTTCTTCCGTGCCGAAATAAACAATGGGGAGCGTGCCGATACAGGTGTGGGCGCCCCAGGTGGCGCTGAAGCCGCCATACTTTGCCAGGTGGTCGGCAATGATCGCCGACGTGACCTTATCCATCTGCAGGCCGCCATAGGCTTCGGGAGTATCCACCGCGCTCAGGCCCAGGTCGCCAGCCTTCTTGACCAATTCGCGCAGCAGGGCAAAGTCCTTGTGCTCCAGTTTTTCGATATTGGGGACGATTTCGTTGATGGCGAATTCCTCGGCGGTTTGTGCGATGAGGTTGTGCTGCTCGGTGAAGTCTTCCGGGGTGAAGACGTTGTCCGGCGGGCAGGCTTCGATCAGGAAGCTGCCGCCAGAAATCTTCGCAGTAGGTACCGCTGTAACCGTGGCCATGTTCTCTCTCCCTAAAATGTACTCATGCGGTTCTAATGAAGGACGGCCTGCTCTAAGCCACAGGGCTGCCTTGCGCCGTCCAGTATTTCTTGCGCAGGTCTCGCTTCAACAGCTTGCCGGTTCCGGTCCTGGGCAAGCTGTCAAGAAAATCGATCGATCGTGGGCACTTGTAGTGGGCTAAGCGGGAACGGCAAAAGTCCAGTAGTTCAGTCTCAGTGGCGTGTAACCCCGGTTTCAGAACCACCAGTGCCTTCGGGATCTCGCCCCACTTCTCATCGGGGACGGGAATGACTGCCACCTCATATACGCTGGGGTGAGCGGCCAGAACTTTCTCTACTTCAAGAGAGGATATGTTCTCGCCGCCGCTGACGATGATGTCCTTCTTCCGGTCCACGATCAGGATGTACTTGTGCTCGTCGATGGTGGCGACATCTCCGGTGTGGAACCAGCCGCCGGCCATCGCGGCGGCGGTGGCGTCCGGGCGCCCCCAGTAGCCGTCCATGATGGCGTCCCCTCGCGCTACGACCTCGCCAATCGCAGTGCCGTCGTGAGGCACGTCGTTCCCGTTTTCGTCGACCACTCGAAGTTCGACGCCGGGGATGGCGAAACCGGTCATCGCCTGGCCGGCATGGCGACGTGCGCCTTGCCATGACACCCCCGGCTTCACCGGCGAAATCGCCAATACGGGTGCGGTCTCGGTCAGGCCGTACCCGGAGATGCAGGCGCACCCCAGCTTTTCTTCTACGTCTCTCACCAAGGTTGAAGAAGAGGCAGCTCCACCGATCATGATCGATCGCAAGCTGCTCAAGTCGAACTTTGTCCTGTCCGGGGAATTCACCATCGCGTTGACCATGGTGGGAACCATGGCGCAGCACGACACTCGTTCCCGCTCCACCAGGCGGAACACTTCGGCAGGGCTGAATTGATGAATCATCACGTGCGTACCGCCCACCAGCGTGATGGTGTGAGCCGCGCCCCACCCGTTGGCGTGGAACAAAGGAATGGTGTGCAACATCACGGTTTCGCACGAAGTGTGCCCGGAGATCGTTGCTGAAGTCTGAAACGCAACGATGACCGTCAGGGCGTGCAGATACACATTGCGATGGGACAGCATGACACCCTTGGGGGTGTCGCTGGTACCGCTGGTATAAAAGAGCTCCGCCAGGGAGTTCTCGTCAATGTCTGTTAGCTCACGCTGGATTCCGGCAGACCGAGCCAGCAGGTCTTCGTAGTTCTCGGGTGCAAGCCAACCGGCTTGTGGTCGACCGTCCAGAAGAAAAAAGGCCTCAACCGAAGGCACGGCGTTGCGAAAAGCCTCCACCAGCGGGAGGAACTGCGGTTCGAGGAACAGAAATCTTGCTTGGGCATCATTGAGCACGAACCCCAATTCCTGGGCGGCGAGCCGTATGTTCAATGGAAGCAAGGCACAGCCCGCCTCCAGAACTCCGTAGTAGGCCTCAAGCAGGCGATGGCAATTGGTGCTGAGAAAGGCAACTCGATCGCCATGCTGTGCGCCCGCTGCGACTAGTGCGCCCGCCAACCGCGCGCTGCGATCAGCAAAATGCGCATAGGTGAAACGCTCCGTCCCGCAAACTACTCCAATCTTGTGCGGGAATTGCTCACGTGCGTAGCGTAGGAATCGTATGGGAGTAAGAGGAATGTTCATGATCGC
This sequence comes from Terriglobia bacterium, assembly GCA_020073665.1. Classification (GTDB taxonomy): domain Bacteria; phylum Acidobacteriota; class Terriglobia; order Terriglobales; family Acidobacteriaceae; genus JAIQEU01. The sequence continues at coordinate 136,047 of JAIQEU010000006.1, forward strand.
CTCCCCGACAAACAGGCCGGTACGCCCGGCCACCTGCTCTCGTTGGACTCACCGATACACGTTTTGAAGGATTCGTGCAGTGATGAGCCGTGAAATCCGAAGAAACCAGATCGCGATGCGGACCAAAACGGCACCGCCGCGGTGACGACACTACTTTCCGCGCCGAGACTTCCGCTGTCTGGGGCGCTGCTTCGGAGTGGACTTCTTCTTCCTCTTCTTGTTGATGCTGCCCTCCAGTTCTGCCACACGCTTGCGCAGGGCCTTAAGTTCGGACTCGTCTTGCTGCGGCGGCGGGGACGGAGGCGCCCCGCCCAGGAAACGTTTCATGGATTCCACCGGAGACAGGATCGCAGACTGCATATCGCTCAAACGGTTCTGCACCGCATCCTGTACCGTTTGATACGTGTCGAAAGCCGATTTGAGGTACCACATGATGAATTCCTGCCGGGTCTGGTCGGAGGCGACGATGAGCTGACGAAGCAGTTCCAGTGGAAGCCCGGTTGGCTTGTCCCGGGCATCTTCGGTGATGATCTGGGTGAGCGTGACGCGGGTCAGGTTCTCGCCGGTTTTCGCATCCACGACCTGCACGTGCTTGCCTTCGCGGATCAGTGCAGCGATGTCCTCCAGGTTCACATAGCGGCTTCCGGCCGTATCGTACAGCCTGCGGTTTCCATATTTCTTGACGACAACGGTGGCTGGTTCCATGTGTGGGTTCTCCCCTTGTTGCACTGCAACAACCAGCAATCCACATATTGCCACCTGCCAGGCCCGTTTGTACAGTCGATTACCGACTGCCGTACCGCAGCAATGGCCAAACCGTCTTGGATCAGAACCAACGGCTTGCCGCACCCCATCCGGCTTATTGTTCAGGTGTTTAGCTGATGCAGACACCTCGCCACAGATCTGATTGAGTTCCATTGTGGGAAACTTCCGTCTTGCTTTGCATAATTCGCATGGCCCTTTCCTTGACACGGCGGCGGCCTCTTCGTATATGCTTTAGCCAGATGCTGCAACGCAGCAATGGAGGAATTTATGCGAGAAGAAGCCAGGCCGGAAACCTCCCGAACTCATCCTCGGGAGTCATCCTTTGTTTCCTTACTGTCCGGATGGGCTCAACAGGGCGTCCAGAGCTACTTTGCGACCCAGCGCATTCTCCTGGATCTCGCGATGCGGCAGAACGCCAGTGTGATGCACGTGCTGCGGGAACGGCTGACCGATCCCCGTCACTCTCCTGCCACGGTTCTGACCGAAATGGTGGGTGAGGGCATGACCAATCTCATGGAAGCGCAACAGGTCCTGCTCGGTCTGGCGCAGCGGCAGAACGAAATCGTCATGACCGGGGTCAAGGAACGTGTTGGCGGTTACGCCGCTGCCGAGGCGATGACCGACCTGCTGCGTCGCAATGTCGACACCGTCATCGAAATGCAACAGGAGTTCCTGAAGATCGCCGACAAGCAGACCCACACCCTGATCGAGGGCGGCAAAACCGGCAAAGTATTCAAGGGCGAAGCCCTGGTGGCACTCGCGCGCCAGGCGATGGAGAACTTTGTCCGGGCCGAGAAGAAGTTCCTCGACGTGATTGCGGAGGAAACCGCGAAGGCGACTGGCAGCAAGCATGGAAATGGCGCCGGCAAGAAGCTCAAGAAGACTGAACTGACCGAGTTGGCCCGCCATGCGACCGAGTCATTCATCGATGCGCAAAAGAAACTGTTCGACGTGGCCGGCCGCCAGATGAACGTGAATCTGAAGACCGCCAGCCGGACTATGGATGTGTTGGGACCGCTGCCGATCGTACCCTTTACCGATTTGACGCGGGAAGGGGTGAAGAGCTTCGTGGATGCCCAGAAGGCATTGATGGACGCCATGACGAAGCCCCACAACGGGCCCAAGCACGCCGCCAAAGCACATCGCGGCAAGAAACCGGCTCGCGCCACCCATGCGGCGGCCTAAGCCGTAGCGGAACGAAGCAAGAAGCTTGTGTTGATGAAAATTCGATGAGGCTGCCGGCCCACGAAGGCCTGTAACCATCGCGGGCCGGCTACTTATTTCCAGTGTATGATCCCTGCTTCAACGCAGGCATCAAGGTAGTCGCTCACCAAGCTTAGCGGCAGAGGGCCGTATTCGGCCGCCACCGCATCTCGTATCTCTGCGACGGTACGCTTGCCATCCACGAAGTTCGTGATCTCGTAAGCATAAAGCTCAGACTGGTCACGTACGCTCAGCAGCGGTGTGGCCTCGCGGTTGAGCAGTTTGATCTTCGAGTATCGCTCTTTGCCCAGACGCGCCAGCAGAACATTGTCGTTCTGATAGGTAAGCGGGCCGAATTCCCCTGCGCGAACCGGTATGCGGCGTGAGCCCGCCTCAAGCTCAAGAACAGGAGCGCTGGGGGCCGTTGCTTTCACTCCGCGGGTCTTGGCCTGGCGGTCGAGCCAGCCGTTGAACGTAGCGGCTTGGACGGTGAGGGCGCTCACTCCGTCTGCTGCTGCATCCGCAGGGCTGCCGGCAAATTCGACCAGTGAATGCAATACGGCACTTTCGCGGCGTAGAGCCTGGTTCACCAGGTTGCGGCCCTCGTACCAGGCGACACCAGCATCCAGTGCGGGGTCATCTACGAGGCTCTGAGCACGCTCGAAGTCTTGAGCGAGTCGAGCTTCGCACTGCGCCGTCAGAAACGGCAGCAGCTTCGTGAGTTGCTGCCCATCGGTACTCGCAAACACGTAGCCGGAAGCGGCGCCCAGCAGCGCAACGCGGCGCAATTTCGTGGGATCGATCTGTTGCAGACTGTCATGGTCAGTATGGATGTAAATGTCGGGCCAATCCCGCAAGTAGAGCGACGGGACCGCAATGGTGGATGAGTCATAGTCATCATGATCGCTGCCCGCTGAATACGGAGTTACGTCAGCAATGAATTCATTGCGGGTGCCTTGTTCCCCGGCGCGCGTTTCGACAATACCTTCGTCAGGCGAGCCACCGTTTTCCGCATACTCGCTCGCGGCTGCACGGGTAGCATCGAGGAGCGCAGCGCCGACATCGGTTACAAAGCTCGGCAATGACCAGGGCGTCTCGGTGACATGGAACACCGACTTGTTCTTGAACGGGTCGCCGCCCACCATATCCATGTGGATGTTGGCGCGCAGTTTCTGTTTGATTTCCGGATGACCGGCGAGAAAGGCCATAGTGCCCTCGACCTCCGGCCCCCAGACGAAGCGCAGAGTGCGTTTTGGACGCGGCAGAGCTCCCGATCCGATCAGACGGGCCAGTATGCGGGCCGACTCCAGAATCGTCACACAACCGCTACCATCGTCATTGGCTCCGGGACGCTCATGATCCAGATGGCAGCTGTACACAATTTCACCTGCGGCGGGATCACTGCCGGGAACGGTGCCGGTGACAACTGTCCAATGCCCCGGGCCGACGGTAGCTTTCACCTGGGCATTCAGAATGATCGCTTCGCCGTTGCGCAATCGTGCCCGCAATGCTTCGGCGGCCTGGCGCGAGACCATGAAGGCGAAACCGGACGGCTGGCGTGCGTCGAGGTGGCCCCATCGAACCAAGGTCCCGTCCAGGCCGGACCAGGCCGTCGTCTGGTTGGGCATGTCGCTGACGATGCCGGCCGCGCCGTGTTTCGCGATGGCCAATTCCTGTACACGTGCCAGAACCCCGTCGGCGAGGACGATCTTGCCATGCACATTCTTGCCGGCGTAATCGTCCTCACTGGCTCCATTGCCAACATCTACCAGATCAGTCTCAACGTCGGCGCTGTGACTGTAGTCGGCGAGGCGGATAGGGTCCGTCTTCCAATCTCCCAGCAGCAGATGTTGCGGACGAACTTCCCATAAGCGTCCCTCCTCAACCGTCCAGCCCAGATACGAACGCATCAGACCGTAGGTCTTGGTTCCGTCGATAGGGAACTGTTCGGCGTGGGCATCCTCGAGCCCGTACTCGTGCGCCCGTTGCAATACGAATTGCGCCGCCTGGTCGAAGTCCGCGGTGGCGGGCACGCGATGCAGACTGGTCAGGTAGCGAAGGTTTTCATAAGGCACGGCGCCGTTGGACTCGTTGCGAAGCGCCAGCCACTGGTTCTGGGGGAGAAACGGCTGTTGAGCAACGGCATGCACACTGCTCAGTGCCAGAAGGACACAGGTCAGACGGAGGCTTTTCATAAGCAAGAGAGGATAGCACTCTGCGCGACGGGCAGCTTAGTTGGTAGGGTTTCGCGGAAACTTCAGGTACGGCAGGCGAACGCCGTTTATCAGTACTTGGTCGGCGCGAATGGCAGTGGGCGCCGCGAAGCCCTGGGCAGCACCGTTGGTAACGAAATCATCCTGATCAACCCCGTCTCCACTTACGCCTAATCCACCTACCAGTACGCCATTCTTATATAGAGGTACGCTGCCGGGGAAAAACACGATCCCGTTCTGGTTGGGATTCGGGGGCTGGGATCCCTGGGTGCAAGGCTGGGCAATATCCGACAGGTAGAGGCTAAAGAACGGGCCGAGGCCGGAGGCGTTAATACCCGGGGGGAATAAGGGCTGCGCGCCGAAGCCGATGGTGCGATTGGTCACCGCCGTGGCTGGAGGGATTCCGGGAAGATCAGCGGCGCCCGCGGGACTACTGAAGTAGATCACGTTGCGAGCCTTGGCAACCGCTACGTCAATACTGAACACGGTGGCATCGTGCATCCTGTAAAGGCCCAGCAAGGTGCCGTCGAGGTCGGAGACTGCGATGGTCATGCGTGTCCGCGAACTAGGGGGCAAACGAATCACCGCACGAGTAATCTGAGCGGTGGCGACCGCCTGGCTGATGATGGTAGAGACGTCGCTCTGTGTGAGCCCGAAGGACCCGCCGTTTGGTCCCACAAGCGCACCCTCCGGGGGCAAAGCGCCAGCGAGTGGGCCCAGAAGATAAGTGCCTGAGGAAGTTCCGGGGCCAACCCCCGACGGAGTGGAAGTCTGATTCACAAAAGGCAGCGCGATTCCGCCAATGATGACCACACCGGGTGGCGGCAATTGGGCTGCTGTAGGCAGGAATCCGGATTGCGATGCTCCAGAGAAGGCTGCGAACTCCGCAATATCTGCTGACGACGAGACCACGCCGACGCCGCCGACAACGAAGCCGTTCTTAAACAGGGGTACTCCGCCGGGGTTTACGGCATTGGGGTCGCTATCCATAGTGTCGGCTTTGCCGGTAATGATTCCTAACCCCAGGCTGGTGCCATCCAAGGAACGGGCGGGGCTGACGATTTGTCCGGGCAGGAAGCTGGCGTTCAGCGAACACCCACGGTTGGTGTTCTCAATGCCGTACAAGTCAGCATTAGGAGCATTCGCAACTCCTGGCGGGAAATGTATTCCACTGATAAAACGGACGGTGCGGCTGGAGAGCGGCGCCTGATCGTTGCTGAAAAACGCGGCCGTACGGGCCAGTGCAATTGCCAGTTCATTGCTCGAAACCACGGTTCCAAAGTTGCCAGTCGATGTGGTGGGCGCCCCGGCGTTGCGAAATACGGCCAGAATATTCCCCGCGCGGTCGGCTACGGCAACGGCCAAAGGAGCGTTAACCGATTGGGCTGCATTCTGCACAACTTGCTGGACGTCGGCCGCGGTAAGGGGAACGGGCGAAGCAGCCACGGTAGTGGTAGAGGCGGTGCTTCCACCGCCACAAGAAATCAGCAGCAGGGCGAGGAACGGGACAGCGACGACAGAAAGAGCGAGTAACGGTCCAACCCTGTGACGGTAAGTCATCCGACCTCGAAGAGCCCGCCCGCCGGCAGGCTTGATTTCCGCACGTTCAGCTCTCGAGAGAATGTAATACGGAAGGCCACGAAGAACGACGGTGTTGCGACTTTCGTGTAACCACAGTGGTCACTCCCCGAGGGTTGGTAACGTTGACATTCATCCGTACTCTGACAGAATTAGCTGCAGTCCTGCCTACGGAACAGGGAAAGGGGAATCACTTGATTTTGTTGAAGCGCCTTATCGCGGGAGTACTTTGCCTTCTGCTTTCTCCATTGCCCGGGCTGTGTGAGTCGGGGGCGGGCGACCAGCACGCCGGCCGAATCAACGCTCTCATCCCCGCGGCAACCCGCAATGCCAAGCCCGCGAAGGCGAAAGATGACCTGCAATGGAATGATCTGCTGAAAACCGATCACGGCGGCCGTTTGCGCGCGGGTCTGGCCGACGGATCGATTTTGAGCTTGGGTTCAAACAGCGAACTCAGGGTGGTGCAGCACGACGCTGCCTCGCAGCAGACATCCCTGGAAATGAATTTTGGCAAGGTCCGAAGCCAGGTCGTGAAGATCACCCAGCCGAACGGCAAGTTTGAGATGAAGACTCCCAACGCCGTGATTGGCGTAATCGGCACCGACTTCTTTGTGAGTTACGAGACCAACCGGACGACCGTTGTCTGCTACACCGGAAAAGTCTGGGTGACGCCGCAGGGCAATGCGAAGGTGGTCAAAAACTCCGGGCAGAATGCCGACAATTCCATCACCGTTGCCGCCGGGCAGATGGTCATCATCAGTACTGAAATCCCGCCGGATGGATTCCAGCCCAGCTCGACGCCGCCCGCAGTGCAGCAGGCGGGTCTGCAGGATACGGATGTGCCGGATAATCCGCTGCCGCCTTTGCATCCCCACCTGGTGCGTAACGTAATCATTGGGGTCGGAGCCGCAACCGCGGGATGGGTAGTGGGTGTCACGCAGTTGAAGACGAGTGCGCCGAAGCCCGCCGGTTGCCGGATCAATCCCAAAAGCGGGCAATGCGGTTAGCCATCCGCGGGCGAAGGTGCTTGCGAGAGCTGCCACACGGTAGCGTCCTCCGCCCGGAGTTTTCAGAAGTACAGTCAGGCGCTCAATGACGCCCCCGCAACAGCGCTGGTCGCAGCAATTGGGCCGGATTTCGGCCCGCCAGGTGGATATCGCTCTCGCCCTGCTGGTGACAGTCGCCGGCATTCTGTTGTTTGCGTTCGCCGGAATTGGCGGCGATACCCGCGCCGGTTTCCGCTTTCTGCAGAATGTGGAGCAACGCTCTCTCGACATGCGCTTCGAGATGCGGGGAACGCGTCCGCACGATGACCGGGTAGTGATCGTCGGCATTGATGAAAGAACCCTGCAGAACATCGGTTCCTTCCCTCTACCAAGAAAAAGCTACGCATCACTGATTGACCGTTTGACTGCGGGCGGCGCGCGGGTGATTGCCTTCGACGCTACCTTCCCAACGCCCGAGAGCAATTCGGCCAAGGACGCGCTCGAGCATTTGCAACAAACTCTCGGTTCGTCCACGCCGCGCAAAGTTGCGGAGACGATTAAGCAACTCGAAGTCGCCAGCGATCAGGACGCGATCTTTGCCGCATCCCTGAAACAATCCGGCAATGTCGTTCTCGGACACCTGTTTCTTGACGCGGAACGCGCCCGGACCGCCGATCCCAAGCTGGAAGAGGAATATTTCAATATTGTCTGGGCCAAGGCCTTTCCCCAGGTGTTTCCTGTGAGATCGAAGGATGGACACAACTTCGACATGGGGAAGGCGTGGGTGGAAAATGGCGGTACCGTCGCCGCAGGAGCCGAGGCCAACATCGCGAGATTGGCGGAAGCGGCGGCGTCGTACGGTTTTATCGATATCAATCCTGACCCGGACGGGACCTTGCGACACGCACTGTTGATCATGCGGTACCGGGACCAGGATTTCTTTCCATCGCTGGCGCTTGAAACCATCCGCCAGTACGAACAGATTCCTGACCAGCAGATCGCGGCGTATATCGCGGAGAACGGGCTGGAACGAATTCAGTTCGGCCAGCACCAGCTGCAGCCTGGGCGAGACGGAACTGCGCTCATCAACTACGCGGGTCCGTACCACACCTATCAGCATTACTCGATGTGGGATGTCCTCAGCGGAACAGTTCCGCCGGAAACCTTCAAAGACAAGATCGTGCTGGTCGGCGCCACTGCCATGGCGATTGGCGACCTCCGCAACACTCCCTTTCAGCAAGAGGGTGCAGCGTACATGGGGGTCGAGGTGCATGCCAACATCATTGACAACCTGCTGCATAGCAACGAAAAGGTTCGTGGATTCCTGACCCGGGGATCGCACGAAGAGATGATCGACGTGGGTTTCATCCTGCTCTTCGGCCTCGGTTTCGGGGCGTGGTTCGGCCGCGTCAAGCCGCTGTACTCGACCATCTCGCTGCTGCTGGTGCTGGTGGCATTTGCCTGGTTCTTGGCATTCAGCTTCGCTCACTGGGGGCTGTGGCTCAGTTTTGTGGTTCCTGCGGGCACGCTGGTGGCGAACTATGCAGTAATCACCAGTTTCCGCATGATTTTCGAAGAGCGCGAGAAGCGGAAGATCCGCAAGACGTTTTCGCAGTACCTGTCGCCGGGCGTGATCGCATTGATCGAGCGTGATCCGCAAAAGTACATCCGGCCCGGCGGAGAGACGAAAGAGCTGACTGTGATGTTTAGCGACATCCGCGATTTCACTACACTGTCGGAGGGTTTGAGTGCGGATGAACTGGTGCATCTGCTGAACGAGTACCTGGGCGAGATGACCGACGTCCTCTTCCGTAATCTAGGTACGCTCGATAAGTACATTGGCGACGCCATCATGGCGTTCTGGGGATCGCCGTACCCGCAGACTGATCATGCGTTCCGCGCCTGTTCTTGCGCGCTGGAAATGGTCCGCTGCCTTGAGACCCTCAACGCGCGGTGGCAGGCAGAGAGCCGCCGGCCGATTTCCATCGGAATCGGGCTGAATACCGGACCGGTCAACGTGGGCAACATGGGTTCTGCCAAACGGCTGGCCTGGACGGTGATGGGCGACAACGTGAATCTGGCGTCCCGGCTGGAGGGCATGACCAAGCAGTACCGGACCCGAATCGTCGTCAGCGAAGCCACGTATCGGCAGGTGGCCAACCAGTTTGTCTGCCGCGATCTCGACAAGATACGGGTAAAAGGAAAACTTCAGCCGGTGGATGTCTACGAACTGATGGATGTTGCCGAAGCCAGACCGAAATACGAGAAACTGCTGGGGGGCTTCGAGCAGGCGATGCGCGCATATCGAAGCCAGAATTGGAAAGAAGCAGTCGCGGGGTTCGGGGCGGTTTTGGCCGCCTATCCCGACGATGGCCCAACCCAGATCTTTCTGCAGCGCGCACTGGAGTTCATGGATAACGCTCCGGAGTCGGACTGGGACGGCGTCTACGTCATGAAGACCAAGTAGCGCGGAACTACTTCTCGAAGTTTCTCCACTGCCGCCCGTCGTGACCGAGCAGGGCATCGGCTTCCTTGGGGCCCCAGGTGCCAGCGGCATAATTGGGAAAACTGCGCGGGGGCAGTGCCTTCCATACATCCAGCATCGGACTCACCACGCTCCAGCCGGCCTCGACCATATCTGCGCGTTGGAACAGGGTAGCATCGCCCACCATGCAATCGTGCAGCAGTCGCTCGTAGCCGGTGCTGGGTTGCTTGCCAAAGTAGTCGGCGTACTCAAAATCCATGTCCACCGTTCCCAGGCGCATGACCGGCCCCGGAGTCTTGGCCGCGAAGCGTAGCGAGATACCTTCTTCGGGCTGAATGTGCAACACCAGTTGGTTCGGCATCAGAGCATCGACCGTCGTGTCACGGAACAGCACAAACGGCGCCTGCCGGAACTGGATTACGATATGCGTATTGCGTGCCGGCATGCGCTTGCCGGTACGTACATAGAAGGGCACGCCAGCCCAGCGCCAGTTGTCGATTTGCACCTTCATCGCGACATAGGTCTCACAACGCGAATCCGCCGGCACGCCAGTTTCGGAGCGATATGCGGCCAAATGTTGCCCTCCGGCTTCTCCTTCTCCATATTGGCCGCGTACAGTCCGGCTCAACACGTCTTCCGAACTCAGGGGTTGGATGGCGTGCAGGATCTTGGCTTGCTCGTCGCGCACCGCGTCAGCCTGAAATGAGATTGGGGGCTCCATGGCGGTGAGACTGATCAGTTGCATGACGTGGTTGGGTACCATATCGCGCAAGGCGCCGGCCTGGTCGTAGTATCCGCCGCGCTGCTCGACGCCCACCGTCTCCGCCACCGAGATCTGGATGTGATCGATGTAGCGCCGGTTCCAGATGGGCTCAAAAATGCCATTAGCAAAGCGGAAGGCCATGATGTTCTGGACAGTTTCCTTGCCCAGGTAGTGGTCGATGCGGTAGACCTGCTGTTCTTTCACTACTTTCAGCAGTTGCTGGTTGAGCGCTCGCGCCGAATCCAGGTCGCGGCCGAACGGCTTTTCGACGATCACTCGCCGCCATTGATGGTTTTCCTCGGTCATCAGCCCGACCGCATTCAGTTGTTCCACCACCGGTCCGAAGAAGTCAGGGGCGATGGCCAGGTAGTAAAAGTAATTTCCGTGGGTGGCGTGGTCAGTATCCAGTTTTTGCAGCAGTTCCTTCAATTGCGCGAAGGTACGCTGGTCGCCAAACTCGCCGGTGAGGTAATACATGCGGCGCTCGAGCCACTCCCGCAGATCGGCATCGACGGGAGCGTCGGTAAACTGCTGCAAGTCCTGCAAAACCTTCTTGCGGAAATCCTCGGTCGACATGGCATCGCGAGCCACTCCAACCACCGCAAACTCGCGTGACAGAAGCTGGTGTTTGCCCAGGTTGTAGAGAGCTGGTATCAACTTCCTGCGGGTCAGATCGCCCGACGCTCCGAAAATCACCATGACACACGGATCACCCGGTTTGCCGATCCGCTCGCCGTTGCTTTCTACCGCCGCCGCTTGAGACATAGGGTCAGTTCCCTTCAAGGGTCGGCGGAAGTTTAGCAAAGCCCCGTGCCCGCCTTTGTTTTGACTGTGGATACCGTTAACGAACCGAAGTCCCGGGCTGCAGTTTCCTTTGCGTGGAAAGGACGGCTATGGTACCAAAGGAAACATCTTCCCAAGGGATGGTGTTCAAGGGTGCCGAAAGGCGGGAGAGTGTACAGGTGTGTCCTGTCTCGAATCGCTAGACGGACGCCGCGTTTTCTGGTGCTCTCGTGCTCGCTCGTGTTTCTGCCTGCGCTCTTTGCCCAGCAGCCCATTCCTGAAAGCACCGAGAACCAATCCAATCGCCGCATCCCGGAGCGCGCTCCGGCGAGCATGGTGAGCTTGCAGGGTGTTGTTCGTGATCCACAAGGACAGTCAATTGCGAGTGTCACAATTGAGCTACGTGCTGTCGGAGGCGCCAAAAGCTACGCTGCTGTGACCGACGTGGAAGGAATTTTTCGCCTGCGCGAAATGCATCCTGGAGATTACGAAATCAAACTGACCCGGGAAGGCTTCCAGGCCCTCGATATGCCTGAAGTGCATTTGAACAAACCGGGTTCATTCGCAGTGGAGTTCACGCTGCAGCGCTGGGGTGAGACCCCTCCTGCGGGCAAGGGCCCCTCGGGCGTGCCCGGAGAACCGCGCATGCCCGCTGCGACGGCCACTCCGACGACGCCCTATCCCGGCTTGCGCGGTCCTTCGCCTGAACCGACGCTTGTGGAAGTCTCACCCGAGCAGATTCCACCGGCATCGGCTAATTTCGTTCCTGGGCCTGACCGCTGGGCTGTGCCAATGCCGGAGTGGCAGCGCTATGAAACCCAACCCGACGTGCCGTACGTGAAAGGCCACTGGTACGATCCTTTCAACCGCAACAAACTCAAAGGCGACTACCCGATTTTCGGGCAACGCTGGTTCTTTGATTTCACCGGTACCAGCAAAACAGGTTTTGACACCCGCCGCTTGCCGGTACCCAGCGGCCTGGATTCGGCCAACCCAGGCAGCAGCGGCTTTTTCGGACGGGGTGAGCAGGCTGCTGTATCTGAGAATCTGCGTCTCTCCTTCGATCTGTTCCGGGGAGACACCAGCTTCCGGCCGGTAGATTTCCGGGTTCGCTTCACTCCCGAGTTCAACCTCAACTTCCTGCAGGCGCGTGAGCACGGCATCGTGGACGTCGATCCACGGCAGGGAACCACCCGTTTTGATTCCCACGTGGGACTGCAGGAAGGGTTTGTGGAAGCCAAGCTCCACGACCTCAGTCCCAACTACGACTTTGTTTCGGTGCGCGCCGGCATTCAGCAGTTCACCAGCGACTTCCGGGGTTTCTTGTTCTCCGAAGAGCAGCCTGGAGTGCGCATCTTTGGCAACCTTGGTTCCAACCGCTTCGCGTATAACCTGGCGTGGTTCTACTTTCTCGAGAAAAATACCAACAGCGGGCTGAACACGTTCGAAAACCGGGGGCAGCAGGTCTATCTGGCGAACCTGTACGTGCAGGACTTTCTGAGCAAGGGCTACACCACGGAGTTCAGCTTTCACTACAACCGTGACAATGGCGGAATCCATTACGACGACAACGGATTTCTAGTACGGCCCGAGCCGATTGGTGCCGTGGTCAACGGGCAGGTCAACACCCACAACATCCAGGCCTATTACCTGGGATGGGCCAGCAATGGCCACATCGGGCGTCTAAACGTGAGCCATGCTTTTTACCAGGCGTTGGGCCACGATGACTTCAACACCATCGCGGGCAGGCGCGTGGACATCAATGCGCGCATGGGAGCGCTGGAACTCTCGATCGACAAGGACTGGGCCCGCTACCGCGCATCTTTCTTCTATGCTTCCGGAGATTCCAGCAATCGCTCCGGTGCTTCACGGACCGACGGAACCGCGCATGGCTTCGATGCGATCGTCGATGATACCCATTTCGCCGGGAGCGACTTCAGTTTCTGGAACAGCGAGGGCATCCGCTTGACTGGGACAGGCGTTGGCCTGGTCAGCCCTTTCAGCCTGCTCCCCAGCTTGCGGTCGAACAAGGAAGAAGGGCAGGCGAACTTTGTGAATCCCGGACTCTTTCTTTTCAACCTGGGGGCTGATTTTGAGCTTACGCCCAAGTTACGGGCGTTTGTGAACGGCAACTACTTGCGTTTTGACCGGACGGAATCGCTGGAATTGCTGCTCTTCCAGCGCCCGATTGCTCATAGCATCGGCACGGACCTGGGCGCAGGCTTGGAATACCGGCCGCCGCTGAGCGAGAACATCGTGATCCGCGGAGGCGCTTCGGCGCTTGTGCCTGGCGACGGCTTCAAACAGATTTACAACGGACAAACTCTGTTCTCGTTGTTCGCGAATGTTCGGTTTCAGTTCTGAGGAAGCTGCCGTAAGCAATGGAGACAAAGCTCCACAAGACGGTGCTGCTGCTGATCACCATCGCGGTCGTGGTTTCGACGCTAGGGACCACAACCGCGCGGTCAGAGACCTCGCAGGCAGCGGATGTTCTGCTGCTGCAATCGCAGGCTGAGGCCGACCGGAAATCCGCAGGTTGCGTGACCTGCCACACCTCCACCGACAGCGCCAGCATGCACACCACCGGAACCGTGCGCCTAGGTTGTACGGATTGTCACGGTGGCAATAACGAGGTGCGCATCGCCGCCGGAACAGCGCAGAACTCTCCCGAATATCTGCAAGCCAAGAAGCAGGCACATCCTCAGCCGCGCCTGGCAGAGAACGCCAACTCCTCCGCCAATCCCGTGTGCATCTACACCGGCTGGCTCCGGGAAGACTGGGACTACGTGCGCTTTGTGAATCCGGGCGACTTGCGTGTGGCAGAGAAGACCTGTGGCTCCTCCGGATGCCACACCGCTGAAGTGCGCAAAGTCCAGACCAGCATGATGACTCACGGTGCCATGCTCTGGGGTGCGGCGCTCTACAACAACGGCGCGTTTCCGCTAAAGTCCCCGCACTTTGGAGAAAGCTATGCTCCCGATGGCACGCCGCAGCGCCTGCTGACCTTCCCGCCTCCTACGACCGACGAAATCAGCAAGAAAGGTGTGTTGCCGTTTCTTGATCCGCTGGAGCGCTGGGAGATCTCGCAGCCGGGCAACGTGCTGCGCGTGTTTGAGCGGGGAGGCAGGAAGCGACCAGAGGTGGGCAACCCCGGCCTGGAAGAAGATCCAGGCAAGCCGGAAATCAAGCTAAGCGAACGCGGCTTTGGTACCGAGTTGCGTACCGACCCGGTGTTTCTCGGGTTACAGAAAACGCGCTTGCTTGATCCGCTGCTTTCTTTCCCAGGCACCAACGATCAACCCGGCGATTACCGTGCCAGTGGCTGCAGCGCGTGTCATGTGATTTACGCCAACGATCGCTCCTCGGAACACTCCAGTCAGTTCGCCCCGTACGGCAACCTGGGCCAGAGCGCAACCCAGGATCCCACCATTCCGCATGATCAATCGGGCCACCCCATTCGCCACCAGTTCACACGCTCGATCCCGTCGAGCCAGTGCATGGTGTGCCATATCCATCCCGGCACGAACATGGTGGCTACGTACTTCGGCTACACGTGGTGGGACAACGAAATGGATGGCGAGCACCTGTGGCCAGCAGAGCAGCGCCATCCGAGCGCTGAGGCACAGAGCGAAATTCAAGCTCGCAATCCCGAGCGCTCCTCCATTCGCGGGCGCTGGTCTGATCTCGACTTCCTGGAGAAAACTGGCACGCCTGACTTCAACCAGCAACTCCAGCACACCCAGTTAGCCGATTTCCATAGCCATGGCTGGATCTTCCGCGCGGTCTTCAAGCACGACCGCAAAGGCAACCTGCTGGATGCGGACGGCCATCCGGTCGCTTTCGAGGATCCCGAAAAATTCAAGAAGGCTGTACACCTTAAGGACATCCATCTCGAGAAGGGCATGCATTGCATCGATTGCCATTTCGAGCAGGACAGTCATGGCAACGGCAAGCTCTACGGAGAAACGCGCAACGCGGTCGAGATCGATTGTGTGGACTGTCACGGAACTATCGAGCAACGCGCCAACCTGATTTCTTCGGGCATGGCCGCACCCTCTGGCGGTACCGACCTGGCTCGCCTGCGCACACCATGGAAGGCGCGCCGCTTCTACTGGAGAGACGGACGGCTCTACCAGCGTTCCATGCTCAACGAAAATCAGGAGTGGGAAGTGGTGCAAGTGTTGGACACGATCACCCCCGGCCAGCCTCACTACAACGAAAAATCACGCCTGGCGAAGACCATCCAACAGGATGGACAAACCTGGGGAGACGCGCCGCACGATGAATCCAAGCTGGCCCATCAGAACAGCCGCATGACCTGCTATACCTGCCACTCTTCGTGGGCGCCCACCTGCTACGGTTGCCATCTCTCCATGACTGCCAACCAGCGCACTCCCATGCTGCACAACGAGGGTCTGACCACGCGGAACTGGACCTCTTACAACTTCCAGGTTCTCCGCGACGACATGTACGCGCTGGGGATCGATGGCACAGTTACTGGGCATCGCGTTGCCCCAGTGCGATCCGCCTGCGCCGTGCTGGTCAGTTCGCAGAACGCCGACCGCGAATGGATTTACTACCAGCAGCAGACCATTTCGGCTGAGGGATTTAGCGGCCAGGCCTTCAGCACCTTCGTGCCGCACACAGTTCGCGCGAAGGAGACCAAAAGCTGTACGGATTGCCACGTCTCACGCGCCAATGACAACAACGCCTGGATGGCGCAACTGTTGCTGCAAGGCGCGAATTTCATGAACTTCATGGGCCGCTACATCTTCGTGGCCGATGGCAAGCACGGATACGAAGCCGTCGCAGTGACTGAGCATGATGAGCCGCCGGTGGTCATCGGCAGTGACTTCCAGAAGATTGCCTACCCCGATGACTACAAGGCACACCTGGAGAATCACCAGGAGTTGAAAGAAGCTCACCGGCACGCCGGTTCGGAGGTTCTCGACGTCCAGGCCCGGGGTGAATATCTGTACGCAGCAATGGGCAAAGGCGGCCTGCGTATCTTCGACATCGCAAATATCGACAACAAAGATATCTCCGAGCGAATGGTCACCGCGCCGGTTTCACCGCTGGGCCAGCGCTTCTATCTGCCGACCAGGTACGCAACAGCAGTTGCGACGCCGACCACCTTGGGTGTCGATCCGCTTCGCTCGCATCGCAAAGAGAACGAAGAGCAGCCGATCCACCTGATGTATGGGTTCCTCTACGTGGCCGATAAGTACGAAGGCTTGGTGATCGTGGGTGACCCCAATCTCAAGAGCAAAAGCCCGGGCGTGGGGACGCTGCTGGATGGCAATCCGGCGAACAATTTCCTCAAGCGTGCAATGGCATTCAATCCCAACGGCATTTTGAACGGTGCGCGACGCATCACCATCGCCGGCACCTACGCGTATGTCCTCTGCGATCGAGGCCTGGTCGTGGTTGATTTGAATAACCCGCTGCAGCCTAAAGTCACGGCCGAGATTGGTGCACCTTTCCTGAATACCCCAAGGGGAATCGCGGTGCAGTTTCGATACGCATTCGTGGTAGACCGCGAAGGCCTGAAGGTGCTGGACGTGACTCACCTCGACCAGCCGAAACCCGTACCTGACGCTGTAGTCGCCCTCGAGGATGCCCGCAACCTTTACGTGGCCCGCAGCTACGCCTACATTGCTGCCGGGAAGCAGGGACTTGCCATCGTGGATGTTGAGCATCCTGAAAGCCCGAAGCTGGACCAGGTATTTAACGCGAACGGCGCGATGAATGACGCAAATGACGTCAAGCTGGGAATGGTCAGTTCGAGTCTGTTCGCCTACGTCGCCGATGGGAAGAATGGCTTGCGGGTTGTGCAACTATTCTCGCCGTCAGATGATCCGGCATTCGGTGGCTTCAGCCCCAGGCCCATGCCCAAGCTGATTGCTGGCTATCGCACGCAGGGACCAGCACTGGCCATCTCCAAAGGGATCGACCGCGATCGCGCGGTCGACGAAAGCGGAAATCAACTTGCTGTGTTCGGACGGCGGGGTGCCCGTCCATTCAATCGCCAGGAAACGGAACGCCTCTACTTGCGGGATGGCAAGTTATTCACGGTGACGGACGAGCCACCCGGTGCGCCGCGAGGAAGTGAAAAGCAAGCAGCAAGCGATCCTCGCTGAAAGGGCCGCCTAGTTTTTCGGCATCCTCAGCCGCGCGGTTCCTCGTAGCTCGGGAATGCTGAACCGCCCTTTCGTCCGCTTGGCCTTGCTCCAGTCGTGATACTGGTGGCATTCGAAGCAACGTCCTTCTGCGGACTCTTTCATCGGCCCTTGCTCGCGATGGCACTGCTGGCAGATCTGGATGCTGGGCACCAGGATGTCAGCGGTGTCGCGACTGTTGGGGGCACGCGTGTGGCACGCCGTGCAAGCCATCGCCCGATGGGCCTGGTGATCGAACTCAGCATGCGGAAGCCAGCGGGCGGTGATGCTGGATTTCGCGACTTCGGGGAGCGGGCCGCCGGTAAAGTTAAGGGTATGACACTGCTTACACGTCTTGAGCCATAGCAAGTGTTCGGCGTCTTCCACGCGGAACTCTACCCATTCAGAAGCGTTGCGCGCGACCCGAGGAATGCGGGCGCGCTCCGGCAACTCGCGATTCGAAGCTTCTACTTCGTGGACCGCCGCAGGATGTGCAGCGATATATTCTCCAAACTGCTTAATTAGGAACGCATGAACGACTTCGGGCTTGTCATGCGGGACCTGCGCATTGCCAAACCGATTATCGAACTGGAGCGTGTGACAGGCGGCGCAGTGCCAGGCGAAGGCTGGAGGCACCATGGGCGCCTTCGATCCTCGCTGGTTCAGGTCTTGCGATGTCAGCTTCAAGGCCGCAGAATGCAGTTCGGTTGACGCATATGGCCACGTCTCACCGCTTCCAGTCGCACGATGGCAGTCATCGCAGCTCATTTCCACCCGCGTGTTGTTGGGACCCATCAAGTTGGGCTGCAAATGGACGTAGTGATTGAGCTTAATCCGCCCAGGATCCGTCCTGCCCGGTGCCAGCACCGAGAACTCAGGATGCTGGCGATCAAATCCGCCGATGGAGGCCGCGTAATGTGGCTGCCCGTCGCGTGTACGGAGGTTGGCATGACATTGCATGCAGCTGGCATCGGAAGTGGCGGCTAGGCGTATCGCTCCCTGGTGTTCCACGTGACAGGAAGAACACTGAGGAGTGAAGGTCTGCTCGGGTTGATGTACTGGTGCATCGTGGCAGGTGAGGCAAGCCTGGTCGCTTACATGCGCAAAGAATGCGCCAGTGCGGGCCACGTGGCAGAGGCCGCATTGCTGCGTAAACACCGCATGCGAATGCGCCAGCGGGCCGCTGGAGTAGGCCTTTTGTCCACCCTCGGCACGTTGCCCGACTACCCAGCCCAATGCAATCAACGGAACACCTACCGATAGCCACAAACGCCAGCGACGAAACGGATGCGGACGCGCGAAGTACTGCAAGTCAATTCGCTTGGCTAGTGTCTTGGTCGTTCGCGTGCGTTGCGACATCGCTTTGTCCTAGAACCTGATCGCCACTACGGCATGCCATGCGCCCAGAAGCAACACCGCATACGACAACGGAATGTGCACCAGCAGCCACCCATGCAGGATTCGGTGAAGCCGGTTCTGCTTGTCCAGTTGGCGCTTTTCAAGGCAAATGTTTTCCAGATCGTCCACTTGCGAATGCAGGTTCGGCGGAAGCAGCACTCGCAAGTGCCGGAACATGGCTTGCGCCTGTGCCGCAGTGCCCAGTCGAACCCCACGCGGACCCGCCTTTTCCAGATACGGCAGCATTTCGGTGAGCAGGAATTGCCGCAATTCGTTGCTGGTGGGCTCGTCGGCTTGCAAGCCGGAAGCCACGGTTACATCCCAGTTGGCTCCTGCTGACGCAGCCACCGCTCGTTGCCGTTCGCTGGCGCCGGAAACCTCGCCTTCAAGTGTGGCGCAGCATTGGTCCACCAGCCGAGTGGCTTCTTGCGCCAGTTGGCCTCGCACCCGATCGATCTGTTCATAGATCGTTTCCATGGGGAGCTGTGCGGTGTGAATCCGTGGAATGAAATGCTGAAGCGCCGCTCCCAGCAGTCCACTAGCGAACACGAAGACGAAAAGCCACATCAGCACACGCGTGAGTTGCGTGCCAAAGTGAAATCCGCCGTGGAACAGGATCAGCGGAAAACTCACCAACCCAAGCCACAAGTGGCCTCGCATCCAGGTCTGAGCGCGCCCCACACGCCAAACGGGAAACTTCTTCCGCAAACCAAGCAGCCCGGCGAACAACATGAACGCGAAGCCCACGCTGCCGTAAATCAATCCCAGGACGCTGCTGCCCTTGGGCCCCTGCGGAGAGTTCAGGCTGTACGGCACGTACACCACAGTCGCAAGCGCGAGTCCCACGACGCTGCCCAGGAACCACTTGCGGTGTGTCTGGTCAATCAGCAAAGTGCGTCAACTCCTGTTCAACGGGCTGGACTGCTTCAGCAATCCCGCAAAAAACTCGGGAGGATTCACCCGGTGTGCGGCGTCATGCGGGCACGCGTAAACACAGCTCGGCTCGGCGTGGTCGTGGCATAGGTCGCACGAGGTGGCTTTGACGCGCGTCCCTGCGATCATTCTTCCGGGATGGTCCGGGTCATCCAGTTCGACCGGGAACGGGTGCAGGTTGATGTTTCCGTACGGACAGTTGTTGGCACAGAGGCCACACCCGATACACCAATCTTCAATAATGACTTCCAGCGTGTTGCGCCGCCGAATGGACCCTACCGGGCACCCAACCATGCACAGCGGGTCGCGGCACTGGCGGCAGGAAGTTGCCACCAAGTACTTGTCGAAACGCAAGCCTTCGCGCACCAGGCGGCTGACGCCATCGTGCGCGTCAGCGCAGGCGCGAACGCACTGGTCGCAGCGGGTGCAACGATCCAGATCGAGCACCAGCAGGCTCTGGGCTTCCATCAGGCCGTTGGCGAGGAACTGGTCCACTGGGAGGTTCTGAATCTGGGTGATGCGCCGGCGGTTTTCTTCGAGGCGCTCGTGTGCAACTTTTTCCAGGCTGGCACGGACCTCAGGGAAGCGTTCGAGCATGAGCTCAAAATCTTCCCGCAGGATACGTACGACCTCCACGTGGTCGAGGGCAGTGCAGGTCGCTGTACGCGGACTGCCACTCAACAACGCGATCTCACCGAAGTATCCGCCGCGTGCCAGGTATGCCAGGATCAGATCACCGCCCGGCCGCTCCTCCGACACTTTTACAAAGCCGATGCGAATCAAGTAGAAGCTGTCGGCGGGCTCGCCTTGACGGCAGATCACCTGGCCAGGGCTGAAGCGAACCAACTCCACACGGTCCCGCAGATGGTCGATAAAGTTCTTGGTCAGGGAAGCGAAGATCGGAACACTGCGCAGGTGCGAATCGAGGGCGCGGGTCCGGTAGGTGCGCTCCAGTTGGGCGCGGAAGGTTTTGTTGCGCTGCAGAATGTCGAGCACATTGCGCAGCATCTCGAGCATCACGCCATCGGTTTTGGCCCGAACCGTGGCCGATCGCGGATAGTAGCTCATGCAGGTCATTTCGCCGAACAGGTCGCCGGGGCCGAGTTCGGCAATGGGGCTGTCGTAGGGAAGGTCCACGCTGGCATCAATGGGGATGAACGGCCGGTTGGACTCCTCGCTGCGGGAGTGCTGCTGGCGTGGCGCCAGCATGCTTTTCAGACGGCTGAAAAAGCCCTTGCTGCTGCCTTCGGTCCTGACGTGGGCCATGGGACTCGAAAGGAAGACTTCGGCCTTGCCCTCCAGGATGTAGAAAGCTGTAGATCCAAATTCGCCTTCGCGGCAGATGATGTCGCCCGCGCGGTAGTGTCGCTTCACCACCGCCTTCTGGTTGAGTTCGAGGAAGGTTCCCGAAACATTCTGGAAGATCGGCAGGTGCAACAACTCCGTGGGATCCAGGACGTCGCCCTGACCCAACTCTGTGCCGACCACACGCTTGTTGGTCAGCGCGCCGGTGGGACAGGAGACCATGCACTCGCCGCAGGAAACGCACGACGACTCCGCCATTGGCAGGTTGTTGTCGAAGGCCACGCCGGCCTGGTATCCCTTGCCGCGACGCGCCAGCACCCAGTTGTGGCGAATGTCATCGCAGCCGCGAATGCAGCGGTCGCACAGGATACAGGACTCGTGATCGACTGCAATGACCGCGGAAGAGTCGTCTTTTCCTCGTGGAGTGGCGCGGCGAGGGAAGCGAGGTTGACCGATGGCCGCAGCCTCGGCCAGACGCTCCAGTTCGCAATCTCCGGAGTGCTGTTGGCGCGCGCAGGGCGCCGGGTGGTCCGACATCAGCAACTCGATTAAGGTGTGACGTGCCGCTTGCACTTGCTCGGTGCTGGTCTTCACCGTCATTCCCGGTTCTACCTGGCGGATGCAAGAGGCGGCATAAACTCGCTGCCCTACATCCACTACGCATACGCGGCAGACGCCGACGGGATTCTCATTTTGCTGGTGGCAAAGGGTTGGTATGGGGATGCCGTTGATCCGTGCAGCATCGAAGATTGTCGTGCCCGCGGGTACGGAGACGGGCCTGCCGTCTATCGTGAGTTGAATCTCGGGCGCGGGCTTGGAACTCATGCCGCTCCCCGCTTCGGAAAGCAGACGCCCGCAGAACATCGTCGCTGTGTGATGTGCTCTTCCACAACCGCAGGGAAGTGCTTCAGAACGGAAAGAATGGGCACCGGAACTACCTGCCCCAACCCGCAGATCGAAGTCAGCTTCATGGCGGTCGAGAGTTCATCGATCAACTGCAAATCGGTGCTGGAAGCCTGGCCCTGGGTCCATCCGGTAAGCATCTCCACCATCTTCTGCGAGCCCATGCGACAGGGAACGCACTTGCCGCAGGATTCATTGCGATAAAAGCGCACCGCATTGAGTGCCATGTCGAGCATGCAGCGGCCTGCGGCGCACACCACGATGGCGCCAGAGCCAACCATCGAACCAGCCGCAGCCACCGCATTCCAGTCGAGCGTAAGATCCGCCATGGACGCGGGCAGGTATCCCGACGAGGGTCCCGAAGGTGCGAAGGCCAGAAGTTCGCGGTTGTCCAGAACACCACCTGCGCACTCGTAGATCAGCTCCGAGTACGGGGTCCCCATGGGAACCTCGAAGACTCCAGGGTGCTGCACGTCTCCACTGATGCCCACGAACTTCATGCCGGTGGAGCCATTCTTGCCCTGCGTTTTGAACCAGTCGCCACCCCGCGCCAGGATCGCGGTGGCGAAAGTAAACGTCTCCACGTTGTTGATGACCGTAGGCTGGTTCCAGAGTCCGTTGGTGCCGGGGAAGGGAGGCTTGTTGCGCGGCTCAGCACGCTTGCCTTCGATGGCCTCAAGCAGCGCGCTTTCTTCGCCGCAGATGTAGCCTCCGGGGCTGATAAAAATTTCCAGGTCAAACGCCAAGTCGCTCCCCAGAATGTGCGGTCCCAGTAGTCCTTCGCGATAACAGCGGTCGATCTCCTGCTGCAGGATTTCCTTCGGCTCCTCGTACTCATGGCGAATGTAAAGAATGCCCTGGCGTGCGCCGGTGACCAGTCCGGCCGTGATCATGCCCTCGATCACCAGGTAGGGAACGGTTTCCATAATGAAGCGGTCTTTGATGGTGCCGGGTTCGCTCTCGTCGGCGTTGCAGACGATATATTTCTCTTTTCCCGGAGCATTGCGAACGATCTCCCACTTGTTGCCGGTGGGGAAGCCGGCGCCACCCATGCCGCGCAAACCGCTCGCCTTAAGTACAGCGATGATCCCGCTCCAGTCACGAGTTTCCACGAATCGGCGAACCACCGAGTAATTCGGCGATCCAGCGTAGGGATCGGAGGCAACTGGAGCCCTTGGGTGATCACGGGGCTCAGCGGGAAGCGGGTGTCCGGAGAGCACATCGCGGACCTTGGACAAGGAACTGGGCGCATCCAGGCCGCAGTAGATGTGGTCGTTGATAGCGAGCGCGGGAGCACTGTCGCATCGCCCCAGGCATGACACCTGGCGGATGGAAACGTCTTCATTCCCGCGGAAAGCCTGCTCCAGATTCGTCTTCAGTTCCTGGCCGCCGCGCAAGTGGCAACTCATGTCGGCGCAAACTCTCACCTCGGCCCGAGCCGGCTGGGTCAAATAGAAATGTGGATAGAAACTGGCAACGCTGTGGATGCGGCTGAGCGGCAGGCCGAGCTTGGCCGCCAGTTGCTGTAGTTGATCAGCCGGCAAGTACCCGAATTGCCGCTGGATCGCCCTGAGTTCTTCGAACAAGGCGCTGATGTCCTCTTAGGCCCACGTCCTGCTGAGGGGTTGCCGGAAATGTTAGCGTCAAATCTTCGCCCTGGGGAATGGCGAACTTGGGACACCAACTGCCGCCCAGCGCCGGGTCTCGCCGTCTCGGGCACGTACCAAACTGTCAATTGATTCCCGTCGCCAGAATGGGTATAAGCAAGCCAATCTGTTGCTTCACAGATGACGCGTGGTCTTCCTAGATATGCCGGGAGAGGATACGCCGGACGAGCCATGGGAAAAACCGGGAACTCGGCGTTCGGTCTGGTGGTGTGCCTTGTGTTTGCTTTGGGGGCCACTGCCCAGAACGCTCCTGCCGGAAAGTACAATGGCCCCGGCGGCTGTGCTTCCAGCAGTTGCCACGGCAGCATCCAGCCCAAACAGATTACCCAGGTTTCGCAGAACGAGTACAGCATCTGGGCAGAGCAGGACAAGCACGCCCGTGCGTACCGGGTGCTCTCAAGTCCGGTGTCGTTGCGCATCGGGAAAATTCTCCAACTCGGCCAGCCTGACCAGGCGCCGAAATGCCTGGCCTGTCATGCGCTATCGGTACCACCGGAACAACGCGCCGCAACCTTCGAGCTCGACGATGGGGTGAGTTGCGAAAGCTGTCACGGGCCGGCTTCAGGATGGTTGGGGCCGCACACCACTCGCGATTGGCCGCATGAGAAGTCTGTGCAACTCGGAATGTATGACACTCGCGATCTCATCAAGCGCAGCGAACGATGCTTGAGTTGTCATCTGGGCACACCTGAGAAGTTTGTCGACCACGAGATGATCGCCGCCGGGCATCCCGACTTGACCTTCGAGCTCAACCTCTTCAGCGCGGTGATGCCGCGGCACTGGAAAGAACCTGCCGACCAAGCCTGGCATGGCGTCCAGGTATGGTCGGTCGGTGAGGCCGTCCAACTCCAGCAAGGTCTGGAGCGATTGTCGCGGCGTGCCAATAGTTCGACTTGGCCGGAGTATGCCGAGCTCGATTGCTTTGCCTGTCACCACAGCTTGACCAAGCCCGAGGATAGCTGGCGGCAAGAACTGGGATATTCGGGGCGCAAGGCCGGGGTGCCGGCGTGGAACTCGGCTCGCTACGTGGTCTTCCGGCACGTGGTGAAGAAAGTGAACCCGGAAGCCGCGGCTCAATTGGATTCGGACATCTCGAAACTGGCGGGATTGCTCGGACAACCCAACGGTAGTCCACAGGAGATCGCAACAACTGCCGCGCGGGCGGCGGCGACGGCGCGCGGGATTGCGCAGCAGCTCAATACACGAGCCTACGACCAGCCATTTACCCTCGCTCTCATGCGAGCCATCGCACAGGACGGCGACGCGATCTCAGCCCAGGGACAGCGGGCTGCCGAGCAGGCGGCGATGTCGCTGGACTCACTGTTCGTGGCTTACCAGCAACACGCGAAAGACCTGGACGAGAGCGAGATTCGGGCCGCCATCAACGGACTGTTTCAGCAACTCGACAATCCATCCGCATACAACGCGCCTCGATTCGCGGCGCAGATGCAAAAGGTGGGTGCTCTTCTGGGAGTGTCCACACGCGCGGACAAGGCCATCCACTGACCATGTCTTCTAAAGCCTCCAACCAATTTCTGAGCAAAGAACACGAGCGACTGTTCGAGCCCTACGACGGTGTGCTTGCGCCCTGGCGTAAGTGGGGGCCGTACGTAAGCGAGCGGTCGTGGGGCAGCGTGCGAGAAGACTACAGCCCGGATGGCTGTGCCTGGGAGTTCCTCACCCACGAAATGGCGCGCAGCAAGGCCTACCGCTGGGGCGAGGACGGGATTGCCGGCATCTGCGATCGGTACCAACTGCTGGTGTTCGCGCTGGCGCTGTGGAATGGCCGCGATCCCATTCTGAAAGAACGCATGTTCGGGTTGTCGGGAAACGAGGGCAACCACGGCGAGGATGTCAAAGAATATTGGTTCTATCTCGACAATACGCCAACGCACAGCTATCAGCGAATGCTCTACAAGTATCCGCAGGAGGAGTTTCCTTACGCGCAGTTGGTGGAGGAGAACCGGCGCCGCTGGGGACAGGCCGGTGCACCGGAGTACGAACTGCTGGATACAGGAATCTTCGACGGAGACCGCTATTTTGATGTGTTCGTCGAGTACGCCAAGGCCGGCCCGGAGGACATCTGCATTCGTATCGAAGCCTTCAACCGCGGGCCCGAGGCCGCTGAATTGCACCTGTTGCCTCATCTCTGGTTTCGTAACACCTGGGCGTGGACGGATCCTCCGGGAAGCGAACCTCTGATCAGCCTTGCACCACCGGCCGCAGAATATGTTGCGCTCGTTGCCGATGACTTCGAAGTGAACACCCTGCGCAACCTCCAGTTTCCTTACTCGCTGGGCCAACGTTATCTCTATGCGCCCGCGCGCGGCCAAGCGCTCTTCACTGACAATGAAAGCAACGCAGTGCGGCTGTACGGATGTGCCGGCAACCGAAAGCCCCACGTAAAGGATGCGTTTCACCGCTTGGTTGTGGACGGCGAAGACGCTGTGAATCGCGCGAACACCGGCACCAAGTCCTGTATTCAATACAAATACCGCGTGCCGGCAAGGGAATCGGTCGTCCTGCGCTTGCGCCTTACCCCGGGAAAGCTGAGCAGCCCTCTGGCGGACATAGACAAGATCATCTTCGAGAGAAAAGCAGAGGCCGATGTCTTCTACGCTACCGTCCATCCTCCCAAAGCAACGGCCGACGAAAAAGCCATCCAGCGGCAAGCGCTCTCGGGGATGTTGTGGGGCAAGCAAATCTACCTGTGGGACGTAAACCGCTGGCTGGAGGGTGACAACCCCAACCAGCCGCCGCCGGAATCGCGCAAGCACATGCGCAATATTCACTGGCGACACGTGAACTCCATGCGCGTTCTCTCCATGCCTGACAAGTGGGAGTTCCCATGGTTCGCCGCCTGGGACCTGGCATTTCAATGCATCACGCTGGCTTTGGTCGATCCGGAATTCGCCAAGGAGAATCTCTGGGTGCTGCTGTTTGAGCAGTTCCAGCACCCGAACGGTCAAATCCCCGCCTATGAGTGGGAATTCTCCGACATGAACCCGCCCGTCCACGCCTGGGCCTGCTGGCGCGTGTACCAGATCG
The DNA here is from genome assembly GCA_020073665.1 of Terriglobia bacterium. Taxonomy (GTDB): domain Bacteria; phylum Acidobacteriota; class Terriglobia; order Terriglobales; family Acidobacteriaceae; genus JAIQEU01. The sequence continues at coordinate 162,235 of JAIQEU010000006.1, forward strand.
AAAAGCAGCGCACCGGGAAGGGTGACACTGCATTCCTCGAAAAGTGTCTGCATAAGCTGCTCATGAACTTTGCCTGGTGGGTGAACCGGGTCGACAGCCAGGGCAACAACGTCTTCGAAGGCGGATTTCTCGGCCTCGACAACATTGCCGTCGTGGACCGCGGCGAGAAATTTCCCAATGGCGCGATCCTGGAGCAATCGGATGCGACCGGCTGGATGGGCTTCTTCTGTCTCTACCTGATGCGCATCGCACTGGAATTGGCGCACCAGAATCCAGTTTACGAGGGCGTAGCCACAAAGTTTTTCCAGCACTTCATCTATATCGGTGCGGCCATGAAGAAAATGGGAGGCCGCAACTATCAGCTATGGGACGAGACTGACGGTTTCTTTTACGACGTGCTGCGCTATCCCAATGGCGAGTTCCACAAGTTCCGCCTGCGCTCGCTGGTGGGCCTGATTCCGCTCTATGCCATTGAGGTCCTGGAGCAGAACGAACTGCGGGACCATCCGAACTTTCTCCGCGATGTGGAGTGGTTTATCAACAATCGCCCGGACCTGGTCGGCGACGCCTGTTACAAGGTCAGCAATGGCGAAAAGCGTTACGTTCTATCGATCGCCGATCCCAACCAGTTCAAGCGGTTATTGCAGCGCATTTGGGACCCGAATGAATTTCTTTCTGCCTATGGAATCCGAAGCCTGTCGAAGCACCATCAGGAGCATCCGTTCCAATTTGGAGACCGCTTTCTGGGCTACGAACCGGGAGAAGCTGAGGTCAAGCTCAAGGGCGGAAATTCCAACTGGCGCGGCCCGGTTTGGTTCCCGACATCCTATCTACTGTTTCATTCCTTCTTGCGTTTTGCCGAGGCGCTGGGGGCGTCGTCGGAGATTCGGACACCGGGAAGCGGCGGCCAGACGGTTACTCCAGCTGCTATGGCAGAAGAAGCTGCCAATCGCATGATCTCGATTTTCAAACGCGATGCCAGTGGCAAGAGGCCCTGCTTTGGCGCGTACCAGAAGTTTCAGCAGGACCCGCACTGGCGCGACTGCCTGCTGTTTAACGAGTACTACCACGGTGACACCGGTATGGGCCTTGGCGCCAGCCACCAAACCGGCTGGAGCGGCCTGGTCGCAAACCTGATCGATGAATGGCGGCGCTGACGCAATGACGCTGCGAAAACGACTCCTATTTGCGGTTGGTCTGCTGGCGGTCCTGATTACGGTCAGCGTGACTGGATACCGTGTGCTCGGGGGATCGTCTGTCACCTTCCTGCAAGCTTTGTACATGGCCGTCATCACCCTGGCCGGAGTAGGTTATGGAGAGATTGTCGACACCAGCCACAATGCCGCCCTGCGCGTATTTAATATCGGCATCGTGCTGTTCGGCGTCGCCATCACGGTATACGTGTTCTCCGTGGTCGCCGCGTTTCTGGTGGAAGTGGAAGTGACTAATCCTTTCTGGAGGCGCAGAATGCAAAAACGCATCGACGAACTCAGAGACCACTTCATCGTCTGCGGACTGGGTGACACCGGCCGTCATGCGGTCGCCGAACTCCAGAAGACCGGCACACCGCATGTGGTGGTCGACATCTCGGAAGAAAAAATCAAGAAATTGCGCGAACTGCACCCGGAAAGCTTGAGTGACGTGCTATACGTTGCCGGTGATGCCACGGAAGAAGAGGTATTGGAGAAAGCAGGCCTGGAGCGCGCCCGCGGGCTCATCACGGTATTGCCGAACGACAAGGACAATCTCGTCGTGACCGTGGTGGTACGACAGCACTTTCCCAAGATGCGTATCGTCACCCGATCGGCAGATCACAAGTTCGCTGAGCGCATGATGCGGGCCGGCGCCAACGCCACTGTCTCGCCCAGCCAGATCGGCGGTTTGCGCATGGCCAGCGAACTCATCCGGCCCCACGTGGTGGGGTTCCTCGACCTTATGTTGAAGGAAAAAGGCAGCACTCTGCGGGTGGAAGAAATCGAAGTCCATGCGTCATCGGCATGGGCTGGTGTTGCCCTGCACGACCTCAACCTGAAAGGCCGATACAACTTACTCGTCCTGGGACTGAAGAAGCCAAGGGAAACCGAGGGGCCGGAACTCGTTGCTAATCCCCCAGACAACTCCGTGGTTCCGGGACAGGGAGTAATCATCGCCATGGGTGACCTGAAAGACATCCAGCGCGCCCGCTCAGATGCGTTAGCGTAGAGGCTTGCTATCGCGAAGCCTTCTCCGGGTTGTATAAAGGTGCGCGGAGTTTGCCGTTCTCGGCTGCCTGAACGTCGCGCCAAATTCATCTCACTCAAAAGGAGACTGCAGAATGAAAACACAATTGAGCCGCCCTTTCGTCCTCGCGGTTACGTCCGTGCTCGCCGTGGGGCTGGCCTACGCCCCTGCCTGTCATGCCCAGGAGCACAAGGCGATTAACCTGTCGAGCACCAGAGGGCTTCCGTTCAACGACGGTGTGGTCGCAGGCAACACTTTGTACGTCGCCGGGCAGGAGGGAACTGATGAACAAAACAAGCTGGCGCCCGGGGGTATTACCGCTGAGACCAAGGCGGCCCTGGAGAATATCCGGAAAGTCGTTAAAGCCGCGGGATTCGAATTGAACGATATTGTCTCCGTGACGGTCTACCTGGCGGACATTCACGACTTTGGTGACATGAACAAGGTGTACCGTGAATTCATGCCCGACCCGAAGCCGGCACGCGCTACCATCCAGGCGGTGGCCTTGGTCAACAATGCTCGGATCGAGATATCGGCGATTGCGGTGAAACAGAAATAGTCCCAACCGGTGAGAGGCTTGGCATCCGTCTGGGCTGCAACGCAAGCGACGAACATGAAACTCATCGGAAGGTAACCGAACCGGGTACTGCGATGCCAACGAACAGGCCGCTGGTTAGCCTCACCCATTCGCCCGGGCCACCAGCAGAATCGCCAGCGCATAGAACAGGAACATCAGGACCAAGTAGGTCTTAGCTTGGCGGTTGGCCCCTTGAAATTCTCTCCACGCAAAAATTCCCCAGAGCGCCGCGACCATGGGCGCGGATTGACCGATCGCGTAGGAGATCGCGACGCCGGTGAAACTGGCAGCAACCAGATTGAAGACCATGCCAATGCCCCAGATGCAACCGCCCAAAAGGCCTAGCACGTGACCCGAAGCAGGTCCGCTGAAGTACCCTGCGAAGTCGACCGGTTCACCCACCAGCGGTTTTCTCATGAAATAGGCATTCCAAATGAAACAAGAAAGCAGCGCCCCGAGGGTGAGAAACACCGCGATGCCGTAGGGTCCGAGAGTGTTGCCCGTGGTCATGGCACGCGCGACAAACGGCGCCCACAGCCCCATCAGAACGCCGGAGACAATACAGACGACAATGCTTTTCCTGGAGACCGACCGGCCGGCGCTCGCGAGGCTGCCGTAGGCCTTGCCGTCGAGCACAACCGCGATGACGGCGCAGACCACACCCACCGCCAACAGCGCGGCGTTGCCCTTGGGCTGCAAGGCATAGCTCAAAATGACTCCAACCACCAGCGCAATGCCGATTGCAACCGGGAAAGCGATCGCCAGGCCAGCCATGTCAATCGCAGCCACCAGTAGCAGGTTGGCAAGATTAAAGATGGCACCGCCGACCATGACCGAGACAATGTTCGAGGTGTCGGCGGAGTGCACGTTATTCAGAAAGCTGGAAGCGTCGTGGCCGGTGCTCCCCATGGTGAAGGCCAGAATGAGCGAGATCAGAAAAATCCCGAGGGCGTAATCCCAATAGAAGAGTTCGAAACGATACCCCTTGACACCTTTGTAAGTGTTGGCCCAGGAGCCCCAACAGATGGCACTCGTGATCATCATCACCAGGGCGACGCCCATACTGTTTGGTGTGAACATCGTTTCTCCTTGGAACGACGGCTGGATACGTCTACTTGCCTTGAATTCTCGAGACAAAGAGCTGCAAGAAGCGGTCGGCTTGCACGTCCACACAAACTTTTGCGTTGGGGACGACTGGGTCGAGTTCCTCGATAACGTACCGATCCCCTTGCAGAACGTTGCGTTCGACAAAGCCATGCCGGTTGGCAACAGTTTCGCCGCGAGTGAACTCGCCACGGGTCTCGACATCCACGTGCATGGCGGGCGCGGTCACCAGCGTTGCATCAATGGCAACTCCGACGGCCAGAGGATCGTACATCGGAGAACCTGAAGATCCGTACTTCTCCGACAGCTCCACCAGATACTTCACCACCAAGTAGATAAAGTCATTGACCGGCCCATGGGTGCGGCCGAGTTCGGCTAGCTGCTTGCGGGAAATAAGCGTCTTGTCGCCGACGTCGAGCCCCACCATGGTCAGCGGCCAACCCGCCTGGAACACGATCTGCGCAGCCTCGGGATCGTTATAAATGTTGGCTTCCGCGGCCGCGTTGACGTTGCCGCCAGAAATCGAGCCTCCCATCAGGATGACTTCCTTCACCAGCGGGACGATAGAAGGATCTTTCAGCACCGCGAGCGCGATGTTGGTGAGCGGGCCGACCGGAACCAGCGTGATTTCGTGTGGCGCGGCATGCACCATCTGGATAATCAGGTCGGGGCCATAGCGAGAATCCACCTTGCACTTGCTGGGTGGTAGCTCGACGTTGGCCAAGCCGTTCTTGCCATGCCAGAATTCGGCTGTGATCAGCTTCTGAAAAAGCGGGTGCTGCGCGCCGGCAGCCACCGGTATATCACAACGGTTCGCGAGCGAAACCATGCGCAGCGCATTCTCCAGCCCTTGCTGCGCAGTCACATTTCCCGGCACTACGGTGATGGCCCGTACATCGAGCTCAGGAGAGTTGAGCGCTAGCATCAACGCCATGGCGTCATCGCTACCGGGGTCGGTGTCAAGAATGATCTTTCGGGTGGAAGCCAGTGCGGGCAAGGCAAGCGCGGCCGCCAGACAAATCAGCAGGCCGCCTAGCCGACACCAGCACCGCACAGTGCGGAGGCGATGGCAAGAATGTCTCAGTGACAGGCTCATGAGTGAAACTGCCGCGTAGGCTAGCCGTGGGCTTGGATTAATGTCAAGACAATTCGTGCCGCAAAGCAGCGCTGTTAGCGCAGCTGAACCGAACCCACCGGATCGCTGGTTGGCGCGCAGGAATGCTAAGATTTCCCGCAGTGGTTAAACCGCCTGGTATTAGAATCGTGCGGGGCAAGCCCTAAACGCGCACTTGCGGAGAAGGTTCGATGGCTGTGGAGCACGGCAGGCGTTATGGCGTTGCAGGCAGTCTGGATGAGGGTACGTTCAGTGCCGACTTCCAGGCCAGCCATGCGATTGCCAGCCTGTCTGGGCGCCTTCTGCGGCCAAACTGCGGCATTCCCCTGAATCTCGATTGGGTCAGAGAAGTCCGCGTCAACACCAGCGCCGTCGAACGCCGCGCCCAAACTCATACCGCCCGCCGCACTGTGAAGAAGGAATGGCAAGCGGCGTGGCTGCTGCGCGCTATCTCTTGCATGGACCTGACGACGCTCTCCGGAGATGACACCGACGAGCGGGTGCGGCGGCTTTGCGCAAAAGCCCGGCAACCGGTCCAATACGAGATTGTCCAGCGGCTGGGGATCGGGGAACTCAATATCAAAGTGGCGGCTGTCTGCGTATATCACGCCTTCGTAGAAACTGCCCTGCGTGCTTTGGAAGGCAGCGGCGTCCGAGTGGCGGCGGTCTCGACAGGATTCCCCACCGGCTTGTCTCCCCTGCAAGAGCGCGTGGCCGAAATTCGGCGTTCAGTCGAAACCGGAGCCCAAGAAATTGATGTCGTCATCACACGCGCCCACGTCTTCGGCGGAAAGTGGCAGGAACTGTACGACGAAATCGCCACCTTCAAGAGCGCCTGCGGACACGCCCACATGAAGGTAATCCTGGGCACCGGCGACCTGGTCACCTTGCGCAATGTGGGCCGGGCCAGCGTGGTGGCCATGATGGCGGGGGCGGACTTCATTAAGACTTCAACCGGCAAGGAGCCGACCAATGCAACTCTGCCAGTCGGCTTGGTAATGACGCGCGCCATCCGCGAATATGCCAACGAAACCGGAATGGCCGTGGGCTTCAAACCCGCGGGCGGGATACGGACGGCGAAGCAGTCCCTAGAATGGCTGGCGTTGATCAAAGAAGAACTTGGTCCGTCATGGCTGCGAGCGGAAATGTTCCGTTTCGGTGCGAGCGGCATGTTAGGAGACATCGAGCGCCAACTGGAACACCACGCTACCGGAAGGTACTCGGCAGATTACCGCCATCCGATTGCCTAGTCAGACTGGGCGGCGGATGAGGAAAGAATCGAGCACACGCGAATGAGTATTGCGGAAAAATTCCTGACCATGGAATACGGTCCCGCTCCCGAGGACCCCAAAGAGGCGCTCGCTTGGCTGGACCGCCACCAGCGGCGCTTCCGCCATTTCATCAACGGCGGCTGGCAGGAACCCGCCGCCGGCGGGTACTTCGACTCCGTGGATCCTTCGACTGGAGAAAAGATCGCCGGCATCGCCCAGGGATCGGCCGCGGACGTGGATGCGGCCGTGCGTGCCGCACGGGCCGCTCTCCCCAAGTGGCAAGCGCTCACTCCTCATGCGCGAGCCCGCTATCTTTATGCTCTGGCCCGGTTGGTGCAAAAGCATTCGCGGCGGCTGGCGGTGCTGGAAACCATCGATAACGGGAAGCCTATCCGCGAGAGTCGCGACATTGATATTCCCCTGGTGGCGCGACATTTCTACCATCACGCTGGCTGGGCGCAACTGCTGAAGCAGGAATTTCCCGGGTACACGGCCTGCGGCGTCGTGGGACAGATTATTCCGTGGAACTTCCCCTTGCTCATGCTGGCGTGGAAAATCGCGCCTGCTCTCGCTACTGGGAATAGCGTCGTCCTGAAGCCGGCGGAGTTCACTTCGCTTACCGCGCTCGCCTTCGCGGAGATCTGCCAGGAAGCCGGGTTGCCCGCCGGCGTGGTGAACATCGTGACCGGCGATGGCTCAACCGGGGAAGCCCTGGTAAAGCATTCGGACGTCGACAAGATCGCTTTCACCGGATCCACCGAGGTTGGTCGTGCTATCCGGAAGGCCACCGCGCAAAGTCATAAGCGACTTTCACTCGAACTTGGGGGGAAGTCTCCCTTCATCGTTTTTGAAGACTCCGACCTGGACAGTGCCGTGGAAGGCTTAGTAGACGGCATCTGGTTCAACCAGGGACAGGTCTGCTGCGCTGGCTCACGCCTGCTGATGCAGGAAAGCATCGCCGAACCCCTGATGGCAAGAATCCGCACGCGCATGAGTACCCTACGCGCTGGTCCTCCGCTTGATAAGGCGATCGATATCGGTGCAATTATCGCTCGGGTGCAATTGGACCGAATCCAGCACCTGGTGGACCAGGGCATCGCCGACGGTGCAACCTGCTGGCAACCGCCCATGGTCATGCCCACGAAGGGCTTCTACTTCCCGCCCACGCTGCTGAGCAATGTGCATCCGACGTCGGTGGTTGCGCAGCAGGAGATTTTCGGCCCGGTGCTGGCGGCGATGACGTTCCGCACCCCGCGCGAAGCGGTAGAGCTTGCCAACAACACGGCCTATGGGCTGGCAGCGTGCGTCTGGAGCGAAAGCGTTAACGTGGCGCTGCACGTGGCCGCACAACTGAAAGCCGGGGTTGTCTGGGTTAACTGCACGAACCTTTTCGACGCCTCCTGCGGATTTGGCGGCTACCGTGAAAGTGGTTACGGGCGTGAAGGAGGCAGGGAAGGACTGCTCGAATACCTGGAGCCGGTGTGGTTCAAGAGGGCGCCCTCGCTTCCTCCGGCGGCTGCGGCTTCCAAACCTGGCCCAACCGTTCACGGAGAGCTTGTCAGCCCACCCATCGACCGGACGGTGAAACTTTACGTCGGCGGCAAGCAGACTCGGCCGGATTCAGGCTACAGCATGGAAGTGCGGGCTGCCGATGGCCGCCTGCTTGGCGAAGCTCCGTTGGGCAACCGAAAGGACATCCGCAATGCAGTGGAAGCCGCCCGCAAGGCGGAGGGCTGGAGCAAGACGACCGCCCACAATCGTGCCCAGGTGCTGTACTACATCGCAGAGAACCTTTCGCAACGCCGGGAGGAAATCGCTGGACGCTTGACGGCCGTAGCAGGGGACAAGGCCACCGCCGAGGTGGACCTCGGTATCGAGCGCATCTTCTCTTATGCGGCGTGGGCCGACAAGTTTGATGGCACAGTGCACAATCCGCCGTTCCGCAACATCACCATCGCGATGCACGAATCGATTGGCACGGTGGGCATTGTTTGTCCTACGGAAGCGCCGCTGCTCGGCTTTCTGTCCCTGGTCATGCCGGCCATTGCCGCGGGGAACACGGTGATTGCCGTACCGTCGGAGACTTATCCCTTGATCGCCGGCGAGCTCTACCAGGTGTTTGAGACCAGCGATCTGCCGGGAGGAGTTGTCAATATCGTGACCGGCAATGCCTCCGATCTGCTGAAAGTACTCGCCGAGCACGATGACGTGGACGCAATCTGGTGCTTCGGAGATGAAACTCGAGCGGCCGCGGCCAAGGCTTACTCTGTGGGCAATTTGAAACAGGTGTGGACCAACGAAGGCCGCCAGATCGACTGGTTTGACGTGCAGCAGGGAGAGGGCCGCTGGTTCCTTGAACACTCGACGCAGGTGAAAAATATCTGGGTTCCCTACGGCGAGTAGCCTCTTGGAATGCCACGCGATAATCCTGTCCGACCATGAAAAGCACACGTGCGCCACGAATCAAAATCTGCTGCATCAGCAGTGTGGAGGAAGCGGCATTGGCAGTCGAATATGGGGCCTCGGCGTTGGGCCTGGTTTCACACATGCCCAGCGGGCCCGGAGTTATTCCGGAAGATCGCATCGCGGAAATTGCCGCCACCGTTCCTCCCGCGATCGGCTCTTTTCTGCTGACCAGCAAGCAGGACGCGCACGAAATCATCGCCCAACATCACCGCTGCCGGACTAACTGCATACAGGTCTGCGATCGCCTGATATCGGGTTCGTACCGCGATCTTAAGGATGCCCTGCCGGGCGTCTCCATCGTCCAGGTTATTCATGTTGCGGATGACGCATCGGTGGAAGAAGCATTGTCAGTAGCTCCCGAGGTTGACGCCCTGCTGCTCGACTCGGGCAACCAGTCTCTTGCTGTCAAAGAACTGGGCGGGACAGGCAGAACGCATAACTGGTCTCTGAGCCGGGTAATCCGCGAGCAGGCAGGCGTTCCGGTGTTCCTCGCGGGAGGCCTGTACGCTGGAAACGCCAAGCAGGCAATCGTGGAAGTCGAACCCTTCGGACTGGATATTTGTTCCGGGGTAAGGACAGAAGGGAAGCTCGACCGCGCCAAGCTGGGTGCTTTCTTCGAAGCAGTCAAGTCCGCGGCTTAAGCTTTGCGGACTCGCATCCGGTGCTGTCAGTGGTTTTCCAAATCCCTGTTGACACGCTCCGAAGCGGACAATAAACTCGGCCTTCGCCAAAATCTGGCACCCGCACCAGCTGACAGCTCATATGGCTAAAACTCCCCGAATTGCTGTGGTTGGCAGTGCGAACATCGATCTGACTACATTCACCGATCAATTTCCCAAACCTGGCGAAACCATTTTTGGGCAGAAGTTCGATCTGGGTTTCGGCGGTAAGGGCGCCAATCAGGCCGTGGCCGCGAAGCTGTGCGGCGCCGAAGTGTTCATGGTCGCCCGCGTGGGAAGCGATCTGTTCGGTCCTGCGACTATCAAGAATTTCGAACAATTGGGCATCGACGCTACGCAGGTACGCCAGGTCGAAGGTGTATCGAGCGGCGTGGCGCCGATCTTCGTTGACCCCTCAGGACAGAATCGGATCCTCGTGGTCAAAGGCGCCAACGATGAACTCAAGCCTGCCGACGTCGAGGCAGCGGCTTCGGTGCTGAAGGCGGCGGACTGCATCGTCCTGCAGTTCGAAATCCCGCTGGAAACCGTTTACTACACCATTCACTTCGCGCGCAAGAATGGCATCCGTTGCATCCTGAATCCCGCGCCCGGCCAGCCAATCGACGTGAAGGCGGTCGCTGACCTGGATTATTTCGTACCCAACGAGAGCGAAGCGGAGACGATTTCTGGGATGCCGGTGCGCAATCTTGAAGACGCAAAGAAGTGCGCAGCAAGCCTGCTTTCCAGCGGTATGCGGCGCGTGATTATTACGCTCGGCGCCAACGGCTCTCTACTGGCTGGCCGCGACGGCATGGAGCACGTGCCGGCATTCTCCGTGAAAAGCGTGGATAGCACCGGTGCCGGTGACGCCTTCATCGGCAGCTTCGCGGTCTTTCTCGGGGAAGGTCTGCCGGAGCGCGAGGCGGTGCGTCGCGCGAATCTTTACGCGGGACTCTCAACTACAGGGGTAGGCACTCAGAAATCGTTCTATGATCGTGCCCGCTTTGATGCGGAGTGGACGGCACGAAGCAAGTCCTGATCAGCCGCTGCACCTTCCGGAGCGTGCGACATCATGAGAAAACTCGCAATCCTGGTATTTGCTCTCGCGTCCATACTATTGTGCCTCCCAGCTTCGGCGCAGCAAAAGAAGATCAAGGTCATCGCCGATCAGGATAGCGCCGGCCCGCAAGGGACAAATTTTCTGTCGCTGCTGATGTTGCTGCGCGCGCCGCAAATCGATCTGCTGGGCATTACGACGGTGAGTGGCGATCAATGGGTGGAGCCGGCAACTGTATTCGCGCTATGGGCCACGGAACAAGCCGGGCGCACCGATGTTCCGGTGATCAAGGGCGCGGAGCGGCCGCTGGTTAACACCAAGCGTGACACGGAGCTGCGGGAGGCGCTCTACGGGTCGTACGTCGAGTGGCACGGCTCATTTAATCCTGACGCTCCCAAGCCCAGCGAAACCTGGGCGCCGCCCGGCGGTTTTCCCAAGGTCAGGCCCAGGCCAGGACGCGCTGCCGATTTCATCATCGACACCATTCGCGCCAACCCCGGCGAGGTGGTCCTGTACGTCGCCGGGCCCATGACCAATGTGGCGCTGGCCGTCCGCATGGACCCGGGGATCGTGCCCCTCACCAAGGCGATCTACATTATGGGTGGAAGCAGTTCCGGTGGTCCGGAACTCAATTGGTGGTGGGATCCGGAAGCTGCATCCATCGTGCTGCGTGAACCGTGGAAAGAGATCGTCGTCACTCCGTTCGAGGCCGGAGCTCAGGTGTGGTCGAGAGAGAAGTTGATGCGGCGAGTAGTGGATGCCGGCGGGCCGCTTGCCAACCACGTCAAGCAGGTGTACCTGGAGACCCCGGCTCCGGCCGGAACCACCATGTGGTCTATGATGTGGGACGAACTGACCGTGGCCTCGATCATTGATTCTTCCGTGATCAAGAGGTCCGAAACCATGTATCTCGATGTCGACATCGATCACGGGCCCAAGTACGGCCATACGGTGATCTGGAAGCCGCCGAGCGATGTTCCCACTTTCTTCCTGCCCTACAGCGGCCCCAGGCCGGTGGATCGGGAGAAGTGGCTGGGGCATCTCACACCTCCGGCACAACTTCATCCCGCCAGCGTTCAAATGGATGTGGATGCGGCGAAGTTTGAAAAGCTTTTTGTGGAGCTCCTGAGTCATTAGACCGGCGCAGGAGCATTGCCAGAGGTTCAATTGCTCGAACGCTACTTTAAACTTGCCGAAAATCAAACCACCGTGCGGCAGGAACTGCTCGGTGGACTGACCACGTTCATGACGATGGCCTACATCGTCGTGGTGAACCCCCAGATACTGGCGCAAGCCGGAATGTCTGCCGAAGGTGTGGTCTTCGCCACCTGCGTGTCGGCGGCAGCCGCGTCACTGGTCATGGGGCTCTACGCCAACTATCCCATCGCCATGGCCCCGGGCATGTCGCTGAACGCCTATTTCACCTACTCGGTTTGTCTCGGTATGGGCATCCCCTGGCAGACAGCGCTAGGAGTAGTTTTCTTTTCGGGAGTTCTGTTCGTTCTGCTTACGGTTACCAGGGTACGCGAGCAAATCGTCAACGGGATTCCCGACTGCCTGAAACATTCCACCGCCGCCGGCATCGGCATGTTCATCGCGTTTGTCGGCCTGCGCAACGCCAAGCTGGTAGTCGCGAATCCCGCCACCTTTGTCAGCATCGGCAATGTGTCCTTGCCTGAAGTGCAGACCGCCTGCTTCGGCATTGTGCTGACGCTGGTGTTGATGGCAAGGAAAGTGAATGGCGCCATCCTGCTGGGCATACTGGGTACGACGTTGGTTGGCATTGTCCGGGGTATCGCGCACTGGCCATCGGCGCTGGTCTCGGTGCCTCACCCCGGAAGCACGCTTCTGCAACTGGACCTGCGCGGCGCGCTGCATTTGGGATTGCTTGAGATCATCTTCGCCTTCCTGTTCGTGGACCTGTTCGACAACGTGGGCACCCTGGTAGGAGTCTGCGAGCAAGCGGGGTTCGTGAAGGATGGCCGGATCCCGCGCGTGGGGCGAGTTCTGCTGGCCGATGGCGTTGGAACCGTCATCGGTTCGCTGACCGGAACTTCTACGGTGACAAGTTACATTGAGAGCGCGGCTGGGGTAGCCGCGGGAGCACGTACGGGGCTGAGCAACGTTGTGGTGGCGGTGCTGTTTCTGGCGGCGGTTTTCTTCTCCCCGGTGGCCGGGGCGATCCCCGGTTTTGCCACAGCGCCCGCACTGATCCTGGTGGGCGCGCTGATGACGCAATCCATCGCGCGAGTCGAATGGCTCGACTTCAGCGAGGCCTTCCCGGCGTTCCTGACCATGGTCGCCATGCCGCTGACCTTCAGTATCGCCACTGGATTGAGCCTGGGTGTGATGGCCTACACGATCGTAAAGGTTGGGGCAGGAAAGTATCGCGAGGTTAGCATCGTGCTGTGGATTCTCACTATTCTCTTTGTGCTGCGATATGTCTACCTGGCGGCCGCCTGAGGATGTTTGCGGGAGCCGGACCCCTAAAACTCTCTTCAATGCAAAAGTTGAGGGCAGGACGAAGCTCCGGGCTCCCGGAATCCAGCCTGCCCGACTTGGCGACCATACTGCCGGCCCGCTAAAAGCTCAGTTTGAGAGCAAACTGAATCAGGCGCGGGTTGTTCACAGTTTGCGTAACCTTCGCGAAGCTTGAAGACGCGTTTATATCTTGCTGCGCGGTTAAGCTGCTGCCCGGCAAGAAGAACTGTGCGTGGTTGAAGAGATTGAAGAACTCAGCCCGGAATTCCATTCCTACTCGTTCGGTCACGCGGAAATGCTTAATCAGAGACATGTCGGTGTTCACAAAATCCGGCCCGGTCACCGGCGCGCGATTCGCGGTGCCGAGCTCTCCGGCGGGCGCAGCCACGAAAGCACAAGGATTGAACCAATTCGCAGTGGTATGGATCTGAGTGGGTGCAGTGCAGCCAGGATTGGCAGCCACGGGCCCCGCTTTATTCGGGTCACCCACCTGGTCAGGCCGGTTCAAGCTGTTGCCGTTCCACTGAAAGAACACCCCGGAACCGTTGTTGCTGTTTACCACGAACAGCGGGAATCCAGAGGTGATTTTCTCAATCACGGTGACTTGCCAGTCTCCGAAGGCGGCGTTAACCGGTCCGCTCCAGCCGCCGCCGTAAGCCTTCCCCTTCCCGAAGGGCAAATCATAGATCACGCTAGCCGTGAACTGATTGTGGAGATCAATTTGAGAGCGGGCCCAATCTATTTTCTGAGTTCCCGGTAGAGGCCAGTAGGTTGCACCGGGGGTGGTGCCCAGGTTGTCTGCGAAGCCTGAATCGTACGCGTGGGAATACGTATAACCCACGAGCGCGTACAGGCCGTGCCGGGCGCTCTTGGTCTCGGCTTTGACCTGGAAGGAGTTGTACGTAGCATTACCGGAGTCAGTGAAGTTGCCCACGATGGTAAATGGGCCATCAGGAGCATTGATTCCGGTGTGGCGTGGGCCGCATCCCAAGCTGTAGTTGGGATCGTATCCCGGGTCGGCAGGGGTCAAGAAACACTGTGATGGAGAACTCACGTTGACGTTTACACCGCTCACCAAAATGTGGTGGCTGCGAGACCCGGCGTAGCCGGCTGTGAGTACAATCTGGCCGGGCAGTTGTTGTTCGAGATTGACGTTAAACTGCTGCACTCTCCCCTGCTTAAAGTTGAGGTTCTGCCACAAACGTGTGCCAGTGAAGTTATCCGGATTGAGCGGTGGAGAAATAATCGGCAGGAAAGCTGCTCCGATTCCGCAGCCTGCAGGAAAACCAAAACCGCAGTTGAGGGTCCCGATATCCTGAAAGGGAGCAAGACCAAAGAAATTATCAGACTCGGCAAAGTAGGGGGGATTCAACCATAGACCCTGCGCTCCCTGGTTCCAGGCGGAATCATGGTAGATAGCGTAACCTGCACGGAGAGCAGTTTTCTGGCTCCCCAGTACCTTCCAGGCTAGGCCAATTCTTGGCTCTAGGGCGGTTTTGTCGAACTGAACGCCAACCCCACTGTCACTTTGTACGCACGTTGTACAGCCGGTCACAGCCGGCCCGGCAATCAGGTATTGGCCAGTAAGAAAGTTAAAATTTGCCTGACGGTTCTGAGCTTCCTTGACTGGGGTAACCAATGACCAAGCCAGTCCAAGGTTTAGCGTAAGGTTCGGCGTCACCCGCCAATCGTCCTGTACGTAAGGACGAAACATTTTCCAGCGGCGGCCGGTCGTACCACCCAGAAAAGTCTGGTCGTGAATGGCGCCACCAACCTGGCCCAGCAGAAGATCCGCTTCGCCATCTCCGGTGAACGTGCCGCCGGTGGCGGGAGCGAAGGCATTGCCGATGAGGAAAAAACCATCCTGGAAAGCATTCGATCGCACATTCAACTGGTGAGCGCGAAAACCCATCCCGACTCGGATGTCGTGTTTGCCACGAATCATATCGAACGAATCGGCGATGGTGTAAACGTTGGTCCCGCCCTGAAAAGGAGCAAACCCGCGATCTCCGAGAGACCAGTAACCGGTCAAAACCTGGATCGAACTCAGCCCGCAGCTAAGACAGTCCTTTGTTGACTGGTTCACTACCCCAGGGGCCTGGGGCCCGCAGAGGCTGTTGAGATCGGCGCCCTGAATGCCTAGTTTCTGCGCCTCGCAACTGCGGTCGCCGAAAGACAGAATATGGTTGAAGATGCGGTTAAATCCAGCGGTGATCTGATTGATGTTGTGATCGGAAAAAATGTGGGTTTCCGAAATCGCCACGTTGCGCCCGTGATTGGTAATCGTCTGGGTGCTCGCAAACGCCCCCTGCTCGGCGAACCCTGGCGAACCACCCGGGACAAAGGACGTTGCCTGGTCATAGCTGAAGCGCGCAAAGGCAGTGTCCTTGCTGGAGAAATTGTGATCCAGGCGGATGTCGAACTCGCCTTCGTTCAGCTTCCTTACCGGAACGTTGGAGTAGTTAGTACCTATGGTTAAAAAAGTCGGATTGCCGGTTGGGTAGAGATTGATCAGGTTTTGGCCGACCGAATTGATCAGCCCCCCTGGAATGAAGTTGCACGGAGTACCAATCGTCTGGCCTCCGTGGGCGTTTATGGGTTCAGAAGTAGGGACAGGCAGGTTCTCGGTGCCAGGAACGCACTGGAAATTCGGGGGATCGCCCGCTAGTGGGTCGGCGTAAGGGTTAGCGAGCAAACCGGGTGTAACCGTGTTGACGATGAAAGGATCGCCCCTGAAGTCACCGGTTTTATCTGCGGGTGTCGGAATCGTGCCCACGAACGGCGTCCCATGCCGCTGCTGCTTCGCCTGGTAGTCAACGAAGAAAAACGTCTTGTCCTTCTGGAGGGCGCCACCCAGCGCGCCTCCGAACTGGTTGAGATTGAACTTTTCTTTGGTCGCGGCGAAATAACTGCGCGCGTCGAGCGAGGTATTGCGAAAGAACTCGAACAGCGTCCCGTGCAGCTGGTTTGACCCTGACTTCGTGGTAACCAGCACGGTTGGACCCGCCCGGGTCCCGTATTCTGCCGAGTAGTTGTAGGTCAGAACCTTGAATTCTTGGATCGCGTCAATGGAAGGCAGAATCGCGATACCGCCGCCAGTCAATTCGTTATTATCATTGCCATCGAAAAGCCAATCGGTGCTGCTGGCTCGCGAGCCACCGACGGAGAGCGAAATAGTTCCGCGAGCTGACACTTCGCTGCTGGGGCCAGCGTTGAAAAAGCTGTTGGGATTGGTCTCCTGGGTTACACCCGGTGTCAAAGTAGCCAGTTGTACGAAGTCGCGGCCGTTCAACGGCAGATTCGCGACTTGCTGTTCGGTAACGACCTGACCCAGGGTCGCGTCCGAGGTCTGCACCGCTACTTGCGTCGCGCTGACCTCGACCTGGGTCGAAACCGAAGCGGGCGCGAGGGTGAAATTAACCTCGCGATGCTCATCGAGCTGCAGCCGAATGTCCCTCTGTTCGGTAGCCTGAAAGCTCTGGGCCTCCACGCGAAGGGTATAGATGGCAACCGGCAGCAGCGGGATGAGGTAGTGTCCAGAGTCGTCGGTGGTGGCCGCGCGTGAAGCGCCTGTACTCTGCGAGGTTGCCTTCACCGTCGCCCCGGCAACCACGGATCCTGTTTTGTCGGTAACGGTGCCCGAAAAACTGCCAATCGCCTGGCCGTAAAGCAGTGGACAGCAGAGAAGGACGAGCAAACAGAAAAGCAGCGCAAGCATTCTTTTGGTCAGCATGAATACCCCCTCTTGGCGGCTACTCAATTAGACGGATGTGACTTTCCCGATCCCCCACTGAAATCTGGAAGTCCCTGAAAATGCAATGCCCGCCATCTAACTTGACTTGAAATCTAAAGTCAAGACTTTTTGTGACGTAAAAGAATGTGATGTGAGTAATCCCGACTCCAGGTTGCCGTCTGGAAAACTGGACGCCCGACTCACTGGACTTTGTCCGCGTCCTTGCTGAGGCGGTCGGCTTCCTGTCGCTCAGTCGTTGCCCGCGCCGGACGGCCAGTGCGGGTGTAAACGTCGGCCATGCGCCGGTGCGGTTCGGGTTCGTGAGGCCTCAGCTTCGCGGCTTGCTCCAGATAGCCAAGAGAATCGGAATAGCGCTTGGCTCCCTGGCTCTTCCGCGCCAGTGCGAGTGCCGTCCGATAGAGCAGATCTGCATTTGCAGAATCCTGCGGATTGAGCTGGTAGGCGCGGCGGAACGCCTGGTAGGCAGAGGCGTCATCCCCCAGTCTCGACAGGACAGCCCCATAGAGCGCGTTCAGCTGAAACAGGTCCGGCCAGCGCTTGATGGCGCCGGCGAGCGACGTGCGCGCCTCCACAAACTGATTTAGCTGAAAATAGGCCAGCGCGAGGTTGTATTGGGTCTGCGGCGATTGCGGGGCCAGTTCCACGGCTCGCCGCAGCGGCTTCAGCGCCGCTTGCAGGTCGCCGTGCTGGGCGTAAATGGTCCCCAGTTCCGTCAGTTTGTTCGCATTGTCAGGATCATAGAGCTGGTCGCAAAGGGCGTGAGCCTCTTCCCGCAGACCCTGATCCAATTTTTGTCCACACTCCAGCCGCAGCCGGCTCTCACTGTCTTCGCGCTTGCGCAACTCGTCGGAGAGCGCCAGGGCTTTGGCGGCTTCCTCCTCACGCCCTTCTTTGCGATAGACGGATCCCAACTGGAACCGAATGCGAGCGTCCTGCGGATTCAGCTGGGCGGCTTCCTTCAGCCACTTTTCGGCCGCCGGCAAGTCCCCCTGCTTGAAGTACGCGAACCCCAGATAATAAGCGGTGTCAGGAAAGGGCGGATTGGCGGCCGCCTCGGTCAGGAGCCGGATTGCGCTCTCGAAGTTGCGGTCTTCAAGGTCCAGTCTGCCCAGGTAGTACAGGACGTTAGGATGATCTCCGGTTTCGCGGCGCACCGCCTCGAACTCCCGGCGGGCTTCGTCGGGTTTATGCAACTCGAAAAGCGCAACTGCCAAAGGGAATCGCGCCCGCAGGACCAGTGTTGGATCCAACACCAAGGCGGCCTGAAATTCGCTCACCGCCACGTCGTACCGGTCCTGGCGCAAGGCCTCGTAGCCCTTGCCCAAGTGCGCGTCAGGAGTGTCTGCGGCGGGCGCTTCCTGACACGCGGCGTTGGCGGCTACCAAGGTGAGCAGTGCCAGTGCGGTAAGCAACACCGCGACAACCCGCCGAATGGGCGCAGTCTCCATTCAGGTTCACTATAACGATCTTCGGGTCGTTTTTGCCATGAGTGTGCTTACATACTCCGTGTCTGCCCATTCTTGACGCGCCCCAGGGCGGGTGCTAAGTTCGCTTCCACGCGTGAATCTCCGGGAGGCATCGCTCTGAGTCGGGCAGGGAAGCCCCATTATCTTCGCAGGCGTGACTTTCTTATCCGGTGCTTCCAGGGAGCTTCCGCGGCGCTGGTTCCCGCCGGCTTGCGCGGCCTTGCCCTTCCCTCCTTCCATCCTGGCGATTCTCAAACCGTGGTCTCGCCTGGTGCCGAGTTCCACTTGCATCCTCACTACCGGGCCCCGATGCCGCTGGATGCGACGCTGCTCAAAACGCAAGCCGGACTCGACGATTTCGTCACGGAAAAATACGCTGACCAAATTGCCGCGACGCTTGCGGAATGGAGAGCGGGCTTTCTGCAGTCTCCACAGCAGGTGGAGGCAGTCGAAAAAGTGCTGGCGCCCGATCTCTTGGGTTCTTCCTTCCGGCCGGTTGAATCGCAACTCGTACGTTCCGGCCCAGCGCTTGAAATCCGTAAGAACAAATTCACCCGCCAGGCTGCTCCGGGACGGGATACGTTTGTCCAGGAATTGCGAACTTCCGTGAGTTCTTTCGCCAAGATCGTGACCGCTGAGTTCCAGGTGACGAGCATTGACGCAGCCCTTCCCGGCCGGCTGCGGACTCGCGTGCGCTATGACCTGGTGGGTTCGGGCCTTAATTCCTATCGCGAGCAACGCGTAGGAGAGTGGGATCTCGAGTGGGAGACTTCCTCGGCAGGCGAGTTTCGGGTGCGCGATTGGCAGATGCTTGATGAAACCTGGAGCCGTGCGGCTGGCCCCGTCTACGTGGACGCCGCTACGCAAGCGTTCGGTAGCTGTGCGTCCTACTCTTCGCAATTGGTTCGGGGAGCGGACTATTGGCGGACTGTCTTAGACGGGGCCTGCGGCATCGACATCTATGGGCACAACGGAGTCTCGGTCGGCGATATCGACAACGACGGGTTCGATGATCTCTACGTTTGCCAGCCGGGCGGCCTTCCCAATCGCCTTTATCGCAACCGCGGCGACGGGACGTTCGAAGACATCACGAAAGCATCAGGCCTCGGGATACTGGAAAATACCGCATGCGCGCTTTTTGCCGATTTCGACAATGATGGCCGACAGGATTTGATCGTCGTCTGTACCAGCGGTCCTCAGCTTTTTCTGAACCAGGGCGGCGGCAAATTTCGCCCACAACCCAACGCGTTTCGGTTCGCCCAGCCACCAGAGGGGACTTTCACGGGCGCGGCCGTCGCCGACTACGATCGCGATGGGTGGTTGGACGTCTACTTCTGCCTCTACCTTTATTACCAGGGCGCAGGCCAGTACAAGTACCCGTCTCCGTATTACGACGCGCAGAATGGTCCCCCGAATTTTCTGATGCGCAACCACCGCGACGGAACCTTCCGCGACGTTACCGAGGAGTCCGGCCTCAATCAGAACAACAGCCGCTACAGTTTTTGCTGCGGTTGGAGCGATTACGACCGTGACGGGTGGCCCGATCTTTGCGTGGTGAACGACTTCGGCCGGAAGAACCTTTATCGCAACAACGGCGATGGGACTTTCACCGACGTGGCTGCAGTGGCGGGGGTGGAAGATGTTGGCGCAGGCATGAGCGTCTGCTGGCTCGATTACGACAATGATGGGGCCGAGGATCTCTACGTCGCCAACATGTGGACCGCCGCCGGTCAACGTGTGTCCATGCAAGACGTGTTTCAGAAGGGCGCATCCGGGGAAGCCCGAGCGCTCTACCAGAAACACGCCATGGGAAACTCTCTGTTGCGTAACCAGGGCAACGACGCTTTTCGCGATACCAGCGTACCCGCCGGGGTTGGAATGGGCCGCTGGTCGTGGTCAAGCGATGCGTGGGATTTTGATCACGACGGCTTTCCCGATCTCTACGTCACCAATGGCATGGTCTCAGGCCCATCGCGGCAAGACCTGAACAGCTTCTTCTGGCGGCAGGTGGTTGCCAATTCGCCCGAGAAAGCCAGGCCGGCACACGACTACGAGCAGGGATGGAGCGCCATCAACGAACTCATCCGCTCCGACGGAACCTGGAGCGGCTACGAGCGCAATGTCTTTTATGTAAACAACCGCGATGGAACCTTCTCCGACGTTTCCGGCGTCGTGGGGCTGGATTTTCTCGAAGATGGCCGGGCGTTCGCTCTTGCCGATTTCGATCACGATGGCCGGCTGGAAGTGTTCCTGAAGAACCGCGATGGCCCGCAGGTGCGATTGTTGAAAAACGTCATGAAGGACCTGGGACCGTCGATCGCTTTCCGTCTCCGCGGCAGCAAGAGTAATCGTGACGCCATTGGCGCGGCTGTCACGGTTGAGACCGAAGTGGGGCGCCAGACCCGCACGCTGCAAGCGGGATCAGGATTCCTTTCTCAGCACTCCAAGGAGATATTCTTCGGCTTGGGAGAGGCGAAAGGCGAAGTGCGGGCCTCGATCCGCTGGCCCGGCGGCTTGGTGCAGGAACTTAACAACCTGCCCGCGAATCACAGGATCTGGATTGAAGAGGGCTCCGATCCGTCTCGCGTGGAACCCTTCAAGTCGCAGACGCAAGCGCTTGACCAATTTGCTGTTTCCCGGCCGCTGGATACAGAACCGCTGCCCACAACAGTTGAGACCTGGCTGTTGTCGCCCCTGGCCGCGCCGACTTTTTCTCTTCCCGACGTGACTGGTCAGGCTCGTACGCTTGTCGGCCTGCGCGGCAAGCCGTTGCTGCTGAATTTTTGGGCCAGGGGGTCTGCGAGCTGCGAAGAGGATTTGAGCGTTTTCAATCGGCTCTACCCACGTTGGGCAACTCAGGGCCTTCAACTGCTCACCGTGAACGCGGATGATTCCGGCGACGCCGAAAGCGTTCGAGCGCTGGCGCGCGAGCGCCACCTTTCATTTCCCATCCTTTTCGCATCGGAGGACGTGGTCGCCATTTACAA
Source organism: Terriglobia bacterium (assembly GCA_020073665.1). GTDB lineage: Bacteria > Acidobacteriota > Terriglobia > Terriglobales > Acidobacteriaceae > JAIQEU01. The sequence goes on from JAIQEU010000006.1 coordinate 183,391, forward strand.
CATCCTCTATCGCAACCTGTACGACCGGCACCGTGACCTCAGCCTTCCAACTTCCTTCCTGATTGATGGCGATGGAAGAATCGTGAAGGCGTACCAGGGGCCGGTGAACGCCGAGCACGTCGAGCAGGATTTCCGCCACATTCCCCAAAGCGCCGCCGAGCGGTTGGCGAAAGCGCTGCCCTTTCCCGGCGTGACCGACGTCTCGGAGTTTCCCCGCAACTATCTTTCCTACGGTTCGGTTTTTTACCAGCGGGGATACTTCGACCAGGCCGAAGCGTCATTCCGGCTTGCTCTGCATGACGATCCGTCGAGCGCCGAAGCCCTTTATGGTCTGGGGAGCGCCTGCCTGGAACAACAGAAAGTCGCTGAAGCGCGGAAGAGTTTTGAAGGCGCCATCCAACTTCACGCCAGCTATCCCGAGACTCTGCCCAATGCCTGGAACAATCTCGGTCTGCTGGCCACGCGGGAATGGCGAACCGCGGATGCGATTCCGTACTTTCAGGAAGCTCTCCGGTTGAGTCCGGATCACTTGATTGCTCTCGACAATCTCGGGAATGCCTATCGCCAGCAGAAGCAATGGGATGAAGCTCGCCAAGTGCTGGAGCGGGCGCTTACTGTCAGCCCTCAGGATCCCGAGGCGAACTACAGCCTGGGAATGGTCTTTGCGCAAATCGACGACACCGAGCATGCCTTCGAGTATCTACAGAAAGCCCTGCAGTTCCGTCCTGGCTACCCCGAGGCCCTGAACAACCTCGGTGTCCTATACCTGCGCACCCGGCGGCGGGATGAAGCGGTGGCAACTTTTGAAGAATGCATCCGAGTTGCGCCAGCCTTCGATCAGTCGTACTTGAATCTCGCCAGAGTCTACGCGCTCGAGGACTCGCCCGAGAAGGCCCGGAGCGTTCTTCTGGAATTGCTCAAACAGCATCCCGGCCACGCGCAAGCGCAGAAGGCGCTGGAACAACTTCCGCAATAGGCAATGCAGTGGGTATGGGAAGGTTACCGAGTCTTAGGGGGCTGAACCGCCACTCCGGTGCCTTCTTTGACGGTTTGGATCGAATCAACGGCCAGGTTCTCGAAGCGCTCCACCAGACCACTGGGCCAGCGAACTTCGACCCACTCCACCTTATCCGCCGATCCCAAACCGAAATGGACTCGCATGTCGCTGCTGGAACTGTAACTAGATCCGCTGCGCACTTCGTCCGCCAGGATACGCACTCCAGCTTTCACGCTGATCCGCGCTCCGATCCCGTCGCGGTCGGACTTGACGCCGATGGTGCGAAGCCCGATCCAGTGATTCGAGGATCGAGCCTGATTGACCAGCAGGCTCGGAGATGCGTACATGTTGTTGATGACCGCGGACATTCTTCCGTCATTCCACAAGTCGCCGACGGCCAAGCCGCGAGAAGAAGCCGAAGCAGTGATCGCAGGTCCAGCGGAGGCGGAGATGTCGGTGAACCTGCCGTTGCCATTGTTGTGGTAAAGGATGCGGGGTTCCTGGTAGGTGCTGCCGAGGTGTTGTCGGTCCACCTCAGGGTACACATGGCCGTTGACCAGCAGAAGGTCCGGCCATCCGTCGTTGTCGACATCGAGAAACATGGTGCCCCAGCCCAGATACCTGGTATTGATGGCGAGTCCGGTAACGGCGGTCACATCGTCGAATGTCCCGTCGCCGTTGTTGCGATATAGAGTCGAGGTGTCATCCGAGAAATTGGTTTTGAAGATGTCGAGGTGACCGTCTCCGTTGAAATCGCCGACCGTGGAGCCCATGCCCGCCTGCTCAAGTCCTTGTTCGTTGAATGCCACGCCAGCGGTAACGGCGACGTCGGTGAAGGTGCCGTTATGGTTGTTGCGGTAAAGGATGCTGGGTGTGCTGTCGCAGGCGACGTAGATATCGGGCCAGCCGTCTTCGTCAAAATCCAAAGTGGATACGCTGAACGCGTAATGGCCGTTGGTCTGGTCAATGTGCGCCTTGGTGGTGACGTTTTCAAATGTCCCGTTGCCCTTGTTGTGGTACAGGATATTCTTTGCCCCGGGTAGGCCGCGCGGTCCGCACATCACGGGAACGCCCTTCCAGATGCACGACGTCCTCTCGCCCGGCGCAGGTGCGGTGGACAAGTCAAAGTCCACGTAATTTGCCACCATCAAGTCGAGATTTCCATCACGGTCATAGTCCACAAAGGCGCAACCCGTGCCCCACGCATTGCCAGATCCAACCACGCCGGCTTTATCGGTGACATCTGTAAATACCCCACCTTTATTGTGATACAGACGATTCTTCCCGTAATAAGTGACGTAGAGGTCCTCCCATCCGTCGTTGTCGTAGTCGCCGACACAAGCACCCTGACCCCAGCCGGTCGCGACTAGGCCAGCCTGCTGGGTGACGTCTGTAAAAGACCCATCATGATTGTTGTGATACAGGTGGTTGGAAGGGGCCGGGTTCGCGGGTGGGGCATCGAGAGTGGTGCCGTTCACGATGAAGATGTCCGGCCATCCGTCGTTGTCGAAGTCGAAAATCGCGAGCCCGGTGCCGGTGGTTTCGATGATGTACTTCTTGGTGTCCTTTCCCCCGAAGACATTGGTCATGGTCAACCCCGCCTTCGCAGCCACATCGGTGAAGTAAGCAGGAGAAGCCGGACCGCGACTGGGCGGGGTCTGCGCGCGGGAAACAGTAAGTAGGAAGAAGGCAAACGACAGCAGAGCGAGGACCGGTCGAGAGGCTCGGGGAATACTTGAAATCATGGCCCGATGCGCATGCTATATCGCAGGGTGGGCCGGGTCAAGCTTGCCCACAGCGGTAACGGTATTCCTGCTGTCGAAGCCTTGCTTGCCTAGTGTGGCGACGGCGTGGGCGCAGTCAGTAGATTCACAAGCAGTTTGTAAAGCCTCTCGGTGTCAAGATCAGCTTGGATCTCGACCGGCTGGACATCGAGTTTGGGCTTGTCTTGATCCGTCCACGACAGGATGTTGCCGTAGCCAGCGCCACGGTCGAGTTCCACATCCAGGAATCGCGTTTCTTTTTTCGTAATCAAGCTGGGATCGAGCCACGCCGCTGCTGCCAGTTCATCCCACAAGTAGTTGTATTCGCCGTGCAGGCGGGCATACTTGCCCACATAGCGCGCCGCGGGCGAATCACCTGCTTTGATCCGGTTGATCAATTCGGCAGTCATTCGCGTCTTCACGGAGATATCCACCGTGGTACAGACAATCTTCTTCCATGGGGCTCGAAGCACAATGTGGGCCGCCTCCGGATCGAACCAGATGTTGAATTCACGCCGCGGAGTGTTGATGAACTCCGGATCGGTGGTCTCGGGGTTCAAGCTGGCCCCCATGAACACCAGTTCTTTGGCCAACCGCGGAAATTCGGGATCGATGGAGATGGCCAGCGCCAAGTTGGTCATCGGACCACCCGCGTAAATGGTCACCTCGCCGGGAAATCGGTGCACCATGCGAACCAGAAAGTGTGCGGCATCTTCGTCGAGAGCTTTGGTGCTGGGCCTGCCTTCTGGCATCTCTCCCAACTGGTCGGGTGGGTGGTAGAGCTGTGGAGTCCAGGCTCCCAGCCAGGCTACGGAGCCATAGCGTTGCTCCCAGAGTTCAGTTTCCTCTTTTTGCCTTACCAGCGGATACTCCGCACCCGGCACCAACGGAATGTCGCTTCGTCCAATGAGTTCGAGCATGCGCAAGGTATGTGCCACTTCCGCCTTGAGCCACTGATCGCCTGTCACCACCGTGATGCCTAGAACTTGCGTCTGTGGAGACTGGATCAGCAGAAGTGTCGACTGCAGATCGGTCCCGGCGGGCCCGGCCGCATCCTGGTCAATGATGATTTTGCGCTTGTCTTGTCCCCAGCAGGTGAGGCAGGTCAGCAGTGCTACCATCGCCAAAACCCAGGCTCGGCCGAATTTCATCAGTCACCTCGGAGTTACCCGATAAAGTTACGAACCACTCCCAAGCAGAGTAAAACGCATGACCGCCTTGGTTTGTTCATCGCCCTGTCAGGATTTAACAGCTGCTGATCCCGCGAGTCCTATTGCGGATCGCGGCTTCGACGACTAGAATACGCGCGCACGACTGATTGCGCCTCACCTTTTCGATTCGCGTTCGTCCTATGGGTTGTCCCCGCTTGAACGCACACCAATCCGGACACTCTGGAGCGGGTATGGCGACATGCGTCCTGACCGTGATCGCGTTGATCACCCCACTTATCAGCCAGGGGCAATCTCAGGGTAGCGCGGGCTCGGCCATGTTGCAGGGATCGGTGCGCGATTCACGTGGCCACCCGCTGGTTGCCGCCAAGGTTTGTCTCCAAAGTCAGAGTGGAGCTCAGATTCTAGCCGTAAACACCGATGCGGAGGGAACCTATCGCTTTCCTGCGCTTCCCGAAGGCGCCTACACTCTGCGCGCGGAGATGGCCGGATACACCGAAGCTACTTTCGGCCCCGTTGTGCTTGGACCGCGAGCTTCGAAAACGGTTGGCCTCACGCTCGAGCCTCCGACGGAAAACTCCGCCGCGAAATTGCCTGAGTTTTTCGACGAACCACAATTTACCGTGGCCGGCGTTACGGAAAGCATGAATCCCGGCGGACATGGGTCCGACCGGATCTTGCGCACCGCAGAAAGTCTGGCCCGGGACACCGCGTCGTTAAGCAGAAAGACGCCCAATCGTTCACAGCCCGCATCCTCGCAGACAGGGGAAGACTCCCTGCGAGCGGCTGTCCAACATGAGCCAGGAAGCTTTGACGCAAATTATCGCCTTGGAAAAACTCTGGTGGATGGCGGGAAGGCCGGAGAAGCGCTCCCTTACCTTGAGCATGCATCTGAGCTCAAGCCGGCTGACTATGAGAGCGCTTACGAACTGGCAGTGGCTTACGTAGACGCCGGTAAGTACGAACTCGCGCGCGCAAAACTCGGAACTCTGCCCGCGCAACAGGGCCGCGCTGAACTTCATCACTTGCTGGGCGACATCGACGAAAAGCAAGGTAATTCTCTGGAAGCTGTTCGGGAGTACCAGCGGGCAGCGGAACTGAGCTTGAGCGAGCCAAATCTGTTCGATTGGGGATCCGAGCTGCTGATCCATCGGGCCGCGGAACCGGCCATCGAAGTCTTTGCCAAGGGCAATCGCTTGTTCCCGCGGTCCGTTCGAATGCTGATCGCCCTCGGGGTGGCATGGTACGCTCGCGGCTCCTACGACCAGGCCGCGACATTTCTCTGCGAGGCGTCAGACCTCAATCCCAACGATCCAACTCCCTACCTGTTCCTGGGCAAGATGCAGGGTGTCGAGACCACGCAGTCTGAGGAAATGGTAGAGAAGCTGGCGCGCTTTGCGCGGCTGCAACCTCAAAATGCGCTAGCCAATTACTACTACGCGGTCAGTCTTTGGAAACAGCGGCAGAACCCGTCCGGTAGCCAGAGCGCGGCGCAGGTTGAGTCTTTGCTGGAGAAGGCAGTCCGTATCGATCCTCAGCTTGGCCCCGCCTATCTGCAACTCGGCATTGTCTATGCCGACCGGCAGGAATTTCGCAAGGCCATCCCCGCTTATCAGAAGGCAATCGAAGTCGCTCCTCAGCTGGAAGAGGCGTATTATCGCCTCTCGCAAGCCTATACGAGAACCGGAAACAGGGTGGAAGCACAAAAGCAACTACAGCTGTACGACCAGGTGTCAAAGAAAACAGCGGACGAAGTCGAGCGCGAGCGGCGTGAGATGCAGCAGTTTGTGTATACCTTGCGAGGCGGAGGGTCTGCGTTGCCGCAGTAGAACGCGCCATGTCTATATGAAGAATCGAAACCCTTCTAAATCAAGTCAGGCGTTGCTGCGAGCCGCCAAGACCGCGATGAAGAATGCGCACGCTCCTTATTCCAAGTTCAAGGTGGGCGCGGCCATGCTTACGACGAAGGGAGAGGTGTTTACCGGCTGCAACGTAGAAAACGCGTCCTACGGACTCACCAATTGCGCCGAGCGCACTGCGATCTTTGCCGCGGTTGCCAAGGTCGGTCCCAAGATGCGAATTCGCGCGATCGCGGTGGTTAACGACCATGGCGTGCCCTGCTCTCCTTGCGGTGCGTGCCGCCAGGTGATCTACGAATTCGGCCCTGAGGCGAGGGTGTTTTTCCATAGCAAGAAGGATGGCTGGCAGGAGGCCGCCATCACTGACCTTTTGCCGGAAGGATTCCGACTCTAGTGGACAAGCCCGCTGCCGGTTCCACTCCTCACACCTTCCGCGCCGTCGATCTCATCCGCAAGAAGCGGGATGGGGGCGAATTGTCGCGCGCGGAAATCGACTACCTGGTGCGTGGTAACACCAGCGGCGATATCCCTGATTACCAGGTATCCGCGTGGCTGATGGCGGCTCTGCTTCGCGGTCTCTCGCGCGCCGAGACCGCCGCCCTCACCGATGCCATGCTGCACTCCGGCGTGGTGCTGGACCTCTCTGCTCTGAGCGCGAGGAAGGTGGACAAGCACTCAACCGGCGGCGTGGGCGATAAGACTTCGCTGGTGCTCGCGCCGGTCGCTGCCGCCGGCGGGCTCGCGGTCCCCATGATCAGCGGACGCGGGCTGGGCCACACCGGCGGTACTCTCGACAAGTTGGAATCTATTCCCGGATTCAATGTAAATCTTCCAGTAGACCGCTTTCTCAGTGTCTTGCAAAAGTGCGGCTGCGCCATGATCGGGCAGACAGCAGAAATCGCTCCGGCAGACCGCAAGTTCTACGCACTCCGCGACGTCACCGGCACGGTAGAGAGTCCGTATCTCATCTGTGCCTCCATCATGAGCAAGAAGCTGGCTGAAGGGATCGATGCGCTGGTGCTCGATGTGAAGACCGGTTCAGGCGCCTTCATGAAAAAGGAAGAGGACGCGGTCTTTCTGGCCGAGTTGATGGTCGAAACCGGGGAGCGGATGGGCAAGAAGATGGCAGCCCTGATTACCGACATGGACCAGCCGCTGGGGCTGCATGTGGGTAATGCGCTGGAAGTGGAAGAGATTCTGGATGTGCTGCGTGGCGAAGGCCCTGACGATCTCCGCCAACTCTGCTTCGAACTGGCCGGTTGGATGTTCTACCTCGGAGAGCGCACCTCAACCGTAGCAGAGGGAAAGCAGTTGGCAGAGAAATTGATCCGGTCCGGCGCGGCGGTGGAAACGTTCCGCAGCATGGTGGAACAGCAAGGTGGAGACCCAGGTGTGATCGACGATCCCAAGCGCCTGCCGCAAGCTAAGCACACTATGGTCGTAACCAGCCCGAGGGACGGATATGTTACAGCGATCGCCTGCGAACAAGTGGGTACGGCCTGTGTGATCCTGGGCGGTGGCCGTGAGCGCAAAGAAGATGCTGTAGACCCGGCGGTTGGGCAGGTTCTGCACAAGAAGGTTGGTGACCGCGTCACCAAGAGCGAGCCGTTGTGCACGATTCACTACAACTCCGAAGATCGCGCAGCGCGTGTCACGCAGTTGATGGAAGAAAGCTACCGGATCGACGAAGCACCTCCCAGGCAGCAAAGGCCGCTGATTCACCGAGTCATTCCAACTACTGGAGAGAAAAACTAAATGGGCCGATTCACCGGTATTCTCGGTCTGCTCACCATGCTGGGCCTGGCATTCGCCTTCTCCACTAACCGCAAGGCCATTCGCTTGAAAACGGTAGCCTGGGGGCTGGGGCTGCAAATCGTCTTTGCGGTGTTTGTGCTTAAAGTGGAGATCGGCCGCCAGATCTTCCAAAGCGCTGGAGACACGGTCAACCGGCTGCTCCGCTATGCTTTTGCGGGCTCGCAGTTTGTGTTTGGCGACCTGGGGAAACAAGGCTCGCCCATGGGATTTTATTTTGCCTTCCAGGTACTGCCGACCATCATCTTCATCGCGGCGTTTTTCGCGGTGCTCTACCACTACGGGGTGATGCAGTTCATCATTAAGCAGGTGGCCCGGGTCATGACGCGCTTCATGGGCGCAAGCGGCGCCGAATCACTGAACGTGGCTGCGAGCATTTTCATGGGGCAGACCGAGGCGCCTCTAACCATCCGACCGTTCCTGCCAGACCTGACCCGCTCCGAACTGATGACGGTCATGACCAGCGGCATGGCGCACGTTTCCGGCGGAATTATGGCCGCCTACATCGCATTCGGTATCGATCCTAAACACCTGTTGAGTGCGGTGATCATGACTGCGCCGGGCACCATCCTGATGGCCAAGATGCTGGTGCCGGAGACGGAGGCACCCAAGACCGCCGGTAAAGTCGTGATGAGCGAAGATGAAGAGGAGGCGGAGAGAAGCGAGAACCTGCTGGGCGCGATTGCGCGAGGGACTACGGACGGTCTGCACCTGGCGCTCAATATCGCGGCCATGCTGATCTCGTTTCTGGCGCTGATTGCGTTGGCGAACGGCATTATGGGCGGAATCCACAATGGTCTGGCGCACTTCGGGATCACGTGGTTCCCATCCAGCCTGGAACAGGTTTTTGGCACGCTGTTTGCCCCGGTGGCATGGGTGATCGGAATCCCGTGGCACGACTGCCCCGCAATTGGCAGCCTGCTGGGAACGCGCATGGTGCTCAACGAACTGGTCGCATTTTCTCAGCTCGGACCGCAGAAGGGGATTCTCGATCCGCGTTCCTTCACGATTGCAACGTTCGCGCTATGTGGCTTCGCGAACCTCAGTTCGATCGGAATTCAGATCGGTGGCATCGGGGCACTGGCGCCCAACAAGAGGGGTGAACTGGCCAAGCTCGGCGTACGCGCCATGTTGGCAGGGACCATGGCCAACCTGATGTCGGCCTCCATCGCAGGCATGCTGCTTTCTTGAAGCGAGCCGGATTCGCTAGCCAGCTTTGCTGGCCGGCTTGGCTTTTGCCAGAGCCAGAGCCTGGTCCGTGCTGATCATTCTTACCCCGAGCGATTGAAGTTCAGCGATGGTCCGGTGTCCGTCGGCAGGGTTTAAAGTCTCAATGGCATCCCGCACAACAGAAACCCTGCGCCCGCGCTCCCGTAAACCCATGGCGGCGAAGCGAACGCAGTATTCAGTTACCACGCCGAACACTACAAATTCGGCTTCCCGCGGCAAGCGCTCCACCAGCGCATCCGCATGGCAGCTCTCGAAGATGTTTAGAGTTTGCTTCTCGAGGAGGATCTGCTGGAACTTCGACAGGTCTGCGGGCAGGGAAGCCGAAGGCAGGTTCGGGACTTTCGCCACTTTCTCAGTGAGCGCTTCGGGCACGAGTTGGGCTCCAACCGTTCCCTGCAGGCAGTGGGGCGGAAAGGTCGCGAATTCGGGATCGCCTTCGGGGTGGAAACAGCCGTGTGAAACTAGGAATACTTCTCCGCTGCGTGCGGCATCCGTCAGGCGACGGAGGTTGGGCAGCAATTTTTCCGCTCCCGGCACGTACAGCTTGCCGCCGGGGAGCATGAAATCGGCTTGGGCATCGACTTCCCAGAACACGAGATCAGATCGCATGCAATTTTCCTGACGCGCTTTTCCTACAGAGTTGAGGATGCGAGCTTATTTTGTTTGCCGGCGGATGGCAAGCTTCCAGGTGCTTGTCTGACCGCGATCCGCTTGCACGCACCGGAATCATTTGTATACTAGCGGACGCAAAGCCGCCGCTGCGGGATCATTCCACAACTTCCACATGCACGGAACCTGGGAGCGATTCCAAATCTGCAGCAAATGGGTAGGAGCCATGGCTCATGACGAACCTACGAAGGCCAGTGGTCCGAACAAGCTGGTAGTCCGTAATATTGGCCTTCTGCTGTCCGGGGACTTGCGAAGCCCGATTCTCGATGCTGACACGGTGGTCGTGCTCGATGGAAGAATTGCAGCCGTAGGCAAAGAGAAAGACGTCGATACCGCAGCCGCCACGACGACCATCGACGCCAAGGGAACTGCGCTCGCTCCCGGGCTGATTGATAGCCACGTTCATCCCGTCGCGGGCGACTGGACGCCGCGGCAGAACCAGTTGGGTTGGATTGACAGTTGCCTGCACGGCGGCGTAACCACGATGGTCTCGGCGGGAGAGGTGCATACCCCGGGGCGCCCGAAGGACGTGGTCGGGCTGAAAGCCATGGCCGTTTTTGCCCAGCGTGCGTTCACGGCATTTCGGCCCGGTGGGGTGCGAGTGTACGCCGGAGCGCCGGTGATCGAGCATGGCATGGTCGAAGACGACTTCAAGGAACTGGCCGCGGCCGGGGTTACGATTCTCGGCGAGATCGGACTGGGTAGCGTCAAGGATGGCAAGACGGCGCGGCAGATGGTCTCCTGGGCGCGAAAATACGGCATTCAGAGCACCATCCACACTGGCGGCCCATCCATTCCTGGCTCCAGCCTCATCGACAAAGATATGGTGCTCGAGACCGATGCTGACGTCATCGGACACATCAACGGCGGCCACACGGCCTTGCCCGATGATCAAATCGTTGCCCTCTGCGAACGCTCCACGCGAGCGCTTGAGATTGTGCACAACGGCAACGAGCGTGCTGCTCTGTTAACCCTGCGCACTGCCAAGGACCTCAAGAAACTCGGCCGGGTGATTTTGGGGACCGACTCGCCCGCAGGTTCGGGAGTGCAGCCATTGGGCATTCTCCGCATGATCTCGTTGTTGTCGTCAGTGGGAGATATCCCGGCGGAAGTTGCAGTCTGCTTCGCCACCGGCAACACGGCAAAGATACGCAATCTTGATTGCGGGCTGGTAGCGCCCGGCCGCGCGGCAAATTTCGTGATGATGGACCGCGCGCAGCATTCGGCGGGCAAGGACCTGCTCGAGAGTATTCAACTCGGTGACTTGCCCGGCATTGGGATGGTGATCATCGACGGTGCCATCAGCACCCAACGAAGCCGCAACACGCCGCCGGCGACCACGGTACCCGAGGTCGTGAAACACTGAAGGTGATCGGCATGCATTTTGCAGCGGAAGAAAAGGGTGAGCCACTGCGGCTCGCCCTGGCATTCGCTGCGGCTCTTTTCGCTTAGTCTGCCGCAGCCGTGTCTTTGCCGGGACCAACGACCTATCCGCGCCGCGGGGGTGCCAGTTGACCTGTTGGTACTTGAGCCTCCCGGGCGTCGCTCCCTGCGCGACTTACTACCGAAGCCCATCCTCACCTTTGATCTGATCTTTCGTCAGGCCACCCACCCGCGGCAGCGGGCGTCCGCTATCGGTGACGGCAATCGCCACCATGATCTCGTTGGCGCGGGGCGCGTCGTTGATTCGTACCTCCATGCCGTCGAAGTGGCTGCGCACAAAGGCGGCGTCTTTGTGGCCCAGGGGTATGTCGAGAACAACGCCGGGGCCGCCGCGTTTCTTTGACGACGGGATGAGTGCCGCTCCTTTTCCCAACACTCGCCGTACCGGTGTTCCCAGCTTTGGATGCAAGATGGCCGCGGCATGTTCGATCTCGCCGTTCTCTCCGACTGCGGCCGCTTTGCCGTAACTTTCGGCTGTGGTGGGGGGAATTCCCAGGGCGGCAACAGCTTTCTGGGTCAGCAGTTCTCCCAACTCCTCCCCAATCGTCATCAGCTCAGACAGATCCTCGACATACTTCCCGGCAAAGGGATTGTCAATCACCGCCACGGCCGCGGCCCGCCGGGTAGGCGGTTTCACACTGCGCCCCATTTCCGTGAGTGTCTCCTCCAGAAACACCGCCACTTTGCGGATCTTCGCCTTCATCTCAGTCCGTCCTCTCCTTTGATCTCGGATGCCTTGAGCCCGCCGACGCGGGCATGAATTCTTGCTCCCGTCGTCATGACCAGCGCCAGCAATATCTCGTCGGAACGCGGGGCATCAGCCAATCCGATTTCCATGGCGTCGAAATGGCTGCGGACATAGGAGGCGTTGATGTGGGTGATGGGTACATCCAGCCGCGTGCCGGGGCCGCCAACTTTCTTGGTGGACGACACAATGGCCTGGGCGCCTCCTAGAACTTCGCGCATGGCGTACCCCCCGGGAACGTGCCACAACGCCCCATGCTCAATTTCTCCCGCCGTCCCCACGATCGCGCCCTTGCCATAGCCCTCGACAACTTTGGCGTCTCCTCCCAGCGCTTCCACCAGCGCTCGCGCCATGTCGAGGCCCAGAGGCTTGAGGTCATCCATGAAGCCCGCGATATTTTCGATGTAGGCGCCGGCAAATGGATTGTGAATCACGACCAGCAGCGCCGCCCGCCGCAGTGGGGTCGACGCGACCGCTCCTCCCTCGTGGAAAATCTCCTCGACAACGGTCAGCTTCTTGCGAACTCGGACTTCAGGCATGGACCAGGCTCCTGGAGGAAGAAAGCATACTCGCAGCATCGGGTGGAGCCACGACTCGGGTCTCGCGGTTCAGGCACAGTGCCGCCGACCTGATCAGTCCCGCCGCCAGCAGCGATTCTGCAACCGCGGCTCCGGCCGCGAGTGCGGCTCCGGTTTCGGTGGGAAGCAGCTCTCCTACGAACCGGGTCACTGGGTAATTTCCCAGATCGCAGTCAGGTGCAATCTCGCAGGCGGGCTGACGCACGATGTTGGGGTGGCCGGGCAGATTCACCGCATTGGCGATGATGGTTGCCGCCGCGTCGGCCATGGCCGCGTGGTCGGCGAGCACGGTGACAGCATCCGCAATGCCCAGGGAGAAGCTACGTCCCCGCCACCCGCTGGTGGCGATGCCGCGCACAGGCTGCGACGCTTGCAGCGTAACGGCTCCGAATAGCGAAGGCCGGTCCGGACACTCGATCATCCCTGCGACAAATTGCTCGCCCGGCGAAAGATGGAACGCTATGTCGCCGCCGTTGTTCACGTAAGCCTTCGCCAAGGTCGCCGCGGAGGTCATGGCCTCTAGAATTTCCTCGGCGACCGCTCCCGCCACCGCAGCCATGGGCGTGATGAAGCAACGCTCGGCATAAGGTGCCACCGCCAGCGCCATCCGTCTGGCCACCACGCCCGAGGGCAGGGAAACTCCCGATCGTGCCGGCAGGCGGAGAAGTGGGAGTTCGCTGCAGAGTTCATCCAGCACCGTCACGAAGCGGTGTGCCGCCGCTCGGTAAGCTGACTGAACCTCTTCCTGCGTGCCGAACGCCTCCACGATCAAGTCGATGGGTCCATCGTGCAGATAGAGGCGCCGCCCATCGGGAAGCAGTCGGACCTGGGGCGGTTCTCTCATTTCTCCGACCTCGGGGGTTTGGATGCCGACAGCGGCCAGGGATTCTCCGGGTTAGCTTGGACATGCCGGCGGCCTCCTTCAGGCATGATCGAAGACAAGGGGCGGACAGAATCCATGTAGCCCCCCAGAGCCGCGTAATCCGCGAGCTTCAAGGTGAACTCAATGGGGGCAACAATTGCCGGGGTGGGAACATAACCGAAAGCGTTCTCGGGCATGCGAGTCACATCTACCATGAGTGTGATACCGCCGCCAGGCCAGACGTACACCGGAGCGCCCCCGCACGTGACCTGGGTCAGCGCGTCTCGTACCGAGTGCGTCAGCCGCACCGGATTCTCTGTCACCCCCGCGCGCAACGACCCGCCTGCTCCCCCCATGAACAGAACCGTGCACAGCGCCGGTTCGCAATTCTCCTTGATCCTGGCTACCGACTCTTGCAGCGAGGGTGGTAGATCTTTTTCAACCGGCCGCAGGACATCGTCGAGTTCGAAGTAAGCGGAGTGCTCTCCGGTGGTGCTCACCATGAGCAGGCGCAGGCCGGGCCAGGCAGACTTTTTGTCAAATGGCTTCAAAATCGAGAGCGGGTCCTCTATATCGGTGCCGCCCCAAGCCGTGCCGGGCTCAGCCACCTGGAAATACCGGCCGGGAGTGGAACGCCGTCCTTTCAGCTTGATTCCGGTCTCGGGTATCCCCAGCAGTTTGCCCGCCTGGTGCTCCGACAGCACGCCGGTAATGTGATCGTCCACGACCACTACGTCATCCACCTTGCCGAACCATTGCTTGGCAAACATGCCGATGGTCGCCGACCCGCATCCGACTCGCATGCGTTCTTCCAGCGTGCCATCCACGACCGGTGGCTTCCCGGCTTGCACCAACACGCGGGCGCCTTCGTCAATCTGCAACTCCACCGCCTTGCCATTACACAGGTCGAGTAGAGTCTCGCAGGTAACGGTGCCTTCGCGACGGCTTCCACCGGTCAGATGGCGCACCCCACCAAGCGAGAGCATCTGCGATCCGTACTCGCTGGTGGTAACGTGCCCCACGGGCTCGCCTTGTGCCCGCACCAGGTTGCGCTCAGGTCCGAGGTGGCGGTCGGTGTCGATTTTCAGCTTGACTCCGCAATAACTGAAGATGCCCTCGGTCACCACTGTCACCATATCCACGCCGGCTACTTCTGAGGAGATGATGAAGGGCGCCGGTTTGTAGTCCGGATAAGTGGTGCCCGCGCCAATGGCGGTCACAAAAGGTTCCGGGCTGTTGACGATGTTGCCGTCCCACTCGCGGCTGTTTTCGAGAAAGGGAACGATGGAATCTCCACGTGACAGCGCGTGGTCGAGTACCACGTGCGGATCCAGTCGCACCAACTGTCCCTCACGATTACCGTAGCGGTCGCAAGCTCCCGTCCGGCCCGGTTTGATGTAACAGAGGACTGGGCAGGCATCGCAGCGGATGGCATCGTCGTCAGGCATGTGGACCTCCGCGGCGGGTAGCGGCCAGTACAGTGGCACGCACGCGATCGGGCGTGGCAGGGACCTTGTGGATGCGTGCTCCTATTGCGTCATGGATCGCGTTGAGGATCGCCGGGGCGGTCGGGATCACCGCTTGCTCACCGATGCCCTTCGCGCCGAATGGGCCGACTGGCGATGCATCTTCGATCAGGATGGACTCGACGGGGGGCACATCGCCGGACGAGGGAATCAGGTAGTCGTGCAGGTTCTCGCCCGTTCCAGGGAAGAACTCTTCCATGAGCGCCATACCTAACCCTTGGGCGACGCCGCCCTCGATCTGACCTTCAATGAGCGTGGGGTTGATGGCCCGGCCCACGTCATGAGCTGCCGTGACCTTGAGTACCTTTACCGTACCCAGTTCGAGGTCAACTTCGATCTCTGCCATGTGCGCACCAAAACCAAAAGCCGCGTAGGGTGTGCCCTGGCCATTCTCGTCAAGCGGGCTGGTCAGCGGATCAAAAGTGGCTTCGCTGGTGAGCACGTAGCCATGTTTGTCCAAGGGTAGATCCCCGAGCTTGACAGTGTGCCGCTTCTCTTCCTCGACGATGGTGATGCACCCGTCTCCGAATTCGATCGTCGCACACTCGCAACCCTTCGCCAGGCGCAGGATCGCACTCCGCAAGGCGGTTCCTGCCATGTGTGCTGCCTTGCCGGTGACAAAAGTCTGGCGTGACGCGGAGGTCTTTCCGCAGTCGGGAGTGATCGCGGTATCGCCGGAGAGAAGATCGAACCGATCTATGGGAGCGACCAGCGCATCCGCACAAATCTGGGTGACGATAGTGTTCGATCCTTGTCCAATGTCCACCGCGCCTTGGTGCAGCGCAATCCTGCCGTCGCGCTTTAAGCCCATACGGACTGTGGACGGATTCGGAAGCGATGTATTTCCGCAGCCATACCACATGCCGGCAATCCCGACGCCCCTGCGAAGCGGTTCCTTGGCGGCTGCATTGAACGTCGCAGCTTCGGCACGTGCCGTACTCCATTTCGGCCGCAAGGCCTCGAAGCACGCGCGGATTCCTACGCCCTCGCCGAGCACCTGCCCGGTGACCGTCGGCGTCTGGTCGTCCAGCGCGTTCATGACGCGGAACTCCAGGCGATCAATCCCACAGCGGTCGGCAAGGTCGTCGTAAAGCTGTTCCTGAGCGATGGCGCCCTGGGGCACGCCGAATCCGCGAAACGCTCCCGCGGGCGTCTGATGCGTGTGCACGGCCCGAGTGAGCGCGCGGTAGTGAGGCACGTAGTAGGGACCGGAGGCGTGCACGGGGACGCGGGCAGCGACCGTAGGACCCCACGATGAATACGCGCCGGTATTGAAGTCCGCAGCAAAATCCATGGCCACGAGCTTGCCGTCCTTCATCGCGCCGGCACGTGCACGCATGCGTGCAGGATGACGCTTGGTGGTGCTCATGATCGATTCGACCCGCGAGTAGACCATCCGAACGGGTCGCCGTAGGTGCCAGGCTGCCAGTGCGATGAAAGGCTGAACTGAGAGATCCAGCTTGGCGCCGAAACCGCCGCCCACCGCGGTGGGAATGATGCGCACTGCTTCCGGTGTGATTCCGAGGATGGCCGCGATGTCGGCTCGATCCATGTACGGAGATTGGGTGCAGGCCTGAATTTCAATCTGATCGCCAACGCGCCGTGCAAAGCCCGCTTCGGGTTCGATATAGGCGTGCTCGACAAAGCCAGTCTCGTATTCGCCGTCCACCACGATGTCCGCTTCGGCGAGCGCTCTCTCCACGTCGCCACGTACCACCCGGCCGCGGACCAGCACGTTGCCTTCGCGGTTGGCGTGTACCAGCGGTGCATCGGGAGCCAGCGCGGCATCGATTGTGGTCAGGGGCGGCAGCTGTTCCCACGAAACCGGAAAATTCGCGGGATCAAGCGCTTCGATCACTTTCTCTTCCCCCACCACAGCTGCCACCGCCTCACCCCGGAATCGAGACTCCTTCTCGGCGAAGACCGGTTGATCTGCGAAACGTGGAATCACGCCAAAGCAGTTTTTCCCGGGAATATCTCCGGCAGTAAAGACTGCATGGATACCGGAATGGGCCGTGACAAACGCCGCAAGATCACCGAAGTCAAAGCGCGCGCGGTGGTGCGGGCTGCGGATGACTCGAACCGCAAGCGCTCCCGCCGGAATCTCATCCGCACCGAAGATCTCGGTACCGTCTGCTTTACGTTTGCCGTCGAGGCGCACCAGGCGTTTTCCAACCGCCTTTCCGGCTGCAGCAGAACATTCTGGGGATCGTTTTGCGCGTGCCTCCAGCACAGCGGTAATGATCTTGCGATAGCCGGTGCAGCGACAAAGGACCCCGCCGATTGCGTCCATCACTTCGGTCTCGCTTGGCGACTGCGTTCGCTCCAGCAGGGCGGTGGCAGCCACCAGCATCCCGGGAGTGCATATTCCACACTGTGCCGCCCCATGCTCCAGAAACGATCGCTGCAGGTTGTCGTAAAGTGGCGCACGGCTCGCCAAGCCTTCGACCGTCGTGATCTCGCAGTTCTCGACCTGGCCTGCGGCCACCAGGCAAGAGCAGACGGGGGCGCCGTCTAGCAAGACCGTACACGCCCCGCAATCGCCGGCATCACAGCCGACCTTCGTCCCCATCAAGCCGAGTTCGTCGCGCAGCACTCGGGATAGCCGCTGCACAGGCGAAGTCGCAACTTTAACCCGGCGGCCATTCACAGAGAACGTCAGCTCTACCTCAACTGGTGTGACGGCCGTGGCGCTGGTTGTCATGCGTGACTCCCCGCGCAGAGCTCAAGTACGCGCCGGACCAGCAGCAAGGCCGCGTCTGTGCGGTAGGCAGCCGGCGCCCGGACATCGTCGATCGGAGAAAGTCGGGAAAGGTGCTCGGGTTTGACCAGGGAACCAAGTCCGGGACCGAAGGGTGCACCAGCCAGAACCGTCTCTAGCTCGGTCAACCTCTGGGCGGTCACGGAGCATGCTCCGACCGCGACTCGAGCTTCCGCAATCCGACCGTGCTCATCGGGCACCAGCAGTGCCGCCACCATGGCAATCGAAATCACTAAGTAGCGTCGCGCACCCAGCTTCAGAAAGGCGGATACTCCTTCATTCCCTCGGCAGGGAATGACCACAGTTGCAAGGATTTCATCCGGGCGGCGCACCGTTTTTCGATTGCCCACAATAAAGTCGCTGACCCGCACTCGCCGCCTGCCCGCAGCAGAAACCAGTTCGACCTCGGCATCGAGCACCAGCAGCGGAGGGACTCCGTCAGCCGCGGGCGACGCGTTGCAGAGGTTGCCCGCAATTGTGCCGCGGTTCTGGATCTGGACGCCCCCAACCTCGCGAGCGGCTGCCCTCAGCGCGTCAAAGCGCCGGGGAAGTGGAGTGGCAACGATTTCGCTCCAGGTCGTAGCCCCTCCGATCCGTATGTGGTCGGCCGCGATGGAGATGCCTTGGATCTCAGTGAGAGCGGTAACGTCAATGACGATCCCCGTGCTCGGACGATCGCCGAGGGCTGGGAAAAAATCTGTTCCGCCGGCCAGAACCCGGCCTCCGCGAGCAAGCGCCTCGCTAGCTTCGCTGAGTGTTCTGGGCCTGAGGTACAAGGGTACGCGCTCCGGTGGGGCCTGTTGACTGCCGGTCCGGCGAGATTTCCCGTTATTTGTATACCAACGGTCTGGTCTTGTACAGCCAACCGCATGGCCCTTTCGGCTCAACCGCGGCTATCCTTGCCAACCGCCGCCGCCGCCGCTTATGATGCACCAGCCATGAACTCGCCATCTTTACCCAACCCCGTGAAAATTCAGCAGAAAGCCCAGCTGATGTCAGCCTCGGAAATCGATCGAACGTTGACTCGCTTGGCTTACGAAATCATCGAAAAGAACAACGGCACGGAAGGTCTGGCGCTGGTCGGCATTCGTCGCCGTGGCGTCCCCCTGGCACAGCGACTCGGCCAGATGATCGAGCGCATTGAGAAGCAGCCGGTGAGAGTAGGCACACTCGACATCAGCCTTTATCGCGACGATCTTTCCACGCTGGGACCAAAGCCCGTGGTGCAAAAAAAGGAAATCGGAGTCGACATTGCCGGCAAGTTCGTGGTGCTGGTTGACGACGTGCTCTACACCGGGCGCACCGTGCGCGCCGCAATGGACGTGCTCTTTCATGAAGGAAGGCCGGGCCGGGTCCAACTTTGCGTCCTGATCGATCGCGGCCATCGCGAGTTGCCCATCGAGGCCGCATTTATCGGCCGCACCGTTCAGACCACGCAACGGGAAATCATCGAGGTCAAATTGCGCGAGATCGACGACGCGGAAAAAGTTTTGTTGATGGAAAAGCAAGGGTGACCCCAGGCCGCACGGTACCGGAAAATGCAGTAGTAGAGCCGCCCATATATTAAAGAGGCCGGACCAAGTCACAACGGTCGCAGTCACCCATCATTGACCTTTTCCCGAACCAGCATTTGGCAACCAGCAGTTGGTAACTCTCCGTGTCGGAAGGAGCCTGCATGCAGTCTGAACTAAGGCCGATCAAGCAGATTGCGGAAAAGTTTGCCATAGAGGACCAGTACCTGGAGTTTTGGGGTGCTCACATGGCGAAGCTGCGGTTGGAACTTCTCTCCGCTTCACGGCCGCCTACTAAACGCAAATTGATCCTCGTAACCGCGATGACCTCCACCAGCAGCGGTGAGGGCAAGACGGTCACCTCTATTGGACTGGCGCAAGCCTTGGAAAAAATCGGCAAGAAAGCGGTGGTTACGCTGCGCGAGCCGTCGCTGGGCCCGGTATTCGGCCTGAAAGGCGGAGCCACCGGAGGCGGTCAATCCCAAGTGGAACCCAGCGATCGAATCAATCTCCACTTCACCGGCGACTTCCATGCGGTGACGGCTGCCCACAACCTGCTGGCTGCGATGCTCGACGCCCACATCCATCACGGCAACGTCCTGCGCGTGGACGTAAACAGCATCATGTGGCCGCGCACCATGGACATGAACGATCGGGCGCTGCGAAGCATTGTCACTGGACTAGGCGGGCATACCAACGGACCAGCGCGGGAAACCGGCTTTGTGATCACTGCTGCATCCGAGGTCATGGCGATTCTCGCACTCTGTTCTGGCCAGCAGGACCTGCGGCGGCGTTTGAACGAAATTATGGTGGGTTTTGATTTGGATGGTAAACCGGTTCGGGCTGCAGACCTGAAGGCGACCGGCGCAATGATGGTGCTGTTGAATGACGCCCTCAAGCCAAACCTGGTGCAGACCACCGAGGGCACACCCGCTATCGTGCACGCCGGACCATTTGGAAACATTGCCCACGGCACCAGCAGCGTCTTGGCGCAAAGGATGGCTCTGCACCTCGCGGATTATGTGGTCAACGAGAGCGGATTCGGTTCGGACCTGGGGGCAGAGAAATACTTCGACTTGGTCATGCCCGCGGCAAATCTGCAGCCTGCGGTTGCGGTGATTATCACTTCCAGCCGATCCCTCGTAAGGCATGCCGGAAAGACTGCGGGCACGGGAGATCAGGCTTTTCGTGCTGGCTTCGAGAATCTCGCCAAGCATGTAGAAAACCTCAAGAAATTTGGTGTTCCCATCGTCGTTGCGCTCAACCGGTTCACATCCGACACACCCGAACAGTTGCGTGCGATCCAGTCATTCTGTTCGAGCCTGGGGGTCGAGAGTGCGGTCTCCGAGGTCTACGCGAAGGGTGGAGCGGGTGGCATCGAGTTGGCAGAGAAGGTCGTGACAGCGGCCGATTCGGCGGTGCCCAGGGAACTGAAGCCGCTTTATCCGACTACTGCGAGCCTCACGGAGAAGATCGAGACGGTGGCGAAGCAGATTTACGGTGCGGGGGAAGTTGTGTTCGAATCCGCCGCAAAAAAGAAACTGGAGAAGTTCACGGAGCTGGGTTACGGAACATTGCCGGTCTGCATGGCCAAGACACAGGCGTCGTTGACCGACGACCCAACGATACTGGGTGCGCCCCGGGGCTGGACCCTGACTGTAAGCGATGCCTTGCTGTCAGCCGGTGCGGGCTGGGTCGTGGTGGTTCTGGGCGAGATGATGCTCATGCCGGGCCTCGGCAAGTCGCCCCAGGCAACAAAACTCGATGTGGACGAACTAGGCGTGATCCAGGGAATGAGTTGAACCGACTCCGGGGGTGTTCGATGAAACTTCGTGGATACCTTGGCTTGAGTGCCCTGATCGCAATTTGTTTCTCGTCTGTCCTCTGGGCTCAAGCTGGCAAGGCAACCGAGCGTGTGTTGTACAACGGCAAGATATTCACCGCGGAGCCAGACCGTCCCTATGTGGAGGCGGTGGCTATCCACGGCGACAAGATCGTTGCTGTCGGTACCCATGCCGAAGTGGCGAAGGCGGTTGGGAAGGACGCCGAAAGCGTTGACTTGCAGGGAAGGGTGTTACTGCCCGGCCTGATCGACAGCCACCAACATGCGCTCGACGGCGGAATTACGTTCATTACTGCCGATGTTGGCGACAAAGTTGAGACGATGGACGAGTTGGCTGCGTTTGCCGCCGATGCGAAAAAAACCGGCAAGGGGATGCGTGGCGACATCCTGTACATTACTGGCCTTCCCCTCGAGTTCTGGACAAAGATAGATGAGCTGAATGCAAGATTCAGTAGCGGAGCCTACGCAGACCAACCCGTGCTTCTTGCCGGGTCGGATGGCCACACGGGTTGGGCGAACCACGCACTGCTCCGCCGCACCGGGGTCACGAAAGAATTTCTGACCCACCTCTCGAAAACGGAACGCAGGTACTACGGCTTTGACTCGGACCTCGCGCCCAACGGCTTTGTAGTGGATGCCAGCATGGACAAGGTTGATGCCCCATTACCGGACTTTTCCCCCGAGCAACTTCTTCAGGCTGGCCGTGCCGCAATCGGTTACAACCATACTTTGGGAATCACCGCCTGGTTGGAGCCGTCTGATGCATCTTTGCCGTTGGCCACCTATCGACGCGACATCCTGATGGTCTACAGGAGCCTCTCGGAGCGCGGGGAAATGACGGTACATGTGGCTGCGTTCCCGCTGATTGATCCTAAGGTCAGCGGTGACCAACTGGCCCAGGTGCTGGCTCTGCAGCGGGAATTCAAGGATGTGCCGAACCTCACCGTCCCCGGCGTCAAATTCTTTGAAGATGGGGTGGTCGAATATCCGTCACATACCGCGGCTCTGTCGAGGCCTTATCGCGACGGCACAAACGGTGAGTTACTTTTCGATCCAGCCCGCTTCGCGGCGCTGGCTACGGCCGCGGACAAACTGGGTTTGATCGTGCACGTCCACGCCATTGGGGATCAGGCCGTAAAGGTCGCGCTCGATGCCATTGAGGCGGCCCGCAAGGCGAACGGCAACAGCGGCCTGCCCCACACCATCACCCACATCCAATTTGCCAGTCCAGCCGACGTTCTGCGATTTCGCCAACTCGGGGTCGTTGCTTCGATGCAATTGCTGTGGGCTCAAGGTGAGCCCGACACCATCGAAATGATCAAACCCTACATCGATCCCGAAATCTACCAATGGCAGTATCCTGCCCGCTCGTTGCTGCAGGCAGGTGCTACGATCGCAGGCGCCAGCGACTGGTCGGTATCCAGCCCCAACGTGTTTGAAGCGATGTATTACGCGGAAACCCGCAAAGGCGTGGAGGGCGTGCTGCTTCCCGGCGAACGCATGCCGCGCGAAGCCATGCTTTATGCCTACACCCGGAACTCAGCCCGTGCCATGAACCAGTTGGATAGGATCGGATCCATCGCGCCCGGCAAGCAGGCAGACTTCGTCCTGGTGGATCGGGATGTGCTCACCGTCTCCGCAGAAGAATTGAAAGAAACGAAAGTTGTGTGGACCATGTTTGGTGGCCAAATTGTCTACCGCGCCCAGTAAAATCAACCCGCAAAAAAAAAGCGGGAGAAGCGCCGTGGCTCTTCTCCCGCAGCTAAACCAGTTTCCTTTAGATCGCCGCGCAGACCGCTTTTACTTCGGTGTAGAGTTCGAGTACGTCCTTGCCCATTTCGCGTCCCCAGCCTGACTGCTTGTACCCGCCAAAGGGAAGAGCAGCGTCGAAAATGTTGTAGCAGTTGATCCAGACAGTGCCCGCGCGCAGTTGCGATGCAATGCGATGGGCCTTCTGAATGTCACGGGTCCAGATTCCGGCAGCCAGTCCATAGACCGTATCGTTCGCCTTGGTCACCAACTCCTCAGTGTCTTTGAACGGAATTGCGGTGACCACGGGTCCGAAGATCTCTTCCTGCACGACCTTCATCTTGTCGTTGGTGTTCACCAGTACCGTCGGCTTGACGAAGTATCCCTTGTCGCCGAACCGGCTGCCGCCCACCACAGCTTTTGCGCCATCCGACAGTCCGGACTCCAGATAACCGCAGACGCGGTTCAACTGTTCTTCGGAAACCAGCGGGCCCATGTCGGTTGTCGAATCCATTCCTGAGCCCACGCGGATCTTTCCGGCTTGTTCGGCAACCCCTTCCACGACCCGGTCGAAGATCTGGTCTTCAATGTAAAGCCGTGAACCAGCGCAGCAGCACTGTCCATGGTTAAAGAAGATGGCGCTAGCCGAACCCGCGATGGCGGCGTTCACGTCGACGTCCCCCAGAACCACGTTAGGAGACTTCCCGCCCAATTCGAGGGAGACCTTCTTCAGGTTACCCGCGGCAGCTTGCAGAATCAGCTTGCCTACTTCCGTTGACCCGGTGAAAGCGATCTTGTCGACACCCGGATGCGCTGCCAGCGCGGCACCCGCAGTCTCGCCATAGCCCGGAACAATGTTGACCACGCCGTCGGGAATGCCGGCTTCCTGGACCAACTCGCCCAGGCGAATGCAGGTCAACGGGGTTTGTTCTGCCGGCTTAATGACTACGGTGCAACCGGTCGCCAGCGCCGGCCCCAGTTTCCAGGCTGCCATCAGAAGCGGAAAGTTCCACGGAATGATCTGGCCGACCACGCCCACTGGTTCCCGCAGGGTGTAGGCGAGATATTTCGCGCCGGGCGCGTAAGGCACGGAGATTGGGATGGTGGTGCCTTCAATCTTGGTGGCCCAACCGGCCATGTAGCGGAATAGATCGACCGCGAGGGGCACATCGGCTACACGCGCCACCTTGAACGGTTTGCCATTGTCCAGAGTTTCAAGCTCGGCGAACTCCTCAAGATTCTGCTCCAGAAGGTCCGCCAGCTTCCAGATCAGTCGTCCCCGCTCGGAAGGGGTGAGTCTCGACCACGGACCGGTTTCAAACGCCGCGCGAGCTGACTTCACGGCGCGATCAATGTCCTCGCGGTCGCCCTCAGCAATGCGGGAGAGCACTTCTCCAGTGGCCGGGTTGTAGGTCGGAAAGGTCTTGCCAGACACTGCTTCGACCCATTGGCCGTTGATGAGCATCTTGTGGGTCCTGGAAACAAAATCCATGGCCCGGCTGTCGGGTTGAGCGATCGAACGAACGGTTGCCATATCCTTACCTCCCTATTTGGAGTCGGGCGATACCTTGTCCCGCGTAAATTGCTCGAATTGTTTTTGAAGACCTTTAACCCCGAAGTTGGCTGTCAGCGTTTGCGCACGAGACAGACATGAGGCGGGGTAACCTGTCTGGCTTCGTGGGAACAGATTTTAGCGCATTTGCCGCTACTTGGAGTAAAGCAAGTAAAAAGCGTACTTCTGGCAGACTCGGGAACCGCCTTGCCGGCCGCGTCATCGCCAGTGTTTATGGCCTCCTGGAACCGCTGGCGGGCGCGGTTATTCAATCGATTTGTGGAAGCGTAGTACGCTGATCGCCAGCATGCTGAGGGCGATGGTGAGCATGGCGGCCATCTGCGGCCAGAGCACGTCCACCCCGATTCCTTTGAGGTAAACGCCGCGAATCACCACCAGAAAATAGCGCAGCGGATCGAAGTAGGTCAGGTACTGCAGCCAGTGCGGCATGCTGGAGATGGGGGTGCCAAACCCGGAGAAGATGACCGCCGGCATGATGAAGAAGAATGACGAAACCATCGCCTGCTGCTGAGTGGCGGAAACCGTGGAGATGAACAACCCAACGCCCAGTACGCACAGCAGGAACAACACCACGCCTAAACCGAGCACCCAGACGCTGCCTCGAAAGGGTACGCGGAACCATAGCGTGCCCACCAGTGAGATGAGAGTGGCATCGAGCAAGCCAATGAGAAAGAAAGGTATGGTTTTACCCAGGATGAACTCCACCCGCCGGATTGGCGTGACCATGATCTGCTCCAGGGTACCGATCTCGCGCTCGCGGACCACGGCGAACGCCGTCAGGATCACCACAATCACCATGATCAGGTTGCCAATGACTCCCGGGACGAAGAACCACTGGCTCCGCAGATCAGGATTGAACCAGGGCTGCCGCTGCAGCACGATATTCGGCGTCGCGGCGGCCAACATGGGAGACGTTCTCTGCATCAGGTCAAACTGGTAATCCTGGGCAAACTTGGCTGCGATCTGGTTGACGTAGCCGAGCGCAACCAGGGCGGTGTTGGAGTTGCTGCTGTCGACTATGGCCTGTACCGAGGCGGTCTGGCCCTTGCGCAGGTCTTGCGCGAAACCGCGGTCAATCCTGAGCCCGAGAATGACCTGGCCACGGTCAATCAGGTCACGAATCTCGCCCGGGTCGGACACCCGCTGTTGCACGTGGAAGTACGGGCTACCCGAGAAGTGAAAGATAAGGTCGCGGCTTTCAAGGGTGTTGTCGTAGTCCAGCACGGCAGTGGCCACGTGTCGAATGTCGAGCGTGGCCGCATACCCGAAAATCAGCATTTGCGCGAGCGGAGGAATGAACAGGACAAAACGTGACCGCTTGTCGCGGAACACCTGGATGAACTCCTTGATCAGCATCTGCTTCAGCCGGTTCCACATAAGGTCCTCACCCCAGTTCCTTCTTGAAGGCCCGCGTGGCCACCAACGTGAGCAGCACCGCGAAAACGATTAACGAGAGAAGATCGTCGCGCAGTACCCCGAGCGACGTCCCCTTCAGGAATACGCTGCGGCTGATGGTCATGAAATAACGTGCCGGAATGACCCGCGTGATGATCTGGACCACTGCCGGCATCTGGTCAATGGGATAGATGAAGCCGGAAAGCAGAAACGCGGGCAGGAACGTTGCAGTCAGCGAGGCTTGGCTGGCAGCAAGCTGCGACTTGGCCACGACCGAAAACGTGTAGCCCATCGACAGTACGACCATAAGAAATAACAACGAAGACAGGAAGAAAACGTACACCTCGCCACGGAAGGGAACTTTGAACCACCAGATGCCCATGCCTACGCAGATTGCAGTATCGATGAAGCCTATAACCAGGTAGGGCGACAGCTTGCCCAGCATGACTTCGAGCGGGGTGACGGGAGTCGAGACCAGTTGCTCCATGGTGCCGCGTTCCCACTCGCGAGCAATGGTCAGCGAGGTTAAGAAAGTGCCTACCACAGCCATGACGATGGCGACCACGCCGGGGACGATGTTGGCCATGCTCTCCAGGTCTTCGTTGAACCAGGTGCGCGCCTGCACCTGGAGAGGGAGCGTCACCGCCTTGCGTCCCTTACGCTGCAGGTACTCGAGCCGGACGCTGCCGGAGAATGACTGCACCACGGCTTCGCTGTAGCTCATGCCGAGATTAGCGGAATTGCTGTCGGTGCCATCTAGGATCGCCTGCACCCCTACAGGTTCGCCGGTAGCAAGACTACGCGCAAAATCTGGTGGAACCACGATGCCGATCTGGCATTTACCGGCGTCAATGGCGCGCACCAAGTCTGGGTAGTTGTCCACAGAGCGGACAAGGTTGAAATATTCCGACGCCTGAAAGTGCTTGAGCAGATCCTGGCTTTGCTGGGTTCCGTCGCGATCAAAGACGTACAGCGGGATGTGCTTGGTGTCGAAGCTTACACCGTAGCCGAAGGCCAGCATCAGAATCACCGGCATGGCCACGACAATGAGCAAACTGCGGGAATCGCGGAAGATCTGGATGATTTCCTTCCGAGCCATGGCTTGCAGCCGGTGCCATTTCATGCCTTCACCTCGGGCTGCGGCTGAGGGCGGTTGGCGGTCAGCGAAACGAAGACATCTTCCAGTGTGGGGCGGATGGGCTCCACCCGATTGACCCGGATATTGTTCGTCGCCAGGTATTGCGACAGCGCAAGCCTGGCCTTGGCCGCGTCTTGAACCACCAGGTGAATCGCATTCCCGAAGACAGCAGCATCCTCTACGCCGGGAGCGGTCTGGAGGAGTTCCAGCGCAGGGCCAAGAGGCTCAGCCTCGACCAGAAGAAGCTCACCTTTCATGAAGTGTGTCTTGAGTTCAAGCGGCGATCCCGCAGCCACTATCTTGCCGCGATAGATCAGCACCAGGCGATTGCAATACTCGGCTTCGTCCATGTAGTGCGTGGTCACGAACACGGTGACGCCTTCCGCGGCCATACGATGAATCAGTTCCCAAAACTGGCGGCGGGAAATGGGGTCCACGCCGGACGTGGGCTCGTCAAGAAACAGGATGGGAGGTTTGTGCAATACGGCGCAGCCCAGCGCGAGGCGCTGCTTCCATCCGGCGGCGAGGGTGCCGGTAATCGAATTCTCACGGCCGGTCAGGCCCGACATCTCCAAGGCCCAGCCAATGCGCTCGGGCAGCACGTCGCTGGCTACGTTGTACATGCCGGCAAAGAAGCGGATGTTCTCTACGACCGTGAGATCGTTGTACAGCGAAAACTTCTGCGACATGTAGCCAATATGTTGGCGGACCTGCTCGGACTGGCGGGCCACGTCGAGTCCGGCTACCGTGGCCACGCCCGAAGTTGGCCGCAGCAAGCCGCAAAGCATGCGAATGGTTGTGGACTTGCCGGCGCCGTTCGGACCCAGGAAACCGAAGATCTCGCCTTTGTGCGCTTCCAGGCTGATGTGGTCCACCGCGACGAAATCACCAAAGCGTTTGACTAGGTCGCGGACCACCACAGAGCGGTTATCGGCGTCCATCAGCGCCCTCCCCGCTACCGGATTCGACGGCTGAAACGAAAAGGTCCTCAATTGTGGGCGTGACCTGGTCAATGGTTTCCACGGGGACGCCTTGGGCTTGGAGGAGCGCCCGCAGTTCGGGCACACGCTTGCGCCCGTCATCCACGAACAGGTGAACGCCGTCTCCGACAAGAACCAGGCTGCGGACGCCTTCGGCATGCTCCAGCGCGTCTCGCAAACGGCGCGGCTCGGGTCCAACTACCGCCAGCACTGCACCCGGCAGGTTCGCCTTGAGCCTCGCTGGGGTGTCGCAAAAGAGCAATCGTCCCTGGTGCAGCAGGGCGACGCGATGGCAGCGCTCCGCTTCATCCAGGTATGCAGTCGTAGTCAGGATCGCCACGCCCTCTTCCAACAGCGAGTACAGAATGCCCCAGAAATCGCGGCGCGAAACCGGGTCGACGCCGTTGGTCGGTTCATCGAGCAAGATCACTTTAGGGGTGTGAATGAGGGCGCACACCAGGCCGAGTTTCTGCTTCATCCCCCCTGAAAGTTTGCCCGCGAGCCGGCCGCGGAATTCGGCCATGCCCGCGGCTTGGAGCAGTCTTGAGGCGCGCTCTTCTTTCTGCTTGTGCGACACCCCGAAGATGTCGGCATAGAAGCGAATGTTCTCATCGACGGTGAGATCTTCGTAAAGACCGAAGCGTTGTGGCATGTAGCTGAGGTGATGCTTGGCGGCTTCGGGATCACGGACCATGTCGAAGCCGGCGACCACGGCGGAGCCGGAGTCGGGCTTGAGCACGCCCGCCAGCATCCGCATGGTCGTGGTCTTGCCCGCGCCGTCCGGACCCACGAGCCCGAAGATCTCACCGGCAGTCACCTGGAAGCTGAGATGGTCCACGGCAGTTACGCCGGGAAAGCTCCGGGTAAGCTCGGATGTCTGGATAGCAAAATTCTGTGCCATGGTCGCTAGTTCGACGAGGTTTCGATGACCGCATCTGCCGGCATGCCGGGTTTCAGTTCGTGGTTTGGGTTCTCAACGTCGATCTTCACGCGGTACACCAGCGTGACCCGCTCCTTGTGGGTCTCGACGCTCTTGGGAGTGAATTCAGCCTCCGACGAAATGAACGAAACCCGTCCTTTATAGGTCTTGCCGGGAAAAGTATCAGTCTGGACGGTGGCGGCCTGTCCCCACTTGACGCGGCCGAGATCGGTTTCAGCAATGTAGCCTCGTACCCAGAGGTGATCGACATCCGCGATGGTGCACACGGGCGTACCCGGGGCTACGACTTCACCTTTTTCTGCCTGGCGAACCAGCACCACTCCGTCGGTGGGCGCGTCCAGCTGCGTGTAATCGAGCTTCAGCCGGGAAACGCCCAGGCTCTGCTCGGCCAAATTGACGTTGGCGCGATTTACCTCGATCTGTTCCTTGCGCGTGCCTTCTGCGACCTGGTCGTACACCTGCTTGGCGTGCTCGTAGGTGGCTTGCGATCGCTGCAGGTTGGTACGGACGGTGTCGAGCGTCTCCGCCGAGACTTCATCCTTGTCGTGGAGCGCCTGGTTGCGCTGGAACTCGAGCTTGCGCAATTCCAGGTCGGCCTCGGCATTCTTCAGCGTCTCCTCCGCGGCCCTAATCTCCTGGGGGCGGCTGCCGGCCAGCGCCAGTTGCAGTTCAGCGGTGCGGGCGTGCACCTGGGCGGTATCCACTGCAATCTGGCGGCGGTAGTCGTCGCTATCAAGGCGCGCCAGCAAATCTCCAGTCTTGACGGATTGCCCCTCTTGCACCGGCAAATCGACGATGCGTCCTTGCACTTTGAAGCTGACAATACTCTCGTGGGCTTCGATATTGCCTGAGATGTGCAGCGAGGTGTCGGGAACCTGCTGATTGCTGCGGAAGTAGAAGACCGCGGCCACCACCGCCGCCAGGACAATTGCGATCAGGATGATTTTCTTCATCGACCTTTCTCCATGCTGGCGGCGATCAAGACACGTGGAATCTCGCCGCCTGCTGCCTCAGTGAATTCCTAGGAAGCTTTCATAACTTTTCTCCGTATCACCCAGAGCGCGAGCCAGGGCAACCTTGGCGTCGGCGTGCAGGGTGAGAGCGGTGATCAGGTTTTGCTGTGCGCGCTCCACCGAATCTTGAGCACTGATCACCTCAATATTGTTCGTGACCCCGTGCTGGAAGCGATCGCGGGACAGCTCGAGCTCGCGCTGGGCCAGTTCCAGTCCACTCTTGGCCACGCCTACCTGATCGGCCGCCGACTCCAGGTTGAGCAACGCTTGGCCGACATCCTGTTCGATTCCCAGGCGTAGGTCGGACATCTGGCGCTCAATGCGTTCGATGCGGCTCTTGATTTCCTGCGCTTCTCCCTGGCGGTCGCGGTCGAACACGTTCAACGTAAGATTGGCCTGCAGGGCGCCGGTCCCGGTAATGTCCGGGAGCGACCTGCCGGTACCGCCGTAATTGCCGCTCACTCCAATGCGGGGAAGGTAACGGGCCTGGCTGGCCTTCAACTGTTCCGACAGTGCCGCGCGTTGTCTGGCCAGAGACTGGTAGTCGGAGCGGGCTTCAAGAGCGGTGCGGATCGCACTCTCGCGATCCAGTGGAGCCAGTGGCTGGAAGTCAAGCGGTTCGGCCAGTTCCAGCGGCGTGCCGGGGTGCATTCCGATATTGCGCTCCAGAGCGAGAAGCGCAATCTTGGCAGCGTTTTGGTTGGCCAGCAGGCTTTGTCGGTCGTTGGCCAGCTGTACTTGGGCGCGCAGCACGTCCACCCCGGTAGCCGTGCCTTGATCGTGCTGGTCGCTGGCCAGTTTATAAAGCGCGTCTGAAACCGTCACCCGCGACGCGGCCGCATCGGCCAGGGCAAGGTTGGCTTGTGCATTCAGGTACAGCCCCGCCACGGCGCGGACGATCTGGTCGCGGACGTCGTGGTAATCGCTGCGAGTTGACTGTTCTTGTTGCTCGCTGGCTTTCCAGTTGTGGTAGGACTGTAAGTCGAGGATGGTCTGGTCGGCGTAGAAACGAAAATCATACGTTCCAAAAGGGCCGACGACTTCCGGTGCTAAAGGTATGCTGATGCCCTGGGTCTTGAGATTCCGGTTCTGATACGTAAGCGGTGTCTCGATGTGCGCGTGCGGAAGCAGGTTGGCGAAACGGCGTTGCCGGGTGCCTTCCGCCTCCTCGATCCTGGTCTGCGACACCAGTCCGCTCAGGTTGGCCTGCAGGCCGCGCTGGATGGCGTCCTTCAGTGTCAAGTGATAGGGCGCCTCGGTCTGGGCGAGCGCGGGGGTGGCGAACACAGCAAGCCACAAGATCAACCCTCGGCGCATTGCGCGCATTTCGAACCATCGGCACATGGCTTCCACTCCTCTACGCTGTCGTTCCCGCCTGGTGGCGGCCTTTCCCGGGGCACTTTGCCGGGGACGATCCGGCCCCGATGCCGGACCACAAGACTTTAAACGTGGTGTCAAGCCAATCTGGCAGCGGGCTGGCGGGATGCACCGACCACATCATCAGGGTTCCGAAAAAGGATCGTTGAAAGGTTGCAGCCAGTTCCAGGGCAGAGAGATCGCGGCGCAACTCCCCCCGTGACTGCCCTAGTTCCATTAATTCCGCCAGCTTCCGGCGGGCCCCCTCCATGTAGCGTTGCATCAGCATGCGCACAGTCTGGTTCGAAAGGTTGGCAATCAACATGTTTCGAAACATGGCCTGGCTACGCCCGAGCTCTTCCGCCAGAGCTTGGGTCAGTTCATACAAGACCTGCTGCACCGGCTTTCCGCTTGCAGGTGCCGCGTCTACAAAACGCACCATCTTGGCAACCTGCATTTCCCCCAGATGGGCCAGGATGTGCTCCTTGCTGGGAAAGTAGTTGAAGAAGGTGCCCTTGCCCACGTCGGCAGCTTCCGTGATGTCCTCCACCGTGGTGGCGACAAAACCGTGTTCCGAGAACAAGCGAAGAGCGGCGCGGAACAGCTTCTCCCGAGTTTCCGCGCTGCGACGTTCGCGCCTTCCCACTCGCGGCAATAAGGTTTTCCTGGGCATGCGTCCTACCAAACATGAATTATATTCATAGTTGACTAATAGTCAAGTATGAAATCTACGATGCTGGGCCCATGCGAACCTCGCACCCGGTCGGCGCTACTCGATGAATCGAAACTCCGGTCCGAACCGTCTAATGGGCTTAGCCGTATAATCGGCACTCATTGCTATGAATCTCCTGCTTGACTACGCCAAGCACTATTGGAAGCTGGTGGTGGTGGCCCTGCTGCTGGCCGCTACCAATCAGATTTTCTCGCTGCTCGATCCCCTGATCTTCCGTTACGTCATTGACGGGTACGCCACCAAACACAATCAATACACGCAAATGCAGTTCGTGCGCGGGGCAGGACTGTTGCTGCTGGCGGCGGTTGGGGTCGCCTTCATTTCGCGCGTGGCCAAGAACTTCCAGGACTACTTCGTCAACGTCATCGTGCAACGGTTGGGTGCCCAAATGTATTCCGACGGCATTCGGCATTCACTCGACCTGCCTTACCAGGTCTTCGAAGACCAGCGCAGCGGGGAAACGCTGGGCAAGCTGCAGAAGGTGAGACTTGACGTGGAGCGCTTCATCACTGCGGCAATCAACATCCTGTTCACATCGATCGTCGGCATTGTGTTCGTGATGGTCTACGCCTTCCGCGTGCACTGGGTCATCGTGCCGGCTTTCTTGGTCGCAGTACCACTGTTGGGATTCATCAGTTCGACCTTGAGCAAGCGCATCAAGAAAATCCAGAAGACCATCGTGGCCGAAACCACCGCCCTGGCCGGTTCCACCACCGAATCCCTGCGTAACATTGAGCTCGTCAAGAGCCTGGGGTTGGCCGGGCAGGAGGTACACCGCCTAAACAGCATCACCGGCAAGATCTTGAAGCTGGAATTGAAGAAAGTGAAATACCTGCGCAGCCTGAGCTTCATCCAGGGAACATCGGTGAACGCGCTGCGCACCAGCATCCTGTTCCTGATGCTTTACCTGATCTTCCGCCAGCAGATCACCATCGGCCAGTTCTTTTCCCTGATGTTGTATTCGTTCTACATCTTCACGCCATTGCAGGAACTGGGGAACGTCATCGGCATCTATCGTGAGACCGAGGTCTCGCTGCAGAACTTCCAGGACATCCTCGACACTCCGCGTGACCCCAAGCCGGTGGATCCGGCAGCGGTCGACGAGTTGATGACCCTGCAGTTCGATCAAGTCAGCTTCCAGCATCAAAGCGCCAGCGCGCCTGCCCTGAACGAGATCACGTTCAGCGCCGCGCGCGGCGACACCATTGCATTTGTCGGACCTTCCGGGGCAGGAAAGACGACCCTGGTCAAACTGCTGGTTGGCCTGTACCCGCCAAAGTCGGGCGAGATTCTCTACAACGGTATTCCTTCCCAGCGTGTCGACCTCGACGAACTGCGGGAGAAGATCGGCTTTGTCACCCAGGACACACAGTTGTTTTCCGGCTCCATCCGCGAGAACCTGCTGTTTGTGAATCCCAAGGCCACCGACGACGAGTGCATGGAGGTGCTGCAGCAGGCGGCGGCGGATACTTTGCTGGCCCGCGCCGATCGCGGGCTCGACACCGTCATTGGGGAAGGCGGAGTTAAGGTATCCGGCGGCGAAAAGCAGCGGCTATCGATTGCGCGGGCCTTGCTGCGCCGGCCACAGCTGCTGGTGTTTGACGAAGCTACTTCGTCGCTCGATTCGCTCACCGAAGAAGAAGTGAGCCGGACCATCCGCGAGGTGGCCGTGAATCGCGAGGCCGTCACCATTGTGATTGCCCATCGCCTCTCCACCGTGATGCACGCCGACCGCATCTACGTGTTGGAACGCGGCCGCATTGTGGAGTCGGGCGACCATGGCCAGTTGCTGGAGAACAAGGGCCTGTATTACGCCATGTGGCGCCAGCAGGTGGGAGAACGCGAACCAGAGGCGGTGCGCTACAGTTAGACCGTCGTGGGTCCTTGGTCAGGCCAACGACGAAACGACCAACCACGAAATATCAGTCCCTGTCCACCCCGCCCTCACCCATCTGCGGAGCGGCCTCGATACGAAGCTCGGGCTGCCCTGTCCCTTTGAGTTGATGGTTGAATTGCGGAACATCCGTCGTCTTGAGTTCATTCCAACGTTTCATGACGGCTGCGGAGTCTGCTTCGATAGCCGCTGCTCCGTTGATCTGGGCGATCGTCGGGATGCCGTCGGATTGCGCCAGATGTCCATAGATCGTGCCGGCCTGGCTGTTTACTCGGCTAAGGGTTGCTTCGGCGGAGTCAGATGCTCCAAGCACCGCGGCAAGTTTCTTCTGCAAAGCAGCGATTCCATCGGTTACGCCGCTACCCGCCTGGCCTGAGAGCTTCTGTAGTTGGTCGCGGAGCGAACGGGCCTGCATAACCGCCTCTGAACTCTCACTGATCACAGAGGCGAGGTGAGTTTCCAACTGGAATTTCTGTTCGAGCCCATTTGGCGGCGTTTTCACGCGGGGATCCATTTTTACCGTGATCGGCGCGCTCGAACTATGGTCGCCCACAGTGAGCCGCACGGTATATTGCCCAGGTAGCGCACTCGGGCCGAGCGGTGTTCGCGGAGTGTCGTTGGGAGTGGCAGAAATCGGGAAGTCGTGTTGCGTGGAAACCGGTGGAGCGTAGTGCACATCCCACACCCAGCGATGCATTCCCGCGCCCGTGCGAAGACTCTTCGGCATGCGAATCCAGTACAAGGGAATCAGTTGCTTTTCCATCTCAGCCTGTGTCATTTCCGGTGGGTCAGTGCTGGCGTAGCGGCGCACTGGATTGCCCCGGGAGTCCAGGATTTCAAGCGTCACAGCACCCGTTGCAGGCCTCGGCAGAAAATAATCGATGATGGCGCCATCCGGAGGGTTCTGCCCAGCAGGCTCGTCGGGCGGGATGGGAGTGTCAGTGTTGGTATTGCGCGGCACGCGGTACGCCGGCGCAGGCTTAAAGAGGTAGGCATCGGAACTTGCTACCGCCTCCGTCAGCTGCCGCAGCGGGGCGATGTCGTCGAGAATCCAGAACGAGCGTCCATGCGTGGCGACGATCAGGTCATCGCCTTGAATCAACAGGTCGCGCATCGAAGTATGTGGCAGGTTGAGCTGCAGCGACTGCCAATGATCCCCATCATCGAACGAAACCCACACTCCGGTTTCGGTGCCGGCAAACAGCAGGCCCTTGCGCACCGGATCTTCGCGGACCGTGTCCACCGGGGAGTCATCCGGCAGGCCTGTGACGATGGATTGCCATGTCTTGCCGCCATCGCGCGTGCGATAGATGTAAGGCCGGAGGTCAGCGATGCGGAACCGGCTTACCGAGGCGTAGGCGGTCTGCTCGTCGAAATGTGAGGCGCTGATTTGCGTCACCTTGCTCCACGGAGTCAGCTCCGGGGGAGTAATGTTCGTCCAGTTCTTGCCGCCATCTCGCGTCGCCCAAATCAGTCCGTCGTCGGTCCCCGCCCACAGGCTATTCACGTTCTTGAAAGACGGGGCCAGTGCATAGATGACGCCGCGCTGTTTCTCGGCACCTTTGGAAACCAGTTTTCCAACGCTGGCCGGAGCTCCGGGATCCGGACGCGTGAGGTCCGGGCTGATCGTCTCCCATGAATGCCCGCCGTCCATGGTCTTGAAGAGCACGTTCGTCGAGTAATAGAGCAGGTGCGGATCAACCGGTGAGAACATGAGCGGTTCCGTGCGATCGGTGCGGTACTGGCCATTCTGCACAGGAATCGGAGTTACGATCTGCGTCTGGCCTGTGGACCAGTGGAACTTGGAAACTTCACTCCTGCCGGCGCCGTAGACTACGTCGGGATCAAGCGGGTCGGGCGCGACATATCCGTACTCGATCGTGCCCACCGGGTGCCAGTCGCGAAAATTGATGGAGCCATCGTTGCCGCGGCTCAAGATGCACACCGAACCGCTCTCCTGTTGTCCGGCGCACACCCGGTAAGGGAAGGTGTTGGTGGCTGAGACGTGATACAGCTGTGCGGTGGGCTGGTTGTACCACGAACTCCACGTCTGGCCGCCGTTGACCGTCACAATGGCCCCTTGGTCGGCGACCAGCAGGATGATGTTGGGATCGTTGGGATTGATCCACAGGTTCTGGTAGTCGTCGCCGCCGGGGGCGCCGCGAAAGCTCATCCAGGTCTTGCCGCCATCGTTGGAGCGCACGGTTACGATGCTTGCGCAATACACAACGTCGGGGTTCTTGGGATCCACCCTGGGCACCGACAGGTCGCCGCCACCAATTTTCATCGCGGCACGCGGGTCGGTGGTCACGCGGTACCAGTTCTCACCGGCGTCGTCGGAGCGGAACACGCCGAGGCCCGCGTCCGTGCCATAACCTCCCGGATGATCCGTCGAGAGCGTGATGTACAACCGGCTGGGCTGGCTTGGGGAGATGGCCAGGTTGACTTGCGCAATGTCTTTGGGCAGTCCGTTGGTCAGCGGATGCCAGGTGCTTCCACCGTCCGTGGACTTGAAAAGGCCTCCACCGGTCCCGTTGAACAGGTTGTTGTCCTCCCACGGACCTTCACGTGCCTCCCACAGTGAAGCGTAGAGCACCTCTGGGTTCGAGGGATCCATCTCAATGTCGAAGCCACCGGTGTTTTCGTCTTTCGTGAGCACCTTTTCCCAGGTTTGACCACCGTCATTGGAGCGGTAGATGCCGCGCTCCGGGCTGGGACCGTAGGGATTGCCCAGCACGGCGGCGAACAGCCGGTTGGGGTCGCGCGGGTCGACCACCAGCGCCGGGATTTGCTGGCCGTCACGCAGGCCGAGGTGAGTCCAGGTCTTGCCAGCGTCGGTGGAGCGGTAAATGCCGTTGCCGACGGAAAGGTCCGGGCGGTGCAAGCCTTCGCCACTCGCCACGTAGACGATATTGGGGTCAGAGGGAGCGACCGCAATGGCGCCGATGGATTGCGTGGGCTGCGAGTCGAAGATCGGATTCCAGGTCCGGCCATAATCGGTCGACTTCCACACTCCGCCATTGACCGCACCGATGTAAAAGACATTCGGCTGTCTGGGTACACCGGCCACGGCGCGCGTCCTGCCACCGCGGAATGGCCCAATCATGCGCCAGTGCATTTCCTGGTACAACGTTTCGGGATATCGCGCCGTTTCACCGGCAAGCGCAGCACAGAAAGTAAGAATGCAGACCAACCCGACGGCCAGTTGGCGAAGGGGGAGTGGGATCACGCAGTGCCTCCGTAGAATTGCTCAGCGGCCCAGCATAAATCAAAGCCGTCCGGATGGGAGGGAAATTGTGAGCCGAGCGCGAGCGACGGGTGTCACGTAGCTAACAGTTTGCTCAGAAGCCCCCTCATGATAGATTTCCCCGGCCCACACTGGCACATGCCACCATCCAACCCCATGAATGCGAATTCGACTGCCGGTGTACCCGCGCTGGCGCGCCAGGTCGGCTTGTTCGACGCCACCATGGTAGTCATGGGCGGAATAGTCGGCGCCGGAATTTTCATTAATCCTTACGTAGTCGCGCGCCAGGTTCACACTCCGGTGCTCATTCTTGCGACGTGGATTGCGGGTGGACTGCTGGCCATGGTGGGTGCCTTCATCTATGCTGAACTGGCCGACCGCATGCCCAACGTGGGCGGCCAGTATTCGTATCTGCGCGAAGCCTATCACCCGGCTTTGGGTTTCCTGTATGGGTGGGTGCTGCTGCTGGTGGTGCAGACCGGTGGCATGGCTGCGGTGACCATTACCTTTGCCCGATATTTTCTCGAACTGACCGGATTGAAGTTCTCCGATCGACTGGTCGCCGTCGTCGCCCTGGCGCTGCTCACCGTCATCAACTGCTTGGGAGTGAAGCTGGGCAGCCGCGTCCAAAGCGGCCTGATGTTGCTGAAGATCGCTGCCATCGCTGGCCTGATCGTCGCCGGCCTTTGGCTCATACCCGCGCCCCATTCGGTGGTGCGGCCGGTGCTGGACCAACCGGTTTCCCTGGGATTGCTGGCTTCGCTGGGAACGGCCATGGTGCCCGTGCTTTTTGCCTATGGAGGATGGCAGACGGCAAACTTCATTGCTGGCGAAATCAAACAACCTCGGCGCAACCTGCCACGTGCCCTGCTGATGGGTGTGGCCGGGGTAATCGCGCTATATGTGGCCGTGAATCTGGTTTGTGTGCGTGCCCTGGGACCAGCGGCCTTGGCCAACACCACGGTACCCGCAACCGCCGTCATGCGTCTTGCCCTGGGCGATCGCGGCGCTACCCTGATCGCGCTGGGGATAGCGATCTCGACGCTGGGATTTCTCAGCCAGTCGATCCTCACGGCACCACGAGTCTATTTCGCTATGGCTGAAGACGGAGTATTTTTCCGCGGCGTTGCTTCGGTGAATGCCCGAACTCATGTTCCCGCGGTGGCGATTATCCTGCAGAGCGTATGGGCGGCGGTGGTGGCCCTTTCCGGACGTTACGAACAAATCTTGAACTACGTAGTCTCTATGGATTTTCTCTTTGTCGGGCTAACCGCCACCTGCATCTTCGTCTTTCGCCACCGCGAACGACAAGGATCGACTGCGGCGGCCGGTGATCCGGGTGAAATTGGGTACCGTGTCCCCGGACACCCGTTTACCACCGGCGCATTCGTGCTTGCCTGCTGGCTGGTAGTAGCGACTACCATCTATCGGTATCCGGCAAACAGCCTGCTCGGCATGCTGATCCTAGTACTGGGATTGCCCGTGTATGCTCTCTGGAGCCGGCGACAGAAAGCAGGAACTGACCAGGCATGAAGCTCTCACGCAGCACAGCCCGCTCTCCCTACATGGAATTTGCCAAGCTGCGCTCGGCAGCAAAGTACAACCTTGCCGCCAGCGGCGTGATGAGCTATCCCCTGGCGGAGCTTCCGGTGCACATGCAGGATCTGGAGATCAATGGCCAGACCATCTACGGCTACGCGCCGTTGCAGGAAAGCCTGGCGCGGAAGAACCAGGTTTCGCCCGACTGTGTAGTGGCAGCGGCGGGTACGTCGATGGCCAACCATCTGGCCATGGCCGCAACCTTCGAGCCGGGTGACGAGGTTCTGATCGAAGAGCCTACTTATGAACTGCTCTTAAGTGCAGCAAAGTACCTGGGAGCAGAAATTCGACGCTTCCCCCGGCGCTTTGAGGAAGGCTTCCGCATCAACCCAGAGGAGGTTGCCAGACAGATCACGTCTCGCACCCGCTTAGTGGTGATCACGAACCTGCACAATCCCAGCAGCGCCTTCACCGACGAAGCGACGCTCACTGCCGTAGGGGACATTGCACATAGGGTTGGTGCACGAGTTCTGGTGGACGAAGTCTACCTGGAAGCTATGTTTGACCAACCGACTCGCTCCGCGTTTCACCTCGGCAGTCATTTCCTAGCCACCAATAGCCTGACTAAGGCCTACGGATTAAGCGGTCTACGCTGTGGCTGGATACTGGCGGAGCCCGAACTCTCCGAGCGCATCTACCCCGGTGCATATTGCGGAACTGCTAAGCGTGCTTGCCCTGAATAACCTGGATCGAGTCGGGGCGCGAGCCAAGGCGCTTCTGGACGCCAACCGGCAATGTTTGAACGCACTCCTGGATTCGCGTCCTGACCTGGAGTGTTTTCGCCCGGCATTTGGAACCGTGGTGTTTCCCAAGCTGCGCCAAGGCAGCGTTGACGAACTATTTGCCTTGCTGGGGCGAGAGTACGAGACCAGCGTGGTGCCCGGACGCTACTTTGACATGCCTCAGCATTTTCGCATCGGAATCGGTGGCCCTGTCGAAATGACCGCCGAAGGCCTTGCCCGGCTGGGCCGGGCGCTCGACCAGATGGCCGCAGAATTAACCAAACTTTAATGACCCCGCAACAATCCTGCAACAAGCCTGGCGCAAACTCTTGGCACCACCAAGCCTTGGCGTTTCAGTGCCTTTTGCGGAGTCAGGCCCAGCAGAATGAGCTCTCTCGAGTCTCCCCAGCAACTCTGGACTGCAAAACCCCTGATCTTCGTCGTTGAAGATGACGAGGATATCGCCCGCCTGATCTGCTACCACCTGGATAGTTCCGGCTATCTGACCCGCTGGTTTCCGGATTCCTCGTCGGTCATTGAAGAGGCTGTCCGCACTGTGCCGTCGCTGTTTCTCCTGGACGTCATGATCCCCGGCAGTGACGGGTTCGAACTCTGCCGCCACATCCGCTCGACCAAAGTCCTGTCAGCGGCGCACATCATTTTCCTGACGGCAAGGGGAGGCGAGACCAACCGCGTTAAAGGCCTGGAATTAGGTGGAGACGATTACATTACCAAGCCTTTCAGCCCCCGCGAACTAGTGGCCAGAGTGCGGGCTGTGCTGCGCAGCTCGCAGGACTTCTCCGCACCCGAACTGCTGAGGCTGGGTCAGATTGAGATCAATACCGCCTCCATGACCGTAAAAGTGCGCGAGACCCCTGTGCCTACTACGGTGCGTGAGTTCCGGTTATTAGACTATCTCGCCCGCCACGCTACCCGCGTTTTCACCCGCGACCAGCTTCTGGACGCGGTGTGGACGGAAGCTTCCTTCGTGACACCCCGCTCGGTGGATGTTTACGTGCGACGTCTGCGCGAGAAAATCGAGCAGGATCCCGACAATCCTGCTTATCTGAAAACCGTGCGTGGCATCGGCTATCGTTTCGATGTCCCCAAGCAGTAGCTCGCGGGGGAGTCTTTATCGGTCAGCGAGTTTTTCCCGCCCAGCCAGTTAGGCCCAGACAAGCCACAATTGTTACAATGCTTGGCCGAGGAGGGCACATGTCGAACTACACAAGGATGTTGACCGACTTACAGCAGGAACGAACCCGTATGCAGCAAGAAATACGAAGTTTGGATCAAGCCATTGGAGCCCTGAAGCGGGTTTTGGGGCGAAGCCAGGTTAGCGCAACGGCCGCGCCGAAAAGGAGGTTGTCGCTGGCCGGGCGCCGGAGAATCGCGGCGGCCCAACGGGCAAGGTGGGCAAAATTCCGCCAGCAAAAGCTGGCTGCCTAGGAGTGCTCACTCTGGCGTTGAGCGACCGTCACCCGGTTCCTGACGAAGCGCCTGCAAGTCGATTCCGAGTTGCTCCGCTTTTTTATACAAGTGGCTGCGCTCCAGGCCTAGCCCTTTCGCAGTGTTGGTAATGTGGTAATTGCAGCGTTTGAGTTCGGCCAGGATTACCTCTCGCTCGAAACCTTGCACGCGGTTCGCGAGCGGGCCCGAACCAGTCGCCACGGACTGTGCGTCCATGGGTTGGGGTAACGCCAGATGCACCGTGGCCAGATCGACCTGCCCGTCCGTTGCCAACAGCATCAGGCGCTCCACCACGTTGCGCAATTCACGGACGTTTCCGGGCCAGGCATGCGCTTGCAGTGCCTGGACAGCCTCCGGCGTGAAGGGAATCGGTTTCCAGCCGTTTTGCAGGCAGACTTGCCGGGCGAAGTGTTCCACCAGCGTAGGGATATCTTCGCGGCGCTCGCGTAACGGTGGCAGCAGTAACGGAAAAACGTACACGCGATGAAATAAATCCCGGCGGAACTTCCCCTCGCCAACCAATGTTTCCAGGTTGCGATGGGTCGCGACGATGACTCGCACGTCGACCGCGACCGGCTTGTCTCCCCCAATGCGTTCGACTTCGCCTTCTTCCAGTACCCGCAGCAACTTGGCCTGCATCGGCAACGGCATGTCGCCGATTTCATCCAGGAATATCGTGCCGTGGTCTGCTTGCTCAAACTTGCCGAGATGACGGCCGGCGGCGCCGGTGAACGAGCCTTTCTCGTGGCCAAACAGTTCTGACTCGATTAACTCTGCCGGAACCGCGGCGCAATTCAAGGTGACAAATGGTCCGGAAGCGCGCGGGCTGCGTTCGTGCAGGGTGCGAGCGACCAGTTCTTTGCCGGTACCGGTCTCCCCGAGGATGCAGATGCGAGTCTCGCTGGCCGCGACGCGTTCCACCTGGGCCATGAACTTGCGCATGGTGTCCCCGCTCCAGATGATCTCGTGCTTGCCCAGGCGCTGCCGCAACTGCCGGTTCTCGGACTCCAACCGCTGCAGGCGAAGCGCGTTCTCGACCGTGAGCAAAAGCTTTTCGGTGGAGATGGGCTTCTCCAGAAAGTCGAGCGCGCCCAGGCGGGTGGCGCGGACCGCCATCTCGATGTGCGCCTGGCCCGACATCATGACCACCGGCGTCGCCACTCCTTGCGACTTCAGATCTTCCAGCAGCGACAACCCATCCTTCCCGGGCATCACCACATCGGAAAGCACCAGGTCGAAGTGCTGCGACTTGGCCAGTTCAAGCGCCCTCGCCGCGTTGTCACACACCGTAGCTTCATGGCCTGCCAGGCGGAAGGCGCGCGACAGCGAAGCCAGGGTATTGGCTTCGTCATCAACGATCAGCAGATTCGCTTTCTGCAGCACCGGTTCTCCTTATCGTGTTGCGCCGGTACTCTGGCCGGGCGGTTGAATTTTGTCATGATCACGCGGCAGTTCAATCAGGAAAGTTGTCCCGTGTCCGGGTTGGCTCTGCACGCTGATCTTGCCGCCATGGTCGCTCACCACCGACTGCACGATGGCCAGCCCCAGCCCGGTGCCATGCGATTTGCTGGTGTAATAGGGCGTAAACAGGCGCTCGCACTCTTCCGGTGTCAGGCCAGTTCCCGTGTCGGAAACTTCGAGGAGAGCGTGTTCGCCATCCTGCCGGGTCCGCAGCGTGAGCGTACCACCTCCAGGCATGGCGTCCATGGCATTCAATACCAAATTCGAGATGGCGCGGTGGAGCAGTTCGGGGTCGGCCGCGATGGATGCCATACCCTCGCCCAGCGCCAGCGTGCACAGGATGGGCGGCCCGTCCGGCAAACGCAGTTGCGCTTGAAACAGCCGGGCAACGTTCTGTACCACATC
Source organism: Terriglobia bacterium (assembly GCA_020073665.1). GTDB lineage: Bacteria > Acidobacteriota > Terriglobia > Terriglobales > Acidobacteriaceae > JAIQEU01. The sequence continues at coordinate 225,834 of JAIQEU010000006.1, forward strand.
ATTCAGATCGATCCGCTGGAACTGCGGCTGTGGCATCTTGGAGAATTCGCTGAAGCGGGAAATGATGGCCTTCAGGTTGGCGATTTCGGCCAGCAACGTGGACGAACTTTCCCGAAAGACCTCTTCAAACTGTTCCGGGCTGTGCTGGCGCGCCCGAACCAGGTTCTCTACCGTCAATTGCAGTGGGAACAGCGGGTTCTTCAGTTCATGCGCCAGTCGCCGTGCGAGTTCGCGCCACGCAGCTACGCGCTCAGTCTGCACCAGCTGTTCTTTCTGCTCCAGCAGTTCATGGGTCATGCGGTTAAATGCTGCGGCCAACTCGCCCAGTTCGTCGGATGAGGTGACCTCTACCTGTGTGCTCCAGTTCCCATCTGCGACCGCGCGCGCCGCTTCTGCGAGTTGTTCCACCGGTCGGGTGACGCGCCCTGCTGCCCAGCCGCTCAGCAGGATTGCCAACACGATGCTCGCACCTCCCACCAGCATCGCGGCCGAGCGGATGTGCTGGAGTAAGTCCACATAGGGACGAAGCGAGTTGCCGACTAAGAGCACACCCAGCGTCTGCCTGTCTTGCCCGGCCAGCGGGATGGCGTGTACGGTCTCATCGTCCGCGGCAGCGGACGACCAATGAACGATCTCTGTGCTTTCCTGCTTTTGCAGAAGGACCTGCTGGATGAGAGGCGCCACCCGGTCCGGATTCTGCAGGCTCCCCGATGGGTCAATCAGAAGTTGCGGCGCAAATCCGGTTCCAAGGTTCTGGTAGAAAAGCGCCCGCATGCCGCTGGGCAACTCCAGGCTGGCAAGAAACTCCTTATCCACGCGGCGGCCACCGATCACATAAAGCGGCCGCTCGCCCGCGCCCACGGCGCGCACCGCAGACAAAGCCAGGGTCGCATTTTCGGGCAACTCCTCTTGCTTCAGGAAAGCGTCCTTCGGTGCCGACTGAATTGCTTGCAGGGGGGAGTACTTGTATCCGAACTTGGCCGGCCACTGCGCCGAGGAAACGATCGTTCCTTCGCTGTTCACGAACTCCAGAAAATCAAGTTGCTGGTTTTCCGCGATATTCCTGGCTTCGGTTACGTAGGCACTGTAATCAGGAGATCCCTGGGCCAACGCTAGTGCCATCCGGGTAACACTTTCACTGTCGGCGATGGCTTGCACGTGTTGCACTACGTCTTCACCTCGGCGATTGAACTCGCGACGGAACTGCGCTACCAGGGCGGTGGTACGTTCTTCGTTCGAACGCTCAAATGCACGACGGGTAATGGCAGAAACGATCCAGGTAACGGCAGCCACGGAGAGGAAGACGGTCAGCGCGAACACCGCCAGAAGTTTGCGCCGAAAACTCATGGCTTCTCCGTCCCCAGCCACACCTCCGGCAGTCGCCAGAGTGCATCGGGGTCCTGCCCCCAGTCTTTCACGATTGCCGACAGTGCGTAACTCGAGCGGATATGAAGCAGAGGAATGACCCGCTGCGACTGGATGAGGGTGCTTTCGGCGGCGTAGAGATCGCTGACTGAGTTCCCGGTGAACTTGGGCGGCGTCAAGCCTAGCCCTGCCGCGACGCCGGTAAGCGCTACCCTGGCATTCAGCGAGGGCAGCACGATTCGCACCAGGCGCACATCCGCGGAGTTGGCCGCGCTGAGCTGCAGCTTTAAGCCGGCATCGCGCGCGTTGAGTGAGATTCGTTCCGCCACCACGCGAGCCACCGGATCGGTCGGGTCGTAGCCGAGTGTCCAGATGGGGACTTGCTGCGCCTCATCCCGCAGCTCGCGAGCCCGCGGCAGATCGGGACCTGTTGGAAAAAGAAAGGCATAGCCGGTCAGCCAGTTGGGCAGCAGGCTGCCCGCGAGTTCGCCTCCGCCTTGCAGCAGCACCGTGTTGAGTGAACTGCGGTCAAGGCTAAGCGCGAGCGCCTCGCGCGGTTTGCCGTCTTCGGGCGACTGGCGCTCGCGGCTGAAAACCAGAGCCATCAGTTCAACCGGGGCCGAACTCTCCACCTGCCTGCCTTCTGCGGCGGCGCGGTGCGCCTGCTCCGGCGCAACCTCAACTAAATCGGCCTTGCCGAGGTCCAGAGAAATCATCTGTTCCCGCAGGCTTTTGCCCATCTCGATTTCGATCGAATCCACGAACGGGCGCCCGCCCCAGTATTCGTCACGGGAGGTTAAGGTCAGCTTCTTTCCCGGCTGCCAGTCTGCAATCGCAAATGGTCCCGTGCCGAAGAGTTTGTTGCCGTCCCGCTTGGCGATGGCGTTTCGAGGCAGCGCCAGTTCGGCAGGGAAGTCGGGCACAGCGGCGTCGCATTCAATGATCACCGAGTCCGTGGCGGGAAAGACTTTCCACGTCGGGTTCGAGGCTCGCAGCGAAGCAGCGACCGTATCGGGCGTGAACGCGGACCCGTTATGAAACTTGACGCCCGTGCGCAGCATAAACTGCCAGCGCTGTCCCCCGGGCTCGGACTGCCACGAACTCGCCAGCGCCGGTTGCGCTTGGCCCCGATCATCAAGAATGACCAGCGTGTCAAAGACCAGCCGGGAAATATTCTGGGCCGCCGTGGAATTCGCTTGAACCGGATCGGCGGGATCGAGTGACGCCGGCGCGGCTCGAATGGCCACGTGCAAGGTTCCGCCGTAACGCGGACGCGTGGCCGCGCTGCTAACCGCTGCCCACACCAGGCTACTGGCCACAAGTAAGGGTAAGACGATACGCCTCATATTTCCCCGATTCCGAATTGTGAGAAACCACCATTGCGCCGCTGCCACCCGAATCCGCCCACAGCGCGGTGATGCTGCCGTCGAAATCCAGGGCCTGGCTTACCGGCGCCGGCTCGCGGTCTGCCATCTCGAACGCGCGTACGCTATCGGCAGAGACATCGCCACTTCGTGTGGCCAGGATCTGCCAACCTGATCCACAACCGGTATGCACGCTGGCGAGGTCGCTGCCCCAGCCCAGCCTGCCCGCAGTCTGATCGGTAACTCCGTCAAGCAGATGAACCTGGCCGCTCACCGTGGCCAACAGCCACAAGGTGTACTTCTCTCTGGGTAGCGCGGCGGCTGAGTAGAATGCCGGTGCCGTAGTCTGCTTGCCGATTCCCGGCGTGAGTGCTCCGGTGAAGAAGTTCCTCGCCGGACTAAAGAACGCGTTCAGACTGTTCTGCTCGCTTCCCAAGGGCCAGGGATCGTCGCTGTCTCGGCAGTTGAGCCCGAGCGGCGCGGTGATTGTGCTCTGGCAGTAGACCCCCGGCAGGTAGGCGTCAAACAGGTGATCTTTGCGAACGAAAAGTCGCCCCCGCAGATCGCGCGGCCACGGCCGCGAATGTTTTATGGGTAGCGCCTGTTCCATCTGCCAGCGACTGTCCTGAAAACGGTAAAGCGTGGCTCGGTCGGGATCCAACACCACTAGGTGAGCCGGGCTGCCTTCAAGCACTGCGGCGTCCAGGATGCGATCCTCTTGAGCCCAGAGCAGCGTCTTGTGGATGGTCAGAGGAGCGCTCTCGCGGGATATGTTTGCCGTTTCCGGATGCGGCAGAGAGATCATCACGACCGACGACTCATTGTTGCCGAGGTGAATCTCGGCTACCCAGACGTAACTAGCGATGTTTTCCGAGACTGAAACCTGCACCGTAGCTGCGGCCTGGTCAGCTTTCACAAAACGCAACCCCAATGCGGCAGCGTGAGTCAACACTTGGCGGCGGACCTCTTCAAAATCGGTCTTAGCAAGGGATGAGCGATTGGTGAATTCCAAGCTCACGGCTCCCGGGCCGGTTACCGCCACGATTTTGTGCGCCAGTTGCTCGGCGGGCGCACTCCAGTCGGTGGCCGACATCACTGTTGGTAAAAGATACAGGAGGCCAACCAGGGCGCAAGCAACGCGTTGGAGGCGTATGGATGAGGCAGGCATGTCTGGATTGCGCGAATTATAAACCGTGCAGTGCACTGGATTCGCCCTCGACTCGGTGTTCTCCGTGTCCTCTGTGGTTCAAGTCTTCAAGAACCAAGAATTCACAACCGAGGACACGGAGGACACCGAGAAGTTTGTACTCTGGTTACCGGGTGACACGACTTCCCATTGCGTGTCACCCGGTATTCCGGCCGGCTATTAAAACTCAGTTCTGCGGCGGCGCTTCCGGTGCTGCCTCTTCCGCCTGGGCTGCGTGATTCGATACGTTCATGCTGCGCAGCACGTCGTTGGCGAAGAAGAACTTCCCATCCGCCGGCACCATCATGATCTGCAGTTTGTCGGAGAGCCGTTCGGCAACAATCTTGTTGATCAGCAGGGGATTCTGCTTCAGGATGACGCCTTCGTTCCGCATCCGCTCGGCATCGGCCACCGCCGTTACCCGGATACGATCGGCCTCAGCCTCCGCCAACAGCTTACGGCGTTCCATCTCGGCTTTGCTGTCAATGACCTTGGCTTCGGCCTGGGCCTCGGCGTTTTTCACCGTCGCCTCCTTGCGAGCTTCAGCTTCGAGCTTCGACTGCTGGATCTGCTTCTCCTTCAGCGGAAGCGTGTATTGCATGGCATCAGCCTCGCCCTTGGCTTGGAGCACGCGCACCTGCGCTTGGCCTTCGGCCTGCTTTACCTCTTGCACCTTCTGGGCTTCGGCATCCAGTTCCGAGATCCTTACCTGCTTCTGATGGAGTTCGGTTTCCACGCCCATGCGGTCGTTCTCCTGCTCCTTCAGAAGCAGGCTCTCCAGCCCCTTAGCGTATTCCGGCGGCAGCTGGATGTCGCGCAACATCACTTCTTTCACCACAATGCCGTCAGAAGCCAGCTTCTGAGTAATGACACCGGCGGCGCGTTGCCTGACTTCTTCGCGTTTAGTGGCGAAAACGTCGCGCACCGTGTAGTTGGGAACTAGTTCCCGCCAGGCGCTGGCCACCACTGCGGGTACGATCTCCTTTTCTACGGGCTGGGGCAGGTTGCTCTGGATGTAATCCAGACGCTTGGGGTCTAGGCGGTACCGCACGGTGATTGCTAGCCCGACCGTAAGTCCTTCTTTCGCTTGGACATTCAACGGTTCGGCCTTCTGCCCCGCCGCTGAGGGCGTCTTGCCTGCATCCTCATGCGCCCCAGTAGTGAACAGCTGATCTCGCGTGTCAAACAGGGCCACGCTCTCCGCCAGCGGCGTCACCAAGTGGACTCCCGGATAGAGCGTCCCGGCCAGGGTCCCCTTGGTCTGGCTGACGCGCACCCCCGCCATCCCAGCGGGAACCACCACGATGCCCAGCGCCAGAAGAATCGGTCCCCAAGCCAGAAGAGAGAGGGCCAGCGCTCCTCGCCAGCGAATACGGCGCACCGGCGGTAACGGTCCGGGCCCAGCTTCCGCCAGCGCCTGTCGGTATTTCAGTTCGAGGTAAAGGTCATAGGCGAGAATTCCTGCGGCCACCGCAATCATCCCAATCCCGCCCCACATCAGCATGTATTTCAGGAACAGCATATTGCACTCCTTCTGCGCCTTAGCGCTTTTGCCCCGACTTGACGGTTGCCGCCTGTGGGGCAAAGAACAGGCGGAACACCTTCCCGAAAATCAGTTCTTCGACTAGAAGTGCGATCGCCAGGGAGAAGACCATGCCAGCGATGACTGCCAGGGCTGTGATTGCGAGTTGCATTGCATCCTCCTTAAGAACCGTATGGATTACCCGTATGAGAGTTACTGACCACCGCCAGCTTCGGCCCCGGCATCAGCTTGCGCCATGGACTTTGCCGTGGTGTCGGCTTCACCGCCGAAGATCTGTGCCAGCTGTTGGTCTCGTTCCCCACGAATCTCGACCGTGTCGCCCACGTTCACCATGCTGAAGAACTGGACGATGTCCCTGTTCCGCATGCGAATGCAGCCGTGAGACGCCGCCCGGCCAATCGACCGGGGTTCGTTGGTGCCATGGATCCCGTATCCCTTCTTGTTCAAGCCCACCCAGCGCGGGCCAATCGGGTTGTTGTTGCCTGCTGGAATCACCACGCCGGGGTGGTAGTAGGTGGGATTGACCAAGCGGCGTACGATCTGGAACCCGCCGGTCGGACTAGGACTAACCGCCGCTCCTACCGCAACTGGGAAAATGCGGATGACTTTTCCGTCTTCCAGAATTGCCAGCTTGCAATCCGGGATGCTGACCAATATCTGCCGCTTGATTCTCGGTTCAGGCGTGGCATTTCTCGAAGACGCCACCTCTTGCGCCATCGCCGAAGCCCTGGTGATCAGGGTCAGGGTTAGCAGGATGCTCGCCCTCGCGGTGTGAGTCCTTGACTTGGCTTCTGTCGGTTTCATGGCCGCCTCGTTATTCGCCGTGCGACCGTCAAGGGGCAGGCCGGCAACCAAACTCCAAGCGATTGATATGCAGGAGGTTACTTGGATCAAGAGGCAGGGAATTCGTGTCCGGGGAACGACGCTGTGTCAGTCCTGACACGCTTGCTTCCTGGTTGTGAGGAGAGAACCCGGCCCCGCCGCTGGGGGCGGCTATGTGGGGTGAAGAAAGAGGGCCGGGTGATCTTTACTTCTGGGTATTTTAAGACCCGTTTCTAGTGGCTCAGTTGTAACCGGGAACGACTCTGCGTTCTGTGATCCCCATCACTAATGTTGGTGACGGCAGACGACGGCCATCGTCCCTGTCCTCGGCCTGCCCCCTCTCGCTTCACCCCCTCGGTCTTGAGACACATGCACGCTAATGTGGTGATGTCCATCACCGCCCCAAACTCGAAGCCCGGGTAATTTGAAGACAGACATGATTTCATCCGGAGAATGGCAATGGCCTACGTAATCACCGATACCTGCATCAAGGACTTGCTCTGCGTTGACGTTTGCCCCACCGACTGCATTCATCCCAAGAAGGATGAGGCAGCCTTTGAAGCTGCGACCCAACTGTACGTGGATCCCGCCGGCTGCATTGACTGCGGGGCCTGCGTGCCGGTGTGCACCTCGGATTCAATTCATCCGGTGGACGAGTTGCCCGAGGAGTTGAAGCAGTTCGCAGAAAAGAACGCGGCGTTCTACAACTAAGAACGGTAGATGCGGCGGGCGTCACTCGGCACGGCTCTGTCGCTTGGCGGACCGCGATCGAGTCTTCGCATTTGTCGACCACCTTCTCCGGCAAGCCCACCTGGCTGTTTTCCGCCGCCAGGAAAATGGCGGCGGCCGTTATCAAAGACTGGCGGACGTGGAAGAAATCACGCCGGTCCTGAGTCGGTAGACGAAGTTGATCTAAACCTCCTGCACCACTAACCGCTCATCCCGGGACTCCGTGTCCGGTTTACAGGGAAGCGAAGTACTACGCCGCAAGGCACCGAGCAGCGCCTCGAGAATCGCCGTCAGGGAATGGGGATTCTCGTCGAGCACCCGTTGCATGCTCTCCCGGTCCACGGCGAGCTCGCCGATTTGTCGTGCTCCGCTGGTATCGACGTCCGCATCCTTCGCCTCCGCAGCCGCGTGGAGCAGCCGTTTGCCATGGCTGGGCTGGCCCAGTCTGGGTGCTCGGGCAAACGGAGAGTCAAGACTTCCGGTAATCATCCAATGCACCACCAGTTCCTGCACGTGCTCGGCGGTACAGGCATGGTGGATACCCCGCTGGGTGGCGAGCCGCTCATTCCATTGCAGAATCCGCAGTTTATCCTGCCAGCGGTTGTTAGCAATGAGGAACCAGGGTTCTGCGCCCTCCCGCAACTCCCCGCAGATTACGCAAACGTAGGCTCTTGGGCTGTTCACAGGTTGCCTCTCAGCCTTCCCCGCGCAGTCCGGAAACGCGCAGCGGTTCCTGCACGCGTTCAAAGTCGGCACGCTCAACCGCTGCTACGGTTTTGCGGAGACCCAAGTCCGGCAGAGGGACAGTAATCATGCCGCGATCTTTTTCGAAAGTGAGCGTGAGAAAAGAAGCGCACTCGTTACATAGCCAGTAGTATTCGACCCGGCGCGGGTTGCGGTTCTGGCGGCCGTTGGTGTTTCTCTCGCTGGCCGGAGCCGCGAGGTACTCGGTCTCGACTTGGAACAGTTTGCCTTCGCTCAACCGACGGAACGGATTCGAACAGGCTGGATTGGCGCATTTATGCAGCATAAGAAATCCTGAGGAGAATTGTGTGGTTACTTCAGCCGGGGTAGCGTTGCTGCCAGAGCACGCGAGTGGCCTAAGCGTTTTGGTGAAGGGTACCGTGGATCTGCCTGTGGGTGCTGTGTCTCCTTTCAGTTGGTCAGCCGCAGAGCCATGCATCGTGACTGAAATGCCGAATCTCTGTCATCCCTGCCGATGCTCCGTCATGCGTCGCGATCAAAGTGTGAGGTTTCCGCTCAGGGTTTTATGCGACTGCCATCCCAAGGCGTTCCATTTCGGTTCAAATTGAGGTGGGCAAGCGGCCACGCAGCCCCCGACGGTTCGTGCCTGGCGTAGAAAATCAGCAAGACACTCACCCACTCTTGTGCGTCAAGTCACATCCACGCGTGATAACCCGCACAGCCCGCGTGCCCACCCAAACGAGAAAATACTTGGTTAAATCCTGGATTTCCGATGGGGGGCAAAGCCATGAAAAGAATCTTAATCTTAGGTGCGGCCGGCAGGGACTTCCATAACTTCAATGTTGTGTTTCGCAACAATGCTGACTACCAGGTAGTGGCTTTCACCGCTACGCAGATTCCCGATATCGCGGGTCGTCGCTACCCATGCGAGTTGGCTGGGCCGCTCTATCCAGATGGCATCCCCATCTTCGAAGAAAAGGACCTGGAACGTTTGGTAGCGGAACTCCACATCGATGCGGTGGTCTTCTCCTACAGCGATGTTTCCCACCCCAACGTCATGCACCTGGCCTCTCGGGCCGTGGCTGCGGGGGTTGACTTTTGGTTCCTGGGAACCGAGCACACCCAGGTCAAGTCCTCATTGCCGGTAGTTTCGATCTGCGCAGTCCGCACCGGATGCGGTAAAAGCCCACTTTCCCGTTTGGTAGCTGGACAGCTGCGCAAGCTGGGTTGGAAGCCGGTTGTCATTCGTCACCCCATGCCGTATGGGGATCTGGCCGCGCAGGCAGTGCAGCGCTTTGCCACCATCGAAGACCTCGAGCGCCATCAGTGCACCATCGAAGAACGCGAGGAATACGAACCCCACCTGCAGCAGGGCACGGTGGTGTACGCAGGTGTGGACTACGAAAAGATTCTGCGCCAGGCGGAGAAGGAAGCCGACATCATCCTGTGGGATGGCGGCAACAACGACACTCCTTTCTATGCGTCGGATCTCGAGATTGTGGTGGCAGACCCGCACCGTCCCGGACACGAGCTGGGCTATTTCCCCGGAGAGGTGAATCTGCGGCGCGCCCAGGTGGTGGTCATCAACAAGGTTGATACCGCGGCGCCCAAGGATGTGGAGACGGTTCGCAAGAACATTCAACTTAACAATCCCAAGGCCACCATCGTGGAGATGGCCTGCCGGGTGTCGGTTGCCATGCCGGATCTGATCAAGGGCAGCCGTGTACTGGTGGTGGAAGACGGCCCCACGCTCACTCACGGCGAAATGCCCTACGGCGCCGGGGTGGTGGCAGCACGGCAGTGCGGAGCCGCGGAACTGGTGGATCCCCGGCCTTATGCGGTTGGTTCCATCCGCAGAACGTTCGAGCACTATCCCCACCTGGCGGGCCTGCTTCCGGCCATGGGGTACAGCCCGATGCAAAGACATGAACTCGAGGAAACCATCAGCCGGACCCCGTGCGACCTGGTGCTGGTGGCGACACCGATCGACCTGGCTCACGTGATCAAGCTCAACAAGCCCAGCCTGAGAGTCAGCTATGAAGTGGAATCGCTCACCAGCCCGGGCCTGATCGAACGGCTCGCGGAATTCACTCACGCGCACCAAGCGGAACTGGCAGGAGCCACTAAATGAATACCCGCGACTTTCTCTCGATTAAGGATTTCACGCCGCTCGAGATCCGTTACCTGCTGGCGCTGGCGAGGCAGATTAAGGCCAACCCTGCCGCCTACTCGGAAACGCTCAAGGGCAAAACTCTGGCCATGATCTTCGAGAAACCGTCGCTGCGCACGCGGGTGAGCTTTGATGTTGGCATCCACCAGCTCGGAGGTTTCTCGCTCTATCTCTCGCCTGCCGAAATCAACCTGGGCAAACGCGAGTCGGTTTACGACGTCGCCAAGAACCTGGAGCGCATGGTACAGGGCATCATGATTCGTACTTTTGCCCATGAGATTGTCGAGGACATGGCTGCCTACGCCGGCATCCCGATCATCAATGGGCTCACCGACTACAGCCATCCCTGCCAGGCCATGGCCGACTATCTCACCCTCTGGGAAGTAAAGGGCCGGGTTTCGGGGCTCAAGCTAGCCTTCATCGGAGACGGAAACAACGTGGCTCATTCGCTGATGTTTGCGGGAGCACAACTGGGCGCGCATGTCTGGATTGCCACTCCGCCGGGATACGAGCCGAAGGCCGACGCTATCCTCTGGGCCCGCGAACGCGGCCACCAGACCGGAGGTACCTGCACCATCACCAACGACCCGGCTCAGGCCGTGGGGGGCGCGGATGCCATCTACACCGACGTCTGGGCCAGCATGGGTCAGGAGTCCGAAGCTGAAAAGCGCCGCCAGGTATTTCTCCCCTACCAGGTAAACGGCAGGCTATTCGGCCAGGCCAAGCCCAACGCCATTTTCCTGCACTGTTTGCCCGCCCACCGTGGTGACGAAGTGACTCATGACGTGATCGATTCGCCCCGGTCGGTGGTGTTCCAGCAAGCCGAAAATCGGCTCCACGCGCAGAAGGCCATCATGGTCGAACTGATGAAGGACCGGGCCGTTCCGGTGCCGGAACTGGTGGTGGAGGAGGAAACGGTAGCTGGTCGCTAGTCGCTGGCAGCTGGGAGAACAGGAATGCCCGGGCATAGAGATTTCGTCGCTTGGCAGAGAGCTGCCGCCGGACACTTGCCATCATGAAAACTATCCTACTTGCGGTCGGGGGCAACTCTCTCATCCGCGCGGGTGAGAAGGGGACCGTTGCTGAGCAATTGGCCAATGCCCGGCGGACCGCGGCGAAGATTGTTGGTCTGATTCGCGCCGGCTACCACTTGGTCATCACTCACGGAAACGGTCCCCAGGTGGGAGCAGCCCTGCTGCGGTCCGAACGGGCTGCCAGCCAGGTGCCCGGTCATCCGCTCGATGTATGCGATGCCTCCACCCAGGGCGAGATCGGATACCTGCTGCAACAGTCATTGATCAATGAGTTGGCGCTGGTCGGTCTCAGCGTGCCCGTGGTCACGGTGCTCACCCAGAGCGTAGTTTCGCCTGACGATCCGGCGATGCAGCATCCCAGCAAGCCTATCGGCCCGTTCTACTCTCGTGCCGATGCCGAGGAGCGCAAGCGTCAGTTGGGTTGGGAGATCGTGGAAGATGCCGCTCGCGGTTATCGCCGCATCGTGCCCTCTCCTGATCCCATCGAAATTGTGGAACTCGGAGTCATCCGCGATCTGGTCGAGCAAGGTGTGCTGGTCATTGCCTGTGGCGGAGGCGGCATCCCGGTAGTACGGACCAACGGCACGCTTCACGGAGTGGAAGCGGTCATCGATAAGGATCGCGCATCTGCGCTGCTGGCGGCCAAACTGGAGGCGGACTTGTTTGTCATCTCCACCGACACCGATTTTGTCTACCTCGACTACAAGAAGCCGACGCAGCAGCCTCTCAGCTACCTGACCGCATCCGAACTGGAGCAGCATTTCAACGCCGGCCAGTTCCCACCAGGAAATATGGGTCCCAAAGTAGAGTCGGTGCTGCGGTTCCTGCGCAACGGTGGCCATGAAGCCATCATCACTTCGTGCGAGCACCTGAGCGAAGCGGTCGCCGGATCCGCCGGCACCCATATCGTGCCGGACCTTAAGGGCACCGCGGCCCGGCTTCCCAGCCATGCCGAACTCCCGGTAGGAGGTCGCTGAGCCATGCCTGACGCCACCTTCGTCCCCACCCACCCGCCCGCGTCCGACCGCGTAGAATCAGACGTGGTCCGCGACATGAAACTGAGGCACGTGGTCGAGTCACAGCAGTTCACCGTTCCCATGCTGATGGATTTGTTCAACCGGTCGCGCGGGATGGAACGCGTGGTAGCCCGCGGGGGTACCCTCGACTACCAGAACAGGATCATGGCCACCCTGTTCTACCAGCCATCGACCAGGACGCGATTCTCCTTCGAAGCCGCCATGCATCGCCTGGGTGGCAGGGTGCTCTCCACCGAACACGCCCGCTCGTTTTCTTCTGAAATCGAAGCTGAGCAGGTGGAGGACTCCATCCGCATCATCGGTAGCTACAGTGACGTGATTGTGATTCGCCACCACGAAGAAGGCGGCGCATGGCGCGCGGCCCGGGTCTCGCCGGTTCCGGTCATCAATGCTGGTGACGGTAATGGCGGCCAGCATCCCACGCAGGCGCTGCTCGACATGTACACCATTTATCGCGAGCGCCCGCTGGACGGGCTGAGCGTGGCCATCATCGGCGAACTGGACAAGGGGCGCACCGCCCGCTCGTTGGCCTACCTATTGGCGAAGTTCGAGCGCGTGAAGATATTCTTTGTCAGCCCGCCCGAACTCCAGATGAAGCCGGACATACTCGAATATCTCGACGAGCATGGCGTCCACTACCAACTGGAATCGGAAATCGAGCGCGTAATCGGCGAAGTGGATGTGGTCTACCAGACCCGCATCCGGCCCGAGCGCGTGACCGATGCCCGCGGCTTGGGCCGGTTCGCCATCAACTCGGCGGTCCTGCGGAAGATGAAATCAGACGCCATGATCCTTCATCCCTTGCCGCGCACCGTGGAGTTGGATAAAACGGTGGACGATGATCCGCGCGCCCTCTACTTCCGCCAAGCGGTGAACGGTCTGTACGTGCGCATGGCGCTGCTGACGATGCTGTTGGACAAAGACTAATAGTTGGCAGCTAGTAGCTGGTAGTTGGAAACCCAAGTACCCAGCCCCTGGCTACCAGCCACCATTCTTAGATACTGAAAGGACCTTATGCCCGTCACCGAAGAACTTCTTGGCACCCAGGATTTCGTCGAGCTTGAAAACCAATACGGAGCTCATAACTATCATCCCCTCGATGTTGTCATCGAGAAGGCCGAGGGCGTCTGGGTGTACGACGTCGACGGCAAACGCTATCTCGACTGCCTGGCCGCTTATTCGGCGGTCAATCAGGGACACTGTCATCCCAAGATTCTAAAGACCCTGACCGAACAGGCGCACAAAGTCACGTTGACCTCACGGGCGTTCCGCAACGACCAACTGCCGATGCTTTACAAAGAGCTCCATCAGTTGACCGGTTTCGATATGGCGCTGCCCATGAACTCGGGCGCCGAGGCCGTCGAGACCGCGGTCAAGACCGCCCGCAAGTGGGGTTACAAAGTAAAAGGCATCCCGGAAGGCAAAGCCGAAATCATTGTCTGCTCCAATAATTTCCACGGACGGACCGTGACTATCGTCAGCTTTTCAACCGACGAGCAATATCGCGACGGTTTCGGGCCGTTCACCCCGGGGTTCAAAGTTATCCCGTTCGGCGATGTCGAGGCGCTGCGCGCTGCCATCACCCCCAACACCTGCGCGTTTCTGGTGGAGCCAATTCAAGGCGAAGCCGGAATAATTATTCCGCCGAAGGGATTTCTGAAAGAAGCCGCCGAAATCTGCCGCCAGAACCGGGTGTTGCTGATGACTGACGAGATCCAGTCGGGCCTGGGCCGCACCGGCAAGCTGTTTGCCTACATGCACGAGGGCATTCGGCCCGACCTGCTGATCGTGGGCAAGGCGCTGGCGGGCGGATTCTATCCCGTCTCAGCAGTGCTGTCTTCGAAGGAAATTCTCGGCGTCTATAAACCGGGCGATCACGGCAGCACTTTCGGGGGCAATCCCTTGGGCTGTGCGGTGGCACGGACGGCGTTGCGGGTTCTGATGGAAGAGAAGATGGTCGAGCGCTCCGCCGAACTGGGCGCGTATTTCCTGGAAAAGCTGAAGACCCTCCGCAGTGCAGATTTGAAGGAAGTCCGCGGCGTCGGTTTGTGGATTGGCATCGAGCTGCACAGTGCAGCGCGGCCCTATTGCGAACAGCTGAAGCAGGAAGGCATCCTCTGCAAAGAAACTCACGACCGGGTGATCCGCATCGCGCCGCCGCTGGTCATCAAGCGCGAGGAGATTGACTGGGCATTTGAGCGCATCAAGAAGGTGATCGAGAAACACTAGGAACCGCGTAGGGACGGCCGACTCGGCTGTCCCTGCGGAGCCTCTGTGTCCCCTGTGGTTAGTTTGGTTTGAAATCCGTGTGAGCCCCCCGCGAGCCCGCGTCTGGCACTCCCCGCCGCCCAGACGCTATCATCAACACGCATGCCCGACACCGTCCTGATGTGCCCGCCCACGTTCTTTGATGTCCGCGAAGTCAAGAACCCCTACATGCGGCATGCCATCGACCCCGTGCGGGCACAGCACCAATGGGAGAACCTCCGCCGTGCCCTGCAGCAAGCGGGCCTGACCGTGGAAATCATCGACCCGGTTAAAGACCTCGAAGACATGGTGTTTGCCGCCAACCAGGTGTTTGTCGGCTACAGCGAGAAGATTGGCAAGTTCATCGTCCCCAGCGAAATGCGCTACCTGATCCGGCAGAAGGAGGTACCCCATTACGTGGAGTGGTTTCGCAAGCGGGGTTACCAGATCATTGCACTCGACCTGAAGGGTGAGTGCCTGGAGGGCCATGGCGATCTGCTCTGGCATCCCGATCACTCGAAGATCTGGGCAGGCTATGGCTTTCGCTCCACCCGCGCCGCCGTAGACAAGTTCTCCGCCGCTATGCACGAACTGGGTTTTCCCGTCGCTCCACTGCAGTTGGTGGACGACCACTGCTACCACCTCGACACCTGTCTCTGCCCGCTCAACCACGAAGCCGTGCTGATTTATCCGGGGGCGTATTCTGCAGATGCCCTGCAAAACGTGCGGCAGGGCTGGAAGCGAATTCACGAGCTAACCCGCGAGGAAGCAGTCGGGTTCATGGGCAACGGGATTGTCGCCAACCGGCACTACATTACCCCGCGGGTTACCCCGAACTTGCAGAACATCCTGGCCCGGGAAGGATTGACCGCGGTGGTGATCGATACCTCGGAGTTCGAGAAGTCCGGTGGCAGCGTGTTCTGCATGAAGTCGCTTATCTGGTAATCGCCCCCGCGGTTACTCGTTCCTGCCACATTGCCACTGCCTTCCCGCGCGACTGTCGGGGCCAAGATCGCTAACCTAGCTGGAATTTGCCCGTCCTACAAGCCGATAGTAAGATGGCCCTCAGTAGGGTTGGCTTGGGGTGTGGTTGCCCACACCTTTTTTGCAGACCCGCTGCCCCTGGGAGATCTCCCGCATGGCGGAGTTACAGCCAGTGACGAACGCGGAGCGCGCGGCGGAGTCTCTCTCTGGAACCACGGTCGGACGCTTCGTGATCGGGGACCGCCTGGGCAAAGGCGGCATGGGCGAGGTATATCTTGCCCAGGACACGAAGCTTAAGCGCCAAGTCGCTCTCAAGCGCCTGGCACCCACTCTCCGTGCAGACGCGCTTTACCGCCGTCGCTTCCAGGAGGAAGCCGAGCGCGCCTCCCGCTTCAGCGATTCCCACGTAGCCGCCCTTTACGACGTACTGGAAGAACAGGGCGAGATGTTTCTCGTCATGGAATACATCGAAGGCGAGAACCTGCGGCAGCGCCTGCGCCGTCCCCTTACCCTGGAGCAGTTCTTTGAAATCGCGATGCAGTGCGCCGAAGCATTAGCGGCCGCGCATGAGCGTGGAATCGTGCATTGCGACATCAAGCCCGAGAACATCATGCTTACCAACTCGGGTCAGGTGAAGATCCTGGATTTCGGTGTGGCCAAACACCTGCCCCAATCTGACCAGAGTTCGACCGTGGACCGCACCGGTACTATGGGTGGAACTCCTGCGTATATGTCGCCGGAAGTGCTGCTGGAGAAGATTCCCGATGGCCGCGCGGATGTGTTTTCCCTGGGTGTGGTGTTCTATGAAGCGTTGACCGGGCACCACCCCTTTCTGGCCAGTAGTTTCGTAGCCACGACGGACCGCATTCGCACCGAAACGCCCACACCCATCCGTATCTTCAATTCGCAAGTTCCCGACGGATTGGAAGTGCTGGTCAGCAAGGCCATGGCCAAGGAGCCGGGACAGCGCTACGCCGGCGCCCGAGAACTGCTGGAAGATCTTCGCCTGGTGCAAGCCGGATTGACTCCGAGCAAGCTCACTCCGACTCTGCCACAGCGCGTGCGGGACAAGTCCAGACCCAAACCCTGGACTCTGGCGACGCTTGCGGCGATTGTGATTCTGGGCACGATCGTCGCCTACCGGCAGATGCCCGTGTCACGCTGGCTGGGCTGGGGGATTTCCTCTCCTGCGGAGCTGGCCGTCCTGCCTTTTTCTCCCACCGGCGACGATCCCGGTGCCAAAGCATTCTGTGACGGGCTCACCCAGACGGTCACGGCGAAACTGACTCAGCTAACCGGGAACTACCCGCTTCAGGTAGTACCTACCAGCGAAATCCGCGCCGATGGTGTGAACAGCGTGGAGCAGGCCCGCAAGAACTTCGGCGTGAATCTGGTTCTGGAAGGCAGCCTGCATGGTTCGGGCAGCCAGATACGCGTCACCTACAGCCTGGTGGACGCCAGGACGCGGCGACAGCTTCGCGCCGGCACGGTCGACGCCAGCGTGGCCGACGCTTTTGCCGTGGAAGATCGCGTGGTGAACGGTGTCCTCGACATGCTGGGCCTGGAAATCAAGGATAACGACCGGGTTGTGCTGGCGGCTCACGGTACCGACAATCCCTCGGCTCACGATCAGTATCTCCGTGGTCGCGGCTTCCTGCTGGACTACCACAAACCGGAGAACATCGATAGCGCCATCTCGGCATTCAATAGCGCTCTCACTTTGGACTCCAGCTATGCGCAGGCGTACGCCGGCTTGGGCGAGGCCTGGCAAGGCTACCAGGAGGGCTCGCGCAGCAGCGACTGGATGGAGAAGTCTAAAGCGGCGTGTGGTCAGGCCGTGGCTCTGGCGCCCAATCTGGCCGACGGCTACGCCTGCCTGGGAAGAGTCTTTCGCGGAACGGGAGAGTACGAGAAGGCGGTTGCCCAGTTCCAGAAAGCGACCACGCTTGATCCCACCAGCGACGATGCTTTCAGGGGATTGGCCGACGCTTATCAAAAGCTGAACCAACCGGGCGAGGCTGAAGCCACCTACCGCCGCGCCATCAGCCTGCGTCCTCACTATTGGGCGGGGTACAGTTCGCTGGGTGTTTTCTACTACGGCCAGGCTCGCTATGACGAGGCCGCCAAGATGTTTCAGCAAGTCATTAGTCTGGCCCCTGATAACTACCGAGGCTATTCCAACCTGGGTGCAATGTATGTCGCCCAGGCCCGTTACCAGGACGCCATTGCCGAACTTGAGAAGTCGGTAGCCATACGTCCCACCGTGGAAGCCTACGACAACTTGGGCAACGCCTACTTTGCCATGCGGAAGTTTGATGTAGCCGCTCACAAGTTTGAGGAAGGCTTGAAGTTCGACCAAACCAGTTGGCTCAGTTGGGGAAACCTGGGGGATGCATACTATTCGGCCTCGGGAATGCGGCAACAGGCCGCCAATGCCTATCGCGAGGCCATCCGTCTCGCAGACGAAAAACTGAAGGTGAATCCGCGGGACGGACATGTGCTGGCGTACCGAGCCGTTTATTTGGCCATGTTGGACCAGAAGGAGGACGCACTGACTTCGCTGCGAAAGGCCATCTCAATTTCGCCCGATGATCCCGACGTCCAATTTCGCGCCGCACTGGTGTACAACCACTTTGGGGATACGAACCTGACCCTGGAGTGGCTGCAGAAGGCGCTGGCAAAAGGGTTCCCGGCTGAGTTCGTGCGCACTACTCCTGATTTCGACCATTTGCGCGACGATCCACGGATAAAGAAGTTGCTACAGGGACATTAAGACTCTGAGCGTAGTACGGCATAGCCTCGAGCGGCCGGCAAGTCCCAAGGCTTAGGAGGAACAAGCGATGAAGAAAAAGACAATTCGTGCCCACAAAACGCGGAAAACGAAAAGCAAGCATCCCAGCTTGGCAAAAAAACTCCCGGTCCATATTCACCCGAATGGTGATGTGGACAACGAGATCGTTAATCTGAGGAAATCCGTCGACGAGCAGGTGACCTGGTATTCAGAGGGAGACGAGTTCACGATCCAGTTCCCGGTCTCTCCCTTCGCCAATGACACGTTCGTGGTTCCGGCGGGGGGGAGCGTAAGTTCGGGGCGGCTCAAGGCGGATGCTGCACTCGACCAATATCCGTACTTCGTCAAGAGCGTCGTTCTGGCCATGAGCGCTGACCCCGGTCTCAACGTTAAGCCGTAGGGTCAGTCCCCTGGATCTACCCGGCGTTGGCGAAGACCCGGCTCTGGCAATTGGGACACAGCGTGCTTTCCTTCAAGTCGATCCACTCCACGGCATGCGACGGCGCCATGACGCAGCCATAGTCCTCGCAGTGGGTCAGGTTCAGCGTGTGTCCGATCTCATGCACGGCTTCCTTGAACAACCGCTGCCGCAGGATGTCCCGGTCTGCCGCAAGCCCGTAGAATTCCTGCCGTAGCCGGTGCGCGGAAACCACGGCGCAAGGTCCGCCCATCTGGGCCTCCCCGAAGACGAAGGTCAGGATCGGGATGTAGAGGTCAAGCGCGGTCACGCCTAAGACGCGCCACGACTCAGGCCTGATCCGGCCCTGCATGCGGTGCAGCACTTCGGATGAGTGGTATTGTTGCCGTTCTCCGTGGAAGGCGAATTCTGGGTCGAGGGCTGGGGTAATCACTTCGCAAGGCATGCGAAATGTGTCCGCGAGGGCGGGCCCCAGGTCCATCAGCAGCTCGCCATCGAGGTTTCCGATCGGCAGCAGTTGCAAAAGCTTCATCGAGTCTCGACCGAGGGTCTGCTCCAGCCGTACTTCTTCAGCTTGTGGTGCAACGTGACCCGGTCGATCTGCAGCACTTCGGCGGCGCGAGTCTGGTTCCAGTTGCAGGACTCGAGTACCCGCAGGATGTGAGCCTTTTCCATCTCGTCCAGGCTCTTCGAAGTGCCGTTGGACCCCGTTGCTTTGAAAACAAAATCCTGCTCCCGGATTTCCGGTTCCTGGGCGACCACCATGGCCCGCTCTACCGCGTTCTCCAACTCCCGCACGTTGCCCATCCAGGGTTGCTGCTGCAGCAGATCCATGGCGGTTGGTGACACCCGTGTGATCTTCTTGTTCATCTGCAGTGAAAATTTGCGGACGAAATGATTTACCAGCAGCGGGATGTCGTCCCGCCGGTCGCGGAGCGCAGGCAGCTCGATGCGAAACACATTCAAACGGTAGAAGAGGTCAGGACGGAACCTGCCTTCCTCGATCAGCTTCTCCAGGTCCTTATTGGTGGCGGCCACGCAACGAAAATCCACTTTGATGGGCTGGTTGCTTCCTACCCGCACGATTTCGCGCTCCTGCAACACGCGCAGCAGGTCGGTCTGGGTCTTCAGGCTGATGTCGCCGATCTCATCCAGGAAAACCGTCCCGCCCTCGGCAATCTCGAACTTGCCTTTCTTGCGGTACTGGGCTCCGGTGAACGCGCCCTTTTCATGCCCAAACAGTTCGCTCTCCAGCAGGGTCTCCGTCAAAGCTCCGCAATGAATGACCACCAACGGATGGAACCGCCGTGGGCTGGCGTGGTGGATGGCGCGGGCAACCAGTTCTTTGCCGGTACCGCTCTCGCCCGTGATCAACACTGTGGCATCGGTCGGGCCGACGGTCTCTATGGCGTCAAACAGCTTCGCCATGGCGGAGCTCTGGCCTACGATGTCTTCCGGCCGCGCCACCTCGGCCACGGTCTCCCGCAGCCGCACGTTCTCCTGCTCGGTACGTTTGTGCGCCAGTGCTTTCTTCACCAGGTGCGCGATCTCGTCGGGATCCAGCGGCTTGGTCACATAGTCATAGGCCCCGTTCTTGAGGGCGGTGACGGCAGTCTCGACCGAGGCATAGCCGGTCATCATAATGACCATCAGCTCAGGGTCGATCTCATGCATGCGGCGCTGCAGCTCGATGCCGTCGGTGCCCCGCATCTTGATGTCGACCAGGGCCGCGTCCCAGCGCCCTTCCGCCATGCGGGTGAGGGCCTCGTTGGCATTCTCCGCCGTGCCGACTTCGTAGCCTTCTTCGTGAAACCACTTGCCGAGCGAGTCTCGCACGCTGAGTTCGTCGTCCACGATCAGCAGCTTGCCTTGTGCGCTCAAGTTATCACCTCGTATAGGTCACTGCAGTTGCGCCCTGGCTTGCGCCGGGTACGGTGCCGGCCGTTCCCAGCGGCAGCGTCAGGATGAAGGTCGTGCCTTTCCCAGGCTCCGATTGCACTGCTATGTGGCCGTTGTGCCGCTCCATGATGCCGCGGCTGATGGCCAGGCCGAGCCCCACTCCATGGCCGCTTTCCTTGGTAGTGAGGAACGGTTCAAAGATTTGCGGCAGGATCTCGGGAGGAATCCCCATGCCGTCGTCTCGTACCTGGATTTCGACCTGCTGGCTCGGTTCAATAAGCTTCGTGCTAAGCCACAAATTGCCGCCGCGCGGCATGGCATCGATGGCATTCATGACCAGCGCCAGGACCACCTGCTCGATTTGCGACGGATCGCATTGCACGCGTGGCAAGTCGCTCGCCAGGTCGGCCTGCAACTGGATTCCCGTCAATTCCAGCTGGTGCTGTACCAGGCGCACACAGCGGTCGATCACTGCGTTCAGATCGGCTGGCTCCACGTTCATGGGAGACGTCCGGGAGAAGGTCAGCAGGTTTTTCACCAGTTCGCCGCAACGCCGGCTTTCGCCGGCGATCAGTTCCAGGCACTGCATCGCCTCGTCGTGTTTTTCGCCTTCGGTCTGGCCACGGTCCAGCCATTTCCGCAGGAGTTTGGCGTAAGTCAATATCCCCGACAAGGGGTTATTGATCTCGTGGGCCACGATCGCCGCCATCTTGCCGATCGAGGCCATCTTCTCCACGTGTAGAACGTGGTCATGGGCCCGCTTCAGTTCATGGGTCTTCTGCTCGACCCGGTCCTCCAGCGTTTTGGCCCAGGTGACAACTTCTTCGTTGGCCGCACGCAATTGCAGGCTCATACCATTGAACGACTGCGCCAGGTCGCCAACCTCATCCTGAGAATGCACCACAATCTGGTAGCCGAGATCGCCTTGGGAGAGCCGCTCGGTGCCCTTCTTGAGCCCCCTGATGGGTACGCCGACCAGCCGCCACACAAACAGCCAGCTCAGCAATGCGATGGCGACCATGGCCACGATGGTGTAGGCGAGCATGCTGCGGCTGCTGGCCACCAGTTGCGCATCGGCCTTGGCCAGGGAGATGTTGGTGTCGAGCACGCCCAGAATCTGTTGACTTGCCGGATGGGCGTGGCAATCGGCATTCGAGCATGCCGGCTGATTTTCAATCGGAGTAATGATGCCCAGCACCCGCTTCCCGCCGCCATTGCGATAGATGCGGAAGCGGTCTGGACGATCGAGTCGCGCCAGCGGTTGGGACTGGGCGTGACAGCCGTAACAGGCCTCGGCCCCCTTGTCCACGATGTGGCTGACTTCGGCGGAATCGGTGGAGTAGCTGACCCGGCCTTCCTGATCGAAGATGCGGACCTTCACCATGCCGGGTTCGTCGGCGATGGTCCGCATCACGTGGTACAGGCCTTCCCGGTCGTTGCGCAGCATGTAGTAGGTGGTGCTGCGCTTGATGACATCGCTGACCCGCTCGGCGCTGCCCAGCGCCGCGGCTTCCAGGTGCTGCCGGTGTAGCCGTATGTTCAAGTACCCTAGCAGCGCGAAGATCACTACCATGGCCGCCAGCAGCAGGGTGATCAGTTTTGCACTCAGGCTCCGCGTCCAGCCGCTTCGAGTTGGCTCAGTCTCCCGCATGGCTTAACACCGGAGTCGCCGCACCTGCTTCGACTTCCACTACTGCCGGCTGCTTCTCAGCCGGGAAGATGGGCAGGTACTTCACCGCCAGTCCAAACAGGGCAAAGCCCGCCGCAATGATCGCGCCCGTCACCGCAACCTCGGTCCACTTCGGGATGTAATGCAGACCCGCGGCTGACTCGAGGCCGGTGATGCTCACGTTCAGCCGGTTGGTGATGAAGCCAAGCACTACCAGCACCGCCGCCAGGTACAGGCCCCCGGCACTCATGCGCACTTTGCGCTGTGCCAGCAGCAGCAGGGGCAGGATCAGGCTCAGCGAGATTTCCAGCCAGAACAGGTACATCTCATAGCCGGGCTGGAACATCAGCTTCAGAACCCCGCGGTGCAGCAAATCTTCGAAGCGCAGGATGCCGTATACCGATAGGACCACCACCAGCACGCGTCCCAACTCCTGCAGGATAGGCAACTCCAGCTGCTGCCCAAAGTGGCGGGAACTCATGGACGACTCGAAGATGGTCATGGCCAGCCCCACCGCAATGGCGGAGATGAAGAAGAACACCGGCAGCAGCGGGCTGTACCAGAAGGGGTGCAGCTTTTCGGGCATGATCAGGTAAAGCGTGCCCAACGACGATTGGTGCAGGGTGGAGAGAATCACGCCCCCGATTACCAGCGGTACCAACACGCCGCGGATGATCTTCAGTGGCTTTTGCAAGTTGAAGTGTTCCAGCACGATGGGCGAGAACTCCAGGGACAACACCGCGGTGTAGAGCATCACGCAGTACGCGACTTCAAACATCACGGAATGCGGGTTGCGCATGATCAGCGGATGCCAGATGCGGTAGGGGCGTCCCAGGTCGTACATCAGGGCTACGCACACCAGCACGTATCCCAGGAAAGCGGTCAGGATGGTGGGCCGCACGATGGGGCGCAGCCGCTTGATATTGAAGATATGCACCGCGGCGGTGAGGGTGAAACCGCCGGCCGCCAGCATCACGCCGCATAACACGTCGAAACCGATCCAGATGCCCCAGGGGAACTGGTCGCTGAGGTTGGTGGAGCGGCCCAGACCCTGGGTAAAGCGCACCACCGTGGCATAGAATCCGGCGGCCATCAGGGCCAGGAACACCAGCTTCCAGAAAGTGAATTTGAGCTTCATGGCTTCCTCTCTTTCTGGTCCGGCGTACCGTGGGCGGAGCCGTGGCCCTCCGCTGCAGCCACTTCCTCTCGCCGGTGCGTGATCCACCACACGCCGCCCAGCAGCATTCCGCCGAGCGGGACAAAATCAGGGATGCGCGACAGCACTCGGTAGGTGAGGACCGGCAACGGATCTTTCGAGATGTCGGTGCGGTACCCGAACTCCTCGAAGGCCACACCCGAGAGCAACAGCACCGAGGTCCCACCGACTTCCGTCAGGCCATAGATGTGGTTCACGTACTGGCCGGGATTGTCGCGGATGCGTTGTTGCGCCTCAAGGATGAGCGCGTCGCGGTCGCCAAACTTGGTGGCCCCGGTGGGGCAGATTTCCGCGCAAGCCGTGGGTTGGCCGGTTGCCACGCGGTCCGGACACATGGTGCACTTCTGCACCTTGGGCAGGATCTTGCTCCACTCGTATTTGGGCACGCCGAAGGGGCAGGCCACCATGCAGTAGCGGCAGCCCATGCAGCGGTCTGCGTCGTAGGTGACTGGGCCGGCCGCGGTCTTGCGCAGCGCCCCGACCGGGCATACCGAGGCGCAGGCCGGGTCTTCACAGTTCATGCACAGACGGCGCATGAACCTGTCGCCCTTGGTGAGTACGACCGTGTACTTGTGCTCCGACTGCTGCTGCTCCGCGGCGACGGCCTCGTCATAACGAAGCTTGTTCTGACCGGCGCAGGCCTGCTCACACTGCTTGCAGCCGATGCACATGGTCGAGTCGTACAGCAATGCCTTGCTCATAGAGTTCGTCTCCTGGCCACTCGGTCACCCGACTTCCGCCCGCGCGAGAACCAGCACGCAAGAGATGGGAAGGGAACGGAATCGGGAAGCACCCAGAACTTTCTGCCATGGCCGGCGAAGAAAATGGGCCCGGGTCCAGGGGAGTCAGGACCCGGGCGGACAGTTCCCGGAGTGAAATCCAAGCCAAGAGGGGCTTCCGGACTGGCTGCCGATCGGCCGGTTCTCCGTTCGCAGCGCCGAGTTTCACCGGACGCGTTCACAACATGCCCTCGCGCTTTCTGCGGTCGCTGCCGGTTCTCCCGACGGCACCGCCGCTGCGAGAAAGGGAACAGCCAATCTACTTCTGAATGCTGCGGATGTAGCCGATCACCATCTTTATCTGGTCAGGTGTCAGGGCCTTCGCCACCCCGGCATGCTTGGGCTTCTCGGTGACCGCCTTGGTCATGTCGGCGTCCGACAGTTTCTTGGCGTCGTCAGAAACCAGGCTGGGAATCTTGGCTGCCGGTTTGCCCGCACCGTCTACTCCGTGGCAGGCCGCGCATTTCGTCTTGTAAAGGGTTGCTCCGTCATCTGCCCAAGACAGGCTCGGGATCAGGATGAACAGCGCCACCGCGATCGTCAGGACCAACATCGCGAGCTTCGTCATCTTCATGATTGCTTTTCCTTTCACTGCAATTTGTACGACCTGATGAACGCCGTGGCATTTCGCATCTTTTGCTTTGGTTGTTGCGAAACTCGCCACCGGCAGACCTCCTGTCAAGCCGGGCTGTATAGAACTTCAACAGTTTCTCGCCTTGACTGATTCAATTCTCATCTTTGGCACCGTTGTCTGCCGTGATGTGAGTCACTTTGCACCGTGACCCATGACGGGTAACCATGTGCTCCCTCTTACAGTTCCGTGCAGAAAGAGCCGTGGATGTGGCTGTTGCGAAGTGCAGCAGGAGGGCTAATTGGCGGGGCTGGGGACGAATGGAAGCCGGAGGCAGCCCGACTACTGACTACTATGCTAATGCCTTTGTGCCATCTGGGCTTTACGGCGCCGCTCCCGCTCGCTCCGCATCTCCTGGACGCTCTTGGTAACCAGCGGAGAATACAGCGCTTGCACCCATTGAGGATTGCTCCATTCCGGTTGGTCGTTCACCGCAGACTCGAAGTTGCGCAAAGCGTCGTCAGGCTGCCGGGCCAACCACAGGGCGCTCGCCCGTGCCATTCGGCGGTCGGGACGGTCGCTACCCGAATCGGATATTTTGTCCAGGCTCTGCAGCGCGTCGGCATACTTCAGAACTTGGATCTGTGTCCATGCAGCGGCGGTGGCGAAGTCAACGTTGCCCGGCCGCTGCTCTACCGCACTATTCAGCATGTTCAGTGCGGTGGAGTAGTTTCCCGCAAGGTAGTACCACCACCCCAGCTTACCCACCCACTCGGGTGCCCAATCTGCCGTGTAATTGGCATTCGCTTCGGAGATTGCGCCGCGGGCGGGTGCAGGGTCTCCCGCCAGTAGCGAAAGGCCCGCCATGACGACTCGCACTTCCTTCGGCTGTTCACCTGTGATGGAATTTGCGAATCCGCGGAATTCCGCTGCCGCCGTTTGCCGGTTCGCCGCCGCCAGCGCCTGCGCATAGAGAGCCGAATAGCCGGCGGCAAGCCGCGAAGCATCCAGATCCAGAAGCTTGCGGTAGGACGTCGCTGCCGCCGCGAAGTCCGCCTGCGCGAATTGTGCCCGGGCCAAAACCTCCAGCGCCTTCTGCTGGCCCGGTTGCATCTGCAGCGAACGGGTCGCGAGTTGCTGGGCCTGCGGATACTTGTGAGCGTGCAGCAGCGTCAATGCCCGGTTGGTCATGAAGATAAACGCTACGCCCAGGTCGCGTTCTGGCCGCGGTTGCCAGTTGGCGGCGGCGATCATGGCCTGCACTCGAGCAATCCGCTCACGCGGCAGAGGATGTGACCGGAAATACCCTTCCATTGTTTCCTGCGCTACCTGCGACAACTCTTCTCCTGGGTTGCTGGCGCGTGCCTGGTATTCGTCAAACAGGCGCTGGAAAGTTTCAAACATGCGAATGGCGCCGTTTGCAGAGTATCCGGCAGTCACTGCCAGGCGCGTGCCTTCGGCGTCAGCTTCAAGCTCCTGGTCTTTGCTGTAGCCCGCCTCAAACACTTCCATCGGCATCCCAATGAGCCCGCCCAACGGAATCTTGTGCAGCGCCTGCTCCAGTTGAACGCGTTCAGCGCAGTGATAATGATCGATGTGCTCGATCTCGTGTCCGACCACCGCAGCCAGTTCGTCCTCGCTGTCCATCAGTCCCATCAGGCCAGCGCCAACGTACACATGTCCGCCGGGCAGCGCGAACGCGTTGACGAAGTTGTCGTCAGGAATATAGTGGAACTTGTAGGGTAGCTTGCGATGTGCGTTGGCTGCTACCCGGGTGCCGACCTGGGTCAGGTACTTCTCGATCGCGGTGGTTTCGGGATTCTTGTCGCCTTCCCGCTCATTCCCACGCGCGATCTCGTTGCCAATCGCGATTTCCTCCGCATCCGAGAGCCGCGTGAACTGTACCGGCATGCGAGTGAGTTCCTGCTCGGTGTCGGCCACCAGGTACAGGAGCGCGTCCGCACTGACGGACACATCGACCTTGCGCCGTTCGCTTACCACGATGGCGGCGACGCCCAGCAACACGATTCCCGTGAATGCAATCCAGCGCGTCATAAGTATTGCCGCAAGGCCTCCCGGTTCCGCGTGTATAGGAACGACACCAGCAACAGCGCGCCTCCGAGTACGATAAATGTCAGGTAACGGTCCCGCGGGTTCAAACGCCACACATCCACCACCAGGATCCTGCCTACACACAGCAGCAACAAGCCCAGGCCCGACACACGGAAGCTGCGCTCCCCCAGCCACAGTGCCAGCAGGAAAATCCCTACGCCTTCTAATCCCCAGGATAGCGTGACCATGCCGTGTCGCATCTCCAGTGCCAGCAGCACGGTCAGCAGGCCGACGGCGACGAAGAAAACAACCTGTTCGGGACGACGTCCAACTGACTGCAGCAGCCGCACCAAACCCGTCTTGGCGCCGGACTTGTCTTTTCGGCGCAGTTGAAACGCGATCGGCAATACGGCAAACAGCAGACCTACCACGACCCCAACGGTGACGAAGCGACTCTCCCATCTGGAGGCGGGGGGGAAGTAGCTCCGCTGGTAGAAGTTGTGCAACCCGGTGCGGAACAGAACCGCCGCGACTACCAACAACCCCTGGTGCAGAAAAGTTCGGCGGGCGCTTCTCCATGCCACTGCCAACAGCGCGAACGCCAGTGCCGACCAGGCTGCCGCTACCCAGTCTGCGGCAATCTCAAATCGCATTAGGGCAGCAAGGGTGATCGTGCCCAGGTAACAGCAAAAATCCGCCACTCGCAGCTTGCGCTCGAGGGGAAACAGGCTTTCGCTGTCGTCTCGGAGCCGCCAATAGCTGTAGAAGAACGCCAGGGCCAGCGGCACCACGGTGTAGAAGCGTGGGCTCACCTCGCCGGGATTTCCAGATGCGTTCAGGTTGACGAAGAAAATTCGCGAGAAACTGGCTACGAAGGCTACATAGGCCTGTAACCT
The DNA here is from genome assembly GCA_020073665.1 of Terriglobia bacterium. Taxonomy (GTDB): domain Bacteria; phylum Acidobacteriota; class Terriglobia; order Terriglobales; family Acidobacteriaceae; genus JAIQEU01. The sequence continues at coordinate 253,311 of JAIQEU010000006.1, forward strand.
GAGTGCCAGCGATTTGCGCGCCAGACCCAGTTCACACAGCACCAATCCACCGAGCATCCACGCCACCGCCACCCCGACGGGCCGCAATTCGTACCAGGCGAGCAGAGACAGAAGGAAGGAGGCTGCCCAGGTGTAGGCTCCGGCCGCCAGGGCGGGCGCGGCAAAGGCACGTGGGCCCAGGGCAACCTTTTGCCCGCGATCGCCGGGCCAGGTCCAGGGCGAAGTAACGTACAAAATCAAAGCCACCAGCGAGATGGTGACCAGGCGCAGGGAAACGCCGTGATACGTGTCTGTGCTCTCCAGATTGACCGCCAATGTTCGAACGACTGAGGCAATGGCAACGCCGTTCGCTTGATACAACAGATCAGCAATTCCCCAACGACGTCCCGCGGTCGTGAGCGCCAGGCCAAGCGCGCCCCATGCCACTACTGTCCAGACTTCCGGATAAGCGCACCACGCCGCGATGAATGCCATGACGGCGGCGACATACGACAGCCGCTGCATGAGCCGCCTGTCCCACTCGGCGGTAAACAAATCTCCCCAGCGCCGGAACACCCAATGGGCGTCGGCATAAAACACCAGCGCGGCCACCAGGAACATGAGCGCCACGCGGAAATCGCTATGCAGGTCAGCGCCATCCATACGCCGGCCGAATATTTCTGCGGCATCAAAGCTGATCATCTGGCCGGCCACCAGCGCACTGGCCAGCACCCCCAGCCGGCGGAAGACAACCTCGCGCGTCCATACGCCGATCAGCAGCAGGGCCTCGGCTTCGAGCAGCCATAGTACGGAGAGCCGCGCCCCGGAATAACGGAAGGGGAAGGCCGCAACCAGCAGGACCACGCCCAGGGTCGATAGCACGATCACCGCGTTGCGGCGGCGACGCATGACCGGGAACTGTCCCAGGGCGGTTTCAACCGCGCCAATCGCCAGCAGCGCCCAGAATGCCCACTCCGGATGGGTCGATTGGTACTTGAACAGTGCCAGCAGCAAAGCCGTATTCAGCAAGGCGGCCGCGGTCGAGATGTGCTCTTGCCGGGGCTGGCTCGGCTGTCGCCAAACGTACGACACCCGGAAGATGACCCAGTAGAGCAGCAAGATGGCGGCGCTGGCCACAAACTCTGGGAAGGGACGCCGGTGCCCCTGCATGGGTTCAATGATCGGCCGCAACCACAGGTAGTGATTGAGATAGCTGGCCAGGATGCCGAAGATTTCCAGCTCGAACCACTGCATGCGTCCGACGATGACCACCAACCCGGTGGCCAGCACTCCACCGGCGACCAGACTGTACACGTCGGAATGGCTGACGGTGACGGTCAGGAAAGCCAGCAGGAACGCTAACCCGGTGACCACCTGCGAGCGGTAGCGCAGCGTGTGCCACACCATCGCCGCGGCCACGATGAGCATTAAGACGAGGTCCACAACCGGCGACGACAGCACCTGTGCCGCAGGCACGTGGTACATCGCGTAGGTCGTAAAGAACAGAAGCGCCCAGCCACCGCCAATTCCAGCCCGTGCCAGGATGCGGTAGCGATCATGCCGCTCGGACCAGATGCCAATACCCAGCATCACAGCGCTGACTACGTATCCCACCAGCACCTTGCCTCCCGGGCCTAGCGTCTTCAACTGGTAGGCAAGGAAGAAAGCGACGCCGAGCACCAGAATGACGATGCCCAGTTTGTTCAGCCAGTCTGTGCCCAGTGTTTCTTCGACATCGAGCGCGGACTTGAACCGTTCGACCAGTGATGGCGACGGTTCCGCAGTGGTAAAGCTAGGCGGGGCCGGCGGAGCGGCTGGCGGAGCGGAGACGGTCGCGGGTGGCGGAGCCGAAAGCGCAGCTGGAACCTCAACGCCTCTGACCCAAGCGGTTGCCGCGGCTTCAGCGGGGCTAGGTTGCGGCACTGGCGGTGCCGGCGGGATTGGCGCGGGAGCGGGTTTGGCAACCTCTGTAACCGGAGCAGCGGCTGCCACCGGAGCAGACCGGGGGAAAGCTTTGAATTGCTCAACTGACCTCTCGAGCGCATGAACCCGCCGGGTCAACTCTCCCCAGCGAGCTTGGTCCTCCTCGCGCTCTCGCTTACGCCTGATGTGACTGCGCCACAACAGTATCCAGGGGCCAAACAGAAGGGCCGCCAGCAGCGCGACATAGAAGGCAATGTCCAAAATTGTTGGGTCTCTTGAAGATGATGAAATAAAGACGGGGAATTTTACTCTCGCGGCCAAGCGGGGCAACACGAAACTATCCGTGTTATCAAGCACCTATTACTAAACTATTGATAATTAATGCTTTAGCCTTGTCTTGGGAGGGGTGTCTAACATTACGAAAGGTAGAAATTCGTCCCTCGTCTTCAGTCACTTGCTGCATTTCGCCACATGATTTCGACTATCACTCAGCACCTGAGACTCAGTCTTTGCACCTCGAACGGGGCCAGTGCCCTGATCAAGCAGAGTCTGGCGACGAATGCCTGCGCGTATGGGCAAGGGGTGCAAATCTAAAATGCAGGAGTGCCACGATGAAGAAGTATATCGCTCTAGCCCTGTTTGTTTGCGTAGTCGCAATCACAGGGTTTGCGCAGGAAACGCCGAAGCCGGAAGTGTTCGGCGGTTACCAGTACACCCGCTTAGACGGCTGGAACGGTAATGGCTTTAACGGCAGCGCCACTATGTATATCACCCGGTGGGTGGGCGTCCAGGGCGACTTTAGCGGCGCTTACGGCACGGGCTCGAGCTTCTACACCTACACGGGCGGCCCGGTCGTCTCCACGCATAAGGGGATGATTTCCCCGTTTGCCCATGCCCTGTTCGGCGGCGCGCACGCTTCGGCCGGCGGGTTCGGCGATAGCGGTTTTGCCATGCTGTTCGGCGGCGGCATCGACGCGGGCAACAAGAAGCTTGCGTTCCGCGTAGCACAAGTGGACTGGATGGTAACCCGCTTCAACGGGTTCAGTGACAAGAACAACGTCCGGATTTCGACGGGAGCGTTGTTCCGCTTCTAAGGAAAGTGGTCAGTGAAAACAGTAGTCAGCGGCAAGTGGTCAGTACTCACCACTTGCCGCTGTTTTTTAACGCATCGACTCTTCTACTTCCGCCAGCCAGCTTGGACGCTTCAGCACCTCTCGTGGTTTAGGACCATCCGCCGCGCCCACAATGCCATCGCGCTCCATCAGATCGATCAGGTGCGCAGCGCGCCCGTAGCCGATGCGCAACCGCCGCTGCAGCAGGGAAGTGGAAGCTTTGCCGAATTCGATTACCAGCCGTACCGCGTCGTTGAACAAGGGATCGTTCTCCGCCTCGCCATCTTCGCCCGCCGCGCCCGGTTCGCCGGGCTCACGTTCGTCCTTCGGCGCCTGCAGGAATTCCTCTTTGTACTCGGCGGTGCCTTGGGACCGCCAGAACTCCACCACTGCAGCAATTTCTTTCTCCGTGACAAACGGCGCGTGCAAGCGGTGCACACGGGCTGAACCCGAGGGCAGGTAGAGCATGTCGCCGCGGCCGAGCAGGGCCTCTGCACCGTTGGCGTCGAGGATGGTGCGGGAGTCCACCTTGGTGGCTACGCGGAACGACATCCGCGCCGGGAAGTTGGCCTTGATCAGCCCGGTGATCACGTCCACCGAAGGCCGTTGCGTGGCCAGCACCAGGTGAATGCCGACCGCCCGCGCCATCTGTGCCAGGCGCGTGACCGACTCTTCTACGTTGCCGGAATCGAGCATCATCAGGTCGGCCAATTCGTCGATGATGATGACGATGTACGGCAACGGCCGGTCCTCGGAGTCCTCGCCGAACAAGCTGCGCGTGGATTCCTCATCGAACAGCTTGTTGTACTGGTCGATATTGCGCACGCCTTTTTCGGCCAGCAGCTTCAACCGGCGCTCCATCTCCCGCACCGCATTGCGCAACGCGTTCGCGGCCAGCTTGGGTTCGGTGATGATGGGCGTGTAAAGGTGTGGCACGCCTTCGTAGTTACCCAACTCCAACCGCTTGGGGTCCACCAGGATCAGGCGCACCTGGTCGGGCGTCGCCTTGTACAGGATGGACATGATCATGGCGTTGATGGCCACGCTCTTGCCCGCGCCGGTCGAGCCAGCGATCAGCAGGTGCGGCATGCCGTTGAGGTCGGCGGTCACGATGCGGCCATTGATGTCCTTGCCCAGCGCCAGCGTGAGCTTGGACTTCGACCCCATGAACTCCTGCGACTCGATGTTCTCCCGCAGCCAGATAATCTCGCGCTCGCGGTTGGGTACCTGGATGCCCACGGTGGATTTTCCCGCCATGCGCTCAATCAGGATGCTCTCGGCTTTCAGCGCCAGGCAGAGATCGTCGGTCAGGTTGGTGATGCGGCTGTACTTGATGCCGGCCTCGGGCTTGAATTCGAACGTAGTCACCACCGGACCGGGATTGATCTGCGTCACCTGGCCGTGGACTTCGAACTCAGCATATTTCTCGGTAAGCACCTGCGCCAGGATTTTAAGCTCGTCGGCATCAATCGCCCGCTGCTCATCTGGCCGGTGCAACAGGCTGCTGGAAGGCATTTTGTAACCGCCGGCAATCCGCGGCAGGGTGGTCTTGGCCTTCTGGCCGCTGTCGGCTCGCTCCGTAACCTCGGGGTCGGGCGCCACTTCGCCCGGCTGGGTCACCGGTTCTGCCACACGCTCGTCGAGGGTCATCCGTTCAATGCCGGTCCGAACCGGCTCGGGTACGCGCATTGCGGGCGGAGGCGGCGCGGCCATGGGCCGGGCAGGAACCAGTTGCGCGGTGACCATGGGCCGGGCAGCGCGGCGCTGCTCCAGATCTTTCTGGGCCCGCTGCTTGGCGCGCTCATCCTGCCAGTCTTTATAGCGGTCCCACAACGCCAGCACGAACGCAAAACGAGTCGGCGCCCACACCTGCAGCGAGGAGAACGAGAAAGCAGTGGACAAGTACAGCGCGACTGCCAACACGCTGGCACAGACGATATAAGCCCCGGCCAGGTTGAAGTAGTGGATGAGGAAATCGCCGAGAATACGTCCCAGCAAACCTTCAATCGGAATTGCGCCCAGCCAGCGCACGTGTCCCGGTAAGAGCGCCAGCAGGGCGGGGACGAACATCACCAGCCAGAGGCCGCCCAGCGACTTGGCGACCGGGGAAACCACCTTGCGCGAACGGAACCAGCGTGTGCCCAGCACCGCAGGGAAGACCGGCACTAGGAAGGCTCCGATGCCAAAGAACTGCAGCGTCAGGTCCGAAACCAGTGCGCCCACCACCCCGATCCAGTTGCGGGCTGCCCGCGAACCGGTCAGCACGGAAGCGCTGTTGAGCGAGGGATCCAGCGGCGAGTATGAGGCCAGTGCAAGAAAAAGGAGGAGCGCGGAGACGCACAACAGGAACCCAATCAGCTCATTGAGCCGGCGGTTGTTGGTCGGGGAGAAGATCTGAGATATGTACTTCATTAGGCGCATTGCCGACGGCGCAGGAGACAAAACTCCCGCTCGACCCGTCGTACGCCAGAGCCAGACAATTATGTCAAGAACTTGGCGGGCCGACAATCAGGGAATTCAGGGGCGGTATCGAGTTAGTTCTGGTAGCGCCGGCGGGCCGCCCGCCCGACAGCCGGCAGGGTGCCGGCGCTACGATCTATCCGGCTAGCTTTGAGGCATATACCAGTACCAGCGCTCCCACGATGATGCGGTAAGCCGCAAATGGCACAAATCCGCGTTTCCGCACCCAGGCCATAAACCATGCCACAGAGGCGTACGCAACGATGAAGGAAACCACAAAACCGATGGCCAGCAGCACCCATCCGTGGCTATCGATTTGAGACACGCCAATCGGGTTCTCGCCTTTTCCCGTTAGCGATTTGAGCAAGTCGTAGCAAGTGGCCACCACCATGGTGGGCATCGACAGGAAGAACGAAAACTCCAGCGCCGAGGCCCGCGACATCCCCGCAAGCTGTCCCGCGGCGATGGTTGACATGGAGCGAGACGTCCCCGGAAACACCGCCGAAAGAATCTGGCAGGCGCCGATCCAGATGGCCTGGCCCAGGCTCATGGCCTCCATCTTCCAGGTATGAATGCGAGTAACGGGGGCAGTCGGCCCGGCAGCCTCGGCCTTGGCGTTCATCGCATCCACAATCCACATCACCACGCCGCCCACCACTAGCGAGCAGCCCATGACGGTGAGGTTCTCCAGGTTCTTGCCAATGATCTTGGTCAGCAAGAACGCTGGAATGGCCGTCACCACGAACGCCACCACAGTCAGGCCCAAAGGATGAGTCAGCAGGGTGCGATCCCCCTCCTCGCCGCCGGGAAAGGTGGAAAGAAACTTTGCGATACGCTCGCGGAAGTACACCGGTAGGCACAGGATGGCGCCCAACTGGATGACGATGGTGTACATCTTCCAGTAACCATCGCCCAGGCTGATGTGAAACAGCGCTTCCGCAATGCGCAAATGCGCAGTCGAACTGACCGGCAAGAATTCGGTAAGGCCCTCGATGATGCCGAGGACCACAGAGAGCAAATAATCGTTCAAGCTTCCTCCAGAGGGTGAGTAGGGAGAGTATCGCAGAAATTCCGCCGCTTTAGGGCGAGGGACCTGTTCAAGAACCCGGCCGGTTACTGGATGGTATTTCCGTAGGTTGGTATGCCCTGCTGCATCAGGTAGAGCAGCCGTTCCGCGCGTGCGGCCCAGTCGCTTTGCGGATATTGAGCGACCACTTTCTGGGCCAGGGCCGTCGCCTTGATTTTGGATTCCCCCGACTTCTTCTGCTGATCTTCGGTCTTGTAGATCTCAATCAGCGCGGACTTGCGCCAGGCCGCATCGTAGAGCGCTTCCGCCGCCTTGGGAGACTGCGAGCGCTCGCTGGCGTACTTTTCGTAGATCTCGGCCTCTTTCTCGGGACACTTCGAAGCACCCTGCCAGTCGCCGCACAGCTTGTTGTCGATCAACTCGAACGCCGCCATATCGGCCCACTTCGTGCCGGCAAACTTTTTCATGACTTCTTTCATGAAGTGCTCGTCCATGCCCTCGCGCAGGTAAGCATCCTGCTCTTTCGCCGACGGACGCGTGCTCACATCCGCTTTCTCAATCTGCCAGCGGATGTCGGCCGAGCGGTACATGGCTTCCCCCGCCAACGGGGAACTGGGGAAGTAGTCCGCAACCCGGTAGTAAAGCCGCATGGCATCTTGCGCTGCGCCACGGCGACCCCGCCGCTGGCTGGCCTGATCTTCGGAGTCGGCGGCTTCGCCATAGAGGATCTTGTCGCCGTTCGGGGTGGACGCTCCCACCACCCCCTGGTTCAGGATCCATCCGGTGATGGTGCGTTCTTCCGTGATGTTGGCTTCGACGTGCAGCCAGTCGTGGCCGTTTTCCAGAATGATCACTTCACGTCCGCGCTCAACCTCGCCCAGCTTGGCCGAAGTGGAATCCGGATTTAGGTAGATATTGGCCACCCGCATCATGGCCCCCCGCTCCGCCGCAAACGCCGTCGGCAGCAGCAGAAGGCTCAAGATCCCAATCAGAATTGCTTTGGTAGCGGCGGCGTCCCGCCGGCCACGATGGTTTCGCGTTCGAAAAGGAAAGATTCGTAGTGCAATCATCGGCAAGCACTCCGGCAGCGGCCCGAAACGAAAGAAACTCCGCCACCCCTACTTCCTGATTTCCGCCAACATCTGCGGCTCGATATTTCCTCCGCTGACCACGGCGACGTTCACCGCGGTCCGCGGCAGTTGCTTGCGGTGGAAGATGAACCCGGCCACCGCTACCGCACCGCTGGGCTCCGCCACGGTCTTGGGATTCTGCGCCAGTCGCCGCATAGTCTCGCGGATTTCATCTTCGCTGACCGCCACGATGTCGTCAACGTAGCGCTGCATGTGCTCGAAGTTGATCGGGCCAATGCTCTGGGTGCGCAGTCCGTCCGCCAGCGTGGTAGTTACTTGCTCCGCCGAAAACTCGACGATCTTGCCCGCCCGCAGGCTGGCCTGGGCGTCGGCGGCTAGTGCCGGCTCTACTCCAATCACTTTCACCGTGGGCTTGGTCAGCTTGATGGCGGTTGCCACGCCGCTGATCATGCCGCCGCCGCCCACCGGCACCAGGACGGTTTCCACCTCGGGCAGGTCTTCCAGTATCTCCAGGCCCATCGTGCCCTGGCCGGCAATGATCTTCTCGTCGTTGTACGGAGGCACAATCACGTATCCCTGTTGCGCCGACAATTCTTCTGCTCTTAACTTGCGTTCATCGCTTCCCGGACCCACGAGCACAATGTCGGCACCCAGCGCCGCGGTGGCCTTAAGTTTGATCTCCGGAGCATTCTTGGGCATGACGATCACTGCCTTCACTCCCAGCGCTCGCGCTGCGTACGCCACGCCCTGCGCGTGATTCCCGCTGGAATAGGAGATTACTCCACGGCGGCGTTCGTCCTCCGTGAGCGTGGCAATCTTGTTGTAAGCCCCGCGCAGCTTGAATGCTCCAATGGGTTGCTGATTCTCGGGTTTGAGGAAAAGATGGCGGCCAGCCGCCCCCGGCTCGTGAAGTGGGAACTCGACCAGGTCGGTGCGCAGGGCCACGCCGCGCAGGCGAGCCTGGGCTTCGCGGATGTCATTGAGTGTTACGATTGTCGCCCCCCTAGATTTGTCATCCTGAGCGTAGCGAAGGACCTGCTGTTCGCTGGCGCCAAGGAAAAGTAGATTCTTAGTGGGTTGAGCGCCCACTCAGAATGAATCAAATCTCCAAAATCACCGGCATGATCAGCGGACGTTTCTGGGTCTGCTTGGATATGTACCGCTTCAGGTCCGCTCGAATCTTTTCCTTGATCACGCCGTAGTCAGCTTTTTCCTCGTCGCTGGAGATGTCCAGCGTTTGGGTCACGATTTGCCTTGCCCCATCCATAAAGCCGTCTTCGCCCGGCGCGAATCCACGGGTCACGATCTCGGGCGCAGTCTCCACCCGGCCCGTGAGCTTGTTGATGGCAATGATCGGCAGCACGATGCCGTCCTCGCTGATGTGGCGGCGGTCCTTGATAATCAGGTCCTCGACCACGTCGGTGCGCGAACCCGAATCGATGCACACCCGGCCCACATTGACCCGCCCCACCTTGCGGGTGCCGAGTTCGTCGAACTCGAGCACGTCGCCACTTTCCAGCAGGATGACGTTGCCTACCGAGCCGCGCATGGCCCCGGCCATCTCAGCGTGCAGCTTCAATTGCCGGTATTCCCCGTGTATCGGGATGAAATACTTCGGCTTCACCAGGTTGATGATGAGCTTCAGTTCTTCCTGGCTGGCGTGCCCGCTGACGTGTACCGGTGGCGAGCTACCATCTTCATAGATGACGTGCGCTTCGCGCCGGAACAGGTGATCGACCATGCGGTAAATCGCCTTCTCATTCCCGGGAATGATGCGCGACGACAGCATCACGGTGTCGCCCTTCTCGATTTTGGCGTGCTTGTGATTGTCCACCGCGGCCCGCGACAGCGCCGACATGGGCTCGCCCTGGGTCCCGCTGATCATGACGCAGACTTTTTCCGGCGGGTAGTTTTTCATCTCGCCGGGATGAATCAGCAGCCCTTCCGGAATCTCGATATAGCCCAGGTCTTCAGCGATCTCCGCCGAACTGTTCATCGAACGCCCGATGAACGCCACCTTGCGCCCATGTTCCCAGGCCAGTTCCACCGACAGCTTGATGCGGTGGATGGACGACGAGAAACAGGAGATGAACAGCCGCCGCTGGGTGCGCGCAAACACCTCATCGAACTTTCGCCGCACCGCGCGTTCACTGGGCGTGTAGCCCTTGCGCTCCACGTTGGTTGAATCCTGGAACAGGGCCAGCACGCCTTCCTTGCCGTACTCCGCGAACGCGTGCAGGTCGAACAGCCGGTTGTCCGTGGGCGTGGGATCGACTTTGAAGTCGCCGGTATGAAGGATGACGCCCAGCGGGGTGTGCACCGCCAGCGCCACGCAATCCACCAGGCTGTGCGTGACCTGGATGGGATGAATGGTGAACGGTCCCACCTTGAACCGCTCTCCCGGCCGAATCTCGCGTAGGTCGGCGTCGTTGAGCAGTTCGTGCTCTTCCAGTTTGTCTTCCACGTATGCCAGCGTGAATTCGGTGCCCCAGACCGGCACGTTCAGTTCCGAGAGAATCCACGGCAACGCGCCGATGTGGTCCTCATGGCCGTGGGTGAGAACGATGGCCTTCACCCGGTGGCGGTTCTCGATCAGGTAAGAGATGTCAGGGACAACAATGTCGACCCCGAGCAGTTCGGCTTCGGGGAACATCAGGCCGGCGTCGATGACGATAATGTCATCGCCCCAGCGGACGGCCATGCAGTTCATTCCGAACTCGCCCAGGCCGCCCAAGGGCACGATATGCAGTTTTCCAGTTGGCATCGGGAACATTGATGCTAGCACAGTAAGAGCGAGTACCGGGTACCGAGTACCGAGCCAGCCAGCGATCCGCATCCGGCGCTGTCTATGGCGGGCTGCTGGCTGATGTCTCAATCTCGGTGCCCAGCCCCCAGCCACTAGCTACCAGCCACCCACCTGCGGTAAGGTCTTCTTAGATGGCCGACCTCACACGAAAATCCTGGCTCCGCCGCCGCGTCGAAGATTCGGTGCGGCGCGGCTTTCAGCGCGCGTACGAAACCGTGAGAGTCGATCCTGCCAGGTTCCTTCTGCAACTGCGTGCCGCCTATGGCCTCCCGGTCACTACGTTTCACGGGGCCTATACCGTCGAGCTGGTTACGTTGGACGATATCGCGGCGCACATCATCCACGGCGCCATGAAGATGGCCGCTGCCGAAGGTGCGGGGCTCGGCCTCGGCGGCATCATGACCGTCGTGCCCGATCTCAGCATCCTGGCGGGCATTACCTTGCGCACGGTGCAGAAACTCAGCCTGCTTTACGGTTTCGAGTACAACACCGACGAGGAAACCGCGGAACTCTGGATTGCCGCCGCCAGCGCCGCGGGCGTGGACATCAGCCGCGAGTTGCTGGAAAAAGAAGTGGTGAACAAGTTCGTCCCGAAAGTCATCCAGCGCATTGCGGCACAGGCCAGCGGGGAAGTGGTGGAGAAGTGGTCAGGACGCATGATCCCGATTGCCAGTTCGCTGATCGGCGCCGGACTGAACTACTACTTCGTGCGGGCCTGGGGCCAGCGCGCCCAAGCCCACTTCCGCCAGCGGCACCTCCAAGCGCGCAACCGCATGATTGCCGATCAGGCAGCCATACCAGGCGTTGAAGCTTCAACGAAGTTGTTGCCCTAACCCCAAGGGAAGCTCAGCATTCCTCTGGGTCTTCCGTGTCCTCTGTGGTGAGAGGTTTTGTTTTCGATGCCGACATTTTATTGTTCCGCCATCCTCTTCGATCTCGACGGCGTCCTCGTCGATTCGACGCGTTCGGTCACCCGGCAGTGGCGCATCTGGGCGAAAGACAACGGGATTGATCCGGAGAAACTCCTCGAGATTGCCCACGGCCGCCGTACCGCGGAGACGGTTCGCTTGTTGGCACCGCACCTTGCCGCCGAAGAAGAAGCCCGCATGCTGGAGACCCGCGAGGCCGCAGACACGGATGGAGTCACGGTGATGCCCGGGGCTGCCGCGTTGCTGCAAGCCATTCCCGCAGGATGCTGGTGCGTAGTCACATCTGGCACTCGGCATCTGGCCACCTCGCGCCTCCGGTTGGGCCGTCTACCCATCCCTGACGTGCTGGTGACAGCCGACGACGTGGTAAACGGGAAGCCTGATCCCGAACCGTATCTCAAGGGGGCGCGGTTGCTCGGCATGAGCCCTGAAGAGTGCCTGGTGATCGAAGACACCCCCGCGGGCATCGAGGCTGGACACGCTGGAGGGATGAAGGTAATTGCTCTACCAAGTACCTATGCGGTAGCAACCCTGCAAGCTGCGGATGCAGTAGTCAATACGCTCTCGCAGATTCGAGTGGCGCTGCGCGGCAGCGAGTTGCAAGTAGACGTACCGTAGCGCCGGCGGGTCGCCGGCGCTACGGAAAATCTACCGCAGCCATTCCTCCAACTCGATCCCGCGATCGGTCTTCTCGTCCCGATATTTCACGATCACCGGGGTGTACAGCGACAGATTCCATTCCGCAGCCTGGCCCTTGCTTACGGCTCGCGAACCCGGCACCACCACCGCGTTCTCCGGGACCTCGATCGGCTTTTCCGTGGTGGCCCGATACACCTGTCCGCGGACGATGTCATACAACGGGGTCGACCGGGTCAGGATAGTACCGGCGCCCAGCACGGCGCGCGCCCGCACCAGCGTGCCTTCATAAACGCCGCAGTTGCCGCCGACCAGCACATCGTCCTCGATGACGACCGGAGCGGCATTGATGGGCTCCAGTACCCCGCCAATCTGGGCAGCAGCGCTCAGGTGGACGCGCTTTCCCACCTGCGCGCAAGAACCTACCAGGGCATGCGAATCCACCATGGTGCCCTCGTCTACGTATGCGCCCACGTTGATGAACATCGGCGGCATGCAGATGACCGTGGGCGCCACGTACGCGCCCAACCGAACCGACGATCCTCCCGGCACCACGCGCACCCGGTCGGCGACGGCAAAATGCCGGGCAGGGAAGGTGTCCTTGTCGACGAACGACAGGCTGGCTGGGTCGCCGGTCTCGCGCAGTTCGCCCAACCGGAATCCCAGCAGGATACCCTGTTTCACCCAGGGATTGACCACCCACTGGCTATCGACCTTTTCTGCCGCGCGAATCTTGCCCTGGGTCAGTTCCTCGCGAAATTCGAGAAACACTTTCCGTGCTTCCGGGTTCCGCTCAACCTCACCCAGGGAGGCCAGGCGCTCTATGGCAGTTTGCAGGGGATGCATGCGAAGGGAAGTATAAAGGAAATGCGGAAGTCAGAACTCAGAATGCAGAAGTAAGACGATCATAGGGATGCTCGCGTGATTTCTTACTTCTGCATTCTGATTTTTTACTTTTGCATTCCTAGATGCACTTGCACTCGCTCCGGATCAGCACGTTGGGCATGCCGTGCGCGACTTCGCGCATCTCCGAGAGCGTGGCGTACGGGCCGTGCCAGCGCGCGTGGTTGGCATCGTGTCCCGAGGGACGCCCCTTCCCGTGATTGCACTGCCCGCAGGTGGAACGGTGCAAAACGATCTTGTGCGGCCCCGCCAGCCAGTTCTCATAGATGTAGAACTCCACCGCATCCGCGGCTGGAGTCGAGGGCTTGGTCACTATGCCGGCCTCGGTGACTACTTTCTGCAACTTCGATCGGGTGTCGCGACGCATGGGCAACAACGGCAGACGGTAGACTTCTTCGATCTTGCCCATCATGGCCAGCACTGCCTTGACCGGCAGCGGATTGGATTCGATGAAGTTGGCCTGCATCAGCGCCAGATACTTGCGGTGAATGCGCCGCGCGGTGTCCCAATCGTTCGCGAGCGCCGCCCGCGTCATCTCCGCCATCTCGTGCGGAATCTCGTTCGAAGCTACCGAAATAATGCCTACACCGCCCAGGGCGATTACCGGCAGGGTAATGGCATCGTCGCCGGAGAAGACCAGGAAATGCTCCGGCACGGCGTTGCAGACCTCCGCGATCTGGGTCATGTTGCCGCTGGCTTCTTTCACTCCAGCGATGTTAGGTACTTCCGCCAGCCGCGCCAGGGTCGCCGGTTCGATGTTCGCGCCGGTGCGCCCGGGGACGTTGTACAGGATGATTGGTTTATCGACCGCTTCCGCAATCGCGCGGAAATGACGGTACTGTCCTTCCTGCGTTGGCTTGTTGTAGTAGGGCGACGCGGTAAGAATCGCGTTCACTCCCGGCAAGGCGGCGACTTCTTTCCCTTTCTCGACCGCATCGTGGGTCGAGTTCGAAGTGGCTCCGGCCAAAATGGGCACGCGACCGGCCACCACTTCCACCGTCGTTTCGATTACCTGCCGCCACTCGTCATGCGAAAGGGTGGGGGTTTCGCCGGTGGTGCCGCAGGGAACCAGGAAATCAATTCCCGACTCTACCTGCCATGCCACCAGGTTGCGCAAGGCGGCCTGATCAATGGAGCCGTCCTGATGAAAGGGCGTAACTAAGGCGGTACCACATCCACGGAGTTGCATCGTAATAAGATAACGCAAAAACGGTAGTCAGTAGCTAGTTGTCAGCAGTCAGCGACCTGCGACCTGCCAGCCGCGACCTGACCACCTACATTTCCCGCCACACATCCTTGAAATCAAAAAAACCCCTCTTGCCCGCCAGCCACTCGGCCGCCCGTACCGCGCCCTCGGCAAACCCGCGTCGCGACTTGGCGTCGTGGCACAGATAAATCGTGTCGTTGGGGGAATCCATCACCAGTTCGTGCATCCCCACGACGTCGCCTTCGCGGAAGGATGTGATCTCCAACTCGGTCCCGGAGGCGTCCATGACAATCCTCTGTAGCGCCACGGCGGTGCCCGAGGGAGCGTCTTTTTTCTGGGCATGGTGGCGCTCGAAAATCTGTCCAAAATACTGATGGCGAAGCGCGGCGGCCGAAGTTCGCGCGATTTCGAAAAACAGGTTCACGCCGATGGAAAAATTCGCCGCATACAGAAATCCCGTGCCGCTCTGCTCGACCAAGGCTCGGATCTTGGGGATTTCACCGTACCAGCCGGTTGTGCCCACTACCATGTTCTTTCCGGCACGAACGCAAGCTGCAATGTTCTCGGAAACTGCCCGGGGGGTAGTGAAGTCGATGACTACGTCAACTCCGCCGAGCCGCGCAGCGGTCAGTGCCGCTCCCTGCGGATTGTCGGCGCTGCCGACGGCTGTCACCGCGTGGCCTCGCTGTGAGCCTACCTCCGCCACCAGCAACCCCGTCTTGCCACGTCCGAGAACCAGTATGTTCATAAAGTCTTAAGATGGTTCTACGCGAACACTTCCGGATCCACGTCCGAGAAAAAAGTCTTGTGCAGGCGCCGCACCACCTCGGGTACCGCGTCTTCCTCGATCACGAACGTCAGGTTAATCTCCGACGCACCCTGCGAAATCATGCGGATTTTTACGTCCTGTAACTCGCTGAACACCCGTGCGGCGATTCCCGGGGTCTCCCGCAGGTTCTCTCCCACCAGGCACACGATGGCCTTGCGGCCTTCATACTTCACGTCCGCCAGTTTTGCGAGATCCGCCGCCAGGGCGGGAATGGACTCGTTCGAATCTACGGTGAGCGACACGCTGACCTCGGAGGTGGAGACTACGTCCACTGGCACGCGGTGACGATCGAAGGCTTCAAAGATCGCCTTAAGAAAACCGTGGGCCAGCAGCATGCGCGGGGCCGCCACATCCACGATGGTGATGCGTTTCTTGGCAGCAATCGCCTTGAAGAAATTCCGGCAATGGGGTGCCCGTGCCGTGATCCGGGTGCCCTCGCAAGCCGCATTTCGCGAATTCAGGATGTAGACAGGAATGTTGTTCCGGACGGCGGGCAAAACGGTTGCCGGGTGGAGCACCTTGGCCCCGAAGTAGGCGAGTTCCGCCGCCTCATCAAAGCTGATCACTTTGATCCGTCTGGCCTCGGCGCACACATTCGGGTCGGTGGTCATCAAGCCGTCGACATCGGTCCAGATTTCGATTCGCTCCGCGCCCAGGCCTGCACCCACGATGGCGGCCGAGAAGTCTGATCCGCCGCGCCCAATAGTGGTGGTTACCCCCGCCTTGGTGGAACCAATGAACCCTCCCATGACGGGCACGCGGCCTGCATTCAGCAGAGGCTGCAGCCTTTCCCGAAGTTGGTGGTTGGTGTCTTCAAAGAGCGGAGTTGCCCGCGTGTGGGTGCCGTCGGTGACGATACACTCGCGCGAATCGACCATGGTCGCATCCAAGCCGCGCGCGGAAAACGCCGCCGTGGCAAGCTTGCTGGAAAGCAGCTCACCATAAGCGGCCACCAGATCGGAAGTACGTGGCGTCAGCTCGCCGACCGCCGTGATGCCGCGGAGTAACTCATCCAGGCTGTCGAAGTCAGCCTCAAGCTCACTGTGGAACCGGGTGAAAATGCCGGTACCCAGCAGTTCGCCAGCGGTGTTGTAGTGGCGCTCGCGCAGGCTTCGCGCCAGCTTCAGCGCGGTTTCGCGATCACCTGCACCAGCCGCGCTTCCCATGGCCAGCAACTGGTCTGTCACCTTGGCCATGGCGCTGACCACGACCACCGGCTTTTGCGGCAGCCGCCCCTTCACGATGGCGGCGGCGCGTTCGATCGCTGCGGCGTCCTCGACCGAGGTGCCGCCGAATTTCATGACGATCATCGGCCGGCGTCCTTCGGCGCTCTGGAGGTGTTCATTACCCGAGATATCCCTTCGCCTTCAGCAGTTCTGCATTCAGCAGCGCCGCTCCTGCCGCTCCACGAATCACGTTGTGCGACAGCACGGTAAACTTCCAGTCGAGGACGCCACAGGGACGCAGCCGGCCGATCGTGGTTGTCATGCCCACCCCACAATCCGCGTCGAGCCTGGGCTGCGGACGATCCACCAACGTTGTGTAACAGATGGGCTGGTGGGGCGCGCTGGGCAACTGCAATTCCTGCGGCAGGCTGCGGAATTCATTCCATGCCGCGATCATTTCCTCCGACCGCGCTTTCTTCTTCAGCTTCACCGAAACCGACTCGGTGTGCCCGTCTTCCACCGCCACCCGGTTGCACTGCGCGCTCATGCCGAAGGCTGCGGGCACAATCCCCGATCCGTTCAGCCGTCCCAGCAGTTTGCGCGTCTCCTCTTCCATCTTTTCTTCTTCTTTGGGGATGTAGGGAATCACATTGCCCAGGATGTCGAGCGAGGCCACGCCGGGATAGCCAGCACCACTGACTGCCTGCATTGTGACAGCCATCACAGTCTCAACGCCAAATCGCTGCTCCAATGGCGCCAGGGCCATGACCAGCCCGATGGCGGAACAGTTCGGGTTGGTGACTACGAAGCCGCCCGATTTCCTGCGCCAGTCCTGGTACTCGATCAGTTGAATGTGATCGGGGTTGACCTCGGGAATCACCAGGGGAACGTCGCGCTGCATGCGCAGAGCGCTGGAATTGGTCACCACGGCACATCCGGCGGCGGCGAATCGCGGCTCCAGTTCGGCGGCAATGGCCGCGTCGAGAGCGGCAAAGATGACCTTGGGCGCGCCTTCGGGCTGGGCAGGAGAAACTCTCATCTCCGCGACCGCGGCGGGGATTGGCGTCCTCAGCTTCCAGCGCGCAGCGTCCGCGTACCGGCGTCCTTCGGAGCGGTCAGAGGCTGCCAGCCAGGCTACTTCGAACCAGGGATGGCGCTCCAGCATCTGGACAAACCGCTGTCCGACGATGCCGGTCGCGCCCAGGATTCCTACAGGAGTCTTCGTTGGCATGGGTATTGTTTCGGATTCTACAACAACGGTGGTACGCGCGACCGTGAGCTGCCCGGCGTGGGGTTGGTTCCGTGGAAGAGTGCGGAAACGCTGAATTGAGGGGGGTGTTCCTTAGCAGTCCGTGGGCAATTGAGACTCGTATCAGGGCATGCCTTCGGGCATGGCGTAAGGGCTGCGTTGTGAGAACGTCCTTCACGCGTTGACGTTGGAAATTGAAGTTTCAGCGCGGGTTGATGGCCAGGGGGCTACAGCGTTTTCCATTTAGGCCGATAGAGGAATCTAAGGAGTCAATATGCCAGAGCTACGTCAGAACTTTCTCACCAAGGAATGGGTCATCATCGCCACCGAGCGTGCCAAGCGCCCCGAAGATCTGGTCACTCACCGGCCCATCAAAACCGTCGCCTCGTTTGTAGAGACCTGCCCGTTTTGTCTGGGCAACGAGAGCAAGACTCCCCCCGAGGTGTTGCGCACTCCCGCCAATGGCAACTGGCAGGTGCGGGTTGTGCCCAACCGGTTTGCGGCCCTGGCACGGGACCTGGAGCCGACGCGGACCATCCATCGTTCGCGTCGCACCATCAATGGCTTTGGTGTCCACGACGTGATCATTGAGACCCCAGATCACTCCCAGTTCATGGCGCTGATGAGCGACAACCACGTCGCCGACGTCTTGCGCGTATACAAAACCCGTTACGACGCGCTCAGCCACGATGCGCGCATTGCCCACCTCACCATCTTCAAGAACCACGGGCG
The DNA here is from genome assembly GCA_020073665.1 of Terriglobia bacterium. Taxonomy (GTDB): domain Bacteria; phylum Acidobacteriota; class Terriglobia; order Terriglobales; family Acidobacteriaceae; genus JAIQEU01. Next base: position 271,360 of record JAIQEU010000006.1, read on the forward strand.
TGATGCCGGCACCAGCCTCGAGCATCCGCATTCCCAATTGATCGCCACCCCGGTCATCTCACACCAGGTGCGGGGCCGATTCCAGCACGCGCTCGCCCATTACGACGAATACGGTGAATGCATGTTTTGCCAGATGATTGAAGAAGAACTGCAGGAAGAGACGCGAGTGGTCATGAGCACCGAGCACTTCGTGGCCCTGGAGTTGTTCGCCTCGGCCACGCCGTTCTGCACCCATATCTACCCGCGGCGTCACATGGCCAGCTTCGGGGACATCAGCGCCGCCGAAATCCAGGACCTGGCCCGCACCTTGCGCGAGGTCCTGGCCAAGCTCTACTACGGGCTCGAAGATCCAGACTTCAATTTCACCATTCGCAGCGCGCCCGCCGAGTGTGTCGGGGTGAGGTACTTCCATTGGTATGTCAGCATCATCCCGCGCTTGACCCGGGTGGCCGGGTTTGAGTTGGGCTCAGGGATGTTCATCAACACGGTTCTGCCTGAAGCCGCCGCCGAGTTCTTGCGGAAGGTGAAGGCTGAAGCCGGAGTAGGCGTAGGAAGCAGTCAATAGCGGGTGGCGAATAGCCGGTGCAGCGCGGAGTTTCTCGCTACTCCCGGGGAACAATTTCTGCCCCGAACGAGTACTCATTGAGCGGTCCGAAGCGTTTTTTCTCTGCATACAAGCGCCAGCGCCGCCATACGATGCGCAGGCTCGCCATCACCGGAATGGAGAGGTAGACTCCCAGCACGCCTGCGATTTCTCCCCCAGCCAACACCCCGAAAATTGCTCCCAGGGGATGCAGTTCCATGCTCTTGCCCATGATGCGGGGCGAGACCAGGTAGTCCTGGATCAGACGCCAGCCGAGCAGGAACACCAGCAAGGCCAGGGGATGGCCATAGCTCATCAGCAGGGCGACCACCATGATCACCAAACCCGCCACCAGCGGGCCAACCACGGGAATGAATTCCATAATGCCACCCGCCGTGCCCAGCATCAGGGCGAACGGCACCCGCATCAGACCCATGAACGAGCTGTACGCTACCATCGACAAAGCCGCGAGCGTCAGTTGGGCGCGGATGAAGTGGGCCAGCATCTGGTTCAGATCGCCCAGCACGCCTTGCAGAAACTCCCGTTGCGGTCGCGAGTTTATCGATGACAGCAGAACGTCGCTGAACGACCGGCCATCTTTCAAGAAGAAGGCCGCCAGGATGGGGACCACGATCAACAGCCAAGACTCCTTGGCCACGTCGGCCAGGCGCAGCCCGATTCTTTGGGCAAGATCGATCAGGTCGTTGCGGTGGTTGGCGAGAAACGCGCGTATCTGTTCGGTAGTAGCCGCGCTCCAGCCGTGCTCCTTCCCCAGCTGGTAGGCAATTTTTCCGGAGCCGACTTGCTCCAGCAACCCGGGCAGAGACTGGCTCAGGCGCTGGGCCTGGCGGGCGATCTGAGGTCCCACAAAGAAGAAGAAGGTGGCCAGCAGCACCAGCAACAGAAAGTAAATGATGGCGATTGCCCGTCCCCGCCCGCGCACCAGCTTTTCCAGACGCGACACGGCGGGATCAACCAGGTAGGCAAAGAAGATGGCGAACAGGAAGGCGACCAGGGTGTGGCGGGCGACGTAAAGGAATCCCAGTCCCAGTGCGAACAGCAGCACGGTGAACAAAACCCGCGTCGTGCGTGTGTCAATCAGGGACAACATTTTGATCCCCGCACCCGGGCCCGAGCCAGCGGCCCCCTTCGTTGCTTGCCTAGTCCCGTACCACTTCCGTGTTGTCGCCTGTCTTCACTACGCGGACCAGCTTGTAATGGTCCTGCGGATCGAGCCAGAGCGCCCACTCGTCATCGTCGCTCTTCAGATTAAGGCGAAGCAGGTGACGCTCGGTCCCACGAATCGTAAGTTTCTCTTCGCCCACCGGTTGCACGCTGATCCGAATGGAAGTGCGCTCTTGCGGCACGATGGCGCCGAATTGCGCCGGGCCGCACTGCATCGCCCCATTCTGGTGGGTGCAGCCTGATAAGTACCGCCAGGCCAGAATTTCCCGATGGATCAGGAAATTATTGTCCAGCACCAGTGACGTGCTGGGCATGAGGAATGGCTGCTCAGCCGGTTTGTCGCCGGGATTCTGGGTGACGGTTTCCTTCAGAAAATCGTTATTCGGGACCACAAACAGTTCGCTCTTGCCCGGACTCTGCTCGTGCCATTCATAACGCACCAGGGCGCCGGCCGAAGTTACCTGCAACTCGGAACTCTGGCTGGCCGAGCCGGCGTCTTCCTTAAGCTGCGAAGCTATGATGCTAGTACCGCCACTTTGCTGCTGGACGGTAAAGGTCTCGGTAGCCACCCGGTGCCCGCCGGTCCACACGCCGAATGAACCTGAGTCCACGATCTGGGCTGGCGGTTCCTTGTCTTTCCCTGGTGCGGGCAACGCGGCTGCGGTCAGCGCCAGCGCGCATCCCCCTACGATCAGTGCAGTTCTTAACTTCACGTCACTACTCCTTATGATTCGCCCTCGGGATGAAGCCCAACTTCAATGCCACTTCTACAGCGATAGACTCGATGTCTTTCCCGCTGGTTTCGATGCGCCACGGCGCTTTCCGATAGTGTGGCCGCCTCTCCTGGTACAGCCGGCGAAACTGCTGCTCGTCCCGGCGCAGCGGACGCTCCAGGTCCTGCTGTGCGCAGCGCCGCCAAAGCTCTTCCACCGGCGCATCCAGGAACACGATCGGCACTCCGGCCCGCTCGAGCAGGCGCGCATTCTCGGCTTGCGCATACGCGCCTCCACCCAGCGCCACGATCCGCGGAGAAGGTCCCAGCTCCGACACCACTTCTTGCAACGCCGCACTCTCGATGCTGCGAAATCCAGGTTCTCCCACTTCGCGGAAAATCTGTTCGATGGTGCGCCCCGCGCGTGCCGTGATCCGCTCGTCCAGATCCTCAAACCGCCAGCCTAAGCGGCGGCTCAACGCCTGGCCAACACTGGTCTTGCCGGCCCCCATGAAGCCGATGAGAAAGACTGCCGATTTCCCGCCTGCATCCCTGCGGACAGACGAATTAACCTCGGGCCGCGAACCGGGCCTGATCCTCATGCTTCAGGTTTGTCTAGCGTTTCTTGAGATGGATTTTACCACTGAAGGAAAGCAACTTAACCGACGATGCGGCCTTGCCGGCAGTACCAACTAGGGAACGCATGGTGTCGATGGGGAATGAACTGTGGGTCTTGGGATGGAGGGGGAAATCGTTCTCCACTTGCCCCTTCACCGAGCGCGCGATCACGTCGATCGAGGCATAGACGGGAGCGGTGGCCAGTATGTTCCCGCTATAGCTGCGCAGGATGTACTCCCCGCCGAAACCGAAATCGCCGTCGTAGTGGATTGCGCCACTCGACGAGTTCACATCCACGAAGGGGCCATTCACGTCGTTCAGAAACACTTCCCCGCTGACCGAGGTGATTTCCACATGTCCATCGTTGATGTTGGTCAGTGTAATCGGGCCATTCAGGGTCTTTATATGGACATGGGCGTTGCTTACATCGCGCACATCCACGTTGGCCGCAGCGCCTTCCGCGACCACATCGCCGCTCAGCCCCTCGGCGTGTAGCGGGCCGGTTGTGGATTGCAAGCTGACGCTGGCATCGGCGGGCACCGTCAGTTCGTAATCCACCCGGGAATTCTCAGCCGTAGCTCCGGGCAGAAGGTGAGAGACCAGCTCAATCCGGTTGCCACTCTGATTATGATCGACTTCGACTTTGCCGGACTGCAGAGTGGCTGTCACCACCACCTGGTTGCCGGCGGCGGGCTTTACGGAAATGGAGCCGTAGCGATTGGTGACTGAAATGTTGGAGCGAGGTTCCACGGTGAAACGGAATTCCTTGCGGGTTTGGCCAACCGCCAAGGTTGCCGTGGTCACCATCACCACCACGGCCACTCTCGCCCAGCGCTGACTGCTCTGCATAAATCACCTTTTCCGGCTACCACCGCGGCTTACCGCTCGCTCCATTATGGCAGAGAACGATCCAAAGCCATGTCGTAAATCATGGCCTTCTGCTCGTACGCACTCATCAGATACTGTTGGGCCTCTTCGTCGTTAGGATCGGCTTGAACCGATTGTTCGGCGTCGTGGATGTACGCGTTTACGTTCCGGAGATTGGCTGCGTAGGTGTCCCTGGCCGCCGGGGTGCGCGAAGCCACTGCTTCCAGCACCTGCTGATCATCGTTGGTGCTGGTGCTCTGCGAAGGCGGAGACTGTGGGCGCACGGCGATCTGTGTACCGCCCTGATCTCCGCGCTGACTCAGGATTACACCCGCCACCAGCAAAGTCGCCGCCACCGGCACCAGCCACGCCATGCGCCAGCGCTCGAAGAACGAAACTACGGAACGGGCCCGCTGGGGCTGACGAATCAGCCCCTCCTGCCGCAACGCGATCTCCAGGGAATTCCACACTCGCGGGCTGGGTTCTTCGGTCGCCTGTAAAGTCCGCGCCTGCTCCGCAATGTAGTCCAGGTCGGACTGCCACTGCTGCAGGGTGCGGTCAATCGCCTGCCACACCCGCGGACTGGGCTCTTCCGAGGCCTGCAATGCCCGGGCTTGGCCGGAAATGGCTTTCAAATCAGACACCAGGCTGGAACAGGTGGAACAAGACTCCAGATGGGATTCCTGCTCGGCACTGCCGCCGCCATCAATGATTTCTGCCAGAACTCGCTGAAACTCGGCGCAGTTCATGATTCCTCTCCCCGATACCGCTGCTCTTTGCTCCTCACGGCTTGGCGGCTTTTTCAGCTCTGCTCGTTTTGAGGAGCTCGCGTAACTTCATGCGTGCTTTGTGCAACTGCGACTTGCTGTTGCCGATCGAACATCCCACCAGCTCGGCAATCTCGTTATGCTCGTACCCTTCTACGTCGTGCAACACAAAAATCGAACGATATCCCGGCGGCAGAGCTTCAATGGCCCGCTGCAATTGCAGCCGGTCCACCGAGCCTGCTAACGCTGGATCGGGCGCCCCCAATTCCTTCTTTGGCGCCTCGTCTTCGGTCTCCAGCGTGTCCTCCAGCGGAACCACTGGCAGACCCTTTTTCCGCAGCCGCATCAGGACGACGTTCACCGACATCCGGTGCAACCAGGTGGAAAAGGCGGACTCGCCGCGAAAAGTGCCGATCTTGCGAAATAACTGGAGGAAGGCTTCCTGAGTCAGATCCTCGGCTTCCGCCGAATTGGCCGTCATGCGCAGACATAGCGAATACACCCGGCGTTTGTGCAGGTTGTAGAGCGCCTCGAAGGCCTCGGCATCACCCTGCTTGGCACGTTCAATGGCTTCTGCTTCGGAAAGCCCGTCGCCCCTAGCTTTGTTTGCGTCCGTCAAGTCGCCTTTTCCGGCCGCACTCTGTCAGATGCGGCATAAGTATCTTTTCGTTGTACCGCTTGCGGCTTCCCGGATGGGATTGCCGCAGCCCCTGCTTCGGTGAAACGCCGTCGTCTGTTGGGCTTGGCCCGGTTCCCCTCACCCAGGTTACTTTGGTGACTGTTGGCAGCCTACCGGGACAGACTAAATCCCGTCAACTGACGGTGTTAGGGCGTCCGCGCCCGCCTTGGAACCCTTAGGTCGCGGCTGAGACCGTGGTAATCGTTTCCAACCCGTGCCGGTGGGGCCCGGTTTCCCGCACTCGCAACAGAATGGAGAACGTCAGGCCCACAAAGCCAAGCACCGAGAATATCCACATGCCCAGTGCATACCCACCCACATTTTGCAGCCCCGCCGCAGAGTAGTCGTTGGCCTTGCCAATCAACAAGTTCATAATGAAAAAGCCAATCTGCTGGATCAGGGTCATGAGTGCGTACGCGGTTCCCAGACGCGACTGTTCGACGATGTACGCGACTGACGGCCACATTACCGCCGGAATCAGAGAAAACGAGATGCCCATCATCGAGGTCGCGACTAGTCCGGCGACCGGTACGCTCCAAGTACCGTAGTGCCACAGGTGCACTACTACAATCCGGTTAAAGGGAAGATATGCCAACATCAGGTACACAGGCATCAGGAGCACCGAGCCCAACATCATGAACAAGGCCCGTTTCCCCACCCGATCAACCAAGAGTCCGAACAGCGGAGTTGCAATCATGGCGGAGAAGGGAAGCAGGCTGTTCAGGGAGCCAGCCGCTCCCAGTGCCGAGACCCGAGCGACCTCCGATGCCGAGACGCCTCCCAGGCCGGCAAGGATTTTATTGGTCAAGAAGTCGATGGCGAACGTCCGGAACGGGAAGATGGCAGAGTAAAAGGTGAAGCACAGAATTACCACGTACCAATAAGAGGTGTTGAAGCGAAACATTTGCTTGAAGTCCAGCTTGTCCGATTCCCCCGCCTTGCCCAGTTCGTAGCGGCTCTCAGCTCGCACTTCGAGAGCCCAGTACGTAAGGGCCATCACCACGCTGAGTGCGCCGGCGCCCACAGCCAGCAGCAGCGGTCCTTGCCAGCTGGGCGCCCCTCCCGGTCCCTGGGGATAGAAAACCCGGTTGGCCCAGGTCGGCGAGTTGTCGGCGGCCACCGAGGCCAGGCGGGCAATCGTCAGATTGATACCGAACGCGAAACTGAGTTCCTTGCCCTTGAACCATTTGGCCAGGGCTGTGGTTACCGCCACAATCATGGACTCGGCGCCCAGGCCCAGCACCGTCCGTCCGGCAATCATGGTGACGGGCTGCCCTTTGAATGCGGTCAGGATCGCGCCCAAAAAGCAGAGCAGGGCAAACACGGTCAGGGCCTTCTTGGTGCCGATCCGGTCAATGACAATTCCGCCGATCAGCAGGGTTGCCACCGCCGCCACGCTGTAACTGGCGTTCAGCCAGCCAAACTGCGTGGCCGAGAAGCCCAGCCGGTCAATAAAGATTCTCTCCAGCGGGTTGATGCTGTCATAGATGTAGTAGTTCCCGCCCATGGCCAGGCTGATGAAGATAAGAACCGTCCAGCGATACAGAACCGAGGGTCTGGGACGCGCTGCTTCAGGCATCGGCACCGGCTCCGGCAAGCAGATTCAACTCCCACTTCCTGATACGAAGCCCAAAAGATACCAGATGGGCGGGCACTTAGCACTTCCATTCCAAGCGCTTAGGTGAACATTACCGCGGGCCAGTTACCTGCGTGACCTTCCTCATGGGCGGCAAGCAGAGGAAGAATAAGGCACCGATCGGGGTTGGCTCTGTGCGCCATCCGTCGGTCTGAAAAGGGGAACTATGCGCTTAACCGTCTTGCTGGCAACCATCCTGCTTGTGGCCCCGGCTTACGCCCGTCAGCCAAAGCACTATTCGAGTGGGGTGCTGGTACGGATGGACTCCGTCGAGTGCAACTCGGAGAGTCACGGCGCTCCTCTGTGTCAGCAATACACCCTGTCTACCGATCGCGTGATCTATCGCATTCGTCCTGCCAGCGCCAGCCAGCCGGTGCTGCCAGTGGGAGGAATCGCTCTTTTCCAGCTGGACGGCAGCACCATGAAACTGCGTGCCGAGGATCTGGATGACAAGGATCGGGACTACATCGTCGTTTCCGCCACGGCGCGAGACGACAGCAAAAAGTCCGACACAACTTCCCGCTTGAACCACCTGCAATAGACTCCGGAAGCGACCTGCGGCGCGGAGCTTATTTTCGTACTAACCGGTTCGGCCCAGTTCTCCTCTGGCCGTGGTGGTCGCCGCTTTTCGGGGGCAAAGCGGCATGGTAGAGTGGAGGCCAGCAACCCAAGCCCGGGGCCCCGGTGGGAGCCCGCAATCGCCATCAACTATTTTCCCTGGAAGGAGCCATCCATGGCGAGCGTCTACGATCTGGTCAAGAACCGTAAAGTGTATTCGATGGAATCCGATCGCACCGTGCTGGAGGCTGCGCGCTTCATGATGGAGCACAACATCGGAGCGCTGCCTTTGATGCGCAACGGGGAACTCATCGGCATTTTCTCCGAGCGTGACATCATGAATCGCGTGGTGGCGGCCGGCCGCTTGCCCGGAACCACCAAGGTCAGCGAGGTCATGACCGCCAGTCCCAAGACCGTCGACGTGCAGGAGACCGTGGAAAATTGCCTGTTCGTGATGCGCGAGTACGGTTTTCGCCACCTGTTGATTGTCGACGGCAAAGAGCTCAAAGGACTGGTCTCACAACGCGACATCCTGATGAGCTACATTGCCCAGAAAGAAGCTGACTCCCGCGGCATCGCGGTCTAGCGGCTGCGAAGGCGTGATTCCATATCAGAGAAGAGCTGCAATGGCCGCTGAAGACGGCGTTACTCGTCAGCCCGGCGCGTGAGCGCTACGGCCGTTTTCTGAGAATCAGATCGCCTTCGGTGGGCGGCAGGGAAAAAGGGATCTCGAACAACTGGTTGTTGAGCGGGATGCGCAACACCAGGTCTTCCTGTTTTCTCCACTCCCCAATCCACTTGCTGCGGGTACTGAAAAAGAGCCAGCCGCTGGCCTCGGGAGTGCCCGTGTCGAGCTTCGCTGGTCTCAAACTGTGGTTGCTGAGGAACTCCAACATCTCCGTCAGGTCTTTCTGGTAGGCCTGCAGCACTGCTTCTTTCTCTTCCTTCTTTTCCGGATGCTTGCTGATCTCGTGTTCGGTTTCGTCGCTGAAGGAGTCGGCACTGCTCTGTAGCGTGGTGGCCAATTCTTCGGGGTCGAGCGCAATGTGGATCACGTGGTAGTGCTTCACGAATTCCAGGCTCACGTGGTCGGTCTTCAGGTTGAGCGAGTCGGTGCCGCGGTAGCGGACGGTCAACAACACCCCCACCATCGGCTCCGACCCCCGGCGGTGGACTTTCTGCAGTTCCTGGGAATCAATGGCGAGGGTCACGCCGACATCGCCGCTCCACACGCCATAACGATACTTGCCATCCTCGCCGCGCTCGAAGGTGCAGCCGGGATTGCCTTCCGCCCAGCGCACGGCGGGCAGAGGCGCTTTGCCGCCGGCCGGCGGGGCCGCCCATACACTGCAAGCCACCAGCACTAATGGCAGCAACCATGCAGTCCGCACGAATCTCGGAATCGCACACATCAAGTTAGATCAACCAAGCTTGTCTGTTAGAAGAACAAAACCGGCCGCCGGGGCAGCCGGTCTTTGTTGGATCATTGTCAGCTACTGCACCGTAAGGGAGATCGCCGGAGTGCCGTTGACTACGGTGCCACCCGATGTCCCCTTAACGGTAACGGAGTAAGTGCCGGGCGGCGTGCCGTGGCTCGTCGGCGGAGGTGTTGAACTGCCGCCACTGCATGCCGCAGTGAATGCCAGGCCGGAGAAGACCACGCATCCCACCAGGAAGCCCATCAGCTTCCGCTTGCGCGATTGATCGGAACCGAAGCCCACGCCCACCAGCGCCAGCCCGGGTACGATCAGCATGGCGTAGAACAACCCCTGCCTGCCGCTTCCGAACGGGGCTAGCGAGCCCGTGGTGTGAACCGTGGTGGTGATCGTAAGCTGCGACGATCCGGAGCCGCCGGCCACGGAGGTCGGGTTGAAGACGCAGTTGGAGGCTGTCGGCAAGCCCGAGCAGGACAACGCTACTGCGCTGCTGAAGCCGCCCGTTGGCGACACGGTGACCGTGAATGCTGGCGTGGTTTGTCCACTGGTTACGGTTGCACTGTTGGGTGAAACCCCAACCGAAAAGCCCGCAGTAGGCGCAAACTTGGCGGCGAAAGCATCTGCGAGTCCGCCCCCGTTGGCGGCCTGGAACGCCGAGACCGTCGGGAAATCGGGGGAAGCAGTGTCTCCCACCACGTAAATGTTGCCCGAACTATCCGCAGCGATGCCACCTGAGAGTCCAGTGCTGGTGACATCTTCCGTGCCGGACCCGCCGAGATACGTGGAAAACGCGAGAGCGTTACCGGCGGCGTTGAATTGGGAAACAAATGCGTCGAGACCTCCTCCCGAGGACGCCTGGGTAGCGTTGGCTTTTGGGAAGTCCGCGGAACTGGTCTGCCCAGTGACATACACGGAATTACCAGCCATCGCACTGTCCAGGGCAATGGCCAAACCGGTGTCGGTTCCGCTGCCCCCGAGATAGGTGGAGAACACAAGAGGAGCAGTGGCGGTGGCATTCAATTTCGCGACGAATGCATTCTGAGTGCCTTTCAGCGTTGTCTGGAAGGCATTTTGAACGGGCAAATTGTTTGAGGTTGTCGAACCTGTGATGTAAGCATTACCGGTCGAGTCCACCGCGATGCCGTAAGCGTTTTCATCGACAGTGCCTCCGAAGAGCACGGAGTACACCAGGGAACTCGCGCCGGAAAGAGCCGAGTCGAGCTTCGCCACGAAAACATCGGTAGCACCACCTGCCCCGAACGCGGCTCCGGTCGTCGGAAAGGCGGTCCCGCCCATCGGGATTGTGTTGCCTGTGATGTATATCTTGCTGCCGCTGAATGCGATCGCGGTCGCATTGTCGATGCCTGTGCCACCCAGGTAAGTCGAATAGACCAACGGCGACGTACCGGTTGCGTTTAAAACGGTGACGAACGCGTCAACGTTGCCGCCGAAGGTCTGCTGAAAACCCTTGAGGGTGGTGGGGAACGGGTTCGAGGTAGTTTGCCCGGTCACGTAGGCCTTGCCAGTGCCATCGATTGCGATTCCAGCCGCAACGTCAACATTGTTCCCACCAAGATAAGTCGCATAGCCTCCCGCCAGCGAGCCGCTGGAATCCAGTTTGGCGACGAAGGCGTTCGACGTGCCGTTTAATGTGGTTTGAAACACTCCGGCCGTTACCGGAAAATTCAGGGAATTCGTGCCACCGGCGATGTAAGCGTTTCCAGAGCCATCGATAGCGATGGCGTTACCGCTATCGTCGCCCCCACCTCCTAGCAGTGTCGAGTAGAGTTGGGTCGTGCCCGTGGAATCCAGCTTGAATACATAGGCATCGTGCAGGCCTCCGCCGTAAGAACCAGAGCCGGGAAAGCTTGCGCCGCCCGCTTCGCCAGTGATGTAGGCATCGCCGGTGGCGCTGTCCACGGCCACCGCGCTGGCCTGGTCTTCACCGGTTCCACCGATGTAAGTGGCATAGCTAACGCTAGGATCAATCACCAACTGCCGGCTGCGAGCATAATCCGCCAGAGCGAATGCTACCTTGTCCTTTCCTTCCATTACGAAGCGCGCATCAACCGGACGCCGCTCGCCGTTGTTCTCCTGATAGGCGAATGGCTTGTGCAGACGCACATCGCCAGCGCCGGACGCCAGAATCAGGTCCCCGGACTCATCGGTACGCATTTGCCGCACACCAGAAAACTTAAAGGCGATCTGATCGGGGTTCGCGCCCGGATTGACCAGGAAGTCGAATTCCATCTGTTTCTGTGCACCGTGGTACGCTAGGTCAACTCCAGGATAAATCTCGCGATAGTTCACGCGCGCGAATTGCGGAACCCCCGTCTGCCATTTGCTGGAATCGTTGCCAATGTAATAGTTGGAAACTCCCGGCAAGCGCTGCGCGGCTGCGACCTGTGGCTGAGCATTGGCCCCCACCATCCGCATCCGCACCACGGCGGCCTTGGTCGATCCCTTTTGCGCCAGCGTCCGCCCAGTTATCGACCGGGACTTTGCCGGCTTCGGCGCGGCGGCTTCCAACGACAACACTGCCTCATCCGCAGTCAGGAACAGGGTGTACCCACGTCCCCGCGCCATGTACTTCACCTGCGGATCGGTTTGCCCCAGGTTGGCCTCAAAGGCCAGGGGAAGACTGCCGTAGGCATCCACGATTTGTTTCCGCGAGGCCGCGGAAGCCGTCTGCTGGGCGCTGCTTTCGCTACGCAGGTTGCGTGTGGGTTTGCTGGACGGGCTGAGATGCAGGGCCACGGCGGCCACGGTCACCAGCAAACAACCAGTCACGACGGAAATCAGCGGCAGAGTCAGCCTGGAATTGGACAGCTTTAGTTGCATAATGCTCCTCCGGAGGACCTGAATCGATAGATACCTGGTATGAGCGCGCGGCCCGGCGAACCTGCAGCCGGCGCGGTTGGGTAACCTGTTCGGGAAACTTTCATCCGATCTTGGCGATTTTAAGGGAGGATGTTCTGGAAAGGTAGAGTTTTCAGCACCCAGGCCCGGCACAAGTTAGGTTCCGCCCGCCGTCTCCGCTGCCTCCAGGACCGCAAGTCCTTGGGATCTGCCGGGTTCCCGCCCATGGGTTACCGGAGTAACACCCAAGACCCGAAGTAGAGCCTTCGAAAAAAGAAAGTCCGGGCAGGAGAAAGTATCGGTCGGACTGCCCAGCGTATCGGGTAGAATGCCCGTCTTCAGAGAAAAATGAAGGAGAGTTTGCGTGGGCCGGATCGCTTGTTCACTTCTTTTGCTTCTTGCCGCCGCGCTTGCCGCTCCGCTGGCGGGGGCGCAGGCGAAGGCCGGCGCGGAGCAACGCACCTCGCGTTATCTCGATTCCATTCGCCAGCAGCCCTCGCTTCTGCTCGCGTTCTTGCGCGATATGCCCAAGGGCGGCGATCTGCACAACCACCTGGCCGGGGCCATTTATGCCGAGAGCATGATCGATTTTGCTGCCCAGGACGGACTGTGCGTGGACCGCACTACCTCGTTCCTGGTGGCCCCTCCCTGTGATGCTTCCTGCGACGCGTACACCAGCAAACCGGCAGTCTCCTGCGGCTACCGCGATCACGTGCTCTACAACTCGATCGTGGATGCCTGGAGCATGCGCAACTGGCATCCGGGCGAAGGTTCCGGACACGACCACTTTTTCGCCACCTTCGATAAATTTTTCCTTTCCACGCTGAACCACACCGGCGACTCTCTCGCCGAAGCCGCGGCTCGGGCCGCCGAAGACCACCTGCAGTATCTCGAACTCATGCACACCGCGGGCGGTTTGCAGTCGGCGCAGTTAGGATCCAAGCTCGGCTGGGACGACGATTTTGCCCACATGCGGCAGAAGTTGCTGGCCGGAGGCTTGCCCGAGATTATCGCGGCTACGCGCAGAGAGCTCGACGGCGACGAAGCCAAAGCCCAGTTGCTGCTGAAGTGCGGCACCCCGCTGGCTGACGCCGGTTGCGCAGTCACGGTTCGCTACTTGTATCAGGTGCTGCGCGGCTTGCCCCAGGAGCAGGTATTCGCCCAGATCCTCACCGGCTTCGAACTGGCCCAGGCCGATCCGCGGTTCGTAGGGTTGAACCTGGTCATGCCGGAGGACTGGTACGTGCCCATGCACGATTTCGAGTTGCACATGCGCATCCTCGACTACCTGCATGGTGTGTATCCGAAAGTCCACATCAGCCTGCATGCCGGGGAACTCGCCATGGGCCTGGTTCCGCCGGAGGGACTGCGCTTTCACATTCGTGAATCCATCGAACAAGGCCACGCCGAACGCATCGGGCACGGAGTGGCGGTGATGAATGAGCGCGATCCCGTAGGCTTGCTGCGGGAAATGGCGCAACGCCGGGTGCTGGTGGAAATCTGCTTGACCTCGAATGACGGGATCCTGGGCGTGCGCGGCAAAGATCATCCCCTGCCGGTGTACCTGAAATACGGCGTGCCGGTGGCGCTGGCCACCGACGACGAGGGCGTCTCCCGCTCCGACATGGCGCACGAATACTTGCGTGCGGTGGAAACCTACGGTCTTTCTTATGCGGAACTGAAGCGCATGGCCAGGCAGAGCGAAGAACACAGCTTCCTGCCCGGCGCCAGCCTGTGGTCCGAAACCAAGACCTTTCGTCCGGTAGCGGCGTGCGCGGGAGATTCTCCGGACGCAGGAAGATTCTCCGCGTCGTGTACCACCTTCCTTGACCAGAACCAGCGGGCTCGAGAGCAATGGCGGCTGGAACGGGAGTTTGACTTGTTTGAGAAGAGAGTAGCGAGCAGTGAGTAGTGTGTAGGGAGTCCCGTGTAGCGAGTTGCCTGTTGAGAAGTTAGAGCTACAAGCTAGGAGCTAAGAGCTAGAAGCTGAAAGCTGTCTTATGTCCGACGACTTCACCCGCGCCGAATCCGCTGCAGCGTTCCTGCTTTCGCAGACCCCGCTGCGACCAAAAATCGGATTGGTGCTGGGCTCGGGCCTGGGCTCGTTTGCTGACGATCTCTCCTCAGCCACGCGGATTCCGTACGCCAGCATCCCCTCGTTCCCGCGCTCCACCGCCATCGGGCACGCCGGGCAGATGGTAATCGGCAAAGCGGGCGAGACTCCGGTAGCGGCAATGCAGGGCCGCGTCCACTTGTACGAAGGCTATTCCGCGCAGGAAGCCGCCTTCCCCACGCGGGTGTTTGCCCGCATGGGCATTCGCGCCCTGATCCTCACCAACGCTGCCGGCGGCATCAATCTGGAATACGGCCAGGGCGCGCTGGTGGTGCTCACTGACCACATCAATCTGCAGGGGCAGAACCCACTGGTGGGAGCGAACGACGATCGCTTCGGACCGCGTTTCCCCGACATGACGCAGGCGTACTGGAAGCCCTATCGCGAAATGGCGCTGGAAGAGTCGCGCAAACTCGGCAAGCAAGTTTTTCAAGGAGTGTACGCCGCACTGCGGGGACCAAGTTACGAGACGCCGGCGGAGATTCGCTACCTGCGCACCATCGGCGCCGACCTGGTGGGCATGTCGACTGTCCCCGAAGTCCTCGCCGCGCGCCACATGGGGCTGAAGGTGCTGGCGATTTCCTGCGTCACCAACATGGCAGCAGGAATTCTCGACCAGGTCATCAACCACCAGGAAGTACTGGATACCGGCGAGCGGGTCAAAGGAGACTTCGTCGCGCTGCTGCGCGCGGTGCTGCCCCGCATCGCCGCTGACGTGGAAAGCGCCTGAGAGCGTGTGGGCGCGGGCGACTCGCCCGCGCCGCTTTAGCCTAGAACGTAAACTTCGCCCCCAACTGAATCACGCGAGGTCCGCCGCCACCCAGTCCGGGGTTGGTCTGCGCCTGATCCGGGGTTTGCGTGATCAGTCCCGCCGGGCCGCTGCCCGGAGTCACGAAGAAATTCGGCAAGGCAAAATTGGGATGGTTGAGCACGTTGAAGAACTCCGCCCGCAGCTGCAAGTTGACCCGCTCGAAAATCTGGGTGTTCTTGCTCAAGGCCAGGTCCAGGTTGAAGAAACTCGGGCCAAAAATGGCATTGCGTCCCAGGTTGCCGAAGGTGCCGTCCGGCGGTTGCGAAAAGGCATTGGCATTCAGGTACCCGATCGTGTCCGGACCCGATCTCCAATTGGAGTTGATCGGATTCACGCCGGGTACCACATTCGGCCGCTGGTGAAAATTGGAAACTGAGTTTCCATTCAGCCCGCTGGTGTCGTTGGAACTCACAATGGGCACCGGACGTCCGCTCTGCGCGGTCAGAATCGTGTTGACCTGCCAGCCTTCCGCCAGCCGCTTCGGCCCGCCCAGCCGCGGCAGGTTGTAGGTGAACGCGGCGGTAAAGCGATGCCGGGTATCGAAGTTCGACGGCCCGTGCTCGGCGTGCAGGTTGTTGGAGTCCTGCGGAAACGCCACGGTGGCAAAGTTGAAATCAATCGCGTCAGAAGCATCGTCCAGCGACTTGGACCAGGTATACCCGGCAAAGCCCGACAGGCCGTGCCAGTTCCTGCTCCGCACCGTGGCCTGCAGCGCGTGGTAGGTGGATGCGGCGACGGTCGTGAGCTGGTCCACGGCGCCGTACTGCGGGAAGTTGTTGCGATTGCCGTTCACGTCGGGCTGATTGGCATCGCGCAGTCGCGTCAACTTGGTGCCTTTGCTGCCGACATAGCCGAGTTGCAGAGCAAAATTGCTGCTCAGTTCCTGTTCGAAGTTGAAATTCCAATTCTGCACGTAAGGGGTTGCCAGGTTGCGCGGGGTGACAAAAATGCTGGCGCCGGTAAACGGCGGCGTGGGAGCGACCAGGATCGGCGTCGACAGGTCAGGCGCGACAAACGCGTTCTGATCGAAGTTGAAAGGCACCACCGCTTGCGATCCGATCGGGTTGGTGACCAGACCTGCCGAAGACGTGAAGTTTGCGATCAACAGGTCCTGCGGAATGTAGTCGTAGTAGACGCCGTACGCCCCGCGGAAAACGGTGTTGGGACGAGCGTTCCAGGCGAAGCCCACGCGGGGCCCGAAGTTGTTGAGATCGCGCTTGTAGGCTCCATCCACGCCATCGGCGCCGACCAGCGCGAGGTTGCCGTCCTGCCCGAGATTGGAAAGCAGGTTGTGTTGTTCGCTGATCGGGCCAAAATACTCCCAGCGCAGGCCCAGGTTCAGGGTGAAGTTGGGCCGGACCCGGATGTCGTCCTGCCCAAAGAAGCTCAGCCCGTTATTGAAGGTGTTGCGGTGGGTGTTGCCGGAGTTGGCCAGGGTGAACGAGTTGCCCAGATAGAAATTCGCCAGCACCAGCGCTCCGTTATCGGCACAGCGCGGATCGGGATTCTTAACCAGGCACAAGTTCAGGGCTGTCGAATCCGGGCTGAAGGTGAACAGCCCGCGCGCCAGGTTGTCGTTAAAATTTTCTATGGCCGCCCGACGGATTTCTCCGCCAAACTTGAAGGTATGCCGTCCGCTCACCCAGGTGAAGTTGTCGAGAATCTGGAAACTCTGGCTGGTACGACCGCGAGGAATGCTGAACGCCGTGGCTCCCAGGTTGTCGAAGACACCGCCGAAGTCAAATTCCGGCAGGCTCAGTTCTCCGTTGCCGAAATTAATCCCGAGGCTCGCGGGATCGAAACTGGAGTCCAGTGAGTTGAAGGAAGTGCGGTACCGGCTGTATCCGAATCGTACCTCATTGATCTTTCGCGCGCTGAGCGTGGAGAGCAGGCTGACGGAGACTACCTGCACTCGCGTAGGGGAGGTCTGCGCGAACTGCGGCAGGCGCGATCCCGCACCGAAGCCCAGCCCACCCAACGGGAAGACCTGCTCGCTGCGGGCAAATGCGTACCGTCCAGAGAGCGATTCTGAGGAGCTGATCTGGTAGTCGCCCTTACCGATGAGACTGTCTACATCGTTCTTGTCTTGCACGCTGCCCGGCAAAATCCCCGACGGGGCCGAGGGGTACAGAGCGAGGATGGAGGTCAGCACCGGGCTGGGAGTGATGCCATTGCCCGTCGCCAGGAACTGGCCATCCGCTATCTGCTGGGGCGTGGGCACAAGAAAGCTAAAGTTCGAAGTCACCCGCTCCCGCTGGCCTTCGTAAGCGCCGAAAAAGAACAGCTTGTCTTTGACCATCGGGCCGCCGAGTGAGGCGCCAAACTGGTTGTTGCGGAACGAGCCCTTGGGGGCAGGGTCACGGGCGAAATAATTGCGCGCATCCAGAGCGTCGTTGCGGAAGAATTCGAAGGCGGAGCCGTGCAGTTGGTTGGTGCCGGATTTGGTGATGATGTTCACCACCGATCCGGTATTGCGGCCATATTCCGCCGCGAAATTTCCCTGCAGGTTGAACTCCTGGATGGCGTCAATGGGCAGAAGGGAAGCGGGCGCTCCGCCAATGCCGGTCTGGTTGAGCGCCGAGTTGTTAAAGAACGGATCGTTATTGTCGGTACCGTCGAGCGCGTAATTGTTCGAACGATCACGGCTGCCGTTAATCGAAAACTGCCCGAATCCGCTCTGGATAGCGGCTACGCCAGAGGGTTCAACGGTCGCTCCGGGAACCAGCGCGACCAGTTTGCCGAAGTCGCGGCCATTTAGCGGCAGGTCCGTGACCAGTCTTCGCTCTACCACTTCGCCCAGCACGTCGCGGCTGGTGTCCACCAGCGGAGCCGACTCAGTAACCGTGAGTTGCTCGATCTTCTTTTCGACCTTGGTCAGATCAAAATTCGCAGTGGTGTCCAGACCGACGTTCACCACTACATTTTGCGCGACCGGCGAGAGTCCCGCCGACTCCGCCAACACGACGTATTGGCCGGCGGGCAGTTCCGCCAGCACATACCCGCCGTCAGTGTCGGTCAGGGTAGTGCGCAACAGTCCGGTGGCGGAGCTTTTAGCGGAAACCTTGGCGCCCGCAATCACGCTGCCG
Source organism: Terriglobia bacterium (assembly GCA_020073665.1). Taxonomy (GTDB): domain Bacteria; phylum Acidobacteriota; class Terriglobia; order Terriglobales; family Acidobacteriaceae; genus JAIQEU01. Next base: position 289,270 of record JAIQEU010000006.1, read on the forward strand.
GTGGGATCGACCACCTTGCCCCGAATCGAGCCGCGGTAGCTCTGGCCGAGCAGAAGGCACGGCAACAGAAGCAACATTGCGATAACAAACAGGACTTGCCTTAAGACCGTACTTTCCGACTCTGTGACTCGCTGTGTGCGGATCATATGGCGTTCCTCCCCGATGGCTCCTGACAAATGTGAGACTGATGAATGCAACAATCATGTTCGGCAAGCTGATCCGGATGCTTATTCCTTCCGTTCTTTTGCTGTCCACTACTGCTTCGCCCGCGCCAGAAAAATCGCTGCTGGCGGCTTGATCCCGTAGGTGGCTGCGAAGCTCCCCTGGTTCACCGCCAGGCCCAGATGGCCGCGGGAATCGATATACAGCAGCGGCTTCCCCAATGGAACGTCGCTAAAGGTGCGAACGAAGGGAATGTTCACCTCGTTCGTTCCCAAGGTCACGGGCACGTTCTGCCCGCGCGCGTACCCTAGTTTGAGAAAGTCTTCGCCGCTGATGTTGGTAACGAGGTTACCGAATGGGCCGTCGGTGGCGATCACTTCGCCATGCAGCCCGCGGCCATCGAATTTGGAAGCCGCCAAGTCCAGCCGTACCAACTGGCTTACATCCAGCGGATTCCCAACCTGCGTCCAGTCTTCGCCGCGGGCCAAGTGCGCGCCCACCGGCGAGAAGATATCGCGTCCGTGAAACGTTGAAGATAGGGCTGAGCCGATCATCCATTTCGGATTGGTGATCTCGCGGGCTGCTTCCAAGCCGTCGCGATCCTGCACCAGCGTCATCAGACCGTTGTCGGGCAGCACGAAATACTGGCCGCGCTTGGATTTCACCACCACCGCTTTGCGCGCGCTACCCACGCCGGGGTCCACCACCACCACGAACACCGTTCCAGCGGGATAGTAAGGAGTTGCCCCGTAAAGAAACCGCGCCCCGTCGAGGATAGAAAATGGCGTGACCTGGTGAGTCAGGTCCACGATTCGCAGGCCCGGCTCAATCGAATACATCGCCCCCCGGCAAATCGCTACCGAATCATCGACCGTGCCGAAGTCGGTCATGAACACCACGGTGGGAGGAGTCTTGGCCCGCGTTTCCTGCGCTTGAACCGGAAACGCGGCGCTGATCATGATCAGCAAGGCGGAAGCAAATACAAACAACCTTCCCCGCCCGCGAAAATAAGAATGGGACATGGCGCTCGCTTCTTTGTGAATTTGGGTAAACCCAAGATTGTAAATGCTGGGGCCCAGAAAACAGAAGCGCCTGCTCTGCCAGACGGCCTCCGCGCCATTGTTAATCTCGATTTTCGGAGCCAATGCCCGGTATACTAGTCGCCAAAAGTGGAGTGCACGGAGCGCGATTCTGAGCTCCAGTCCCGCGATAAAGATTTGCAGGTAGTCCTACCCCGGGTTTACGGTCTCAGGCCCTCGCCAGGTGTTTGATAAAACTGAATTCCAATACCCATTTCTAATCCCGTGGGTTCAATTGGAATTACGGATTGTCTGAAGCGGCGACTAAGGCATCGCCATCGACAGACATAGCATTTTGCTTCTGAAAGGCGCGCATCATGATTCTCGGCATGCCAACATCGACCTATACTTTTCTGCACGTGTTGATCAGCCTGGCTGGAATCGGCTCAGGGCTGGTCGTCATGTTTGGGTTCCTCGGCGGGAAACGGCTGGACGGTTGGACCGCAATCTTCCTCACGACAACGGTATTGACGAGCGTGACCGGTTTTGGCTTTCCGATTGACCACCTCCTGCCGTCGCACAAAGTGGGGATCATCTCACTGGGCATCCTGGCCATCGTGATCCCGGCTCGCTATGGGTTTCACCTCGCCGGCGGATGGCGAAGCGTCTTCGTCATCGGCTCCGCGTTCGCCCTCTACCTCAACGTTTTCGTCGCGGTAGTTCAGGCCTTTCTTAAGGTGCCGGCTCTAAAGGCGCTGGCTCCAAACCAGAACGAGCCCCCGTTTCTGGTCGCGCAACTCGTCGTGCTGGCGATTTTCGTGGTGCTTACGATTCTGGCCGCGAAAAGATTCCGCATTGAGTCCGCTCGAACTGTTTGAGCGGGACATTCCCGTCTATCCCTGCAGTTGGAAACGGAGAGAAATCTTAATCGAGGAGAAAAAGTTATGCCTACGATCACGACAAAAGACGGTACGCAGATTTACTACAAGGACTGGGGCACCGGACAGCCCGTAGTGTTCAGCCACGGCTGGCCCCTGAGCGCCGACGCGTTTGAGGACCAGATGCTGTTTCTGGCTGACCACGGCTACCGCTGCATCGCGCACGACCGCCGCGGACATGGCCGGTCGAGCCAGCCCTGGGATGGCAACGAAATGAATACCTACGCCGACGATCTCGCCACGCTGGTCGAAAAGCTCGATCTGAAAAACGCGATCCATATCGGTCACTCCACCGGTGGCGGTGAAGTCGCCCGCTATATCGGCCGCCACGGCACACAACGGGTGGCCAAGGCCGTGCTCATCTCCGCAGTGCCGCCGCTGATGCTCAAAACGGCGGCCAATCCGGGAGGGCTGCCAATGGAAACCTTTGATCAGAACCGCGCCGGGGTCCTGGCCGATCGCTCACAGTTCTTCAAGGATTTGAGCGCGCCATTTTACGGAGCCAATCGTCCGGGTGCCAAGGTCTCGCAAGGGTTGCGCGACTCATTCTGGCTGCAGGGCATGCTGTGTGGCCAGAAGGCCGCTTATGACTGCATCAAGGCATTCTCCGAGACCGACTTCACCGAAGACCTGAAGAAGATCGATGTACCCACGCTCATCCTCCATGGCGACGATGACCAGATCGTGCCGATCGGGGCATCAGCTCTTCTTTCATCCAAGCTGGTTAAGAAGGCAACCCTGAGGGTCTATCCCGGCCAGCCGCACGGCATGTGCTCGACTCACAAGGACCAGATCAACTCGGATTTGCTCGCATTCCTCAAGCAGGCCGACCAAGTGGCAGCGTAACCAGCGGGTGCCCGGCGCTTTGCCTCAACTGCGAGGGCCGGGCCACCCGCTTGAACCCGATTGCCGGCGAATGTCATCTATACCCACTGCTCGTCGAGCGAAATTACGGAAGAGAAACCATGTCTACTTTGCCTTGGCCTACACCCAGCGCACTTGACGCCCGCACCCAGGCTTTTCCAGTCTTGACCGCGGCTCAGATCGCTCGTCTCACTCACCACAGCAAGTCGCGCTAGGTCCAACCGGGTGAGATTCTGTTTGAACCCGACGACACCAACGTCCCATTTTTCGTACTGCTTTCCGGAAGCATGGAAATCGTGCAGCCGGACCTTTCCGGCGAGCGCGAAATAGCCACCCACGGCCCCGGTGAATTCACCGGCGAGATCACCATGATTTCCGGACAGCGTTGCCTGGTGCGCGGTCGAGTTACCAGTCCCGGACAGTTTCTCGAGCTCACCGCCGACGGCCTGCGTTCGCTGGTTGCAAGAGATGCTGAACTGAGCGAAATCTTCATGCGGGCTTTCATCCTGCGCCGGCTTGCACTCATTTCCCGCGGCCAGGGCAATGTGATCTTGATGGGTTCGCGGCACTGCGCCAACACCCTGCGCATTCGCGAATTCCTGAGCCGCAACGCGCATCCTTACAACTATGTCGATCTGGACACCGATAAAACCTCACAGGCCCTGCTCGACCGTTTTGAAGTCAAGACCGGGGATATTCCCGTGGTCATTTGTAACGGCAACACCGTGCTGCGCAATCCCACCCCGCAGCAGGTAGCAGATTGCCTGGGCTTCAACGCCAGCATCGACACGTCGCAGGTCCGCGATCTGGTCATCGTGGGCGCCGGCCCCTCAGGTCTTGCGGCCGCTGTTTACGCCGCGTCGGAAGGACTGGACGCTCTGGTGATCGAGACCGAAGCTCCCGGCGGCCAGGCCGGATCAAGCTCCAAAATAGAAAACTATCTCGGATTTCCCACCGGAGTCTCGGGCCAGGAACTGGCAGCGCGTTCTATCGCGCAAGCGCAGAAATTCGGGGCCAAGATGATGGTGGGGCACAGGGTTGTGCAGCTGAATTGCAGGCGACGCCCATTTCAGGTCGTTCTGGACAACGGCAACACCTTGGCAGCACGCGCGGTTGTCATCTCCACCGGCGCCCAGTACAACAAGCCTCCAATCGCCAACCTGAAGAACTTCGAGGGCCAGGGAATTTACTACGGCGCGACGTACATCGAAGCACAACTCTGTGAAGACGAAGATGTCGTGGTGGTTGGAGGAGGGAATTCCGCCGGACAGGCTGCGGTCTACCTCGCGCACGGTGCGCGCAAGGTACACATGCTGGTGCGCTCGGAACTTTCGGAGACGATGTCGCGCTACCTGATTCAACGCATCACCGACAACCCGGCCATCGAACTGCATTGCCAGACCGAGATCGTTGCTTTGGACGGCGACCGACAGCTGGAACGAGTCACCTGGCTTGATCGCAAGACCGGCGAAACCTCAACTCACAATATTCGCCACGTGTTCATCATGGCCGGAGCCTCCCCCCGCACCGACTGGCTCCGAGGCTGTGTCGCCATGGACGACAAGGGCTTCATCCTGACGGGACGAGATTTGGATGTGTCGACGGGAGTGATTCCACCTTCCCCTTGGCCGCTGACCCGTTCTCCGCAGATGTTGGAGACCAGCCTTCCCGGGGTATTCGCGGTCGGCGATGTGCGCTCGGGCAACGTGAAGCGCGTCGCTTCCGCAGTAGGGGAAGGCGCGATTGCGATTCACCTTGTCCATCGCGCCTTGGCGGAACCGTAAACGTCGTCCCCGGACGCTAAACGCTTGCGTGGGGTCGCGCTGCATCAAGTCGTTTTCAAATGTGTTAAATTGAAAAGATGTGGGCGCGTAGCTCAGTTGGTAGAGCAATGCCCTTTTAAGACACTCCTATATTTCCCCAGTTAAAGCAAACAGTTGACTTAGAAGCACTTACAAAATCTCGACGGCGTGTTAGGTGGTGCCAAACGAGGTTTTGCGAGGGTTCATAAGTTACATTTAGGTTACATTGGAGCTGGGGTGGCACGCCGCGACAAGTTCATCGACAACGCCCGAGGCAACTTCTTCATCGTGGAGAATGGGCTGATCGACCGCTACGCGGCGAAACTTACTCCGGTCGGCATCGCCGTTTATATCTGCCTTAAGCGGCACGCCAACACCAAGAACGGCGAGTCCTACGTCAGCGTGGAGAAGATCGGCGCCACCCTGGGCCTGGCTCGCCGCACCGCCTACCGCTATCTCTCCCTGCTCGATGAACTGCACCTGATCCGGGTGATCAAAACCAAAGAGCGAACCCTGTACTACGTCCTCGCGGTGCCTCGTGAAACGCCCGTACCCGAGGGCCCCACCTTGTTCGACGACGTACCTCCGGAGTCACTAACTGCGACACCTCCGGCGGAGCCTGGTGCTGTGCCGCTACAGATACTCAGTGCCGCTACAGGCACAGGTCGTGCCTCTGGAGGCACAAAGTGTGCCGCTACAGACACTCGCAATAAGGAAGAACAAGACTTATATCAAGACGATTTATCAAGACAAGAACCGAACCCCGAACTCGAACCTCCGGAGCCGGATGACCTTGAGGAAAAAAAGCGCGTCGCGGACTCGAAGGCAAAACGGCAGCGCATTGTCGAATTGATTACGGCCCTTTACCCGGTGGTGAACGAGGGCCGTGCGGTGTCCTGGAACGTCACCCGGGTGTTCCTGCTGTTGAAACAGGAAATCGAAAACCGTCCGGACTACACGGTGGACGTGTGGGACCTGTGCGTGCGCAACCGCTTGGAAAGTCTGGAATTCATTCCGCCGGCGCGAGACCCGGTGGAGTGGATTACAAAGCTGTACCTGTTCGCAGGTGGGCCGCTCGACCGCTACGGTCGGCTTCCCGAGAGAGCGAGGACTAAAAACCATGCTGACGACGAGCACAAGCAGCGACTCGACGACGAAGTCTACATTTCCCGCTTGCGGCGATCCGCACGAGCAGGTCATCGCAGCGCTGAATAATTTTTATTCCACGATGGGCAACAAGCCCGAAGTGCGGGGTTCGCTCGCCATCATGGCCGAGGTTTTGTGCAGCGAAGGGACGCCGGAGCAGATCCGCCTGGCCCTGGCCCGCTGCGCCAAAGAGTGCCGCTATCCGGTTCGCATTCCCGACATCCTGCAGCGGATTCCCGGGCGCGAGGTGCCGCAAGCCGAGGCGCAAATGCGCCGGGCCTGGGATGACCTGATGGCCTTCGTGGCCAAGTACGTAAGCAACGACGTGCACGGCGCCTACGGTCCCGAACATGGCTGGTGGCCCAAGAGCTACCCGAAGCTATCCGTCCGGATAGTTGATACGGTACGGCGCACCGGGGGCTGGCGGGTTTACAAGCTGATGACGGCGGAAGACTTCCCGCACCAGCAGAAGCGGTTCTTTGAAGAGTTCCTCGCCTGGTCGTCAGTGCAGCAGACGCCGTCGATGGCATTGCCTGCGGCGGCAGCGCACCAACTGGGGCCTGGGGCGCTTACTCCAATCGAGTTCGGCAAACCCATACCGGCCATGGTGAACGATCAGCCGGGAAGGGTGGCTTTCTTCTCGAAAGAAGCCGCCGCAGCGTACGGGTTCAAGTTTGGGACTGGTCACCGGGAAGCCGCGCCGTCACCACAGTACGAGTCCCCGGTTGCTCAGGCAGGCAGCGGCAAAGCTGAGGGCAGCCGGCCAGTCCCGAAAACCGTTCCGGCGCCGTTGACCGACGCGCAGCGCCGGGACCGGAGGGCCATGCTTCGTCAGCAGGCGGCAGCAGCAGCCAAGAAATTCCCGCAACGCAGGTGACCATGTCCATCTAATGGACACGGGCCGACTGCTTGGCCGATTGCTTACTAGTGTTCTGCCCTACACTGGACTCAAGCCCAACGGGGCATGAAAGGACGAAGCGATGAAAGCATCGAAAGGGCACGTTGACCGAGGCGAAGTCGTGACTGACAACCCGAAAAAGCTGGCGGCGCTGGCGAAGAAAATCGATCAGGAAATCTGCCACGAAGTGCAGAACGTCCATGCGGCACAGAGTGCAAACGGTCCCACGAGCCGCCTGATGTTCTTTGGGCGGCGTTTGTTTTTCGGTAATACCTGATGCCCATCTCAATTCGGAGCCGTGGGCATGACACCTTCCAAGCATTCCAGCAGCAAGCCTCCGATCCATGCGGCCCTCTACGCAAGGATCAGCACGCTTAACCACGGCCAAGACCCTGAGGTTCGGCTTGGTGAAGTACGCGAGTTCTGCCAACGGCGAGGCTTCACGATTGCCCACGAGTACGTCGTTCCGAGCACTAGACATCGAGTTCATTTCGGGCACGGCTCAGAGGGCGCTGGCTCCAGCCTGCCCAAAACCCTACTGCAACCCGCACCCTAAGTGCTTGATTCCCGTGCCTCGACAATTCGAATTCTGACTGCCCGAAACCAACTGGTTTTGGGCAGGTGGACCCATTCTGAGGCATCCGGCGATTACACTCACAACCCGGTCAATGAGTGTAATCGCGATGTTACGCCAACAATCTATGTGGAACGTGTACCAGACCCTATTTGCGGGACTCTACCTGTTCTAATTCGGGAATCAACACTCTGCTTGCCACTCACTTTGCTCCATGGCTACAGTTGAAAAGGAGGACAATTAACGGGTAAATACTTGCCTATGGAGGCGGGCTATGGACGCTCCCGCGTCTGTTCGTGTCGCCTTGCGATTCTCACCAGGGTGCCCTCTGGGCCTTAGGTTCCTCACGTCGAGAAGAGGGTAACGTCATGCACCTGTACTGGAGACAAATCTTGGCAACGAGCACGCTAGCAGTTTTGGCGACAGGTCTGGCGTTAGGGGGCGACGATCTGAAACCGGAACAAGTGCTTGCCCGCCACCTCGACTCAATCGGCACGCGGGAAGCGCGAGAACAAGTAAAGTCGCGCATGGTTGAGGGTGCGACGATCTATCGGTTCCTGTCTGGGGCGGACAGCTTTGGGGGCTCGCGGGGAATTGACTGCAAGTCAGAGTTCGCCTCCGAAGGACAGAAATCGCGTATCTTGCTCGTGATCAAGGCCGACAGGTATCGGGGTGAGCACTTCATGTGGAACGGCAATACGGTCAGTGTCGTAGCCACCTATCGTTCCGCGTTTGGGGAATTTCTGCTGAGCATGGATGCACCCCTGCGTGAAGGCTTGCTCGGTGGTGTGCTGAACACGGCGTGGCCGTTGCTCGACCTGGATGGGCCGTAAGGCGAGGCTCGGTTCCGCTGGACTGAAGACCATCGATGGTCGCAAGCTTATTGCGTTGCGCTACAAGCCGAAAAAGGGCGCCGACCTGAGCATCGTGCTCTATTTTGATCCGCAAACATTTCACCACGTAATGACCGTGTATTCGGTCATCATGGCTTCCGGCCTCGCCGTTGGTGAAAATTCTGAAGTGCGGAGCGCGCGCATGGATCCATCGCGCTATCGGATCGAAGAGAGATTCAGCAACTTCAAAGCGATTGGTGGCTTGTCGCTCCCGTCACACTACGACCTACGGTTCACAAGAGAACTCAGTGGCTACAGCAGCAGTGAGGAGTGGGAGGTGACCGTCACGCGGGTCATGAATAACCCCGATCTCGATCCCAAGAATTTTGAGATGCCCTGACAACTTTAAGTGCGGTAGTCCGGCTTCGCCGGTTTACAGTTGTAATCAGGCGACAGGGTAGTTCACTTGACCAAGGTTACGGGAGCGGCCTATGATTAAGCCGCATCCGAAGCCGCCCAATATCAAGCGGCTCCCAGTGAGCAAGCGTATGACGATTGCAGTAGGCATGTTTTGCAATAGTGGCGTTGTTTTCGGGGCTGACACGGAAGAGCAAATCGGGGACATGACCCGAAGAGTGCACAAAATTCCTACACTGTACCCCCCCTATCCAAGAGCGATGATTACTGGTTCTTGCTTGAACGGGCATCTGATGGACACGGCCGTGGAGCGGATTTTTGACGGATTAAAACAAGGCGGAGCGAAAGATGAGGGATCAATAATGGATCTCTTAGATCGAACGATGGTTGGGCTCTATCGTCGTGAGTTCAAGGCATACCCCGATCAAGGCAGTATCGCTATGCGATTGCTAGTGGCCGTAAAGCCTGATCACGAGAGCAAAGTTTACGCCTGGAGTATAGATTCCAGCGTAGTACGAAGAATGACATCGCCCCATGAAATCGTTGGGGTAGGTGAATTGGTCCAGTACATCGCAGACCATCTGAATCAGGGTACGGAGTCATTAGCAAATGTGATTGTAGAAATGGTTCAGGTTTTATCGGCCGCTAAAGATCGGGTTCTAGGCGTCGGTGGAGATAGTTATGTGCATTGGATCTGCGATGACGGATCGATGGGGCAAAAAAATTTCAGTTTCTCGCCAGATACGGAGGAATTATACGAATATTTTCTGACGCATGGACGCAGCTTGCTGATTGCAACTGGTACTGAGGAAATCACAGATGAACAGTTGGACAAACTCGGAGAAGAATTCGTGGCCGACTTAAAGTGGAAAAGGGCGCGGATGTTTGGCAAACGCTAAATAGTTTTGGCGGCGGTTAAATCTTCAAACGTAAGGGGATCAGCGGTTACCATATGACGCAAGGTATCCAAGAACAAGGCTGGAGATTTCCGACGGTTGAACCGGAAAGTCATCTCGTCCAAGTATGCCGGGAGATGCTTCGCGCTGATTTTGTGCCAGCTACCAACGATTCCCCGCTTGAGCAAACTGAATGCCGATTCGATAGTGTTGGTATGGATGTCTCCATCGGCGTAAATGCCGGACTTGTGTTTGATTGTCTTGTGCTTCGCGGTCAATCCCGTTTTCTTCATAGCACTTGGATACGAAGTAAATTCATCAGTGACCATTACCTCAACGTCCTGACTGACGTTTTCTCCGATGTACTTCGCCAATGTGCCAGACCTCGCATCGGCGGCATGGAAGAAGCGGAGATCGCCGCCACGTTGCCGGATGCCGATGACAACCTCTTTCGGAGTGCCGCGTCCGGGCTTGCTCCCGCGAGGGGGCCTGCCGCCTACATAGGTCTCATCCACTTCGACAGTACCGTCCATCATGGGCCGATCTACTTCTTTCATTGCGGCGCGGATGCGGTGACAGAGATACCATGCAGTCTTGTAGGAACCTTTGTGCTGGCCCCAGATCGTCCGCTTGAGTTGGTGTGCGCTCATACCTTTCTTCGCTTCGCAGAGCAACAGAACGGCGATGAACCAAATGGGAAGCGGCAGATGAGAATCGTGAAACACCGTTCCACTGGTGACGGTGAACTGATATTGGCAACCAACACATTCATACCGGGAATAATCTTTCAGGCGAGAGACGCGAGTGTCATGGCAGCGCGGACATTCGATACCAGCGGGCCAACGCAAGCGTTCAAGCAATTCACGGCAGCGAACATCAGTCGAATAGAGCGTATTCACATCAGGGAGATTCATGACAGAACCTCATAAACCGAAGTCGCCACTACAGCGGATACCGACACGGAAACTGCTGGCCGGGATAAAGAAAGACTTGCATCGGATGCTAGATTCCGGAGAGATTCGGAACCTAACCAAACGCAAGAAACAAAAGGAGTAAAGGCAACCATGCATAGATATTACCTTAACCGTTACCCTTTGTCAAGTGAATAATCATGTTAGGCGATTACACTCATTGACCCCGGCCAGAGGGTTTTGAGTGTAATCGCGATGTTTCGCCAACCATCTATTTCGGGACTACTCTCCTGCTCGTGCCAATCTGGGAGTCCCCTGAGTGCGGTCCCACTATTTTTCTGCGCTGCCCACATCGGGAGAAGAGGAAAATTCTGGCAGCGGAGATTTTCTTGCCTCTCCGAAGCGCAGTTCCCACCCGTTGGGACGCAACACCCTGAGGCGGAACGGTCGAAATGTCCTGAAGGGCATCCATATGTAAGTTTCTTGGGTAGGTACATGAGGACAGCGCAGTTCGCCATCGTTTTCTTGCTGAGCCTGACCTTAGGGTGTTTTCTGGCTGTACCGATAGATAACCTGCCGGAAACAGCATTCGATGAATCGGAGACACTGCCTTGCAGGAGCACTCCTGTGCTCCGAATCGCAGCGCCAGCACCTGCCCGGACGCCTCAGTCCAAGTTGAAATCGGGTTCCCCAATTCATTTAGGCGACCTGACCAGACGTTGCGAACGCCGCGGGCACGGGGCATGGTCATCGCACCCCATCTCCGTTTCGCTCACCATCCTCAATCACCTTTTTCGCTGTTAGAAAACCCCAACCCAGAAATTGCGCCTCCCCAAAGGGAGCAGTTCCCACCACGGAACGCAGCACCCTGGGTGACGAGTTTCTGGTCTTCGCTCTGAATCAAGACAGCAACTTCGAGACGAGCACATTTACGGAGGTTGAACCATGAACAACACACTGAAAACGACCCTGGGCGCGTCTTTGCTTTTGGCCCTCCTCCTTTTGTTGCCTGGTGTGGTCAATGCGCACACGCAGAAAGCAATCACGGTCCACGGAACCGATACCTATCCCCAAGACGTGACGGCCGTTCAGCTGGCATTGAATCAGTATGACGTCGTCACTCTGAGCGGAACTTTCAATTTTGGCCAAGCGGTTTTTGGCGTGGACTTGGACACGGGCCAGATCACCGGCACCCCTGCGGGCATCGTCTTTATGACGCGGCCCAACGTTGTTCTCCAGGCCGACGCGAAGACAGGAGCCAGTATCGTTGGCGGGGGAGCGCCGTTCTCTTCCGAGTACTTCTACGTCTGGCCGGTCATCGGCATCACGGCACCGGACGTTACCCTACGCGGCTTGGGCATGTCCGGCTCGCCGGACACGGGAATCTTCTTCCTGGGCAATCCACAGACGGCAGCCGGCAAGAAGTTAACAATCGAAGCGAACGCCATTTCCGCCGACTTCACGGCGATTTACCTGAGGTACACCGGCGGCCTGCGGGCCATCGTGAACCGCAACCAGCTCATTGCCCCGAATACTGCGGTGCTGTTTGCCACTCCTCTCGTAGTCGAATGGAGTGGTTACACGCTCGACGCGAATGGGGAACTGGTTCCCGGCAAGGGCTCCGTCGAGATTACAAAGAACGACATTTCAGCGCAAAACCAAAACGTCCCAAACGGCATTTTTGTCTGGGGCTGGCGGGTTGGAGCCTGGGCAGGGTCTCACCTTCCTGCGGATTGGGGAGACAACGGTCCGATTACGATCAGCGGAAACACCCTCACCATGGACTGCATGGACATGGTCTGTTCGGCCATAGCGGTGGGCGGGAGTCTGCATGGCGTGAATCATGTCCAGGTTGTCAACAATACCATCAAGGGCGCCGCTGGTGCCGGTATAGACAAGTGGCCGTATGGGCACGACAACCTGATTGCGTGGAACAATCTCAAGGAATTAACCACAACCTACGAGCAGCTCGGGGTGATGGCGCGCAGGACGACAGTCGGTTACAACCTCCTGGGTCCCGTGATGTTTGCGCCGGCATTGTGGATGGTGTCGATTAACTGGCACCCCTCTCCTGACCTCTACGACACTCCGATGCCGTTGCCCACTGAGTACTGCCTCACCTTTGGGAACGACTATCGCCTCACCGGACTGCCGGGTTGGCCGATGGGAGGGGGCGCAATCATGCTCAACTCCGAAGCCGACGCGGGATGGTACACGGGCCAAGGCACCGAAGTTCGCTACAACTTCATCGCTGAAATCGGAAAATTCCCCAACGGCACTGGACCGAACGAACAGGTTTACCTCTGGCTCGGAGACGAGCCGCTGATGGTCCACGACAACTGGATCCTTGGCTTGTCACAAGCCAGTGGTGTTAGTGGCTACGGCGCACAGATCTCCGGCAAGCCATTACGACCGATGGGCGCCCAAGAAAGGTTGCAGCGCCTACAGGATCAGCTTGGGAAAGGGACACCTCGGCACCGGTAAACCGAATCGAGCCGCGATTCTGAAGGCTCTTGCTTGCGACCGGGCATGAACGACAGAGGTACGAAACTAGACTACAAAGAAGGACAATGACCAAGAATCATGCCGCCCGATGTCTGGGCGGCTTCTCTGTTGCTCACAGACGGTGGTTGCACGGTAGTTGACGTAATCAGGCGATTACACTCATTGACCCCGTCCGGGAGGGTTTTGGGTGTAATGGCGATGCTACGTCAATAAGCCAAGAACGTGCTCGACATTGCAACAAGTGAACTGCTGCGACGTAGCTAGGTTTTCGACGCTCGGTGGCTAAAGACTCGCTCGGGAATTGCAATTGCTTCTGCTGGACGACGAGGGTTGTAGCGTATGCGGAAATCACACCGCTCAGACAGATAGTCTACTTTGCTCTGTACGAGCTGCTTATCCGAAAGACGGCAGCCTAGGTTTGCCCGGGTCTAAGTACTTCGCTCCTGCACTTGAGGTTGCGGTCCCCACATTTTCCACATCTTCAATGCCTCAAACCACAGGACGCTAAACGCAGCCGCACCTGCACACGCCGCAAGGTCGACCGGATGGAGCACGGAGAAACGAAACAGCTCCCGCAAGAAAGGCACGAAAATCACGGCCCCCAAGAAGCCGATGGTCCCTGCAATCACCCACCAAAGTGAGGGGTTGGGGGAGTGCAGCCTGGCCAGGATTGTCCTCGCCCACGAGCGGTTCGTGAAGATCAATGCCAGGTTCGCCATGACCAGCGTGGTGAAGGTCAGCGCTCGGGCCTCCGGTTCCCCTCGTCCGCTGTAATGCGCAATAGCAAACACCGCTAACACAACAGCCAGAACACTGAGGCCTTGCAAAATGCTGATGACAAAGGTCCGCCTGCCGAACAACGGTTCATTAGCAGCGCGGGGAGGACGCCGCATCACGGTCGATTCCTCGCGCTCTGCCTCAAGCACAATGGAGCAAGCCGGGTCAATGATGAGGTGCAGGAAGGCCACGTGGAACGGGAGCAGGATGAGAGGCCATTTCATCATCACCGGAATCAACGTCAAACCGATGATGGGGAGATGACTGGCCAAAGTGTAAGCAATCGCTTTCTTCAGGTTGTCGAAAATCCTCCGGCCCAGCCTGACGGCATGGACGATCGAGGAAAAATCATCATCAAGCAGCACCAGTGCGGCGGCTTCGCGGGCCACATCGGTACCACGGCTGCCCATGGCGATGCCGATATCCGCAGCTTTCAGTGCGGGAGCATCATTCACTCCGTCGCCTGTCATAGCTACGATCTCACCGTTCGCCTTGAACGCCCTCACGAGTCTCAACTTTTGCTCGGGAACAACCCGGGCAAAGACGTTAGTGGTGCGAACCCGCTGCCGAAGTTCGTCATCCTCCATCGAGTCGAGCTCGGGACCGGTGATGCATTGATCAGGATTTCTTAGTCCAATCTGTCGTCCGATGTTTGCGGCAGTTCCCGCGTAGTCCCCGGTGATTATGACCACCTGGATGCCCGCTGAGTAGCATTCCTCGACAGCCTTCGCGACACTCGGACGGACCGGGTCCGCCAGACCCACCAGGCCAAGGAACTCGAAGTCGAAGTCGTGCTGTTTCTCGGGTAGCTGCGATTCCTGAAAGTAGGCTCTGGCCACGCCGAGCACTCGCAGTCCATCATTGGCCAATGAGGCGACCCGGGAGAAGAGCGCGTCCATCTGCTCAGGCTGGAGGTGGCACAGGTCGGCGATAGCTTCGGGTGCGCCCTTGGAAGCGATCACATAAGCCGGGCCAACTGCCGATCGCCAAACCTGCGACAGCGCAAGCAGCTTGGGGGAGAGTGGATATTGGCGGACCAGAAGCCAGTCGCCATGCAAGTGCTCTGTGTTCGCCAGTTTGGATTTCCCGAACTCGTTCAGAGCCCGTTCCATCGGGTCAAAGGGATCGCGATGGTTGGCCAGGATGCTGAATTCGATAAGGCTGTGAAATTTCTCCGGGAGCGAGGGATCTGGGTCCTTGCCGGTGCGGTGAAATTCGCCATCCGCAAACAGGCTTTGGACGGACATCCGGTTCATGGTCACGGTGCCAGTCTTGTCCACACATAGGACCGATGCCGAACCCAGGGTCTCCACCACTGGCACGCGCCGAGTAAGGACATGGCGCTTGGAAATGCGCCAGGCTCCCAGAGCCATGAAAATAGTCAAGACCACCGGCAATTCGTTCGGCAGAATAGCCATCGCCAGCGTCAGACCTGACAAAACTCCGTCAAGCCAACTGCCGCGCGTGAGGCCGTGGAGCAGGACAACGAGTAGACAAAGCAGCCCGCCCACAATCGCCAGTATGCGGACCCAGCGGGCTGTTTCCTGCTGCAGGCGGGTTTTCTGGAGGTGTACCGACTGGAGTGCTTTGCCAATTTTGCCGATCTCAGTATGCAACCCGATCGCCTGCACAACTGCAACTCCACGGCCTTGCACCACCAGGCTGCCGGAGTAAACAAACGGCAGATCGTCTCCACCTGGACGGACGGCGTCGGACGGCGCTGCACTGGCAGCTTTCCGAACCGGCACTGATTCCCCGGTCAGCAATGACTCGTCACAAGACAGATTGACGCAGGAGATGACGCGGGAATCAGCCGGGACTCGGTCTCCCTCCGAAAGAACAACAACATCGCCCTTCACGACTTCGCGGCCCGGAATGCGGACGGGTTTGCCGTCGCGGATCACCAGAGCACGCGGGCTCGAGAGATCTCGCAGGGCTTCCAGCGTGCGCTCGGTCTTATGCTCCTGGTAGAAGCTAATGCCAGTCACCACCAACACAAAGCCCAACAGCATCAAGCCTTCCTGCATATCGCCCAGAAACAGGTAGACAGTTCCACAGGCGACGAGAAGCAGAAAGACGGGCTCTTTCACTACGTCCCATGCGATCGCAGCGACGCTTCGAGGCTTGGACGAAGGCAGTTCATTCGGCCCATCGATCCGCAGAAGCTCTATTGCTTCTGCGGAGGACAATCCGGCTGATCGGGCCCCATCTTCAAATTCGACCGTGGGGGAGCCAGCGCAGTTCTGATCGACGCGGGATAAGGTTGGTAATTGCACAGACGCAGTGTCCATGGCTGGGTGACCACTGATCGAACGAGTCAGGCGGCTAGACTGGTTTTTTGACTCCTTCGATGCAAAGGAACCTCCCGTCTGCGGGATCGGTCTGGCTGGACTCGCTTTCCTTCTATTTCAGGTCTATACAACACATGCTCGACTCTCAACCTTCTGGTCCTCCCAGGTGCCTGTATCTCGATGACGTCTCCCTGCCTTCGTCCGAGAAGCGCAATCCCCACCGGTGCGAGAACCGAAATCTGACCTCGAGAGATGTCTGCGTTCTCGGGAAACACCAGCGTGTACAACTCCTTCTGGTCCGTATCGAAATCCAGAACTCGGATACTGGAGTTCATCCTGATCACGTCTCTCGGAATGCTCCCTGGAGGCCGTACGTCTGCGCTCTCCAACGTTTGGTCCAGCCATTCGAGCTGCTGCTGGTCTCGAAAAAGAGAGTGCTTCAGAGCACGCACCAAACGGCTGAGCCTGTCCATATCGGCGTCCGTTACAACAATGGAGTGACCTTTCATGATGAACCTCTTTCCGTTCCGCCCTTGTTAGAGTCGGCTATGCGGCCTTCGTCTTGTCAATCTCAGATTCAACCTTGCCTTGGGCTTTTTCCTGCAATGGGCGGTGTGCCGATTGAGCCAGGGGAAAGGTTTGCTTCTGCCTGGCCTCGTTTTGGCGAGAGTTGACTTCGAACCATATAAGCAGGGCCACCACCCCCGCGCTCAGAACCAATACCAGGATCGTTTCCGGCTCCATAAAAGACACCTCGCTCTTGTTAGTCGTTCTCTGGTTTCTGCCCATCGCCGACGGTCAGTACCGGACACTCGGCGAGAGACACAACTGTATGCGCGATCGACCCAAAATGGCTTGCAGCCTGGGCGAAGGCTCCCGCTCCACGCACTCCCATGACAATGAGGTCCGCTGACAATTCAGCCGCAATACCCAGAATGCGTTTTTCCGCCAACCCGATTTCCACTATCACCTCCGGTTCGCAGGGAAGGTCAGTGTCGAGCGGAATCAGTTCACGCAGGCGCTGCTCGCTCAGCTGCAGTGCAAGGTGGGGCGAATTTCCAAGGACTCCTTCGACCACGTGCAGCACGGCGAGATGTGCCTGGTACTCACGGGCCAGGGAGAACGCATAGTCTGCCGCGCGCAACGACCCTGGCGAAAAATCGGTAGCATAAACAACGCGCTGAAATCCCGATGCCTCTACCAACGCGCGCGGTCCAACAGCCAGAACTGGACGAGGCATCTCTCGAATGATTTCCTCAGCTATCGAACCCAGGAGCACTTTGCCCAGCCCTGTGCGACTGGTTGTGCCGACCACCACCAGGTCAACCGCGCATTGCTGGACAAATTGCGCGAGCACCTGGGAAACGTCTCCCTCACCCACAAGTACTTCGCAGGCGCCACCACGGCTCTGGATCGGTGCCGCCAGCTGGCTCAGCTTGTATTCTGCGTAGTCTCGGGTCTCCCTTAATATCCGCTCGATCGACTCGGGACGGGCAAGAACGGATACCTCCGCAGGAATCACGTGTGCCGCGTAGAGTTTCGCCCCATAGTGATCGGCTAGGGAGAGCGCAAATGGCAAGGCACGGTTCGCAGAAACAGCGAAATCGGTCGCGAGTAGAATGTTCTTTAACGCTATCCGGTGCTTGAGATTCTTTGGTGCCGAGGTTGCCATCTCACACCTTCCCTTGCCGAGAACTGCTCCGGCTGGTGCATGGGGGCGTTCTCGACAGATGCCGCGAATGAGGCAATAGAGTGGGGCAGCGGTCGCGTCGTCACCCCCATCCCCTTTTCCCAGATGAGCGTCATCTTTGAGGCACACGAGCCACAAAGCCAGAAATCCTCGATCCGCCGGTAAGTTTCCCTGCCTGATTTGACACCGGCCAATGTGGAGGGAACGCTCAGCTCGAACCGGAACAGTTTCCCTTCACGAAAATAGCGGAACGGAGTGCCACACTCTGGGTTTGCACATTTTCTTACCACAATTCACCTCGACATCGTTTACGCCTCGCTGATCATGGCGAAGGCCGAGGAATCGGATCTACCTGCTCGAAGCAGTTGCACCATGCAAGGTCCGGCTGCTTCGGGGGTGATGACGCCAGCGCCTACAGCGTCCTCGAGGAGTGCCATTGCGTTATCTCTGCGCTGGGCAAGCATGTCTCGTGCCAGCCGACGCAGCTCAGGATCGGCGGAGGCGAGAGCTTCGACCAAATCCCAGCCCGCTTCGGGATCGGCGGTTTTCCGCCAGACGATTCCGCAAGCCAGCATGTAATCGGCATCCATGGCACTACCTCCCTTTGTTCGCGTACGAATCACGGCTTCATGCTCGGTGCGTCCCAATCCTCCGGAACTCGTGTTACTCCAAAAGGACGACTCCCAGATACAGTCCTCCAAACAGGAGCACCGAGAGAAGCACTACGGCTGCCAAGCGAATCACCCGCTCAATCTTCGTGGGCCTGTCGCCTTGGGTGTTCGCGATTTCTTCGTCCAAATCGTTGAACATAACTTTCTTCTCCATCGAGTGCTGCACTATCCTCGTTGAGTCAGGTCGAATCAAGCCACAAGAGCACTTTTCTTAGCGCTCGCCAGGCACCCGCTGACCACCTCGACGACATGGCGGTACGCGTACTTGCACACGACGTCGGCGGCGCCCAATGATTCGAAAGCAGCGAAGGTCGTTATTTCGGGTGCACTCGGCTGCATGACAATACAAGGGGGGCGCACGCCTTTTCGCCGCAGTGCTTTCAGTATCTCCTCGCACTCGGCATCCGGCAGGTATTCGTTCACCAAGACCAGGTCAAAAGCTTCTGAATCGAGAAGGCGTAATGCATCCCCGGCTGTCCACACCGTTCTGGTGTCAAACCCCTCGTCTTCCAACATCTTCTCGAGGGTGATAAGAACGTCCTCATGGCAATCGGCAATCAGAACTCTCTTCTTTGCCGTTTTCATGGCCTCGATCTCCTGAGCGCTGGCGGGCCACAACCAGAGCCTGTTGTTCCTACGACAGCAGTTGAGCGATTCTCATCGCCGAACTACTTCCGCGAGGTCGCTTGAGCCTTCTTCCGATATACCGGCCCGCCTTGTCAGCTACGCGGTCAATCGCAACGTAGACATTCGAATCCCGATCCTCCATGACCACAGTGATCGCGGGGGCTAACAGAATGGCCACACGGCAGCCTTTATCGATGTGGCCCCGAGGTCCGTTCAACTCTCCGACGCGAACCAGAACCCTCTTGATTCGTCGTGCGAAGCGTCCAAGTGCGAAGCCGAGCCGCCGCTCAATGTGCCCACGTAGCGTCTCGGTGATGAAGACGGCTCTTCCACGAATCTCGAATTGCATCTCAGCCCCCTTAAGTCACGAATTGCCAGCCACGGCCGGTTTTACCTGCAGACGGTTAAATCGCCCGCCCTGGTACCGGTGTCGGTGCATTGTCCATAGCCGTGACTTCGGAGTCGGGAATGTGAAGTCCGCCGTGGCTTGCATCCATGCTCATTCCTAGACCTTTCGTGACACATAGAGAAGTAGAAAGTTTAAGCTCTATCTGTAGGTTTTATGAAAGTTTGGGAGCTACTTCTCCCGACGTTTGAGCGTTGGTCGATCTTCGTCGGCGTCAGCTTTGTCCGCCGTTTTCGGCGTGCGGCGTAAACTGGGCTTCGACTCCTGCTTCTTCTCTGTTATCTGGCGCCGGTTCTCGAGCATGGCAAGGCGCGCCCTCACATCGTCAAACTCCGACCTGGTGACCACGTACTCCGAACGCGGTGGAAGCTTGGTATCGATTTGCTTCTGGGTATTTGCAATCCGGCTCGCCATGGGCGGATGGGAAGCAAACACCTTCGACAAGGTTCCTGGCTTCTGTTTCTCTTTCGCCTGGACCTTCTCGAAAAAGGACATGAATGATTGCGGGTCGTACCCGGTCTTGTACATGTACTGCAGTCCCAGATAATCGGCCTCCTCCTCAAATCCACGAGAAAATTTGAGAAAGCTTATCGGCAGGCCGATGCCGGCAGCCGAGCGAGCGGCATATCCCACACCACCGCCCACGAAGATGAGGGGAATCGAAGCGATGTTGGCGAAGTTGGCCCGAGTCATTTGCCGAGTGGCGTGGCGGGCAGCCACGTGAGCGACCTCATGCGCCATGACCCCGGCTAGCTCTGCTTCTTCATCCGCAGCCATCAGCAGCCCCGAGTGCACGTATAAGAAGCCGCCGGGCAACGCGAAGGCGTTGATCTCGCTGGCGTCAATCACCTTGATGGTGAAGGGCACCTTGGAATCAGAGTTTCGAACGACGTTCTGCCCAATCCGGTTTACGTATTCGGTGATGACGGGGTCCCGAACCAGTTTCACGCTGGAGTCGATCATCTGGGCATACGCCTTCCCCATGCGGATCTCTCCCTCCAGCGAATACCAGTTCCCTAGCCCCCTGCCCCCGATGTCACGATTGCCGATGGCGTCAATGTCATCCTTGCCGCCTTCCTTGACCCGTGGCTGCCGCGTAGTCTGCGGCGTCTCCTCCGTGGAACGGGTTAGGTCTGCGGCGTGAATCGGGAGAATCACCCAGAGCAGGGCAGCCAGTGCAAGTAATCTCGAGGCGCGGTGTTCCATAGTGCCCCTCTTGCCTTTGTGAGATCACTTCACTCATAAACCTGGAGCCGTGCATTAGAAAAGTAGAAAGTTTAAGATGTATTAGTAGGTTTTATAAAAGCCTGGGGGTTCCCCTGCTATGGAATGGCTCAACTATCACCATCTGCTTTACTTCTGGACTGTTGCCCGCACCGGGAGCGTGGTTGCCGCAAGCAAGGAGCTCCGCCTGGCGTCGCCGACGATCAGCAGTCAGATCCGCAAGCTTGAAAACGACTTGGGTGAACAGCTGTTGCGTCGGTCTGGTCGCAAACTTGTCCTTACAGACATGGGCCGCATCGCCATGCGTTACGCAGAGGAAATATTCTCGCTCGGTCAGGAGTTCACCAGCACAATGAAGGAACGGCCGACCGGCCGCCCACTCCGTTTCTGCGTAGGCATCGCCGATGTCCTGCCGAAAACCATTGCGTTTCGCCTCCTGCAGCCAGCTTTACGGCTGCGGATACCTATTCACCTGATCTGTCGCGAAGACCGGCCCGATCACTTGCTGGCTGATCTGGCAGTACATGATGTCGACCTTGTACTCTCCGACGCTCCCTCCAGTCCGGCGGCGAATATCCGTGCCTTTAACCACTTGCTCGGAGAGAGTGGGGTAAGCTTCCTGGCGCCTAAGAAACTTTGGAACCTCAAGAAAGGATTCCCTCGCTCCCTGGACGGCGCGCCATTCTTGCTTCCCTTAGACAACACTGCCCTGCGCCGTGATTTGGAAGAGTGGTTCTACTCACAAAACCTCAGGCCAACTGTCATGGGAGAATTTGCCGACCTTGCTCTGCTGCGAGTATTTGCAGAAGAAGGTCTCGGCGCCTTCGCGGTACCGACCGTGATGGAGGAACAGATGCTACGCTACGGATTCCACAAGGTTGGCGGAACACGGAAAATCACTGTCCGTTTTTACGCTATTTCCGTGGAACGTCAATTGCGGCATCCGGGTGTCGCTGCGGTTTGCGAAGCTTCAAAGAACTCTCTGTTCAGTCGGGTAACCCCATAACCAGGCACAGCGACTAATTCATTCTTGTGGTAGCGTGATACAAACAATCTCTCCCGGGCGCCGCAGGCGCATGCGTGACCCCCAGGCTCCTGTACCGACAAGCGATAACCGTCATGCCGTTTACCTCGCACTTGCCAGCGAGGAAAGGATGGGCGAGGCGGACACGATAGCCGAAGGGCCCGTCGTCGCCTCGACTGTCCTGAGTGAGAATCGTGTTGTTGGTTATCTCGCTTCCCCGAAGAGCAGGTCCCACTGCGGGATGTGCTCAGCCAAAACACGACTTTGCTGGATTCCTGCTCCATTGTTCTAACCATTTGGCAAACTCGCCGTTTCCTTTGACCTCCCTAAGTTGTGGGTGTCTGCATCAGTGCCCGAAAACGGGGATGGTCGCGCACCGGGGCCAAGTCAGGATCGTGTTCCATCCACTCGCGTTGCCCCCATCCATGGGTGATAGACTTTTCCAGACAGTCCACGGCCTTATCCGCCTCGCCCAGCAGGGCATAGACGCACGCTACGTTGTATAGAACCTGTGGCTCTTCTCCTTCCAGCGTCAAAGCTCGTGCCGCCCATTCCATGCTCTTTTCCCGTTCTCCCAGCTGGGACATGGCATTCGCGCCGAAATACAGCGCGCGAGCATCCCCGCAATGAAACTCCAGGTGTCTTTCGGCAGCCTCGAGCCCACGGCGGTAAGCAGCGTGAGCCTCTGCTTTTAAGCCCAAGCCGTTCAAGGCGCTGGCCAGGAGCATGGGTGCTTGATAATCCTCTGGGCTGACTTTGCTGGCCTGCTCGAACCAGGCTACGGCATCCTCAAATTTCCCCTGGGCGTAGCAGTTGCGGGCGTAGAAATAGTAGGGCTCGAACAGCCGCGGTCCCAGCCGCATCGCCATGCGGAATTCACCTTCAGCCTCCTCGTAATGCTTCTTCATGGAGGCGGTAAGACCCCGCGAAGCGTGTGCTTCCGCCAGATCGGGATCAAGTTCCAGGGCCTTTCGACTGGCCTGATCCGCCTGCTCCAGATTGGCAGTGCTCGAGTCCCAGTAGAAATACAGAAACGCCGAGCAATCGGCAATGCCGGCGTAGGCTCGGGCGTAGCCGGGATCGATTTCGATGGCCTTGGCGAACATCCGCCGCGCTAAATCGAAGCCCTTGCGGCGAAACTGGTGAAAGAATTGACGTCCGCGAAGATAGACGTCGTAAGCACGCACGTCCGCGGTCGGAATTTTTGCAATGGCCTGTTTCTCGGTCTCGGTCAGTACGACCTGCAACTGGTGCGCGATGTTGGTCGCGATCTCGTCTTGGATGCTGAACACATCCTCCAGTTTCCGGTCATACCTCTCGGCCCAGACACAGTGCCCGCTCCGGGTCTCCACGAGTTTCGCGGTGATGCGCAGCCGGTCGGCATCGCGGCGAAGGCTCCCCTCCAGCAGGTAAAGTGCGCTCAGTTGCTGGCCCACCTGGGCCGGTGTGACCGCCCGGTCGCGAAAGGCCAGAACCGCGGAACGGGAAAAGACACGCAGCTCTTTGATCTTGGAGAGCTCAGTGGTGATGTCTTCGGTGATGCCGTCGCGGAAATATTCGTCTTCCTTTTGCCTGCTAAGGTTCTCAAAATAGAGCACCGCCACTGATTTTTCCTGCGCCACGGCCCGGCCTGCTCTCCGCAGGTCAGTCACCAGTTCCAGGGCGGATTGATATCGGTAACCAGGTCTCTTCTCAAGACACTTCAGAATGATCTGCTCCAGCTGGGTCGAGAGCTCGGGGCGCAAGCGCCCGGGCGGCAGCGCCGGTTGATGAAGAATGGCATCCACCAATGTGGTGGTAAGCGGTGCTTCAAACGGCCGTCGTCCCGTGGCCATCTCATACAAAATCACGCCCATGGAGTAGATGTCACCGCGCACGTCCGTGACCTCGCCCCGGAGTTGCTCGGGCGACATGTAGGTTAGCGTGCCCGACAGAGCCGGCGCATCAGTGCTTTCCGTGGAACTGGTTTGCCCAGCGGCGGGCAGCGGCCGAGCCAGCCCGAAATCGAGAATCTTCAGCCGCCCATCCGCCATAACTCGCAAGTTGCTGGGTTTGAGATCGCGGTGGACGATGCCTTGGCCATGGGCCGCAGCCATACCCTCAGCCAGTTGAGTACCTAGTTGCAGCATTTTGTCCTCGGACAGAGGACCTTGCGCCAGTTGCTCATTCAGGGAGATGCCGGGCACGAACTCGGTCACCAGGAAGTCCGTTTCGTGATGGCAGTCGAAGTCGTGGACAGTCGCGATGCTGGGATGATTGAGCTTGGAAAGGGTTAAGGCCTCTCGGCGGAAGCTGTGGCGGGCTTCCTCATCCGCCAGCGTGCCTTCAGGAAGTACTTTGATGGCCACTTCCCGGTCCAGATGCTCATCCCGGGCCCGGTACACTTCGCCCATTCCACCAGCACCAATCTTTTCCAGTATGTGGTAGTGGCCCAGGCGCTCGCCGACAAGATGTCGTTCCACAATGGCTTGGCGGTTCACAGGGAAGACTCCTTCCCCTCACCCTTAGCAGCATCGTAGGCAAGGTCCGATGGCAAAGTCAAAGGCAACCATCACACAACTCGGTTCGCACCCGGGTCGCGGCCAAATCGGAAGTTATCCGCCCTGGACGACAACTGAAAGCCGGCCAAAGCTAGCCACGCTTGCGCTTTGTAGGGACATGGAAACGAATTCATCTCGACGTTTCACGGTCACGGCGAAAGCCGACAAGACCGTGGAAATCTATCTCTACGACGAGATCGGCCAAAGTTTCTGGGGCGAAGGCATCACCGCAAGAGATTTCGCCAAGCAATTGAATGCCATCGAGAAGGCGGACAGCATTCTCCTGCGGATCAATTCCCCCGGAGGTGATGTTTTCCAAGCCTCCGCTATTCACGACCTCATCACTCAGAATTTCCATCCCCGTGAACGTGCGCGTCGACGGCCTCGCGGCTTCTGCGGCCTTCACCGTAGCCATGGCCGGCAAGAGCACGGCTCCCTCCCGTTATTAGAAACAGGCGTTTTTGGGCAAGCCCGTCGTGAAGCAGCTTAAGTCTGTTTCTAATAACAGGAGGTCTTCCGCCGCAGGGGGCGCAAGTTTGGAAAATGGTACTTGGCTGCATGAGACAGCAATTCTCAAGTCTCAGACCAGTTCGGCTAACGCTTTAGGGTCTAATACAAGCTAGGAGCTCTGCTCCTTGACTTCCGGACGAACGAGCAAGGGGCGGGTGTCCTTTTTTTCGGCAGCGAAGTGGAAACCGCAGACGGTGTGCCGTAGGACCAGGTCCCGATCCCGCAGGTCGGTGGGCGTGATGGGAAAAATGCGGCAGACGCGTGGCCGGGATTCATAGGCAGTGCACAAGCGTGAGTCCGTATCCCAGAGCGGGCAACGAAACAGCAGGTTGCAACTCGCGCCGCAGCTGTTACATCCGCCTTGAAGCCCATAGTGGGCGCCCAAGTGCCGTGCCAGCGGGGGCACGGAGCAAATCAACAAGCGCCGGAACTTGCCGCGGATCAAGATCCGCCCCTCGCGGGTGAGCATGCCTTCCCGCGAAAAAACAGCTGTGACAAACGACGGCGCTACGCGCCACAGTTGCCGGATGGCCTCGCTGCCGGGAAACTCTAAACGCGACAGGCGGCCAAAGAGAAGCGGGGAGGAACCATGTGCCATGCAGATCGGCTGCCCTTTCTCGCCGGGGTAAGCAATCAGATTATCACCTTGGTCACTAGCGGTAGACACGGAAACGGCCCGCCTTGCTCTGGCTGCCTTGTTTAATTTGTCGAAAAATCGCCATTACACTCATTGACCGGATTGTTGGTGAAATCGCCGATTCCATCAATCGATGGAGGTCGCTGAAGCTGAAAAGGGCCGATGGCCTGTGGGACCTCAATTCTGCTATTCTTGCAATCGAATCCGTGTTGTCGGCCCTTCTTTTTGATCACAATCCGGCCATTTGAGGAACGACTGACGCATCCAACAGGCCTCGCTCTTATGGACGAGCCGACGGTGTGTTCTTGAACAACTGCTCTCACTCGCCCGACAGTGCACTGTCTCAACTCCGTGCTATTGGGGAACTCAACTCCTTCCGAGATTTGTAGCCAACAGGCCTCTAAGTGATTGCTCGAGTCGAAATGGAAAGGCCTACCAGCGTACCGAAAATGGACATTGATGAAACGGTTCCCGGCGAAGACATTACCGTCGAGCATGACAGGAACATCGCGGATCATTCCACCCAGAAACACCTGCGTGAATTGTTCTTCAAACGGCTGCGACAAAGACATCGAAATTTCAGAGAAAGCCTGCTTGCCTCGCATTTGAGAATGTTCGTTGGCGGGGAAGCCTTCCCAACTATATGAGGCACCGACATTGAGAACGGTGCTTCTTAGCTTTTGCCTGCTACCCGGCAATTCCGGTAAATGCCATCTGACAGAACCATGCTTCGGAAAGACGCCTATTTGGTCTGGCCCGCCCACAACTGGAGTCACACGCTTCGTTTCCTCCAGAATCGCAACAGCGAGGTCTTCAAGGCTGTTTAACGACAGCTGATCGAGTTTGCCCTCATTCCGAGCGCGGTAATATTCAAGAATCCGCGGATCGATTGTACTAAACCCTCCATCCAGAACCGATCTTGCGAGATCATCTACGCCTGCGGACAGACATTCAAAATGCCTTACAACTTTCGTGGTAACAACCGGTTCGTATCGAGGTACTGGCAGACCAAAAGGGCCATAGACCTCGATATGTGGTCTGAACTCCAGTCGAAGAAGTACTAGTTTCGATTTGTCGAAACCCGCTGCGAGCATTTGAAAGTTCAACGCCGTCGGGCTCTCACCATTTGCCGCCAGTAATCCGGCAAACATCGTGAGTTGTTCGCCAACTAACGACATCAGAGTTGGTGGCAAGTTCGGGAGCTTACGTTTCCCCTTTTCCCATTCCGTATCACTAAACTCTTCCCGCAGAGCTGCGGCTACCTGAAAGTCAATCGGGCTTCCCCCGTTGACCCAACTGGCGAATCCGGAGATAACCGCTGCCGACTTCGGACCCACTCGAAACAGCTTTTGGCTATCGTCCCAGTAGGCGAATGGAGAGGGGCGGCTTCTTCGACTGTCTGCAGCAATCACGAACCCATTTCGGTTAGCGAGTAATAAATTCAGCGTACCACTGTCTGCATGTGCGGAGCCGGTTTCGCCAGCGGCTGGCATTCCCGTCAAGAAGCCAATAATTAGCAGCACGGTCATGCAGACACGTCGCACCAAGACAACGCCCGTACCAAGGTTCACCACAGATTCTTCCTCTGATCACACTACCGACGATTACCAAGCTACTATAGAACGTTCAGTAGGGCGCCCCTTGCGCGTGCTTGTCTGCATGGCGTAAGCGATTGGAACTCGGACCGCTCGCCGTCAAAACCGGCGGAATCGAGGTGCGCGGATTTGGGTTGTTGGCGAAAAATCCCGATTACACCAACAATCGGCATGCCTCAAAATGAACCGGTATAGGGCGTGACAGCAGGAAAGTTCGAAAATCGATTGCTAGAGCAGGCCAACCTAATTTCGGGACTTGCAGGGACACCCATCCAGCGCATTTTAACCGGTCTGGCAGACGGATCGGTAGACTCGCCTGTTTACATCAGGCATTCTCTCGGATACGCTCGTTCACTCTCTTTAGGTGGATTACTTCGCTCGGCCTCGGAGAGCTCGCCGTGGCGTATCTAGGCGTATCGGGCGGCGGCAAGGCGGGGGTGCCGGAGAACGTGATCATGGCGATTGCCGGCTGGAAGACGCCGAGCATCTTCCGGCGCTACTCGATTGTCGACGACACCGACACCCGGGTGGCGATGGAGCGCTTGGGCGAATACGAAGCGAAGGCGCGGCACGGACGGGCGGCGCTTGCCCGGCAGGACGAGATGGTGTTTAGTGAGGCCAAGCAGGGTCTGGCGGGAAAAGATAAGTTACATTTTGGTTACACTGATCGGAAAAAGCACTCGGTTCGGGTCCGCACCCGGGCCCAGTCGGAAGCGGATAAGCTGTTGAAATTTCGTAAGTTAGCTGGTAATGTAGGTTGAGTGTGGGCGCGTAGCTCAGTTGGTAGAGCAATGCCCTTTTAAGGCATGGGTCGCAGGTTCGAGTCCTGCCGCGCTCACCATTTCCTTCCACGTAACCGTCACGCCACCGGCAGTGTGAAGTAGAAAACAGACCCGTTCCCGGGTTGGCTGGTGACTCCGATTCGGCCGCCGTGGGCTTCCACAATAGCCTTGGCGATGGCCAGGCCCATCCCCGTTCCCTGAATCTGGAAGCGCTGGTTGCGTCCGCGGTAGAACTTGTCGAACACCAGGGACAGTTCAAAATCGTCAATGCCGGGGCCACGGTCGGCGACGCTGGTGGAGAGCATCCGGTTCTTGGCTTCCGCGGTCACGTGAATCGGAGACTCCGGCGAAGAGTACTTGGCGGCGTTCTCCAGCAACTGCACCAGCACTTCCTTGATTCTTTCCAGGTCGATGCGGACCGGCGGAAGATCCTCCGGCAGACGGACCTCTACCGGATGCCTGCCGAGAATCGGTTTGGATTCCTCCAGGGCTCGCTCGACCGCGTCTCGAATCGGATGGGGCTCCAGTTGGAGTTCGACCTTGTGGGCATCGAGCTGCGCCATCTCCGCGGCTTCTCCCACCAGGCGGTTCAGACGGTCGCTTTCCTCGTTGATTACGGTTAGCAGTTCCTGGCGTTGCGCATTATCGAGATTCGGGCTGCCGAGCAGGGAAGTGACTGAGGCCTTGACCGCGGTCAAGGGCGTGCGAAACTCGTGGGTCACCGAATCCAGCAGGACGGATCGCAGTTCCTCGCTCTCACGGGCAGCCTCGGCGCGCCCTAACTTCTCCACCGCCCCGGCTCGTTCGATGGCGATGGCGATAAGGCTGCTCATGGCATCCAGCGTCTCGCGAGAAAGGAGCGCGCCCGACACGCCCAGGCTACCCACCACGCGCACCCCCATCTTGAGGGGCATGAACATGAGTCGGTTTTGCGGATCGATCTTCGGTTCGCCCCGCAAGCTGACCAGTTGCAGATCGTGGAGTTCCAGCCCATCGGTCGCGGGACCGGAGCGGTATACGTCGGTGCGGTTGGGCACGGAGAGGGCGGCGGCCTTCACTCCGAACGACTCCACGATGTAGCGTGGGAGGAAGTTCAGCAGCTCAACCACGTTGTCGCTGGACAGCAACTGCTGGCTGAAGGCGTAGAGACGCTCCACATCGTGACGGCGCTCGTTGGCGTTGTTGGCTTCTCGGCGCGCCCGCTCCGACAACTCGCTGGCCGTCACCGCCGTGACCAGAAATGCGAACAAGGCGACCCAGTTCTGCGGGTCGGCGATGGTGAGGGTCAAGTACGGTGGCAGGAAATAGTAGTTGAACGCCAGCGTAGCCACGATCGCCATGAACACCGCAGGCCGCAACCCCCAGGCTGCCGACACCACCAGCACTCCCAGCAGAAAGGTGAGCGCGACCGTGGTGGGGTTTACCCGGAGCACCACGTGGTAGCCGTAAACGACGATGAAGACTATGGCCGCAACGGCGAGGTACCGCAGAACCGGTTTGGCCGCCATCAGTTCCACGCGCCGATTGTAGCTGACATCGACAATTTCGCGCTGCTCAACGACAATATGCGCGATGCCCAAAACCCCCGAGCAATGGCTGGAGCATGCGGCGCCCGCGAAGAAGGGAGGCATTTTCAAGCTCTTCCTCGGATACGCCCCCGGCGTGGGCAAAACCTACAACATGCTGAGCGAGGCCGTCCGCCGCCACAGCCGCGGCGAAGATGTCGTGATCGGGGTGGTGGAAACCCACGGACGTAAGGCCATCGGGGAACTGGCCGCGAAACTCGAAACTGTCCCCCGAAAAAAAATCGAATACAAGGGCACAACCTTCGAAGAGATGGACGTGGATGCCATTCTGGCGCGTAAACCACAGGTTGCCCTGGTCGATGAATTGGCCCACACCAACATCGAAGGCAGCAAACACCAGAAACGCTACGAAGACATCTTCGAGCTGCTCGACGCCGGCATCGACGTGCTTTCCACCCTGAACATTCAGCACGTGGAAAGCGTTACGCCTACGGTGCAGGGTGTCACCGGCATCCAGGTAAGAGAGACGGTCCCGGACTGGGTGCTGCAGCGGGTCAGCGAAGTGGTGATGGCCGACCTCACTCCCGAGGCGTTGCAGAGCCGCATGCGGCGCGGAGATATTTACCCGTTGGAGCGAGTCGGCCGGGCTTTGGACAACTTCTTCCGCGAGGGGAATCTGATTGCCTTGCGGGAATTGGCATTGCGCCAGGTGGCGCAAGCCGTGGACAGGAGCTTGGAGTCTTACCGCGAAAAGGAAGAACCAGGGCGGGCGGTTGCGATTCGGGAACGCATCGCGGTCGGCGTCAGTTCCAACCCCGCGGCGCAGTATCTGATCGCACGCGCGGCGCGTATGGCCCAGGCGATTGACGCCGAGTTGTATGTAGTCTACATCGATCTGGGGCAGGACCGCAGCGAGGCCAACCAGAAGACCCTCAGCGCAAACATCCGTTTTGCGGAGAACGTCGGCGCCCGCGTGGTCCGGCTCCAGGGCAAGAGCGTGGCCGAAGTGATGGCGGAATTTGTCCGCGAGAAACACATCACCCAGGTGGTCTTTGGCCGCTCTGCGACCCGCGGCTGGCGCAGATATTTTTACCTCTCCGCCATCCACCAGTTCCTGCGCGATGCCCCGGCAGTGGATGTCCACATTGTCACCCAGGAACCGAGCTGAGCTTCCACATGCCTAACCATCGCCGCATCCTGGTCGTGGACGACGAACCCCAGATCACCCGGGTGCTGCGCACCAGCCTATCCAGTCAGGGATATGACATTCGCGCTGCGAACGACGGCGAGACCGCGCTCGAAATCATGAAGGACTGGACGCCCGAGCTGGTGATCACCGATCTCTCCATGCCGAATATGGATGGCCTGGAGCTATGCCGTCGAATAAGGTCGGTCAGCCAGATTCCCATCATCGTGCTCTCCGTCCGCGGCGAGGAGCGGACCAAGATTCAAGCGCTGGACGCGGGCGCCGACGACTACGTCACTAAACCCTTCGGGATCGACGAACTATTGGCACGTGTACGGGCCCATCTGCGCCGGGCTCCGGCGGTGGGCAGCGAGGCGCCTACGCTGATTGAAGTCGGCGATTTCCACATCGACCTGGCCGCCCACAAGGTGACAGTCCGCCAGCGCGAGGTTCATCTGACCCCTAAGGAATTCGACTTGTTGGTTTTCCTCTCCCGTGCCCCAGGGAAAGTGATGACGCACCGCGCCCTTTTGAATGCGGTGTGGGGCGGCAACAGCACCGAGCAGGTGGAATATCTGCGCGTCTTTGTTGGCCAGTTGCGCAAGAAGCTGGAGCCGGAAACCGCTTCTCCCCGCTATATCGTTACCGAGCCATGGGTTGGGTATCGCTTCGAACCCGGCGCATAACTCCCGTCTTTTGAGCGCCCTACATTTCTTACGAACATTCTACGAACTCTTTATTCGATCTTTACGCCTTCCGTTATCCAATCAACTGCGTTAGGGGAGCAAAGCTGAAATGATCGTGCTTGCGGTTGTAAACATGCTTCTGTTGCTTCTGGGATTCTTCGCTGATTTGTGCAAGTCGGGCAGCGCGTCACCAGAGCAACAAAAATAGGAGAGGAACGTCTTATGGTGTCGTCGATTCAGAATGTGTCTGCCGAACAACTGGCCAAAGTTTTCCACCACTATCACGAAGCGCTGGCGCACGACTTCCACGGTTGCGCCAGTCGCGAAGTCGCTACTTCCTGGGATCAGGCTCCCCAGGATGAACGCAAACTGATGGTCGCTGCCGCCCGGCTTACCCTGCTCGAACTGGCCGTTCCTGCCCAGGAAGAACCGCCGAATCGTCAGTATTTCGCCAAACCAGGCGAGGCTGAGTGGGGCTGCTGAATTCCCCATTTGGTCATCGACCCGCGGCCTTTATGAATTCTTTACGAAATGCTTAGCCCACTCTTACGGGAGACGCAGTCAAATTGCGCTGGCGACGTCTTCCCGATAACTATGCCTGGATAGTCTGTATGAAACTCGGTCTCACATTGTTGTGCTCGGGTGCGGTGATTTTCTTGCTGCGGTTTCTTGTGGCTCTTTTTGGAGAAGCAAAGAGTTCGTCGCCACGCGCGGTAAAGGTCTATTTTTTCACGAAGTTCAATCCATCTAAAAAACGCGGAGAACTGGTACTTATGAATTCTAAGAAAGATGCGAACACATCTGCCGGGGAAACCGGAAAGCGGGCGATCTTGGTGGTACTGGCAGCGGCATTGCTGACGCTTCCATTGCATGGCCAACAGATGGTAGCGGCTTCCACCGGTAGCGAATCAGTCAATCCACCAGCTGGCGTCACCGATCAGCCAATACCACCTGCAGTGGCCAGAGAGCTCGAAGCCATGAAGCAGCGCATCGCTGAACTGGAAGCGGCGCTGAAACTGCACGATGCGGCAGCGCAATCAAGCGGGGTCGCAGGTACCGCTAGCGTCGGCACCGTTGTATCCGCGCTTCCCTCACCTGTAGGAGGCGAGGCGATGCTGCCGCATGCCGCTCAAGGCGAAGCCGCCAAGCCCGAGCAGAAACCGCAGCCGGCCGAACCTTTCGCCTTCGCCGACTGGACCTGGCTCAACGGCAACCCGCGCACCAAAGAATCGCCCATGGATACGAAATTCTTTACACCCGAAATCCGTGCGGACGTCGACTACATCGTCGACTTCAATCATCCCAAGGACGACACCATCGGCGGCTCCAGCGAAGTCTTTCGCTCCAGTGAAGTCCATGTAACCCAACTCGGCGTCGGCGGCGATTTTCATTACGACAACGTTCGTGCCCGGCTGATGACCCAGTTCGGACTGTATTCTCAAACCACTCCCCGCAACGATGCCAGTCCCGCGCGAGGCCAATGGAACCTCGACAACGCCTATCGCTACCTATCCGAAGCCTACGGCGGGTACCACTTCAACGCGCTGCACGGCGTCAACGTGGATGCCGGAATTTTTATGTCCTACATCGGGCTGTTCAGCTACTACAACTTCGACAACTGGGCCTATCAGCCCTCGTATGTTTCGTCGAACACGCCCTGGTTCTTCAACGGTGTGCGGGTGCAGATCTTTCCTACAGCGAAACTGAAGATCGAACCCTGGTTCATCAACGGATGGCAGTCCTACGGCCGGTTCAACGGCCGGCCTGGTTTGGGCGGACAGATTCTGTATCGCCCCAACGGGTCGATCTCGATCATCTCGAACAACTATGGAGTAGGTGCCGATGCACTGGGAATTCCCAACCGCACGCGCCTGCATACCGACGACAGCATCGAGGTCAAGTACTACGACAAGCCGGACAAATATTTGGACAAGATGGCATTCTCGTTGACCGGCGATGCGGGATGCGAGTCCGGCGGCGGCGTGAGTTGCACCGGCAATCACGGAACGGACCGCAAGCAGAGCTTTCTGGGTTACATGGCTTACAACCGCTTCTGGTTCAAGCACGACCTCTACGGCGTGACCCTTGGCGGGGGCCAAATCAACAATC
The DNA here is from genome assembly GCA_020073665.1 of Terriglobia bacterium. Lineage (GTDB taxonomy): Bacteria > Acidobacteriota > Terriglobia > Terriglobales > Acidobacteriaceae > JAIQEU01. The sequence goes on from JAIQEU010000006.1 coordinate 322,516, forward strand.
CCGGCCGCTATCTGGTGCTGTTGCCGCCCATCAACGGCGCGACTGCAGTCTCGGGTACGCCGTACTTCACCGAGAATCCCGGCGATCCGTACAAGGCCTGGGATGCTTCTGCGACCTTCGATTACATGCCCAGCCAGTACATTACGTTTCGCTGGGAGTTCGATCATCGCGCGGCGAACGTCCCATACTTCTCCGGACGCGGCGGAATCACGCCGCCTGGAGGCAATCAAGGTGCCCCGGGTTCAAACGTGGCGAATTGGGCGCCGGATTTGCGCAAGGACGAGAACCGCTTGAACCTGGCCATCCTCGTGAAATTCTGATTCTGCGGATGGTGTAGGAGGAGGAACAATTATGACTGATTTGATCTTCGTGATTCTGAGCGTTGCGTTTTTTCTGATTTCGATTGGCTATGTGCGGTTCTGCGATCGCATTCGTTGAGGTGAAATGTGATGAATCTTGAATCAGCCATCATGCTGGCGGTAAGCGCTCTGCTGATGGTTTACCTGTTGTACGCCCTGTTGCGGCCGGAGAAGTTCTGATGACGGCGAATGGATGGATCCAGATCATCGTTTTCCTGGGGTTGATACTGGCGGTCACCAAGCCACTGGGCATCTTCATGGCCAGAGTGTTTAGCCGCGAGCGCACGTTCCTCGATCCAGTCATGCGACCCGTGGAGCGGCTGCTGTATCGCATGACCGGCGTGGACGAAGATCATGAGATGCGCTGGACGGAATACGCACTAACCATGCTGCTGTTCAGCGGCGTGTCCATGCTGCTGCTGTACGCAATAGAGCGGTCGCAACAGTTATTGCCCTGGTTGAATCCACAACACCTCCCGGCAGTGGCTCCTGCCCTGGCTTTCAACACCGCCGCTTCGTTCACCACCAACACCAACTGGCAGAACTACGGCGGCGAGAGCACCATGAGCTACCTCACCCAGATGGTGGGCCTGGCGTACCACAACTTTGCCTCTGCCGCGGTGGGCATTGCGCTGGCGATTGCGTTCATTCGCGGTATCGCGCGGCGGGAGAAGGAAACCATCGGCAACTTCTGGGTCGACATGACCCGGGCCACGCTCTGGTTACTGTTGCCCATGTGCGTGATCGGAGCGCTGCTGCTGGTTTCACAGGGAGTAGTTCAGAACCTCAAGCCCTACGACACGGTGAAGTTAGTTGAGCCCCAGCAAATCCAGAAGACTGGCCCAGACGGCAAGCCGATGGTCGGACAAGACGGCAAGCCGGTGATGGATACCGTCGCCACTCAAACCATCGCACAGGGCCCGGTAGCCTCGCAGGAAGCTATCAAAGAACTGGGCACTAACGGCGGAGGCTTCTTCAACGCCAACAGCGCGCATCCCTTCGAGAATCCCACTCCCTTCAGCAACTATCTGGAGATGTTTTTCATCTTTGCCATTCCCGCCGGCCTCACCTACACGCTTGGCCGAATGACTGGATCGCAGCGTCATGGATGGGCCGTGTGGGCAGCCATGGCAGTTTTGTTCCTGACTGGAGTGACCACAGCCTACTGGGCCGAAGCGCACGGCAATCCGTTGCTGAGCGGAGTGGACCAGCGTACCAGCCTCGCGCAGCCGGGCGGCAACATGGAAGGCAAGGAAGTCCGCTTTGGCATTGCCGATTCCACCCTGTTCGCTACCATCACCACCGACGCCAGCTGTGGAGCGATCAACGGCTGGCACGATTCCTACACGCCGCTGGGCGGCATGGTGCCGCTGGTCAACATCATGCTCAGCGAAACCGTGTTCGGCGGCGTGGGCGCTGGTCTCTACGGGATCTTGATCTACGTTGTCCTGGCGGTGTTTATCGCCGGGCTTATGGTGGGCCGTACGCCAGAGTATTTGGGGAAGAAGATCGAAGCCTACGACGTGAAGATGGCCATGCTGGTCACGCTAGTTTTCCCGTTCATCATCCTGGTGCTGACCGCGATCTCGTCGGTGGCAGGGTTCGGTACCTCCAGCATCAGCAACCCGGGCCCCCACGGATTGACCCAGATTCTCTACGCCTTCACCTCCATGGCCGGCAACAACGGCTCCGCTTTCGGCGGACTCAACGGCAACACGCTCTGGTACAACACCGCGGGCGCAATGACCATGCTGGTGGGGCGCTTCTTCATGATTATTCCCATGCTGGCCATCGCCGGCAATCTGGCGAAGAAAAAGTACGTTCCGCCCTCTCTAGGCACTTTCCCGGTGACCACGCCGTTGTTCACGGTGTTGCTGGTGGGAGTGATTCTGATTGTGGGTGCGTTGACGTTCTTCCCGGCGTTGAGCCTGGGGCCGATCCTTGAGCACCTGCAGATGGTGGCGGGCAAGACTTTCTGAGGAACTAATGGCAGACAAAAAGAAATCGAAGGCTATTTGGGACGTGAAGATCGTGCGCAGCGCGATCCTGCAGTCGTTGCTAAAACTCAATCCGCGCAAGATGATGGGCAACCCCGTCATGTTCGTGGTGGAAGTTGGGAGCGTGGTCACCACGCTGCTGCTGTTCCGCGCCCACTCCAGCTTTTCGTTCAATCTGCAGATCACGTTGTGGTTGTGGTTTACCGTGCTGTTTGCCAATTTCGCCGAGGCTATGGCTGAGGGCCGGGGCAAAGCCCAGGCCGAAACCCTGCGCAAGGCCCGCGCTGAAACCATGGCGCGACGCCTGCTGCCCGGCGGTGGCGAGGAAATGGTCGCCAGCGCCAAGTTGCGCTCGGGCGACGAAGTGCTGGTGGTTGCTGGCGAGTTCATCCCCGGTGACGGAGAGATATTCGAAGGCATCGCCTCGGTCGATGAATCCGCTATCACCGGAGAATCTGCTCCTGTGATTCGCGAAGCCGGCGGAGACCGCTCCGCTGTCACCGGGGGCACACGAGTGCTTTCCGATCAGATCAAAGTGCGTATTACGTCAGATCCAGGCTCGACTTTCCTCGATCGCATGATCGCGCTGGTCGAAGGCGCGGAGCGGCAGAAGACCCCGAACGAGATTGCACTTAACATCCTACTCGCAGGTCTGACCATCATCTTCCTGCTGGCAGTGGTCACGTTGCAACCGTTTGCCATCTACTCCGGCTCACCGCAGACCGTGTTTGTTCTAGTCTCGCTGCTGGTCTGCCTGATTCCTACGACGATTGGCGGCCTGCTTTCCGCGATCGGCATTGCTGGCATGGACCGCCTGGTACAGCACAACGTTCTCGCCATGTCGGGGCGCGCGGTTGAGGCCGCCGGCGATGTGAACACTCTGCTGCTCGACAAGACCGGAACCATCACCCTCGGCAACCGCCAGGCGTCGGAGTTCATTCCCGCCCCCGGCATCACCGCCGCGCAAATGGCCGACGCGGCCCAACTCTCTTCGCTGGCCGACGAGACCCCCGAAGGCCGATCAATTGTCGTGCTGGCGAAAACGCAGTACGGCCTGCGTGGCCGCGAGTTGGCGGCGCATGAGGCCGTGTTTGTCCCCTTCACCGCGCAGACCCGCATGTCGGGAGTGAATCTCGATGGCCGTGAAATCCGCAAGGGAGCAGTCGACGCCATCATCAAATACCTGCAGCAACATGGCACGGTCTTACCCAAAGACGTTCAAGCTTCGGTAGAAACGATCGCACGCTCGGGTGGCACGCCGTTGGTGGTGGCGGAGAATCGCCGCGCCCTGGGCGTGATCCACCTCAAAGACATTGTCAAAGGCGGCATGCGCGAGCGCTTCACCCAGTTGCGGGCCATGGGCATCAAGACCGTAATGATTACCGGCGACAACCCGCTTACGGCCGCCGCCATTTCCCGCGAGGCCGGCGTGGATGACTTCCTGGCCGAGGCGACGCCTAAAGACAAAATGGACTTGATCCGCCGCGAGCAGGCGGAAGGGAAACTGGTCGCCATGACCGGAGACGGTACCAACGATGCTCCCGCGCTGGCCCAGGCCGACGTCGGGGTCGCCATGAACAGCGGCACTCAGGCCGCCAAAGAAGCCGGCAACATGGTCGATCTCGATTCCAATCCCACCAAGCTGATTGAGGTGGTGGAGATAGGCAAGCAACTGCTTATGACGCGAGGGGCACTTACAACGTTTTCGATTGCGAACGATGTAGCCAAGTATTTCGCCATCATCCCCGCCATGTTTGCCGCGACGTTCCCGGTGCTGAACGTGCTGAACATCATGCATCTGAAGACGCCGGAATCGGCCGTGCTCTCGGCAGTCATCTTCAACGCGCTAATTATTATTGCCCTGGTCCCGCTGGCACTACGCGGCGTGGCCTATCGCGCCCGGAGCGCCGAAGCTTTGCTGCGGCGCAACCTCCTGATCTATGGCGTAGGCGGACTCATCGCGCCGTTCATCGGGATCAAGCTGATTGATGTGCTGATCACCGGTATTCATCTGGCATAGAACTGGCATAGAAGAAGAAAATGAAAAAACATCTCGTCACATCCGTTCTCATGACGATCGCAACCACCGTCCTGCTGGGAATCTTGTATCCGCTGGTTGTGACTGCGCTCGCGCAACTTGTTTTTCCTGATCAGGCCAACGGCCAGCTTCTCCACCGGAATGGAACCGTCGTAGGCTCGCGGCTGATTGGTCAGGCGTTCGTCGGCCCCGGATACTTCCACTCGCGCCCGTCCAACGCGGGCACCGGATATGACGCCGCCAACTCCAACGGCTCCCAACTCGGGCCCACAAATCACGCGCTTATTGATCGAGTCAAAGGTGATGTCGCCGCCAACCAAGCAGACCATCCGGGGCAGGCAGTGCCCGTCGATCTGGTGACCGCGTCCGGCTCTGGACTCGATCCCGACATTTCTCCTGCGGCGGCGGAGTTCCAGGTTGCGCGCGTCGCGAGGGAACGAGCACTGCCTGAAGCAGACGTCCGGCGCTTGGTTCAGGAACACACAACGGCGCGGCAATTCGGTCTGCTGGGTGAGCCTCGAGTCAATGTGTTGGAGCTGAATCTCGTGCTCGACGATCTAACTCGCCGGTGAGTGAAGGGAATCGGCGTCATGCCGCTTGGGAATCGGCGTCATGCCGCTTCGATGCCGGAATCGCGCGAAGATCAGCAACGCTGCGCTTCTTCTTGATCTCTGAGATCGCGCGTTGATGTTCCAGTATCCGTCCAGGATCAGAACGACGATGACGGTAAATGGCTACCAGCCAGCGATGCGCGTTGATCAGTCCGGGAGCCATCGACAAAGCTGTACGAAAAGCGATCTCCGCTCGATCCAGTTGGCCAAGGCGGCTAAGTGCGACTCCCAAACAATAATGTCCCATGGGAAGAAAATGCTGCAGCCCGACAGCGGCAAGCGCTTCTTCGGCTGCCTCGTGATTCCTGCGGGTGCGAAGCCTCAATCGGGCCATGCTCAGATGTGCGTCCGCGGAATCAGGATCGATGACGAGCGCCTTCTGAAAAGCCTGCTCTGCCTCGTTCAAGCGGTTCATTCGCAGATAGGTATTGCCTAAGCGAATATGGAGGTCCGGCAAGCGCGGTTCTGCCTCGGCAGCACGGGCCAAGTGCTCGGCAGCCTCCTCGAGCGAGTTCTCTTCGAAATGCAGCAAGCCCATGAGCCAATCCGCCCACGGCTGCCGCCCACGCTTTTGAAGCTCTTCAAGGATCACACGCGCTTCCCGGAGCCGCCCCAGCTCCATGTAGCACTGGGCGAGATGGAGAGCGAAGCGAATTTCATCCGGCTTTTGCTGGACGATCGTTTCGAGGATCCTGAGCGCCTCCGTCGGCCGGTGTGAGTCGAGGTAGACCTGTGCCAGGTTGAATTGCGATTCTATCTTGCAAGTTTCGACTGCCTTGGTGACATCAGCGTCGGGGGCTTCCACGTAGCCCAGGTTGACGAGCCTTTCCAGCATGGCTTTAGCCGCTGCGGCATCGACCCGTCGCGTTTGAATGTGCATGCCGCACTCCCCGGGAGCGGTTTCCCAGCTGGGAATCTTCTCCACTTGGGGAGCCACGTTGAAGGCTTCGGCGAGTACGCGGCCATCCATATCTTCTCCCACGGGCAATCCAAGCAACGTAAGCACTGTCGGCGCGACATCCAGCAAAGTCGCCCCGTAGACGCGTTCATCCTGTCGCAGGTGCGGACCGGAAATGCACAGCACACCCATGGGACGATGGCCGACGGCCGGTCCCGGACCGGCCTTTGGCATGTAACGCGGGCGCAGGTGATCGGAATGAAATCCGTGGTCGGAGACCAGCAGCACGGTAGCGTCCGGGCCGGCAAGCTGCAGCAGTTTCTCCAGCATCATGTCGTGGAACTTGTAAATGCCGGTGACCACATCCTTATAAATTTCGAACTCCTGCTCCGGCACGCCCGCCTGTCGCGGCGGATGGAAATTCATGAAGCCATGGCATACGTGGTCGATGGCGTCGTAGTACACCGCCATGAAGTCCCATTCTTCGTTGTCTAGAATCCACGTGGCCGCATTGTGAATCGAGCAGTTCTCCGCCAAGATTTTGGCAAACGAGCCGAGGCGGGTGTCTTTCTCCTGATCGATCTCGGCCGCACGCGGAATAAAAGACAGGATCTCGGCCTGTCCGATCTCGCCAGGATGCACGCGCAGATCAGCGAACGTCTCCCTCATTGCCTCAGGGTGCACGCAGTCTCTCGGCAAAGGCCACGCCTCGCCCACAGGAGCAACAGCTTCATGGAACGCGGGAGAGATGCTTATACCGTTGATCGGTTCGGCGGGATGTCCAGCAAACCAACCGAGCACATGACTGCGCATGCCCGATTGGGTGCAGATATTCCACAGCGCCTTGACCTTGCGGGAGGTGCTGGTGACCGGATGAAGCGAGCCGGTGTCGGGATCCGGTTCGACGAAGCCCAGAATGCCATGTTTGTCGGGACGCTTGCCGGTAGCGATGGAGTTCCACAGCATGGGCGAAAGGATCGGCCGCAGGGTTGCGATATTGCCCATCACGCCGTGATTGATCAGGCGTTCGAGCGCGGGCATGTGTCCCTGGTCGAGCAGAGGGTTGATGACCTTCCAGTCGGCAGCATCCCAACCGATGAGGAGAACTTTCTTGGCAAGGCGAGGAGGCATAGGGTTTAGGGCGCGTTGCGCTTGCGGCGCTGGTCTATGGCGGTGTGGCCGGAAGCAAGAATCTCCAACGAAGTGGGATGGATCGAATTATCAAGTGAGGCGGTTGTACCGGTGTCGCCGGCTAAGATCGGCATGTCAGGCACAGTTTCATATGCCCAGCCGTAGAGTTTGGCAGCTATGGGGAAAACACCCACCTCACGAAAACCAATCCATCCATAGTGAACTTCTCCATTAATTAGAAACCTGACTCCTAAGTATCGGTCCTTGAGGTTCCGCCAGTCATTGCCGCCGTATATGTCAGATGACTCCATGATTCCGAGAGCCCGAAAGCCTTGTCCGGCTCCAATTTGCGTGTTCTTTCTTAACGGCAGGGCATCCGCGCCGGCCGTAACGACCTGACCAGATGGAGGATGCCCGTAAGCGAATAATGCCGGTATCAGGGCGGTGGTGTCGTAATGAATCAACCTTATGACCAGCGAGAAATCGGCGGAGCCATCGTTGTCAAGATCAATATCGAATTTTCCCAGTCCTCTAAAAACAGCGTTGCTTGGGGTAAAAATCACCTCGGCCTGGCTGGGTGCGCTACAGGCAAGGGTTGCGCCCGCGGCCAGGGCATAGAGCAGAAGCCTTTGATCGAGTGCGGTATCGCTGAAATGGCGGTTGGCGCGAGCTGGGGACGGGAGGGATCGTCGGTCCGTTGTCATCAATGTCCTCCTGCAAAACCTGTTCGCTTGCGGCGCGGCTCGATGGCAGTGTGGCCGGACGCCAGGATCTCCAGCGAAGTCGGATGGAAGGAACCATCGGTTGGAGCCGACGTACCCGTGTCTCCGGCTAAGATCTTTTGGTTGGGCTGAGTTTCGTATGCCCAACCGTACAACTTGATCGCGACGGGGATGTCATGCACCCCGCGAAAACCAATCCATCCATAGTGAACTTCCCCGTTAATCAGAAACTTGACTCCCAGGGATCGGTTCTTGGCGTTTTGCCAGAGTCCGCCGTAGATAGGTGTCTCCATGAGTGCGACAGCCGCAAATTGCCGTCCCGATCCAATCGGCGCGTTCTTTTTCAACGCCAGGGCATCACCGCCGCCCAGCGTCACGATGTAATTAGATGGACCATCTCCGTAAGCGAATATTGCTTGAATCATGTTGCTGGTGTCGTACTGGGTCCATTTTGCGACGATGGTGAAATCCGCGGAGCCGTCGTTATCGAGATCAATGTCGAATTTTCCAAGTCCTTGGAGAAGAGCATTGCTCGGGGTAAAAACTATCTGGGCTTGGCTCGCGGGCGCCGCGGCCAGTGTGGCCCCTGCAGCCAGAGCATAAAGCAGCAAGCGACGGTCGAGTACACCCGGAATTACATTTTTGGTGCGAAGTCTTGCAAGTCCTGGTCGCGGCTTAGTCGCCATAAGAGCCTCCGGTCGAGCGATGAGATCTTTAGTTCTAAGTGCGTTGTGGCTTTGAGCATCCGGATCTAGGCAATCCGTTCAGCGCGGGGGGAGAGTTATCAGGATTGCCTCTACAGCGCGGGAAGTGTGAAGGACTATGCTGGCCATGTCAAGATGAAAAAGTCTGCAGACATGGGCAAGGCTCCTAATTCCATTCTGATCTCACCCGGACATGTGGACATCCTCCAAAGCCACGGATTCTGATGGCTAATATCACCGGATGACGATTGCCATCCCCACCCCCTCCCGCCCTCGTGTATCCTCCCGTGCATGAACTTCACCGTCCTCGATTGGTCGGCCATCGTCGGCTATCTGGCCATCACCCTGGTTCTGGGTCTGTATTTCCGGCGGCGCTCGGGGCAGAGTGTGGACGACTACTTCGTCTCCGGACGCAACGTCTCCTGGTGGCTGGCCGGCACCTCGATGGTTGCGACCACGTTCGCGGCCGACACCCCGCTGGTGGTTACCGGCCTGGTTTACACCCAGGGCATAGCCGGGAACTGGCTGTGGTGGTCGTTTCTGCTGTCGGGGATGATGACCGTGTTTCTGTTTGCGCGGCTGTGGCGGCGCTCCGGCCTGCTCACCGACGTGCAGTTTGCCGAGATGCGTTACTCGGGCAAGCCGGCCGCGTTTTTGCGCGGGTTCCGCGCGGTGTATCTCGGCCTGCTCATGAATTGCCTGATCCTTGGCTGGGTGACCAAGGCCATGACCAGCATCGTGGCCGTCACCCTGGGTGTCAGCGACCAGCGCGCGCTGGCCATCTGCGTCTTCTTCCTGATTCCGTTTACCGGGCTGTACGTAGCTCTGGGCGGCCTTTGGGGCGTGCTGTGGACTGACCTGTTCCAGTTCGCACTGAAGATGTCGATTGTGATAGCGGTCGCGTACTACGCCGTGGCGGCCGCCGGCGGAATGTCTGCGCTGCTGCATCGGCTGGCGGAAATGCGTGCCGCCCAACCTGGCGCCGGAGATGCAACCGCATTCTTTCCTGACTTCTCGCGGCCGTTTTCCGAAGAAGGTTTATGGCTGCTGCCCGTTTTGACTTTCGTGGTGAACATCGGCCTGCAGTGGTGGGCCTTCTGGTATCCCGGCGCAGAGCCGGGCGGCGGTGGATACATCGCGCAGCGCATCTTCAGCGCCAAAGATGAACGCAACGGCCTGCTCTCGGTGTTGTGGTTCAACGTCGCCCACTATGCGGTACGTCCGTGGCCGTGGGTGCTGACGGCGCTGGCTGCCATCGTTCTCTATCCCAACCTGCAGCATCCTGAGACCGGATACATGCTGGTGGTGAGCCAGCACGTGCCCCCGGCGTTGCGCGGCATTGTGATTGCCGGATTCATGGCCGCGTTCATGTCCACGATTGCGACGCAGCTTAACTGGGGAGCGTCTTATCTGGTGTCTGATTTCTACCGCCGCTTCATCCGCCGCGATGCGGACGACAAGCATTACGTAATGATCTCCCGCGTGGCGACTGTATTGCTAGTGATCGCGTCTGCGCTGATTTCTGTTCTGCTGGCCGACATTCGCTCAGGGTGGCAAGTTGTGCTCGAAGTGGGTGCAGGCACCGGCGGCGTCTACCTGCTGCGCTGGTACTGGTGGCGGATCAACGCCTGGAGCGAAATCTCGGCGATGGCGACTGCTCTGGTGATGACTGTTTTGTTGCGCTGGGACGCGCCGTTCTCTGGCTCAAACCCGGTGGTATTCGCCAAGACCGCGTTGACGACGACGCTGGTGACCACACTGGTGTGGGTCGTAGTCACGTTCGCAACCGGGCCCGAGCCGGAGCCGATCCTCGTGCAGTTCTACCGTAGCGTCCGCCCACATGTTGGCGGATGGAAGCCCATCGCCCGTCTCGTGCCTGACGTCGCACCCACGCGCGATCTGGGACGCAACCTCGTGTCCTGGGTGCTGGGTTGTGCCATGGTTTACCTGGCCCTGTTTGGAGCAGGGAAAGTACTCCTCGGAGGGGCGGGTGAAGGGCTTCTCCTGCTAGTTGGAGCGGCCGCGTGTGCCGCAGCGCTCTACGCCAACCTCGCGCGCCAGGGCTGGAGCAGCGCCGGTTAGTGTGCAAGCGGCTGCACACTTCTTGCAGGATGAACCTGCCCAAACCACTTGTGAAAAGATTGTAAAAACTCCGCTTCGGGATCCGCAGGCGACCGACGGCGTTGTAAGATCACCGCGGTCGAAATGCCCGCAGCCCTCCCCCGTTGTCGGCATTCTCGCGGTCCGAGACGATCCGCAATCCCCGGACCCTGGAGGCGACCATGAAGTACAACGAGCCGCCGGCGAACGCGTGCCGGCGGCTGGCGGTTCTAATAGTCCTCATCATCTTTCTATCCGCGGGCCACGCTTTGGCCGCGGGACCGAAAGACAAAGTCCTCTACAGTTTTCAAGGTGCCGACGATGGCGCGGTGCCCAAGGGCGGGCTGATTGTCGACCGCGCCGGCAATCTCTACGGCACCACGTATTCCGGCGGCAGCCAGAACTTCAAAGGCACCGTCTTCCAACTGTCACCGCCATCGGCTCCGGGCAATCCCTGGACTGAGAATGTCCTCTACGATTTTCCCGATTTGTCCGCAGGCGAAAACCCGTGGGCAGGTCTCACCGCTGACGCCGCGGGCAATCTCTACGGCACAACCTGGTTAGGCGGCCCCCAGAGCCCGAATGGTGTGGTCTTCGAACTCTCGCCACCATCTAATCCCGGCAATCCCTGGACGTACACCGTGCTCTACAACTTCACCGGCGGCAGCGATGGCGGGCAGCCGCAGGCCGGCGTGGTTTTCGACAAGGCAGGGAATCTCTACGGCACCACCGAGATCGGCGGGGCCCCCGTCTGCATGGGAGGATGTGGCGTGGTTTTCAAGCTGACGCCGCCCGCTCAACAGGGTAGCGCGTGGACTGAAACCTCGCTCTACGCCTTCAGCAACCTGGAGGGTGGCACCACGGCAGGTGTCATCGTCGACAGCAAAGGCGCGGTGTATGGCACCACGGTCGCGGGCGGCAACGGTCCCTGTCTTCAGGGATGCGGCACGGTTTTCCAGTTGGTGCCGCCGCCTCAGCCCGGAGGCAAGTGGACTCACCGCGTGCTGTACAACTTCCAGGGCGGCAACGACGGAATCCAGCCCGAAGCCAGCCTGGTCTTGGATAGCAAGCACAATCTCTACGGCACAACCATCACTGACGGCACGGGCGTGTGCTTCACCGGAGGACCGGGCTGTGGCACCGTCTTCGAACTGTCACCGCCGACCGCTCCGGGTGCCCCTTGGACCGAGGCCATCCTTTACAAATTCCTGGGCGGAAACGACGGGATCGAACCGCTCTCTCCTCTGATTTTCGATAGAGCCGGAAATCTTTACGGGACGACCGAGATTGGGGGCAACGGTGGTACCTGCCTCGGCGCAGGCTGTGGCACGGTTTTCAAACTCACGCCGCCCGCGCAAGTCGGCGGCGCCTGGACCGAGTCCGTGCTCTACCGCTTCACCGGCGGCACGGATGGATTCGTGCCGCTCGGAGTGGTCTTTGGCAGAGGCGGCGCACTCTATGGCACCACCAGAAGTGGCGACACTGCCCCCGCATGTTTTGGAGTCGGCTGCGGCACCGTGTTTAGCGTACTGCCGTGATATGTAGCGCCGGCGTCCCGCCGCGCTACAAAAAGAACTACTCCACCACCACCGAATAATCCGTCCCTTCCCAGCGCTGCTCCCGCGTCCAATAAAACGTGAACACGATCTCCTGCCCAGAAGCCAACTGATCGGCGGGTAAATCCACGGCGAACACGCCCAACCCGGTGTCACGCGTGCTGGTATCGTTCGCGGTCTGCCAATGATCGAAGCTCCAATGTACCAGTGCAGGCGCGGCCAGCACGATCCGCAATTGTTTGCCCGGCGGCATGCTGCGGCACTTGTTGTTGAAGCGCCAGGCAAAGTGTGAGGACCTCTGTTTCTCCACCTGGTAGCGCTGCACGGTTTGCGGAGGCTGGTCGAAGATTTTGCCATCGCGCAGCGACCGCCGCAGCTTGATGTACTCCGAGTGCGCCCACACCAGCGGACACGCCGATCCCGAAGGCTTGCCCAGGAACAACTCTCGCGCCGGGATGTCCGCCACGTCCCACACCTGCTCGGGAATCAAGCGGCTGCCGTAGGTGGATCCCTCCATCACCCGCAGCAGTTCTTCCGCGGCCTGGGGACGTCCGGCAGCCAGTTCGTAGTGGGCGCGCTCGCCGGCCAGCAGCGGCCAGGCGCGTCCAATGCCGGTGCCGTCGAAGGGCGAGCCGTCGTCGTGCTCGCCGTAGCCGTCATTGTTGTAGCGATACCAGCACAGGCCCTGCGGCAGCTTCACCCGGAGCAGGGCATCAATCACTTTGATAGTGTTCAGAATGCGCGGGTCATCGGGCGCGCGCAGCCCGAAGCGCACCAGCGCCAGCGAATCGGGACTGATGAGATGCGTCGCGGAAATCTCGCCCTGTCCTGGCGGCTGGTTCTTGATGGGCACAAAGCCTTCCAGGGGCGACGACGCGCAGTCACTGTCGGGCGGTGCGATACGCACATAGTATCCGTCCACTCCGATCTGACGGGCCAGATCGCTGCCGGTGGCATACACCCAGCGTTCGATGTTTTCGTTCCAGGAGTCGGCGGTCTCCCGCAGATAGGCGGCCATCTGCTTTTGGCCAACCGTGTCGGCCAGGTCCGCTGCCGCCAGCAGCGCAGAGACTTCCACTGCCAGGGTAAAAGGCGAGTAGCCGGCGTCTTCTTCCCACCGATCCTGTTGGGTCACTGGCCCGTTCTGCAGCATGAAAGACGCCGCCCGACGCACCACCGTCCACCAGCGCTGGGGATCGCCCAATGCGAATGGCGATTGCCGCCGCATAGCGTCCACCAGCAGGATGGGGAAGGCGGTTTCATCCATCTGCAAGCCACTCCAGTAGGACCGCCCATCCAGCCACATGTTCTGCGGCCAGTGTCCATCAGCCTCCTGGGTGGTTTCGAGATATCGCAGAATGCGCAGCGCATCCGGTTCAGCGCCCGCTGCCAAGAATCCCAACCCGGCCTCCACCAAGTCACGCGGCCAGATCAGGTGATACCCGCCCAGATCTTCGTCGCCCTTGTTGAAGCCCCAGGGAATGGAGAGGCTGGCGATGACTCCACCCAGGAAGTCTTTCGATTCATGAGACCGCAGCACCGCCACACTGGCGCGGTACAGGTCGTTCTCTCGCTGCGGCTTGTCCAATTCCAGCAGGCCATCCTGCCAGTTCTTCCAGTGCCAAACGTAGTGCGCGAGGAGTTCCTGGTAGGGCTCCAGCAGGCTGGAGCGCGCCTGTTCGCCGGCCTCTGTCCAGGCCCCGCCAAAGCCGATGGCCAGAACAAATTCCCCGCCGCAGGCCGCGAGATCGATCTCTCCGGCGAGTGCGATGTTGCCGTTTTCGGCCCGCTCGTATTCCCAGGTCATCTGGTGGTTTTGCGAGAGGTCTTGCCAGCTGTCAGACACCCCGGCGAATCCCACCGAGCGTTTGCGCCACGGTACCGAAGCAGCGAACGCCAGGGCACAACCATTGCGCTCGGCGAACAACATAGGAACGCCTTTGTAGTCGCCCGACCAGCCGTTGTTGCCGGTGCCGAAGTTGGCCAGGTGAGGCGCCAGCAGCGCGTACAGGCGATAGTCGGCCAGCGCGCCCACCAGTGGCTTGAATCGAATTTTCTGCAGCACCACGTTGCGGTACGGGTCGCTGAAGACTTCTTTTTCGATACGGTACCGCCCTTGCATCTCCGTGTTCCTCAACTCGTAGACGGGAACGCCGGGCTCGAGCGGCAGGTTCTCAAACCGGCAGTGGCGCTTCTCTTCGGAGAAGTAGCTGGCGCCGTCGGTGACAATCAACCCCATGTCGCGAGTGCAGGCCTGATCCACGCGCGGAAAATAAATCTCATTCACAATGCCGTGGCTCAAGGTGAACCACACCCGGCTATGTAGGTTCAGGGCGGTGCCGATGCCGGTTTTGGCGCTTGACGTCCAGCGCGGCGGAATCCCCGGCCATCCCGGGGCAAAGCGGTCGGAGTCGCTCAATGTGATAGTTCCTGGTAGCTGGTAGCTAGTGGCTGGCAGCTGGCAAAAATGTCAAATCACGGCTGATCACTTGGTATCTCCCGCGGACGCCGGCGTCGGCTTCCCAAACCGCGCATCGTCCAGCAGAATGTTCACTTCCACTTTGTCAAAGACCAACTTCTGCTTGTTGGTGTCTCCCACCGGGTTGGAGTCAATAGCAAATGCAAACATCACCCCTTCGACCTTTCTGTAGTCGTGGAAGTACGACTCAACAGCAAAGTCCTTATCGCCTCCGGAGATCTTGCCCTGCCACTTCGTGCCCAGGTAGGTCTTGCAGTCGATAAACTCGTAGCGCACCTGGCCGTCGGCCATGGTGACCATCAGCTTGTACGCGTCTCGGCCTTCGACTTTTTCCTTGCCTTGCAGTTCCACCCGGTTGCCCTTGGTCTTGTAATCCAGGAGCGGTCCATCAATGTCTGCTCCTCCGGCCATGTTTTTGACTGCGCCGGCGGAGAGCGGTTGGGGCTCTTCTGCTCCGTCAACCACCCAGCCGGTCGTGCCATTCATGGTGCGAATATTGGTTTTGCCGCCCAAGGTCATCTCTTCGCGCATCTTGTTTCCACGCTTGATTTCGACCACGAACGGGCCTTCGGCGTCAGGGCTAAGGGAAATGCGACCGGTCAGGCGTTGGGTCTCGATTGCCTTGATTTTCTCGACGCCGCCACGCGCGGCCAGCGCCCTGGCGACAATCTCATCCGCAGTTTGCGCGGACATTGTCAGCGCTGAAAGCAGTGCTGCCGCAACCATGGTTAATCGCATCCTCATGCTGCACTTCTCCCCAACTGTGATCGCATTTCCGCGCCGCAAGACAACTCCCGCAACCTTACTGTAAAATCGTCAGCAGCGGAAGAGAGTTGAAGAACCAACTCAGCGTTGCTGAGTCTCAGCGGTTTCAGACAAACGCCGCCCCCACTTGCATTTGCCGGACTCCCGGGATGGGGTGTGAATAATTTCAGGAGAAGACCATGAAGATTGCAAAGACTGCGGATCGCAAGAAGGTGATGGACACCTCCAAGAGCACTGATTGCCCCAAGTGCGGCAAGCCGACCCGCATCGTAAAACGAATGAAAGACCGCGAGCGCAGCATCCCCGGCGGAATTTTTATTTCCTGCTCGGCCTGCGAATTCTACGAGAAACTCTAAAAATTAGCTGGTAGCCAGGAGCTGGGAAAAACAAACACCAACTGCCAGCCACCAGCTACTCTCGCAGACTGATCAGCCCTAGAATTTCTCTAGCCTCTTCGGCCGGATCCGCGGCTTCCGTGATCGGACGTCCCACCACAATGTAGGTTGCTCCTGCCGCGATGGCTTCGGTCGGCGTCACCACCCGCACCTGGTCGCCATAGCCCGCGCCTTCGGGACGCACACCAGGAGTCACAATCACGAAGTCGTTCCCCAGTTCCTTGCGCAGTTCTGAAGCCTCGTGCGCTGAACTCACGAGGCCGTGACATCCGTCCGCCAGGGCCAGCGCGCCCAGGCGCAGCACCTGGTCGACTACCCGGCCGCGCACGCCCACGCGCTCCAGATCGTTGTCGTCGAGGCTGGTGAGCACGGTCACGGCCAGCACCAGGAGACCGGAATTGGCGGCCGCCGCGGCTTCGGTCGCGGCCCGCAGCATCTTGCCTCCGCCCGACGCATGCACCGTCAGCATATGCACGCCCAGCTGAGCCGCTTCGCGGACGGCCGCTGCCACGGTGTTCGGAATGTCGTGATATTTCAGATCCAGGAAGACCTTGCGCCCGGAGACGATCAGGTCGCGCACCACCTGCGGGCCCTCAGCCGTGTAAAGCTGCATCCCGACTTTGTAGGTAAACGCAGAGTCGCCCACGGCCGCCACAATCTTCTGGGCGGCGGCCGCAGACGAGACATCCAAGGCGACGATCAGACGCTGGCGCGGATCGTGCATCCCTCTGAGTGTAGAAGTTTTGGAATTATTCCGCTACCGCGCGGGCCATTTCCACGGTTTGTGGCGGAACCAGGTCCAGGCGAACCTGCTGCAGGCCCTGGGCGTTGAACTTGAGCACCCGGGCCGCGGTGTAGGAGAGGTCTATAATCCGCCCGGGCACGATCGGTCCGCGATCGTTCACCCGCACCACAACCGTCCGCCCGTTGCGGAGGTTGGTGACCCTTACCCAGCTGCCCAGCGGCAAGGTGGGATGGGCTGCGGTCAGGTCGTACATGTTGAAAGGCTCGCCGCTGGCCGTCGGCTTACCATCAAAGTAGCTTCCGTACCAGGAGGCCGTCCCAACTTGATACGGCTTATGTCGGGCAGCTTTCTTCTTAGGCCCAACAACAACTGGATGGGGCATCGCTGCTCGGGTTGGCGCTGACTCTGCCCTGGCTGGCCCCTGAACCGCCCCCAGGCTGGCAACCGACAAGATCAGCGCCAGTCCATGAGCTGTACGTATTTGCATTCAGTGCACCTCGCACTTTCAAAGTCGTACCTCCCCAACCACAGGTCACCAAGGATTTGGAGATGCTAACGGGGCCAAGCGGACCTGTCAACATGAAACGTACGGGGCCAAGATGATCATCTAGTAATAGATATCTCACGTAACTTCATGTTAAATCTGAGTAATGCTCCAGATGATGATATGTTTCAGTAGCTTACATGTTTATTAAATAGTAAATAATCTGGGATTTGCAGGGGAAGAAAATTTTACCGCCCTTTTTGTTTCAATGACTTAACCGGAAGTTTGCACTTTGTCTATTATATTGAGCTACTTGCACAGGTTCGAGGGGTGAAATCCCCTGGCTGGCCGGTGGATCCCGCATTCTCTGCGACCGCTTTCTGCGACCTCCGCGGTTTGGGGTTTTTCGGCCGTCTGCGGCCCAAAGCTCTAGCGTCATCGGCTACCCATCCGTAACCAGCTAGCCAGGGAAAGCGGTTTCCCTTGGAGCCCGGTTTCCGCTAAATTGCCTTTATGGGGCAAGCGCCGCCCGTCGTACTGACCATTGCCGGTTTTGACCCGTCTTCGGGCGCCGGGGTAACCGCTGACATAAAGACGATCGCCGCCCACGGCTGTTACGGAGTCTCCTGCATCACTGCCCTGACCGTGCAGTCCACCAAAGGGGTGCGCCGGGTTGAGCCGGTAAGTGCTGACCTGGTGGCCGAGACCCTCACCGAACTCGTAGCTGACGTCGAAATTGCCGCCGTCCACATCGGCATGCTGGCCTCAGGCAAGGTGGTTCGGGCAGTTGCAGACTTCCTGGCAAAAGAGAAGCTGCCCAACGTGGTGCTTGACCCGATCCTGAAGTCCACATCTGGGGCCAACCTGGTGGATCCCTCCGGAGCCCGCCTGCTGATCGAGAGGATTCTTCCCATCGCCGCCGTCGTCACCCCGAATGTAGATGAAGCTTCCGCCCTGACTGGCCTTGCGGTCACCAATCCCGACCAGATGCGCGCGGCTGCGCTGAAGCTCCATGAAATGGGCGCCGCTGCCGTGGTCGTTACCGGTGGTCACCTCGAGAAGGCGATTGATCTTCTGAGTTTCAAAACCAGGCGCGGAGTCGAGCAGGAAATTTTCAAGTCCGATCGCCAGCGCTCCAACTCCACTCATGGCACGGGATGCGCTTTTGCTAGCGCCATCGCCTGCCACCTCGCGCAAGACCGGGGATTGCCTGAAGCCGTACTGCTGGCCAAAGCCTACGTGGCAGCAGCCATTTCCAACGCGCATCCCATGGGCCGTGGCATCGGGCCAGTGCATCACCTCTACCGCATGTATCAACAGCGCCGCGTGGTGATCGACAAAGACCCCGAACCGGTCCACTAGGACCTACAGCCCGCGCACCTTACTTGGGGAAGGGCACGACCTTGTACGCGTGTCGGGAGCGACATCATTACTAAAAGGAAATGTTGGAAATGGAAAGATGATCAGCGGGCTAGTCGGAGGGGGGAGGGGGGAGGGGTCCGACTCGGCCAGTTAATTGGGGGACGTCTTCTTCAGCAGAATGCCGGCGACAAATGCTGCCACCGCCGCCAGCAGCCATTCCATCCGGTACATCTGGATGGCCTGGAAATCGGTAAAGGTCTGAATGGTATAAATCATGCCGACGGCGAGCACGCCGCCGATACAACCCAGACCGAGGAAAAACGCAATCAGCGAGGCCGTGCCCAGGCCCAGTCCCTGTTTGATGTACTGAAACTCCAGAAACCGGGTCCAGGAGGAAGCCACAGCGAGTTGCGCCTGCCGTGCACCGCCGCAAACATGGCAAAAGCGCGCTCCCACCATGAACTCCGTCCCGCAGCCGTCGCAGGCTTCTACCATGGTTGGACCAGCCGCCTCTGGCTGCCCCGCCGGGGGACGCCAGAACTCGTGCTGGGCGTTATGTACGACATCCGACATCGACTACCTCCATCGGCCACGTCGCAACCCAGTGGCCAAAGACTGAATCGTCCTAACTGCCTGATAAATCGACAACTTGCACGCCAGCCGAAAACTTCCCGGGCAGTTCTCAAGCAAGAATTACTCCGTAACCCGGAAAGATTATCGTGGCTGCGATTATAGGGTGATTCCGGCGGGTTCAACCGGTCAGCCAGTAGCGTTCTTGGTTCTGCTCGCGGGCGCTCATTGGTACACTGAAGAACCACACCCCTTAAGGATGAGCCTCCGACTTGCCCCATCGCCCCAGATTCCGTAGTCGTCTCGTGCTCTCGCTGCTGGCGTGGTGCCTGGCGGTTGCGTCTGCTCAGACCAACCCAGCTCCCCCCCGTTTGTCGTTCCGCCCGGCTGATCCGCTCAATGGCGCCGCGTTTGACCAGTTCTATAACCTCAACTACGACGCCGCCATCCAGGGGTTCGAACAGGTGCTGGCGCGGCATCCCGACGACGCCTTCGCGGTCAACCACCTGCTCACCGCAGTCCTGTTTAAAGAGCTTTACCGCATGGGCGCGTTGAACTCCGGCGACTACGAAAACGACAGTTTCCTCGGGCCGCCGCATCGGCCACCCGATCCCAAGGTGCAGCAGCGGATCAAAGATCTGGCGGACCGGGCCTTCAAGATCGAGGAGACACGCCTGGACGCCGACTCCAAGGACGTGGACGCGCTCTACGCACGGGGAGTCACCCGGGGCCAGTTTTCCACCTACACGGCGTTGGTCGAGCGTGCATGGTTTTCGGCCCTGCGAAATGCCGTAGGCGCGCGCCGCGACCACGAGCGTGTGCTTGCGCTTTCGCCCGGCTACACCGACGCCAAGCTGATCGTGGGCGCCCACTACTACGTGATGGGCAGCCTTCCCTGGGGAGTGAAGGTGGCAGTAGCGCTGGTTGGCCTGAGCGGCAGCAAGGAAAAGGGGATCCAGTATCTGCAGGAAGCCGCCAACGGTGCTGGAGAAACCAGCGTCGACGCCAAAGTCGTGCTCATGGTTTTCCTGCGCCGTGAGCATCGCTATAACGAGGCGCTGCAGATCGTGCGTGGTTTGTCGCCCCAGTACCCGCAAGACCTGCTGCTGGCGCTGGAAGAAGGCAACTTGCTGCGCGCCTCAGGGCAGAACCCGCAAGCCGCCGCCGTGTACCGCAAAGTCTGGCAAGAGGGAAGAGAAGGGCGCTTTCCCAATCTGCATTACGAGGTTGCCGCCGTGAGTCTGGGCGACTTGCTGCGCAGCCAGAAAGACCACGCCGGCGCCGCTGCTGCCTACGAGCAGGTCAACGAAGTAGCGCAACCGGACCCTGAGATTCTGCAGAAAGCCAACCTGGCTGCCGGCGAGATGTACGACTTGCTGCAGAAGCGCGATCTGGCGGTGAAAAAGTACCAGGCAGTGATCGCCAGCAACGGCGAGTCGCCGCCGGCGGAGACCGCCCGGAAACGGCTGAAAGACGCATTCCGGGAACAGTAATCCCCGGAACTTTTCATCCGCCGCCGGCGTATCCTTAGACAGGGAGAGCACCCATGTACTGCAACTACTGTGGCAAGGTCATCCAGGAAGACGCCAACCTCTGTGCCTACTGCGGCAAGCGTGTCGGCGCGGTGATCGCGCGCAAGCGCCTGGTGCGTCCTCGCGCCGGACGCAGAATCGCCGGTGTATGCCTGGGCGTCGCCGAGTACTTCGATCTCGACGTGACCCTGGTTCGCCTGGTCTGGCTGCTGGGTTCAGTGTTGACGGGGGTCGGATTGCTGTCCTATCCCATCGCGTGGATCGTGATGCCGGAAGAGCCGCTGTACCTGATGGCACCGGCCGCGCAACACGTGACCACTCCGTAAGAACGGACTTAGGAACTCAGCACTCGGAGGTCAGACATTTGCCCCTGAAGTCTGAGGTCCAACGCCTGAGGTCTGAGTTAGAATCCCGCCGATGCCCGTAATCCAATCCGGCGATGCCGAGATTTTCTACGAGAGCCTGGGAAGCGGGCCCCCGCTGGTCCTGCTCCATCCCTTTCCCGCCCATCGCGCCCTGTGGATGCCGGCTGCTCATGCGCTGCTTTTGCGTTATCGCGTGATTCTCCCTGACCTCCGAGGGCACGGCGACTCCGGTATTGGCGAGGGCCCGGCCACCATGCAAAAGCATGCCGCCGATCTCGCTCGCGTACTTGACCATGCCGAAGTCGGCCGCGCCTGCTTCGCCGGAGTGTCCATCGGCGGATACGTGCTGTTCGAGTTCTGGCGCAAGTTCCGCGACCGCGTTGCCGCCCTGGCGCTGTTCAACACCAAAGCCCAGCCCGACGCTCCGGAAGCCCGCGCCGCCCGCTTGCAGTCCGCCGCCGAGGTGCTGGAGCGCGGCAACGAACCGTTCATCGAGAGCATGCTGCCCAAGTTGCTCGGCAGGACCACCCGCACCGCGCGTCCCGACCTGGTCGAGGCCGCACGCGCCATGATGCGAAAAATGTCCCCCGAGGACATCAGCCTGGTGCAGCGAGGCATGGCGGAGCGTCCCGACTCGGTGCCGACGCTGAAAACCATCAACGTGCCCACGCTGATCGTGACCGGCGACGAGGACATCTTGACCGGCCCGCCGGAAGCGGAACTGATGCGCCAGAGCATTCCCGGCAGCCAGATGAAAGTGATTACCAAGGCCGGACACTACTCGCCGTGGGAACAGCCGGAGGAAGCGGGAAGGCTGCTGCGGCAATTCTTGGAGCAGGTTTCATAGGCCGAGAGGGGCGCCCAGTTTGGGGTGTTGGTTTGAAAGGGCGCGGCTTCAGTCGCGCCGTGCGAGTCCGTCTTGAGATTGGGCTTCAGCCCCTGAGGTGCAGGGCCGCAATCTGTTCTTGACGCCGTGGGATCTCCTCAATCGATTTACCCCAGCGGCTAAAGCCGTTTTCATTTGCTGCTGTGTCGGCGCGCCTGAAGGCGCGCCCTTTCAAGGCGAGTCAGACAAAGCGGGGTGGATCGTCGTGAATTGCTCACTACCCGCTATTCACTACCCGCTACTCATTTATAATCCTCTCGCCATGATTGATACCCAACTGGTTCCCGAAAAGACGGTCGCGACTGCCAAGGGCGACGGCCCGTCCGTGGACGTGAGCGGCGCTTCCAGCCGCGTGTTCCTGCTGACCCTGCATATCACCAACATCATCGAGCAGGAATCTCTGGACGTGAGCGTCTACGGCTCGGCCGACGGTACGGCTTGGGCGGCGAAGCCGGTCATCGCGTTTCCCCAGAAGTTCTATCGCGGACAGCATCCGCTGCTGCTCAACTTGAGCGATCACGCCGACGTCAAGGTTCTGCGAGCGCATTGGGAAGTCGCCCGCTGGGGACGCGGCACGGAGACGCCTATGTTCGAGTTCCACGTCGGGCTGAGGGAAGTGCCGGCGGATGTTTTGAAAGAGGCGACGGCCGAGGCCAAGGCACTGGCGTAGTAGAAGTTGTCCTGCGGGGTGTTGTGGGCTTACGGACAAGTCCGTTGTTCTTCCCAACTACCTCCCCATCCAGCCTCCGGGTGTTCTTTGTGGTAGCGCGCCGCGTCGGGCATGAGGTCGCAGAGTGTCCGGCAACCGACGCGTGAAGTGAGACACGATACGTTAATGTTGCGTCCCGCACGACTTTCAGAATTCGTTGCGGACGGGGTGACCCAGACCTCAACTCCTTCGCCTAGTCCGTTGTCAACGTTTAGGTTTGTCCATCCGACTACGTATCGGCTGAGTTCAGGCCAAGGTGGTTTCACCGAAGAGTACTCTTGTAGCACATAGTCGGGAATTCCGGGTTCAAGGCTCCACATTCCGCCGAGCCACTCATCTTTGCCTTCTACGAGCACTTGCGCTGACACTCTTTCCACCCGACCTTGGTTCATGTCGATACCCCCACCTGCGGTCCAAAGGCGCAGGCCGACGACCTGTCGGAAACGGGGGTTGGCATTGAGTATGTCAACAGCTTTTGTCACGATGCTTTCAAATCGTTGACGATGGCCGGTCAAGTTCCCGAAGTACCATGGGTTTACTTCAACGACGTACTCGTATGCGCCGCGAGACTTGTCATGTGGACTCCAGCGGTATCCACCGTACCTTTCGACTGCCGACAACGCCGATTCTTCCGTGTCGCCAATGTTGATGCCATTCAAAGTAGTTAGCACCTGAGACACGCGATGGGCTTCGTAGCTCAGATACAGTCGAAGCGAAAGGTAAAGGCCGATACTGATGACAACGAGTAGCGCAACGATTCTTGCCGTTCTTTTCGCTGCCCTGCTCATGCACAGCATTGTACCCGGGCGAAGTAATCTCATGGCATAGCTGTTGTAGCAGGTCATCCCACCACTTATTTTGACAGCACAATCATGAGCTAGCCTGATAGCCTCTAAGATCGACCATCAGCAATGAGAGGACCCTCCACCATAGTCGTCCTGCCCGCCCGGAACATATCCGGCTCCCTCCGCCTACCCGGCGACAAATCCATCTCGCACCGCTATGCCATGCTGGCTGCGATCGCAGAAGGTACCACGCGTCTCGAGAATTTCTCCACCGGAGCGGATTGCGCCAGCACTCTGTGCTGCCTGAAGACGCTCGGTGTCCAGTGGGAGCGAAAAGAGCAGGAAGTCATCATTCACGGCCGCGGGCCGACGCTGCAGCCGCCCACCGCGCCTCTCGACTGCGGCAACTCCGGCTCCACCATGCGCATGCTGAGCGGCATCCTGGCCGGACAGGAATTCAGCAGCGAGCTTATCGGCGACGAGTCGCTCTCCCGACGGCCGATGGCGCGGGTCATCACGCCGCTGGAAGCCATGGGCGCGCGGATTACTTCTGCCGACGGTGGCCGGCCGCCGCTGCGTGTCTCCGGCGGAAATCTGCGCGCAATCGACTACCAGATGCCGGTGGCCAGCGCGCAGGTGAAGACCGCGTTGCTGTTTGCCGGGCTGTACGCCCATGGCGAGACCCGCGTCACCGAACCAGTGCGCACTCGCGATCATGGAGAACTGGCGCTGAGGGCGTTTGGCGCGACGGTGAACCAGAGCGGAAATCAGGCGCGCATTGTGGGCGGGCAGAAGCTGCATGCCATCGAGGCCCAGGTTCCCGGAGACCTCTCCAGCGCTGCATTTTTTCTGTGCGCGGCGGCGCTGTTTCCCGGCGCGCAACTCGTCATCGAGCGGTTGCTCATGAATCCCACTCGCGCTCGCCTGCTCGATATCCTGGTCTCCATGGGCGTGGGCATCTCCATCACCCAACTGGAAGAGCAGCATGGCGAAGTCGTCGGCACGGTGCAGGCGGAAGGCCGCACGCTGAAGGGCGCCACCATCCAGGGAGCGGACAGCGCCGCGCTGATCGATGAGATCCCGGTGCTGGCGGCGATTGCCCCATACACTTCGTCGGGAATGGAAATCCGCGACGCGCGCGAACTGCGGGTGAAGGAGTCCGACCGCATCGCGGCCGTTGCGGCCAACCTGCGCGCCATGGGAGCTCAAGTCGAGGAACGCGACGACGGATTGAAGATACCCGGCGGCCAGGCGCTACACGGCGCAGAAGTGGATTCCCAAGGCGATCACCGCATTGCCATGGCCTTTGCGGTGGCGGCGCTGCGGGCGAAAGGCGAGACCGCCATCCGCAATGCCAACGCGGCCGTCATCTCGTTCCCTGGGTTCTTCGATGTGCTGGAGAGTGTGGTACAGAGGTGAAATCAGAACCCACCACGGAGGCCGGAGAAGACAATTACTTGTTTTTCTCCGTGCCTCTGTGGTGAAAGATTTTCTAATGAATTTCTTCGCTCTTGCCGTCGTACTTCACTTTGCCGGTTGACTGGTTGAAGCGGTCAACATCTTCATTGGTGTACGTCTTTGACGCTTTCTGCGGAGCACTCCTGCCCACCAGCAGCTGCGACAAGCCCTGGCTGTACTGGAACGACGACACGGTAAAGTCTCGGGCGTGCCCATGTCCATGCCGTTCCGCCCCTTCCGCGCCGGCCTGCATACCCGCTTCCGGAGCAACCATCAGCGGTGCGACCACCACCGGTGACGAGGCGTTCGGCCCGTACCACACCGGCACGGTGTACACGCCTACTTGGGGTGTGTTGACGATAGAGAGCGTGGCGTTGGTGGCGCCGGCCACGTTTCCGAAGGTGGCGTTGCTTGCGCCCACCGGATCCGGAGAAACTGATTCCAGCGTGACCGAAGGGGTAACAACGCGGGGCACGAACGGAGCGGCATAAACTCCGTAAGACGGTACCCAGTTGCTGGCGGTACCACCAATCACCGTCGCTTGCGCGGCCGCAAATCCGCACAGCGCTAATACCAAGGCAAGAATCGTGAGTTGACGCATAGGGATCCTCCTCGAACCGGGGCAATTTTTTAATATTTCTCAGGGCGCAAACCCAGGGTGATCGCTTTCAGGGGAGGAAAGTCAGACCTGGAGGTAAGCCAGCCCGTGTAACTCCGACGCCAGCATCATACACCGGAAACCCCGATCTGGCACCCGAAACCCGGCTCTGGGCGCGGGTTTCGTCAGTTTCCGACATAACGGGCATAGAGACTTCTGGCCACGGCGGTATCGGTTGTGCCTTTGATGATGGCGCGGCCGTCGGGAAACAGGGTTACTTCATAGGGCTCAGGCCAGAACTTCAAAACGAAGGCGTTGTGTCGCACCGCGCCATGAGGGCTAAGCCGTTGGCTCATTTCGGCAAAGTCCAGCGGCCGGTGGCGTTCGTGGATTTGTACCGAGTTGCGCCCGCATAGGGTGATATGCGGACGTCCCTCCCCGGCCAGGTGGACGAAATCCTTCAGTCCGCAGGCCCGGCATCCAATGCGGGGCTTGGACGCTCCCACTTCCGCCCGCTGGTTGTGCCAGACGTCGAACGAAAGCAGGGTCCGCCGCAGTTGCTCTTCGGCTCCCACCATCAGCTTCAGGGCTTCTGTGACCGCGATCGAGGCCGCCAGGTTCACCGCCGAATTAAGGATGCCGGCGGTCTCGCAGGTTTCAATCGCACCGCGCGGAGAATCGGGGAAAACGCAGGCCAGGCAAGCAGTTTTCCCAGGCAAGATGTTCAGCGACACGCCGTAGCTGCCCACCGCCGCGGTGTAAATCCAGGGCAGGGAAGCCTGCACTGCGAAGTCGTTAATCAGGTAGCGGGTCTCGAAATTGTCGGTGCCGTCGAGGATGAGCTGCATGCCTTCCAGCAGCGCCGCGATGTTGTCGGGAGTCAGGTCCGCGACCTGGGGCTCAACTACAATCTGCGAATTGAAGGCCGCGATCCTGCGCGCGGCGGCGATGGCTTTGGGCAGCGACTCGGCGGCATCGGCTTCATCGAACAGCGTTTGCCGCTGCAGGTTGCTGGGCTCGACGTAGTCGCGATCAATGATCCGCAGGGTTCCCACCCCGGCTCGGGCCAGCAGCGAAGCGATCGCCGACCCGGTAGCGCCGCAGCCCACCACCGCCACGCGCGCCTCTGCCAGTCTGCGTTGTCCTTCCGGCCCTATGCCGCGGAAAAGCACCTGGCGGGAATATCGCTCGTCCGGTTCCAAAGAGGTCACCAGTTTCTCCGCTCCAAACCATTATTATAGGTGGCGTCGGTTTCCCGGTCAGTAAGCTGAATGGTCTTTCCGCCGGTGAACCGGCAAAAGTCCGGGTGGATGCGGGATTGGGCCGCAAACCGTAGAATCAACGCACAATACAACATTGCCTTGCGCCCGTTCATCGAACCAATGTAATCGGCCGCGGTCACGTTGAGGAGCCTGCTTGCGATTGAAGGAAGTGTTGTTGGGAACACTGGGACTGCTGGCGCTCACGGCGATGGTTGCCGCGAGGGCATCGGCCAGCCCAGCGGCGACCGGCTCCTCCCAGGAAGCGCCGCCAGCGCAAACAGAAACTCCGCCTCCGGTTCCTCCCGCCAACGGCGTGTCATCGTATGAAGGTCTAACCATCCAGGATGTCCGGTTTCCCCAGGTTCGTGACCAGGAGCAACAACGGCTGCGGGATGTAGTCCCGGCCAAGGCCGGAGAACCCCTTGACCGCGAGCGGGTTCGCCAGAGTGTGCAGGCGCTGTACGCCACCGGACGCTTCTCCGATATCAGCGTGGAGGCCGAACGCACCGCGAATGGCCAGGTGGAGCTGAGCTTTGATACCGTGCCAAATTATTTCATCGGCGACGTCACCGTTGAGGGAACGCCCAATCGCCCCAACCAGAACCAGGTGGTTAACGCCTCCAAGCTGCAGTTGGGTGAGCTGTACAGCAGCGCAAAACTCGATCGCGCCCTGGGCAACATCCGGCAGATCATGCAGGAGAACGGCTACTACCGTGCCACCGTCAGCGCGCAGGAACAACGGCATCCGGACACGCAACAGATCGATATTCTGATCCAAATCGCTGCCGGAGCGCAGGCCCAAATTGGGCGCGTGACCGTGCGCGGTAATGCGGGATATTCCGACGGGCAGATCCAGGACATCGCCCACATGGAGCCCGGCGACCCAGTGACAGTGCAGCGAGTCAGCAACGCGCTTGACCGGCTGCGGAAAAAATATGAGAAGCAAAACCGCTTGCTGTCGCAGGTGTCGATTGCCTCCCGCGTCTACCGCCCCGAGGTCAATGCCGTGGATTTCACTTTCGACATCCAGCCCGGTCCCAAGGTCGACATCGCGACGGAAGGCTCCAAAATCTCGCCGCGGGTGCTGAAGCGGAATATTCCGGTCTACGAAGAGAACGCCCTTGATGATGACCTGCTCAACGAGGGCCGCCGCAACCTGCTCAACTACATGCAGAGCCGGGGATACTTCGATGCCACCGTGGGGTTGAAGAAGCACTCGGAACCTCCCGACACCGAGGTGCGGGTCATCTACGTGATTGACGAGGGCCCGCGTCACAAGCTGGTACGGATTGACATCGCCGGAAACAAGTATTTTCCCGAAGACCTGCTGCGGTCGCTGCTGCAAGTGCAGCCTGCAGGCCGCTTTCTTTCGCATGGCCGCTACAGCCAGGGACTGCTCAACACGGATATGCGCGGCCTGGAGAACCTCTATCGCAATAACGGATTCCAGCAGGTCAAGATCACCAGTGAAACCCTCGACAACTACCGCGGGCAGCAGAACCAGCTGGTGGTCAAGCTGACGGTGAACGAAGGTCCGCAGACGGTGGTGGGTGCGCTGCACATCGTCGGCAATACCAACATCCGAGAGGAACAGTTTCCCGCCCTCAACACTGCCGTGGGCCAGCCATTTTCCGAGTCCAACATCGCCTCCGACCGCGACATCCTGTTGAACCATTACTTCAACCGCGGTTTTCCCAACGCCAGTTTCGAGGCTTCGGCCAAACCTTCGCCCGACGATGCCAACCGCATGGATGTCACCTTTACTCTGCACGAGGGTGATCAGGTCTTCGTGGACCAGGTGCTGCTCTCCGGGCTCGATCACACCCGGCCATTTATTGCCCAAAGGGAACTGCAGGTGAAGTCCGGAGATCCGCTGAGCCAGTTGGGCATGCTGCGAACCCAGCAGGGACTTTATAACCTCGGCATCTTCAGCCAGGTGGACACGGCGGTGCAGAATCCGGACGGTACCGAGCGCGAGAAGAATGTGCTGGTGGATGTCCAGGAAGCCAAGCGCTACACCTTTCAATACGGCTTGGGGCTAGAGTTTCAGACCGGTCAGCCGGCGGTCGGCACCAACCAGCCGCAGGGACAGACCGGGGTAAGCCCGCGCGTCTCGTTCGAAGTGACCCGGCTCAACTTTCACGGCCTCAACCACACCATTACCTTTAAGGCCCATGTGGGCCGCCTGCAGCAGCGCGGACTCATCAGTTACGATGCGCCCGATTTGCTGAACAGCCGTAACTGGCGGGGCTCAATCACCGCCTTTTACGACAACACGCTGGACGTTACCACCTTTACCTCGCAGCGGCTGGAAGGCTCAGTGCAAGCGGCCGAGACCCTGACCCGTGCTGGAAATGGGACCCCAGTCAGCACCTTGCTTTACCACCTCACCTACCGCCGGGTGCGCGCCAGCAACATCGAAATCAGCTCTGACCAGATTCCTCTGCTGTCGCAACCCACACGGGTGGGTATTCCCGGGTTCACATACATTCGCGACAAGCGCGACAATCCGCTGGAGAGTACCCGGGGCAACTACACCACCGTGGATGGCGGCGTCGCCAACAGCTATTTCGGTTCCGAGGCCGATTTCAGCCGCGCGCTGATCCAGAACTCCACCTACCATTCCTTCGGAAAAAATCGCCCGGCGGGGAAGAAGTTTGTCTTCGCCCGCTCTACCCGCATTGGAGTGGAAACCCCGTTCAGCAACACGGTGGTGATCGCTCCCGGGCAGACACTGCCCCTGAACACCACGTTGATCCCACTTCCCGAACGTTTCTTCTCAGGCGGTGGAAATTCGCATCGCGGCTTTGGGCTGAATCAGGCCGGCCCCCGGGATCCCACGTCCGGCTTCCCCCTGGGCGGAAGCGCCCTGTTTCTGAACAACCTGGAACTTCGAATGCCTCCTCCGACCCTGCCATTCTTCCAGGACAACCTTAGCTTCGCGATTTTTCACGATGCCGGCAACGTTTTCAACACCGGGCACGATATGCTGCACAACCTGCTGCGCTGGCAGCAGAAGAACCCCCAGTTTTGCGAGCAAGCCAAGACCGCCACCGAATGTGACTATAGCTACATTTCCCACGCCATAGGCGTTGGTGTACGCTACAAGACGCCGATCGGTCCGGTCCGTTTCGATTTCGGCTATAACCTGAATCCGCCAAAGTTTCCAAGCACGCAAACGGTGACCGATCCGGTGACGGGACTGCCGACTAGCGTTTTTGTCCCGCAACAAGCGAGCCATTTCAATATTTACTTTAGTATTGGGCAGACCTTCTGATGGCCAAACGATTTGCCATATTCATCTTCGGCGCACTGCTGGTCTTGGCTGGCCGGCCTGCCCGCGCGGGCGACGTGATCGATCGCATCGTGGCCACGGTAAACCGTCACATCATTCTGCAAAGCGACTGGGAAGACGCTCTCTGCTTCGAGGCCTTCACCGCTGGCAAGCCGGTGGAGCAGCTCAGCCCCGGCGATCGCAAGGCTGCCCTGGATCGCCTCATCGACCAGGAGTTGCTGCGCGAGCAAATCCAGGCGGCTGACTTCCCGCACGCCTCCGCCGAGGAAGTCAGCAAGCGGGTGGAGGAAGTCCGCAAGCAGTACCCAGGCTCAGAAACCGAACCGGGATGGCAGAGAACGCTTGCCCGCTATCGTCTGACCGAGAGCGAACTGAAAGGTCGGTTGGCCTTACAACTTGACCTGTTGCGCCTGGTGGATGCCCGTCTCCGGCCCACGGTGCAGATTGATTCCAGCAGCATCGAGAGCTACTACCAGCAAGAACTCCTGCCCCAGCTTCGGCAAGCTGGCGCCAAAGAAGTTCCCTTGGCCGAAGTGACTCCCAAAATCAAAGAGCTGCTTACCCAGCAGAAGATGAACCAGTTGCTCACCGCTTGGCTGCAGAACCTTCGGGCCGGAAGCGAAATCCGCACCGACGCGGGTTCGTCCTCTCCCGGAGGCCAGGCGCAGTGACGGAGCCCAAACCCAAACCCAATCCGCGCCGGCTATGGAAATACCTGCTGGGCACTGGCGTGGCCGGCGTGCTCTTGCTGGCGGGAGCGGGCTGGTACACCACCACCGATTCCTTCCAGGCCATGGTACGTCGCCGTCTGGTGTCGGAGCTGGAACGCGTCACCGGGGGCCGGGTTGAACTGGGAGGCTTCCACACCCTGCCCTTCCGCCTGCGAGTGGATGTGCGCGACCTCACCATTCATGGACTGGAGAAGCCCGGCGACGTTCCCTACGCCCACGTGGACCGGTTGGTCGCCGATGTCAAGGTGATCTCTGCGCTAGGTGCCGAGTTTGGTTTCAGTTCGGTGGTCCTCGACCGCCCGGTGGTAGACATTATTTTCTATCCTGATGGCACCACCAACCAACCCCAGCCCAAACTCAAGAGCGCGTCCCCGCAGGATCCCATGCAGCGAATGTTCGCGCTTTCCATCCGCAAGCTGGAAGTGCGCCACGGAGAGTTGATCTGGGACAACCAGATCGTCCCCCTCGACTTCAAGGCCAACGACATTTCGGCCGACATGAACTACTCGCTGTTGCACCAGCGCTATGAGAGCAACTTGTTGCTGGGGAAGGTGGACACGAAACTCCAGGACTGCCGCCCGTTTGCCTGGACTGCGGAAGCGCACTTCAGCCTCGGACAGAACGGCGTCGAGGTCAAATCGTTGAAGGCCACGTCCGGCCGTTTGCGTCTTGAGGCCAGCGGACGTATCGACGATTTCCGGAAACCGAAGGTTGATGCCACCTACGATGTCACCCTCGATCTGGCAGAAGTAGCCGCGATCCTGCGCCGCCCGGAGGCGCGCGGCGGCACCCTCCAGGCCAGCGGCCACGGTTCCTGGTCGGTCAGCGATTTTTTTTCCACCGGCAAGCTGCAACTGAAAGACGTGGACTGGCGCGACGAGTCGGTGAACTTGCGAAAGGCATCCCTGAATGCGCAGTATTCCGCGACTCCGCAACGGCTCACCCTTTCGCAAATCCAAGCCAGGGTGTTCGGAGGTAGCGCGGAGGGTGACGCCGACATCGCCAACTGGCTGGCTCTGCCCACGGCCAAGAAACCAGCGGATGAGCAGAAGGGTGTGGTGCGCCTAAGACTGAAAGATATCTCCGCGTCAGAGCTGACCGCGGGGCTGGCCACGCCCAGCCATCCTCTCAACCGCCTCAATGTGGGCGGCACCGTCAAAGGAACCATTGAAGCACGCTGGGTGCGCACAGCGCGCAACCTGGAGACCGAAATCGCCCTCGACCTTGTGCCCCCGTCTCAACCCTCGCCGGGCCAGTTGCCGCTGAACCTGCATGCTCGCGCCAAGTACCGCGCCGCGGCTGGCGAGTTGGAGGTCGCAGAATTCAACGCCAGCACTCGTGCCAGCCAGCTGCGCGCCTCGGGAACCCTTTCCTCCATGGCCGCGCTCAAGCTCTCCGTAGCCACGACTGATTTGGCTGAGTTACGTTCCGTCCTGGAAGCACTCGGCAGTTCGCAGCGCATTCCCCTGGCCCTGCACGGGCATGCTTCTTTCAACGGCATCGCCAGCGGCAGACTTCCGGATGTGACCCTGGCGGGCAATCTCCAGGTACAGGATTTTGACGTTTTGCTGCCGGCCACCTCGCGCCGGCCCGGACGCCAGGTCCACTGGGACTCCCTGGTCGCTGATGTCCAGACCTCACAGCACGTGTTCGCGGTGCGCAACGGTGTCCTCACGCGCGGCAGTACCACCATAAGGGTTGACGTCAGCGCCGCCTTGCAACGGGGCCAGTTTGTTGACGCGAATACTTTCCGGGCGCGTTTTGACCTGCACGATGCCGACGTGCAGGAGATCCTGGCCCTGGTCGGATACGACTACCCCGTCAGCGGGACGATGAACCTGTTCTTAAATGCCTCGGGGACGAAGGCAGACCCGCGCGGTTCGGGTCGTGTCCAGCTCACCCACGCAACGATTTATGGGGAGCCGGTGGAGCATTTCAATTCCGACCTGCTTTTCGCCAACGGGCAGGTGGAACTCAACAACCTCCGGTTGACGCACTACGAGGCCAGGGTCACCGGCGATGCCAGTTTCGATCCCTCCACCCACGCCGTGCATTTCAACTTGACGGGCAAGAACTTCGATCTCGCCCGCGTCGCGCAACTGAAAGCCAGCCGCGTGAGTATCGGCGGGAGCGTGAACTTCACCGCGGTGGGCTCAGGGACTCTCGAAGCACCCGCCATCGATGCGGCGCTCATCTTGCATGACCTAACTTTCGATGGCGAACGCGCCGGCGATTTCACGGTCGATGCCGTTACCCGGGGTTCCGACCTCCACATTAGCGGCCGTTCCCAATTCGAGCACGCTGAACTGAATGTGGACGGAGACATCCAGCTGCGCGGCGATTGGCCGGCCGCCCTGAATCTGCGTTTCGATCATCTCGACGCCGACTCGCTGCTGCGCTCCTACACCCAAGCCCGGGTCACCGGACATTCGGCGGTCGCCGGCACTCTGACGCTAAACGGGCCGCTCCGCAAGCCAGATGATCTGACCCTCACCGCTAACCTCAGCGACCTTTACGCCGACGTGGAAGGCATCAAGGTGCGTAGCGATGGTCCGGTACGCTTTGCCGTGTCCCACGAGTTTCTCAATATGGAGCAGTTCCACCTGGTGGGTGAGGACACCGATTTCACCGCCTCCGGGTCAGTGCAACTCTCTGGCGAACGGCGGCTCGATATGCGCGCCCAAGGCAAAGTAAATTTGAAGCTCATCGAAAGCTTCAACTCCGACTTCACCTCCTCCGGCATTGTGACCGTGGACATGAGCGTGGTGGGTACGGCGGCAAAACCCAGTCTGCAAGGCCGGGTGCAAATCGCCAACGCCGGCATTGCCTATGTGGATCTGCCTAGTGCGCTGAGCGATGTAAATGGATCGCTCATCTTTAACCAGAACCGTTTGCAGGTTGAAACCCTTACCGCGAGGGTAGGAGGCGGAACGGTATCGTTCGGCGGATACGCCACCACCTACAACCGCCAGGTCAACTTCGATCTCGACCTGCACGGGCAGGACGTCCGCTTGCGTTACCCGCCCGGGGTGAGTTCCAACACCACGGCAGACCTGCACTGGGTGGGCAGTTCCACCACCTCCACCCTGTCAGGCGATATCACTGTCAATAAGCTGTCCATTACTCCTGGCTTTGATTTTGCCGCTTACCTGGAGCGCGCCGCCCAGGCCTCGACCCTGTCGCAGACCAATCCTCTGCTGAATCGCATCAAGCTCGACGTACACATCGTGACTGCGCCCGAGTTGCGCATGCAGACGGCTTCTGTGCGCTTGTCGGGAGACGCCGATTTGCGGCTGCGCGGGACCGCCGCCAAACCGGTGGTGCTGGGCCGCGCCGACGTGATTGAGGGCGAGATCTACTTCAACGGCACCAAGTACCGGCTGGAACGCGGCGATGTCACCTTCACCAATCCGGTTTCCACCCGGCCCGTGCTCGACCTGCAAGCGTCCACCCACGTCCGCGACTATGACATCACCGTCAACCTTAATGGCGAGCCCGATAAGCAGCTCAAGGTGAACTGGCGCTCGGAGCCGCCGTTGCCCGAAGCCGACATCATCGCCCTGCTGGCCCTGGGCCGTACCCAGGAAGAATCGGCGCAATTGCAGCAGTCCGGGCAGTCGCAGTTTGGGCAGGAAGCTTCCAATGCGCTCCTCTCCGAGGCCCTGAATGCCACAGTCAGCAACCGGGTGCAACGCCTGTTTGGAGTCAGCCGCATCAAGATCGATCCCCAGGGCCAGAACACGGAAACCAACGCCGCCCGCGGACCACAGGTCACCATCGAGCAGCAAGTCGCTAACAACCTGACCCTCACCTACAGCACCGCGGTATCGCAGGCCTCGCAGCAGATCATCCAGGTCGAGTACAACCTCACCCGCAACGTTTCGATCATCGGCATCCGCGACCAGAACGGCGTAGTCAGCATTGACGTAAAGATCCGCCAGCGAAAAAAGTAGCGCAGCCTGCCCCGAGCGAAGTCGAAGGGTCACGCCGGCAATCCGGGAACTCAAGTAATAGGGACAGCAGATCGCTCGGCGGCCGCATCAAACCGGCGTATCCTGTGATTGAGATGCGCACGGAAACCCAGCCCGACCGCTTTACTGCGCCGCGGGAGAGCATGGTAGCCTCGCAACTGCGCGGCCGCGGCATTGCTGACGAACGGGTGTTGGCCGCCATGACTCGGGTCCCGCGTCACCAGTTTGTCTCCGACAGCTACCACGACCAGGCTTACGAGGACCACCCGATTCCTATCGGGGAGGGGCAGACCATCTCCCAGCCTTACATCGTTGGCATAACCCTGGAAGCGCTGGCGCTGCAACCGTCGGACATTGTCCTGGAAGTAGGCACCGGCTCCGGCTATCAAACCGCCATTCTGGCCGAACTAGCACACCACGTTTATTCCATCGAACGGCACGCCTCGCTGGCGCAAGGCGCGCACTCGATCCTGGCCAGCTTGGGTTATGACAACGTGACCGTCGTGGTCGGCGACGGAAGTCATGGCCTGGCCCAATCCGCGCCTTTCGACGCGATCGTGGTATCGGCGGCCGCTCCACAGATTCCTCCTTTGCTGATCGAGCAGTTGAGCGAAGGCGGCCGCATGGTGATTCCCGTGGGCCCTGCCCATGCCCAGGAGTTGCTGTTGGTCCGCAAACAACTGAGCAACACGGCGGTCCGAGTTCTCGAGGGATGCCGCTTCGTCCCGCTGATCGGCAGCGAGGGATACGGGTCTGATTGGTAGCGCGTTGCCAGCGTAGGGACAGCCGCCTCGGCTGTCCGCCGAGCGAAGCGAGGTAAGGTGTTCCGGAAAGCTGAGAGCTGACATCTGATTTCTTGCTTTACAATCTCCCCGTGCCTGCCCTGCACAACCTGCGTGTCGCGCTGGAAATGATCAAGTGGGAGCACTCGGTGTTCGCGCTGCCATTTGCGCTGTGCGGAGCCATGCTGGCGGCGGACGGGATGCCCACCGTCCACCAGTTGGGCTGGATCATTGTCGCCATGATCACCGCGCGTTCCGCGGCCATGGCCTTCAACCGTCTGGCCGACGCCCAGATTGATGCGGCCAATCCCCGCACCCAAACCCGCGCCCTGCCCGCGGGCACCCTGACCCCCGGCTTCGTCGCTCTGTTTGTCACCGTGTCCTGCGCCGTCTTCGTGTTGGCCGCGTCACAACTCAACCGTCTGACTCTGGCGCTGTCGCCGGTGGCGCTGGCGGTGGTGCTGCTCTACTCCTACACCAAGCGCTTCACCCGCTGGTCGCACCTGGTATTGGGATTCGCCCTGGGCATCGCGCCCTCTGCAGCCTGGATTGCGGTGCGCGGGTCCTTCGATCCACGCATCCTGCTGCTCACCGTGGCCGTGACGTTCTGGGTAGGCGGCTTCGACGTGCTCTACGCTTGCCAGGACTACGAATTCGATCGCGAAGCCGGACTGCACTCGATCCCGCGCTACGTCGGAATCCCCAAAGCGTTGTGGATCGCCCGGTTGTTTCATGTGGTCATGCTGCTGTTGCTGATCGGATTGGTGCCCGCATTCGGGCTGGGGAAACTAGCGGTAGCGGGAGTGGCCGCGGTGTCCCTCCTGCTCGCCTACGAGCATTCCCTGGTATCTCCGCGCGACCTCTCTAAACTCAACGCCGCCTTCTTCACCATGAACGGGGTGATCGCGGTAGTGTTCTTTGTGTTCGTGGCGGGGGACCGGTTGCTGAAGTGGTAAGGGACAAGCTGCCTGGCTGAGAGGTTGACACGGTACTCGCTACTCGGCACTGCCTTACGTTATCATCACAACAGGATGGCGAACCTGCACCCCTTTCAAACTGATGACCCGCGCCTGCAGCCCGTCGCGGGCAAAGTTGTTGCCGGCGAGCGGCTGAGCGCTGACGACGCGCTGGCCCTCTACCGCACTGGCGACGTGCTGGCGGTGGGCTGGCTGGCCAATTCTGTCCGCGAGCGCCTGCACGGCAACAAGACGTACTTCAACGTCAACCGCCACATCAATCCCACCAACGTCTGTGTGGCCGCGTGCCGTCTATGCGCCTTTGGTCGCAAGAAGGACACGCCCGGCGCCTACACCATGGCTCTCGAAGAAGCCTTTGAGACCGCCGCTTCCGGTTACAGCGAGGCGGTTACCGAGTTTCATATTGTCGGCGGCCTGCATCCCGATTTGCCTTTCCAGTATTTCCTCGACCTGTGCTCGGGACTCAAGCAGCGTTTTCCGCAGGTGCACCTGAAAGCCTTTACCATGGTCGAGGTGGCGTACCTGGCGAAGCGGGCCAAGCTTTCCATTCGCGAGACCCTGGAACAACTGAAAGCCGCGGGGGTGGATTCACTCCCTGGCGGCGGGGCGGAGATTTTTGCCGATCGCGTGCGCCACATCATCTGCGACCACAAGATCGACGGCGACCAGTGGCTAGAGACCGCCAAGCTCGCCCACCAGTTGGGGCTGAAATCCAACGCCACCATGCTCTATGGCCATGTCGAAAACGACGAAGATCGCGTGGACCATTTGCTCAAGCTGCGCGCATTACAAGATGAAACCGGCGGCTTCCAGACCTTCATCCCGCTGGCTTTCCATCCCGATAACACACCGTTGCAGCACCTGCCCAAGACCACCGGCATGCTCGACATCAAGCAGATCGCAGTCAGCCGCCTGGTACTGGACAATTTTCCCCACATCAAAGCGTACTGGCAGATGCTCACGCCCAAGATCGCGCAAATCGCGCTGCGCTTCGGGGCCGACGACCTGGATGGCACCGTGATTGAAGAAAAGATTTACCACGACGCCGGCGCCACCACCCCGCAAGGCATGCGGCGGCAGGAACTGGTGCGCCTGATCAGGGAAGCCGGACGCGAACCGGTGGAGCGCGACACGCTCTACCGGCCAGTCACGCGAACCGAAACGTCGGTTACGGTCGCAGTTTAGAAGCCACCCGGCGCGCCCCGGAACCCCTGTGGACTGGAAGCGTGTCCCGCGCAAGTACAGCCGTCACAACCCCTTCGCCCGTCGTAACTGGTACACCCGCAATTTGCTCTGGCTTCCCCCGCTCAGGTGTAGAATCAGGTTGTAGCGAAAGGGAAGCTTCACGGGGTCTGCTCCCCGTTTCCGAGGCGCGCATGAACGTCCACATCAGCTACAGAGTTCATAAAACCCCCGACATAGAAAAAGACGTCAACCACTTCATCGAAAAGCTGCGTAAGCGGCTGCAGGTGTTTCGCCCCGAACTGGTTCATCTGAAGGGCGTGGTGGAACAGAACTCCCCGCGGGAGGGGACCATCGTGTCCCTGAATCTGCGGCTGCCGTCGGGCCAGATGGCGGTGCAAAACTCGGCCGCCACGGCTGCGTCTGCCCTGAAGGGCGCATTTGACGACCTGCTGCAGCAGATCAACAAGCACAAGGACTTGCTGCGCAGCACCCACAAATGGTCGAACCGGCGGGGGGTGACCAGCACCCGGCGGGAGCCGCCGCAAGTGCCTTTCGAACAGACCATGGCATCGGTGCAGCCGGCTACCGTTTCTCCAGACGACATTCGCACCTACGTGAACGCGAACCTGGGGCGACTGGAGCGCTTTGTCGAGCGGGAGTTGCTGTTCCGCGAATACGCCGAGCAGATCCCCGCCGACCTGGTGAGTAAGGAGGAAGTAATCGACGAAGCCATCGTCCAGGCCCTGGGTGAAGACAGCGAGAGGCCGGAGCGGCTGGCCCTCGAGCCATGGCTGTACCGGCTGTCGATCCACGCCATCAATGACCTGGCGTTGCGCAATCGGGAGACCTTCTCCTCGGTGCCGCTGGAAGAATCGGCACGCCGGCAGAATGTCCGTGCCAGCGATGAGCCCGGACTGCAGTTCCACCAGCCCGACGAGGCCCTGACCGCCGAGAACGTGATTGCCGACCGCCGTACCGCCACGCCCGAAGACATCGCGTCCTCGGACGAAATGATCACGCTGGTGCAGTTTGCCCTGGGTAAGACCAGCAATGTGGACCGGGAAGCGTTCATTCTGCACGCCATCGAGGGCTTCTCGGTCGAAGAGATCGCCGCCATTACCGATCGTAAATCCGAAGATGTCCGTTCATCAATTGCCGCCGCGCGCGAGCACCTCCGCCACTCCCCCCCGATTGCCGATCGCTTCAAGGGGAAACTGCTGCAGGAGACCAAAGCCTAAATCCAAATTCAGACTCGGGAGAATCCGTGATGATCACACGCGAAGACATCCGTGAGCTGGCTCAATTCCAAATCGATAGTCCGGAAGACTGTGCCCTGAGCTTTTACTTC
This sequence comes from Terriglobia bacterium, assembly GCA_020073665.1. Lineage (GTDB taxonomy): Bacteria > Acidobacteriota > Terriglobia > Terriglobales > Acidobacteriaceae > JAIQEU01. Next base: position 361,316 of record JAIQEU010000006.1, read on the forward strand.
CAGCCGCAAACTCCGCAGAACAAGTCGCACCGCGGAGAAACCATCCTAGTCAAAGACCTGGTACGGAACGCGCTGCGCGAGGCCGAAAAAAACGGCAAGAACGGTCTCACCCGTGCCAGCCTCGACCGCATCCTCGAGCTAGCCGCCGGATTGCACGGCAACCAGGCGCGGGCCAAGGCGGTGTTTTCCTGCGGCAGCCGTGATTTCTGGCGCGAGTTTGACCTGCCGCCGCGGTTGCCTGGAACCCAGCTGTTCGTCAACCGCCGTTTTCATCTGAAACCGCTGGCCCTGCTGCTAGGGGCACAGCCGCGTTTGGGAGTGGCGCTGGTGGATCGGCAGCGGGCGCGTTTTTTTGACATGCGCCTGGATGAGCTAAGGGAGCGCGAAGCCCTGTTCCATTCCATGCCCCGCCACGGCCGCAGCGATGGTTACGCCGGATACGATGCCGGCCATAGCCAGCGGCGCGTGGACGACGAGGCCCGCCATCACTTCAAGAACGTCGCCGAACACCTGCGGGAAGCCATGGAAAAAGGCAAGTTCGAGCGCCTGATCGTGGGCTGCAACGACGCCACCTGGCATGAGGTCGAGCCGCTACTCCATCCCTATGTGAAGCAGCGGCTGCTGGGCCGTTTCTCCTGTGAAGTCGCGAACGCCAGCGGCGACCGGGTCAGGGCAGAAGCGGACCGCATCCTGCGAGAGGCACTCGATCAGCGCTGCCACAAGCTGGTTCGCGAAGTGCTGGACCAGGCCAAGAGCAACAGTCGCGGCGTCACCGGACTGCGTCGGGTGCTGCGTTCGATTGAAATGGGCGAGGTGCAGACCCTGTTTATCGGCGACCGGTATGCGGCCCACGCGGTGGAGTGCGCGAAATGCGGCCACCTCGATCCTCACATGGTTCGCCACTGTCCGGTGTGCGCGCAGGAAACGCGCGAGCTCGACGACGTATGCGACGTGATTATCCCCACCGCGATCCTCCGCGACATCGAACTGTTCTACGTGAAGGACGACGAGGAATTCGATCAGGCGGGCAACATTGCCGCCCTGCTGCGCTTCCGCGCCGACCAGAGCAAGGGCACCAGGATCCCGGCAGCCTCGTAAATCAATAACTTGGGATGGGAGGGCCCGCCAGGTGCGGGCCCTTTCTTTGTGTGAACAGCATGTAATAGCTATAAGATAATACTTCCGTAGAGATCAGAAGCCTCATTCGATGGGCAACCACCCATCCGACCATCGCCCAGAATGCCATCCAGTTGCGCTTGGAAGCCCGTTGGGGCGCTGCTGGCTATCGGGAGATGTCCTTGGTCGTCCGAATGCAGGGGTGGCCGCAAAACGCATCCTGACGCAAAAGATTAGCCTATGGTTAATGTGTGCTCGCTGACCTAAGGCTTCGCCTTGGCTGGATCATCGGCCGGGTTCACGTAGTTCATGACAAACGGTCCGCTGCCGTGCAATTGCAGCACGGTCTCGCCCTTGGCTTGGGCAAAGTGGTGCATTTCCTTTGGCATCATCACGTACGAACCCGCCGGCAATTCCTGCAGTGCCGCTGCGTCGAACTTGTCTCCCATACCCGCCAGGAACGACCCGCGCATCACCGTTACATTCTCATCCTCCGGATGCCAGTGCGGAGGCACCTTGGTCCCATCCGGCATGCGCAGGCGAAGCGTGTAAGGCCCGGTCTTGCTGGGATCGCCGGAAAGCACGGTCATCTCCACCCCGGGCATCAGGGCAGCCCACTTGAAGCCTCCCGGCTTGGCAATGATGGGGGCGTTGTTCTGCGCGGCGGCGCAGGAAACCAAGCAGTAGAAACTCACTAAAACCGGCAGCACCATGGCAGCGATGCAGCGCTTCATCGAAGATCTCCTTGAGAGTGGTTAACGGGGACGAGAGTGCATGCCATCCGCCCCCTGAGCAAGCATTAGATGGCAACCCTGAAAGGACGTCAAGCCCAAGATCGGCAGCGTGCTATGCTGTTCGCCGCTTCCACCAAGACCGTAGTGAGGTTGACATGGGTTATTCGCGCCGCGATTTTCTGGCGACCGCCGTGGTCGGGTCGCTTTCGCTGGGCTTGGAAGGGCAAGAAAGCAAGGCTACGGAACCTGCACGTGCCGCAACTGACCCCACGACCGGCAAGCGGCCGATCATCGTGTGCGCCAAGAACGGCCTCAATTATCTCGATGAGGCGTTCGGCATGCTGCGCGGCGGAGCCGACACCCTGGATGCCGCGCTGCGAGTAATACGCGGGCCGGAGGACGATCCCAACAACGACAGTGTCGGCCTGGGCGGTATCCCCAACGAGGAAGGCGTCGTCGAGCTCGATGCCTGCTGCATGCACGGCCCCACTCGGCGCGCGGGCGCGGTCGGCGGTGTGCGCAACATCAAGAATGTTTCCCTGGTGGCTAAGGCCGTGATGGAGCACACCGGGCACGTCATGCTGGTAGGCGAGGGTGCCGAACGCTTTGCCGTGGCCCAGGGCTTTCCGCGCGAGAACCTGCTGACCGAGCACTCCCGCAAAATCTGGATGCTGTGGAAAGAGTGGCAATCCAGCCGTGACTGGTGGGGGCCTGGCATCGACGCACCCAACTGGAAAGCGCCGGAGACCGTACCCGATTCGGAGTTGTGGCAGCAGCGCATCCAGAAGCTCGAAGAAATAGCTGCTGGCCTGGCGATCGAGCCGGAGTTTCGTTCTGCCGCCATCCACCGCGTCCTATTCCCGCCCACCGGAACCATCCACTGCTCGGCCTTGAATGAAAAAGGCGAGATCTCGGGTTGCACCACCACCAGTGGCCTGGCATTCAAACTCCCCGGCCGGGTCGGCGATTCGCCCATCATCGGCGCCGGATGCTACACCGACCAGGACGTGGGTTCGGCCGGAGCCACCGGCACCGGGGAACAGAACATCAAGGTGGCGGGCGCGCATACCATTGTCGAAAATATGCGCCGCGGCATGTCACCGCAGGAAGCGGGTCTGGACGCCCTCAAGCGTATCGTGCGCAACTTCAACGGAGACCACAACAAACTTCGCTTCATGGACATGACCTACTACGTTCTTCGCACCGATGGCGCCTACGCCTGCGTGTCGTTGTGGGAGGGCTACTCGCCCACCGATCCGCATGGCATGGCCATCCACGACGGCACTCGGCGCATCGAGAAGTCCGTCGGTTTGCTGAAGGGCAATTCGCAGGAATTCCCCCCGGTGCCGAAGATACCGCCGGAGCTGTTGAAGAATTCGGATTACTACAAGTAGGGCAGGGGCGTGCTGGCAATCCACTCTTCTCCCGCTCTTTACGTGGAAGCTTTACGAATTACAGGAAAGCATCGCCTGGCCTGGTATGACGCGCTCATTGTCGCCGCCGCCCGCGAAGGCCAATGCGCAACGCTCTACAGTGAAGACCTCCAGCACGGGCGGGAAATAGAAGGTCTGCGGATCACGAACCCGTTTGTGTGAATCGAGGAGACAAGTATGGGACAGGCGCTCGCCTGACTTGGCGAAGCCTGTCCTGACGACTGGAGACGGACTACCGGCGACTGCCTACATGAACCTCACCTTCACATCCGGTCCCTTCTCCAGATGGATGCTTTCGATGAACCGCACTTTGCCGGTTTTCAGCGTCATGATCACCGACGAGGTGCGAGTGCCTTCGCCGAAGAAGCGGACACCTTTCATCAGCGCACCTTCGGTCACGCCAGTGGCCGCGAAAATGAGCTGCTTGCCGGGGGCAAGGTCTTCGGCCTCGTAAATCTTCTTGCCGTCTTTGATGCCCATGCGGGCGATGCGCTGTTCGAGTTCGGGCTTGTCGATGACCAGCCGGCCCAACATGTAGCCATTCAGGCAGCGAATGGCGGCGGCAGTGATGACGCCTTCCGGCGCGCCGCCCGAACCCATGACCGCATGCACTCCGGTGCCGATTACGGCCGAAGCGATGCCGGCCGAGAGGTCGCCATCGCCAATCAGCTTGATGCGGGCGCCGGCCGCGCGGATCTCGGCAATCAGCTTCTCGTGCCGCGGACGGTCAAGCACGATGACCACCAGGTCCTCGACGTCGCGGCCCATGCGCTTGGCGATGTTCTTCAAGTTGTCGGCCGGGGGAGCGTCCAGATCGACCGCGCCTTTGCATGATGGTCCCACCACAATCTTTTCCATGTAGCAGTCCGGCGCGTTCAGCAGCCCGCCTTTTTCCGACGCGGCCAGCACGGTAATGGATCCCGGCGACCCCGTGGCGCACAGGTTGGTGCCTTCCAAGGGATCGACTGCAATGTCCACTTCGGGGACGTCGCGTCCGTCGGGAAACTCGGCGCCAACCTTCTCTCCGATGTAGAGCATGGGAGCTTCATCGCGCTCGCCCTCGCCAATCACGATGGTGCCGCGCATGGGGACCGTGTCCATGGTCTGGCGCATGGCCTCGGTGGCCACATGGTCAGATAGTTTGCGCTCGCCCTGGCCCATGGTGTGGGCCGAAGCGATGGCGGCGTTTTCCACCACCCGCAGGAATTCGAGCGCCAGGTCGCTCTCCAGGTTTTCGCCAAAACTCCTGGCCTTCACATCAGGGCGGGCTTGGGTCGTCATAAGTGCCTCCGAATGAACCGGCTAGAGAATATAAACCGAACAGGTGGCGGAGGGGAAGGAGGCATGTCACTTTACCCTCGCGCCTCCATCTTTCACCTTCTGCTAACCTTTTCTCCATGACTACCGAGCGCAAGGAACCTGCCTATCTGTTTACCGAGACGCAAGTCGCCGGCAAGAGCGCTTTGGCGCGCCAGTTTCTGGAGACCCGGACGCGGTTGAACGCTAACGTCGACAAAGCCGACAATTTCCTGGTCAAGCGCTTCTACAACATCGACCACAATACCTATCTGGAAGGCGCGATCCCGGCGAAATACAAAGAGCTGATGGGACTGGTGGTCTCGGCAGGATTGCGTTGCGACGACTGCATCAACTACCACATCATCCAGTCATACCGCTTAGGGGCGAATCGCGAGGAGCAGGAAGAAGCGCTGAATGTGGCCCTGGTGGTGGGCGGGAGCATCGTGATCCCGCACCTGCGACGGGCTTACGCCCTGCTGGAAGAGCTTTACGGTTAACCGCGAGGAGAAAACCTCCGCTGCGCTTTCGGCGCGGTTCAAGATTTTGACATTCAGAACGCGTCGATCCCGGTAACCCGCGCCCCGATGATCAGAGTATGGATGTCCTGCGTGCCTTCGTAGGTCTTCACCGATTCCAGGTTCATCATGTGGCGCATGATGGGGTAGTCGTCGGCAACGCCGTTGGCGCCCAGGATGTCGCGGGAGAGGCGGGCGCATTCGAGAGCCATCCAGACGTTGTTCCGCTTGGCCATCGAGATGTGGTAGTGCTCGGCCTTGCCCTGGTCCTTGAGGCGGCCCACCTGCAGCACCAGCAACTGGGCTTTGGTGATCTCGGTAATCATCCAGGAAAGTTTTTCCTGCACCAGTTGGTGCGAGGCGATAGGCTGATCACGGAATTGCTTGCGCAGCAGGGAATACTGCAAAGCGCAGTCGTAGCAAGCCATAGCCGCGCCGATAGCGCCCCAAGCGATGCCGTAGCGCGCCTGGTTCAGGCACATCAGCGGCGACTTCAGTCCGCCGGAGCCGGGCAGCAGGTTCGATTCCGGTACGCGCACGTCCTGCAGCGACAGGCCCGAGGTTACCGAGGCTCGCAGCGACCACTTGCCGTGGATGTCCTCGGCTTTGAAGCCCGGGCGATTGGTTTCCACCAGGAAGCCGCGAATCTTGTTGTCTTCGTTCTCCACCTTGGCCCAGATGATGGCCACGTCGGCGATGGTGCCGGAGGTGATCCACATCTTCTCGCCGTTGAGGACGTATTCGTTTCCCACCTTGCGGGCGCGGGTGCGCATGCCTCCGGGATTGGAGCCGAAGTCGGGCTCAGTCAGGCCGAAGCAGCCGAGTTTCTCGCCTTTCTGCAGGGCAGGGAGCCAGGTCTGCTTCTGCTCGTCGCTGCCGAAGGCGTAAATGGGATACATGACCAGGGCGGATTGCACGCTGACAAAGCTGCGCACGCCGGAGTCGCCGCGCTCCAATTCCTGGGTGACCAGTCCGTACTCCACGTTCGACATTCCGGCGCAGCCGTAGCCCTTCAGGCTGGCGCCAAAAAAGCCCAGGTCGCCCATGGGCTTGACCAGTTCGCGGGGGAAGCGCCCAGCGCGGTTGCACTCTTCGATGATGGGGATGAGGTTGTCTTCAATGAACTTGCGGGCGGTGTCTCGGACCAGCCGCTCGTCGTCGGTCAACAGCGTGTCAAATTCGATGAAGTCAACGCCCTTAAACTTGATGGCCATGCGGTTCTCTTTTCTGACGGCACTCTAGCGAAGCTAACGCGTAGAAGGAAACTCTCCACGCTAACAAAGGGTGCCCATGGCGTCAAACTTAAGCGTACCGAGCACGCGGTTCCTAGTAATGAGAGAAGCCAAGCGCCGGGAAGTCGCCATGGTTTCTTCGGAACTTGGTACTGCTTTTGACAATCTTTTTGCAATTCCCACCCGCGGTTATAGCCCACTGGCATCTAAACTTGGAAGCGAGGTTTCTCGGTACTCGGACTACTCGGTACTGACGTAACCCGAACGAGCAGTTGCCCTCCGGCTAGACAAAGGGCACAATACCTCGATTGCCTTATGAAACGGACGACACCAGATGCGCTCGCGATATTGCTGACCTTGGCGATTCTGGCCGGGTCAGCCGGGGCTGCCGATGTCCCCGCCATCGGTGCCTCTGGGCTCGATCGCGGCTTCCGCTTGATGTACAACCTGGACTTCGACCACGCTCACCAGGTTTTTTCCGCCTGGCAGCAGGACCACCCCGAAGATCCGCTAGGCCCGGCGGGCGACGCGGCGGGGCTGCTGTTCTCCGAGTTCGACCGGCTGGGCGTGCTGGAATCTCAGTTTGACGACAAGGCGTTCGAAGCCCGCAAGAAGCTCTCTCCCGACCCGGCCTTGCGCGAGCGTTTCAACGCCGCGTTGAGCTTGGCGGAGAGTCGGGCCCGCACCCGCCTGGCTAAGGATCCCAAAGACCGCGATGCGCTGTTTGCCATGACGCTTTCGTCCGGGCTGCAGGCCGACTACGCTGCATTCATCGACAAGAGCAACTTCTCAGCTCTCCACCACACCAAGGACGCCACCTCGTGGGCCGACCAGTTGCTGGCTGTGGATCCGCAATGCTACGACGCTCACCTGGCCACTGGAATCAGCCGCTACATAGTCGGGAGCATGGCGGCGCCGGTCCGCTGGTTCCTGCGCCTGGGAGGCGTGTCGGGCGACAAGAAGGCGGGCATTGAGGAGTTGCAATTGACCGCCGAGCGGGGCCACTACCTGGCGCCGTTCGCGCGCATCCTGCTGGCCATCGCCTACGTGCGAGACAAAGACAACGCCAGCGCCCGCGACCTGCTGTCGTCGCTGCGTCAGGAATTCCCCAACAACTCGCTGTTCGCCCTCGAAATCGCGCGTCTCGACTCCATTCGCTAAGCGCGCTGGCGCGCGCCATCACTCTGCAAGTCCCGCCGTTTCTTGTCGATTCATCAGAAATTTACCCTGCTGTAATAATCCTGTAACACAGCGAACGTAAAACTCGACCGTATACCAACGCAAGGAGGAACTTCGAGTGATACGTCGCATTGCGCTTGTCTGTCTCGCTCTGGTGTTACCCGCCTTGGGGCAAACCACATTGAATGGGGCGGGTGCAACGTTCCCTTATCCGATGTATTCCAAGTGGTTCAGCGAATACCACAAGGCCCATCCCGACATCGAGATCAACTACCAGTCCATCGGAAGCGGCGGCGGGATTCGCCAGGTGCTGGCCCAGACCGTCGAATTTGGCGCCAGCGACGGCCCCATGACCGATGAACAACTGGCGCAAGCCAAGGTCAAGATCCTGCACATTCCGACCGTACTGGGCGCGGTGGTTCCAGCCTACAACGTGGCCGGGGTGAGTGGCGAGTTGCGGTTTGCTCCGCAGTCCATTGCCGGCATTTGCCTGGGCAAGATCACCAACTGGAATGACAAGTCCATCGCCGCCGACAACCCGGGAGTAAAGTTGCCAGACAAATCCATCATCGTAATCCACCGCTCCGACGGCAGCGGCACCAACTACATCTTCACCGATTATCTCTCCAAGGTGAGTGACGAGTGGAAGAACCAGGTGGGAAAGGGGACGTCCGTCAAATGGCCCGTCGGGCTCGGGGCCAAGGGGAACGAAGGAGTTTCCGGCATGATCCGCCAGATGGATGGTTCCTTCGGCTATGTCGAGCTGATCTACGCCCTGCAGAACAAGATCTCTTACGGCGCCATCAAGAACTCTGCCGGTTCCTGGCTGAAAGGCAGCTTGCAAGGGGCCACCGCAGCGGCTGGGTCAGTGAAGAGCATGCCTGCGGATTTCAGGGTCTCCATTACCAACGCTCCCGGCAAAGATGCCTATCCCATCTCCAGCTTTACCTGGCTGCTGATCCCGGTGCAATCCAAGGATCCGGCCAAGGGAAAGATCCTGGTGGATTTTCTCACCTGGATGCTCGACCAGGGGGAGACTTTAACCGCCGATTTGGACTACGCGCCACTTCCGCAAAACGTGGCCGCCAAAGTGAAAGACGCGATCAAGCAGGTCCACTGATTCGGGACCTTGAATTTCATTATTGATGACACGCCTCCACTCCAACGAGGCAAAAAGGAGAAGCGAATGAAGGCTGTTCTCAGGTGGTGCGTGGTTCCGCTGTTGGCGACAACGCTGGTGGCGCAGACTGCGGCTAAACCGAAGCCGAAGAAGGCGTCTGCCAAGGCTGTGACTGCCCAGGATGTGCAAGCGCTGAAAGATGCTCTAGCGGCACAGCAGCAGCAGATTGAGCAACTGCAGCAGCAGATGCAAACCCGCGATGCGGCCCTGCAACAGGCCCAGCAAGCGGCCCAGCAAGCGCAGCAGCAACTGCAGGCCACGCAGGCGGCGGCGAGTGACGCGCAGCAGAAGGCCGCGTCCGCGGAGTCCTCGGCGAACGAGCAGAAGGACACGGTCTCCAAGCTGTCCACGGACCTGGCCGACGTGAAGAGTAATTTGACCAATGCGGCGGTCACCACCCAGGACGAGCAGAAAAGGATGTCGGCCCTCGAAGGGCTCGTCGGGCGCTTCCGCCTGAGCGGCGACGTGCGCATCCGCGACGAGAACTTTTTCCAGAATTGCACCGCCTGCGCCGATCGCAACCGGGCCCGCATCCGCGTGCGCCTCGGCATTGACGGTAAATTGAGTGAGGACTTCGTCGGCGGCGTGGCGCTGGCAACTGGTTCGCTGGGCGATCCCACCACAACCAATGAAACCCTGACCAACTTCTTCGATCGCAAGACCATCCAGCTCGACCGTGGCTACATCACTTATGCGCCGGTGGCCCACAAGTGGATCCAAGCCACGGGCGGCAAGTTCGCATACCCCTGGCAGCGGACGTCGGTGACTTTCGATCCGGACCTTAACCCTGAAGGTTTTGATGAGAAATTCTCTTTCGACCTGAAGGCACCGGTGGTGAAAAACATCACGGGGCAGTTCATGCAATTGCTCTACAACGAGGCCAACAAGACGGTATTTAGCGACTCCTTCGCCATCGGCGGGCAGGTCTCAGCCAAGCTGCAATACAAACGCTGGACGGCGACGCCTTCGTTCTTGTTGATGAAGTGGAACCAGCCGGATGCCATCCTGAATGCGAGTGCGTTCTCGGTGGCTACCAGTCCGGGAGAAGGCCCGGGTTGTGCCGGTGGCTCCCCGGCGACGGCCTGCTTTTTCGCGCCCAACGGGATGACCAACGCGACCTACACCGACCCGAGCGGCAGGGCCCACTTCTACTCGCAGTTCCTTTACGCCGACTTCATCATCAACAACCTGATCCAGACCGGTCTGAGCCGCCTGCCTTTGAACCTGCTGGTGGAGTATCAGAACAACCTGGACGCCAAGGATCATCCTCTCGATTCCGCCGGGAACGTGCTTACCGGCGTGGGCAAGCAGTCGCAAGCGTACCAGGGTGACATCAGCCTGGGCCAGCAGAAGAACAAGAACGACATCCAGTTCGGGTATGCGTGGCTGCGGCAGGAACAGGATTCGGCCATCTCTTCGTTCAACGAAAGCGATCAGCGCGCGCCGACGAACATCCTGCAGAACCGCTTTTACGCCTTGTGGAGGGTGCGTTCCAACGTGACCTCCGCATTCACCTACTGGTACGGACGCACCTTGAACAGCAACCTGCAACATGCCGTATTGGCTCCCGGCACCAGTGCGGGGCAGACCGAGCCGCACTTGAAGCGCATGCAGATTGACCTGATTTACACGTTCTAAATGCGGGGCTATCGGGCGCTGGTTCCTTTGCCGGCGCCCGATTTTTCCGCAGGCTGGCGCGTGGCATAAACTCCCTCATGCTTTACACTGTCCAACATCAAGGCTGAGCATCATGCCCTATCCAGAGCACTAGGAACTATGGCTCGCGCATCACTCGATAGTCCGGCGTATTACATCAACCGCGAGGCTTCCTGGCTGGCGTTCAATCGCCGCGTGCTGGAAGAAGCGGAGGACACCAACAACCCGCTGCTGGAGCGGCTGAAGTTCCTTTCCATCAGCGCCAGCAACCTGGACGAGTTCTTCGAAGTGCGGGTCGCCGGGCTGGTACAGCAGATTGAAGATGGCTTCACCGAAGCGGGCGCGGATGGCTTGACCCTGCTGGAAGAGCGCGACTTGGTTTCCAGGGTGATCCACGAGTTCGTGGGCGACCAGTACAGCTGCTGGAACGAGCATTTGCGTCCCCAGCTGGCGGAAAACGGCATCCGCGTACTCGGCATTCATGAACTGGAGTCGGAAGCGCGCGCCTTTGTTGAGGAGTATTGCGAGAAGGAACTGGACCTGCTGCTGACCCCGGTCACGATTGATCCTGCTCATCCCTTTCCCCGGGTCATCAACAAGGCGCTGTGCGTAGCGTTTCTGCTGCGCCGGCGGCGGCGTTCGTCGCTCACCTATACCGGTGTGGTAACCGTGCCGCGCGCCCTGCCCCGCCTGGTGCGCTTGCCTTCGGAGGGAACTGACGACTTCATCTTCCTGGCCGACCTAGTCACCTACCATGCCGCTCGCATGTATCACGGTTACGACATTGTTTCCTCCGCGGCGTTCCGCGTCACCCGCAACAGCAATCTCTACCTGGCGGAGGAGGAATCGCGCAGCCTGCTGGAGTCGGTGCGCACCGAGTTGCACAACCGCCGCAAAGGCGACGCGGTGCGCCTGGAAATTGAAGCCGACGCCGACCCGGAAATCATCGAGCGCCTGCGTACCAACTTTGAGCTGGAGCCCTGGCAGGTTTTCCCGGTAAATGGCCCGGTGAACCTTTCGCGGCTGTTCAATATCTACGAGCAGACCGGACATCCGGAACTGAAGTTCAAACCCTTTGCCCCGCGCGAGCTCCGGCTGACAGCCAAGTCCCAGGACCTGTTCGAGGAATTGCGGCGGCACGATGTCCTGCTGCATCATCCCTACGATTCTTACGACGCTGTGGTGTCGTTTATTGAATCTGCGGCGGAAGATGCGCGCGTGCTTTCCATCAAGCAGACGCTGTACCGGACCAACGAGCACTCGCTGATTGTTCCCGCCTTGATCTCCGCGGCTGCGCGGAAAGAAGTCACCGCGGTGGTGGAGTTGAAGGCGCGTTTCGACGAAGCCACCAACATCCGCTGGGCGCGCGACCTGGAAGATGCCGGGGTGCAAGTGTTCCACGGACTGGTGGGCCTCAAGACCCACTGCAAGCTGTCGCTTCTGGTGCGCAGCGATCCCGATGGCGTCACCCGGCGCTATGCCCACCTGGGGACGGGGAACTACAACGCGGCTACGGCCCGCATCTACACCGACCTGAGCCTGCTTACGGCCGACCCGGAGATTACCGCTGCGGTACACGACGTGTTCAGTTTTCTGACCGCCTACGCCGAGCACCCCAACTACGATCCGCTTCTAGTCGCGCCCCTGAACCTGGCGGAGCATTGCCTGGCGCTGATTGCCCGCGAAGCCGAACACGCACGTCACGGCCGGCCGGCACACATCATCGCCAAGATGAACGCCTTACTCGACAAGAACATCATCGCTGCGCTGTACCGGGCCTCGCAAGCCGGGGTGCGGATCGATTTGATCGTGCGTGGCATGTGTAGCCTGCGTCCCGGCGTCCGCGGGGTGAGCGACAACATCCGGGTGCGGAGTATTGTGGGCCGCTTCCTGGAGCACAGCCGCATCTACCATTTTGCCAACGGTGGGGAAGAGGAAGTCTACGTGGGAAGTGCCGACTGGATGCCCCGCAATCTCTACGAACGAGTCGAGGTGCTTTTTCCGCTGAAAGACGAACTGCTGCGCGAGCGGGTGCGGCAGGAGATCCTGGGCGCCTACCTGGCGGACAACCTGAAGACGCGCGTGATGCAGAAGGATGGCCACTACCCCCGGGTGTGGCAGGCCCAGGGGAAGAGGAAGTCGCCGGCGGGAGCGGCCGCATTCAATGCCCAGGAATTCCTCATCGCATTGGCGGAAGGGAAGCAGAAGCTGGAAGGCATGCCTGAACCTGCCACGCGCAAGGCCCGGAGTGCTTCCCTGCGTAAAACTGGAAAGGAAAGATAAGGCCCCATGATCATTTACTTCCTGCGTCATGCCAACGCTGGCGAACGCATGACCAATCCCAAGAAGGATGAAAAGCGCGCCTTGGACGAGACCGGGATTGAACAGTGTGGGAGCGTTGGCCGCGCCCTGGCCGCCCTGGACGTGCAGGTGGATGTGATCGTTTCCAGCCCGCTGAAGCGGGCGGCGCAAACCGCCTCCCTGGTGGGCAACGAGATCAGCTACGAGGGCAAGCTGCAGCTGGATGACGCCCTCCGTCCTTCCGCTTCATTTGCCGATTTCCACCGCTTGCTCGATAAGTACGCCAAGTACGAAGCCATCCTGGTGGTCGGCCACAATCCCAACCTGAGTGAGTTTCTGGGAAGGTGCATCAGCGAAGCTGGTTGCGAAGCCTCGGTGGATTTGAAGAAAGGCGGGGTGGCCCGGGTAGAAATGGGTCGCAACTCAGCCTACCTGCAGTGGTGCTTGACCCCGAAAGTGCTGCGCTCGCTCTACGCCGCCGCTGCGGCTGAGAGTTCGCGTCCGAAGATCTCGCGGAAGTAGCTGCGCTCTTTTTCCACCGCCCACAGTTCCAGATCGATGCTAGCTCGCGGCTTGGCCACTAGGTTCAGGTTAACCACGCCGTTGCGGATGCTCACCCGGGCCGTGCGCAACGCCCCGCTTCTGCCGAGGTTGAGCGCTCGCGCCAACCGCAGCACCAGCGACGCTTTCCTCACCAGCTCGCGCTCCTGAGGCGGCACCAGTTTCATGGGGCCATCGTTGGGCAAAGGCCGCGACTTGCCCAGGTAGCGGGCAATCGCCGCGATCACTCGCCGCTGCCGCGGCGTGTATCCCAGAATCTCGGAGTTGGAAATGATGTAGTAAGCGTGGCGATGCCGGCCATTGCGGTTCACGTAGTCGCCGACTTCGTACAGCATGGAGGCTGCCGAGAGCCACTCCCGGTACTCTGGAGGCAACTGGTGTACTGACGCCAGAGCGTTGAACAACTGCATGGCGGAAGCACGGACCTGCAGCGCATGGTCCATATCCACATGGTAGTGCTCCACCGCTGCCCGAATTGAATCCCAGCGTTCTGACTCGATCTGCTTGCCGGAACGCGTGCTGCGGTCGTACTCGGCAGCCATCTGCGCCAGCAGGCCATCCCGCAAGCCCAGCGGAGAGTAGCGGAAGCCCTGCAAGCCGCAACTGTCGAGAAGTTGCAGGTAGACCACGGCGCCGGCGGCAATGATTTCGGCCCGCCGGGGGCCGACGCCGGAAAGCTTTCTGCGCCCCTCGAGCGGAAGCCGTGCCAGCATCTTGGCCATGCGTCGCATTTGGGTGCGTGACACCACCGCGGCGCGGGACCCCTTGGTCTTGTACAGACCGTGACAGACGGCGGCCAGGGAAGCGGCAGTTCCGGAAGTGGCGATGACAACTTTCGGGCGTGCTCCTGAGATGCGGTCGGCAATCCGCCCTATTTCACGCTCCACGAAGCCGCGCAATCGTTGCAGCTCAGACTTGCGCGGGGGATCGTGTCGGAGGAATTCATTGGTGAGACGAACTGCACCCAGCGGCAGGCTGACGGTGTCGTGGATGTGTCCTTTGCGGGAGACGGTCAACTCACAACTGCCGCCGCCCAGGTCCACCATCAGCACCGTCGAAGCGCTGACCCTCAAGCTGGAGACCAGTCCCAGGTGGATCAGCCGCGCCTCTTCCAACCCGGAGATGATTTCCACTTTCCATCCCGTCGTCGACCGCACCCACTCCAGAAACGCCTTGGAATTGCGCGCGTCGCGTAACGCACTGGTACCGACCACGCTGACGGTGTCGGCGCCCGCTTCCTGCACTGCGCGATGAAAACGCCGCAGCACCTTGATAGTCTCCGCCATGGCGTCGGGCGAAAGGATGCCGCTGCGAAATACACTTTCTCCCAGCCGCGTCACCTCGCGGTCTTCGTGGATAGCCCGCAGCCGCCCCCGAGTGAGGCGGGCAATCTTCAGCCGGACGGAGTTGGATCCGATGTCAACAGCCGCGAAGGTCGGCATGGTGGAAGCAAATTAGTTTACAGCGTGGGTGGGGCCCGGTTGGAAGGAAATCACGGTCGTCCCGGCAAATCGGACCATTGTCATTCCGAGCGAAGCGAGGAAGCCCGATCCTGAGCCTGGTGGTGCTCTTCCGGGCCGGAACGGGTGATGGTTGGATGGGCCTTCATGTGAGAAGGAAGACGTTATAACGCTCGCCGCGGACCTGGCGTCTGCATCAGAACTTAGGTCAGCCTCCGGCGGTTCTTGAGCCCATGTAGTCTGAAAATGACAAAGGTGGGGAGGTCTCATGCCACTGCAGAGGCGTCCGTGGCTACTCGGGCGGAGGGCTTGGGGCCCTGCGCTTCCATCGCGGTCGGCTTCTTGCCGGCCAATGCTATTCGCGTCTCGGTCAGGGCCGCGATCGCCTGGCGGAACTTGGCGCGGGTCACGTTATGCAGCGCGGACACCAGGGCCGAATCCTGTGGGGCGCCGAACAGCTTTCCTGCTTTTTCACTCAGCTTCAGCCAGTCGTGCCAATCGCCCAGCACATCCTGCATACGCTTCAGTTGTTCCACCAGGAACTTCGCCTGCGGATCGTCCCCGGACAGTTCGGCCAGGTAGCGTGCCCGCTTTCCTGCGATGCGGTACTGGTGCAGGATTTTTTCGGTCAGGGGCCCGTGGTCTCGCCCCAGTTTGCCCAACTGGAGCAGGGCGAGCGCCAGCGGATCGGTGGTCTCCGGGATCTCAGTCTCGGCGGCACGCTTCAAGCGCTTGCGCAACTCGCGCAAGGTGTCAGGATCGAAGGCCCGGGCCAGCTTCTTCTCCCGCAACCTGCGCTCTTCGGTGAGGGCAAGCAGCAACTGTGACTTGCGGGACGGTTCCTGCGGGATTTTCAGATTGCGCAGGGCTGCGATCTGTACATCCAGATCGCGCACTTTGCCGGCCTTGCTGCGCAGGCGTGCCAGTATCTTGAGCAGACGTTTGTCATTGCGAGTTGGTTCAGGAACCAGCTCGTCCACCAGCGCCTCGATCCGTCGCCCGTAGGTGCGAAAACGATGAACGTTTTCCGGGGCCGTCTTGGCCGACAGTTTCGTCAGCTGGCGTCCCAGCTTCTGAAATGCGCTACGGCTGAGTTTTTGGTCGAACGGCATAAAAATCAAAAGAGTGGGGACTGAAAAATACAGCCTAACCCTGGGAAATGCAAATGCAACGTCGAGCGTTTTGAGGCATCCCTTGCGGTAGCTTCTACCAAAGTGGGAACCGGGGCCAGTTTGCATTTTAACATTCCTGTAACACGATTCTGGTAGGTTCAGCCTGATGGGCAATTACGCCTTAGGAGCACCGCGTCTGCCTGGGCCGCAACCTGTTGACAAATCGAAGGTTACGGACATATCCCGGGCGCAAACCGGACCCTTGATCCAGTCCGGGAGCAGTCGGCTGGCGGATCGCGCGTTCTACTTTGCCATTCTGGCTTGCGGTCTGTGCGTGCTGGCGCTGGTCGGGCTCATCATCTTCGAACTGGTCACCAAGTCAAGCCTTTCATGGCACGCATTCGGATGGAAGTTCTTCTTCCAGAGTGACTGGGACCCGGTCAACGACCAGTACGGAGCTTTGCCGTTTGTTTACGGCACCATCGTTTCCTCTATCCTGGCACTCGTCCTGGCGGTGCCGCTGGCCGTCGGAGTAGCGGTGTTCATCACCGAGATGTCTCCGCGCTGGCTGCGAGTTCCATTGGCATTCACCACCGAACTGCTGGCTGCGATTCCCAGCGTGATCTACGGATTGTGGGCAATCTTCGTGCTGGTCCCGCTGCTGCGCGAGTACGTGGAGCCCTGGCTCGCACGTTATTTCGGATGGAGCGGACTGTTTGAAGGCGCGCCCTACGGAATTGGAATGCTGGCCGCTGGGATCATTCTGGCCATCATGGTGGTGCCCATCATTTCCTCGATCACGCGCGAGGTGATGACCGCCGTCCCGCAGCAGCAACGCGAGGCCGTGCTGGCCCTGGGGGCAACCCGCTGGGAGATGATCCGCACCGGCGTGCTGCGCAATGCGCGGGCTGGGATCATGGGTGGCGTCATCCTCGGTCTGGGCCGAGCCCTCGGCGAGACCATGGCGGTCACCATGGTGATCGGGAACCGCCCGGAGATCGCACGCTCGCTGTTCGCTCCCGGATACACCATGGCCAGCGTCATCGCCAACGAATTCAGCGAGGCCACCGGCGACCTCTATCTCAGCGCCCTGGTTGAAGTGGGCCTGGCACTTTTCATCGTCACGATCCTGGTCAACATGGCTGCGCAGTTGCTGGTGTGGACAGTGACCCGCGGAACCCCGGCGAGGGCCAATGGCTAACTTGGAAACCACCGCCGACATCTCGCTCCCGCAGCTCAGCCTGTACCGGCGGGGCACGAATGTTTTGGTGACGCTCATGGCCGCCAGTGCGGTCATCCTGGTGCTGCTGCCGCTCGGTGCGGTGTTCGGATACCTGATCTACAAAGGCATCGGCTCCATCAATCTGGCCTTCCTTACCCAGACCCCGAAACCGGTTGGGGAAGCGGGCGGAGGCATGGCCAACGCCATTGCCGGCTCAGCCCTGATCCTGCTCATCGCCAGCTGCATCGGGGTGCCGGTTGGCATCGGGGGAGGAATCTATCTCGCCGAATATGGACGCAACCGCTTCGGAAACCTGATCCGCTTTACCGCAGACGTGCTGAACGGCGTGCCCTCGATCATTGTCGGCATCGTGGCCTACGGATTGGTGGTGCTGACGCAAGGGCACTTTTCGGCGCTGGCCGGCGGAGTCGCGCTGGCGATCATGATGGTTCCGACCATCACCCGGGCCACCGAAGAGATGCTTCTGCTGGTGCCCAATACGGTGCGGGAAGCCGCTCTTGGACTGGGAGTTTCGCGCTGGCGCACGACGCTATCCATCACCTTGCGGACCGCCACTTCCGGAATCATCACCGGCGTAATGCTGGCCTTTGCCCGCGCCGCCGGGGAGACCGCTCCGCTGTTGTTCACCGCCTTCGGCAACCAGTATTGGAATTGGAACACCAGTCAGCCAACCGCGGCGCTGCCGCTGCAGATTTTTACCTACGCGATATCGCCCTTCGACGAGTGGCATCGCCAGGCCTGGGCGGGAGCGCTGATACTGATCGTCCTGATTGTGCTTGCGGTCAGCGCGGTGCGGGTTGCGGCCAGCCGGGGCATGCTCAAGGGAGCAAACTGAGATATGGGTGTGAGCATCCAAGTCGACAAGCTGAACGCCTGGTTTGGGAAGACGCAGGCGCTTTACGACATCGACATGAAGGTCGAAGCCAATCACGCTACCGCAGTCATTGGCCCTTCCGGCTGTGGCAAGTCCACCTTCGTGCGTTGCTTGAACCGCATGCACGAAACTATTCCCGAAGCCCGGGCGACCGGGCGGGTGCGCATTGGCGAGTTAGACGTCTACAACGGGACCTCGGCCACGCAGATTCGCCGTCGTATCGGGATGGTGTTTCAGAAACCCAACCCGTTTCCAACGATGTCGATTTACGACAACGTGGCCGCGGGGTTGAAGCTCAACGGTTTCCGCGATCGCCACCGCCTGGACGAAATCGTGGAGCGTTCGCTGCAGCTCTCCGCGCTGTGGGACGAGGTGAAGGATTTTCTGAAGAAGAAGTCAGGCGCCAGCCTCTCGGGCGGACAACAGCAGCGTCTGTGCATTGCCCGCGCTCTGGCGGTCCAGCCCCAGGTACTGTTGATGGACGAACCTTGCTCGGCCCTGGACCCGATCTCGACGGGCAAAATCGAAGAGCTGATCTTCCAGCTCAAGGAAAGCTTTACCATCGTGATTGTCACCCATAATATGCAGCAAGCGTCCCGGGTGGCAGAGTTCACCGGCTTCTTCCTCCTGGGAAAGCTGATCGAGTTCGACAAGACCGAAAAGATTTTCACCAACCCGTCCGACAAACGGACGGAGGACTACATCACAGGCAGGTTTGGATAATGCGTACCCGCTTTCAGCAGGGACTTGACGATCTTCGCACCCGTTTGCTGCGTATGGGCGGGCTGGCCGAGCAGGCAGTGGATCGCGCCTGCCAGGCCTATATCGACCGCGATCTTTCACGCTGCCACCTGGTGCTGGAAGGCGAATCGCAGATCAACGTGGCCGAGCGCGAGATCGACGAACTCGCCTTCGACTTGCTGGCCATGCAACAGCCTATGGCGGTGGATCTGCGCTTCATTCTTGCCGTCACCAAAATCAACTCCGACCTGGAACGCGTGGGCGATCAGGCCGTCAACATCGCGGAACGGGTGATGGACCTGGTGGAACTGCCCAAGGTTGACCTGCCGGTGGACATCCCGCGCATGGCGGCCGCAGTCTCGGCCATGGTGCGGCGCGCGCTCGAGTCCTTCATCGAAGGCAAGGCCGAACTGGCCCAGGCGGTGCTCGAGATGGACAACGTTGTCGACCGCATGCGCGACGAAGCCTTCATCATGCTGGTGAAAGCCATGAACGAACGTCCGGAAGTCACGCGCCAGGCCCTGGATGCGCTGCTGGTGGCGCGCAACCTGGAGCGCGTCGCCGATCACGCGACCAACATTTCGGAAGACGTCATCTTCTGGGTGCGCGGAGCGGACGTACGGCATAACGTCGGGAATGATGTGGCTGCACAGCACGAGAGTACGGATACTCATTAAAGAAGTAGTTGAAGTATAAGAATGCTGCCGGCCAGGTGAACTGGCCGGCTTTTTGTTGCGACTGGTATCTTTGAGCTTTCGGCGGGCGGATTAGAATGCTCGCCCGACACCGGCGATTCGACGGAGGAAGCTTGAAGCGTTTCTTGTTTGTTGCCGCTGTGCTACTGGTAGCTCATGTCGGCCTTTTTGCCCAAAAGGATTCCAAGCCGAGCGAGATTCTGCTACCCACGACCAAGCACCTGCTGCTGCCGACGCCAGGACACCTCGGCCCGGTGAACAGTTTCCCGGTGACCATAGCTTTGAGCCCTGACCAGCACTACGCGGCGCTGCTGAATGACGGATACGGGACGCAGACTGCCTTGGCCCGTCAGTCCGTCGCAATCTTGGACCTCACCACCAATCAGCTGACCGATTTTCCCGAAGATCGTCTGCCCGAATCTGCGCACCAGAGCTATTTCATTGGTCTCGCGTTCAGTTCTGACGGTAAGCATCTTTATGCATCCATGGGTTCGGTGACTGACCCCACCGGCGAGAAGCCGAAGAACACCGGAAACGGAATCGCGGTCTACAGCTTCGACCATGGCAAGGTCGTCCCCGAACGCTTCGTGAAAATCGCGCCGCAAAAGCTTCCCGACGGGAAGAAGGTCGCATTCGGTTTGCGCAAGGTGCCGCCGGGGACAGCAATTCCATATCCTGCAGGCCTGGCGTTGGTTTCCCAGCAGGGCAAAGACCGACTGTTGATCGCCAACAATCTTTCCGACAACGCAATCCTGATGGACCCTGCTGACGGCCGCATTCTGCAGACTTTCGACCTCACCACCCACCGCATTGTGCCATCTTCGTTCCCCTACACGGTGGTCGCCACCCGCGATGGCCGCCGCGCTTGGTGCAGCTTGTGGAACGCATCCAAGGTTGCTGAACTCGATCTGGAGAAGGGAATAGTTGCCCGCTGGATATCACTGCGCGAGCCCACAGATCCTCTCGTCCCCGGATCGCATCCCACAGCACTGCTGCTCAGCCCGGACGAAAAGCTGCTGTACGTCGCGCTCTCGAATGCAGACGCAGTGGCGATAGTACGAACTGACAGCGGAGAGTCCTTAGGCACTCTGGGAACCCGCTTGCCGGGACAGGAGAGTTCTGGTTCGTATCCGAGCGCTCTAGCCCAATCCCCGGATGGGGAGAGGTTGTTTGTGGCCGATGCCTCGCTCAACGCTGTTGAAGTTTTTGACATATCCCATGAAAGCAACCGCTTGAGACGCAGTCCGGGTTTCATCCCTACCGACTGGTATCCCAGCGCGCTGGCCACGGTGGGCGATGATCTTCTGATCGCGACCGCCAAAGGGGAGGGAACCGGGCCAAACAATTTCAAGGGGCACACCGCGTACGAGCGCCGTCATCGCGAGTACGCCTACATCCCAACCCTGCTTTACGGCTCGCTGGCACGCTTGAACTTCCGCGAAGCCGAAAAACAGCTGCCCGATCTCACACGCAAAGTCGAGGACTCCAACCTGCTGCATTCCGATCCCGGCAAGCTCCAGTTCGCGACGGGTGCGAATCCCATTCACCACGTGATTTACATCCTCAAAGAAAATCGCACCTACGATCAGATCCTCGGCGACCTGAAGGTCGGTAACGGCGACAAGTCCCTGACCATGTATGGCGAGAACGTCACGCCCAACGAGCACAAGCTGGCGCTGCAATTCGGTGTGCTCGACAATTTTTACGACAGCGGGGAAGTCTCGGGTGACGGTCACGAGTGGTCGATGGCGGCCATTGCCAGCGACTACAACGAGAAGACCTGGCAAATCGGATACCGCAGCCAGGAACGCACCTACGACTACCAGGGCACGGTGGCCGACGAGTTTCCGCTGGAAAACGGCGAGTCCGACGTAGACGCACCTGCCACCGGATACATCTGGGATAACGTGGCCAGCCACCACCTGAGCTATCGCGACTATGGCGAGTTCATTAGCGCCGTCTGGTGCAAGCCCGCCGAAGACGCCCCTGCCCCGCCCCAGGAAGGCACCACTTCACGCTCGCCTGACGAGTGTCCGCGGCAGCATATTGCGAAAGGCGACCCGTTGCCGCCGAACGTCGGCGATCCGCACGGATCGGCAAGTCCATGGCCTTGGGCAGTTCCGGTGCTGCGCCGCGTGCGCCCGTCAAAGGCCGCTTTGCGCGATCATTACGATCCGCAGTTCCCAGACTTCAACACCGACTATCCCGACCAGCTGCGCGCCGACGAGTTCCTCAACGAGTTCGAAGGCTTTGTGCGCGCGCGCCAAGAAGGGAAGGGAACCGAGCTGCCGCAGTTCGTCCTGCTCTACCTGCCCGACGATCACACCGGCGGCACGCGCGCCGGCAGGCCCACGCCAGCAGCCTCGGTTGCGGACAACGATCTGGCGGTCGGGCGCGTGGTCGAAGCCGTGTCCCACAGCCCCTACTGGGACGACACCGCAATCTTCGTTCTGGAAGACGATGCCCAGGATGGCGCCGACCACGTGGACGCACATCGTTCGATCGCGCTTGCCATCAGCAAATACTCGCCCGGTTCGGCGGAGCATCCCTTCGTAGATAGCCGCTTCTACACCACCGTGAATATGCTCCACACCGTGGAGACGCTGCTGGGACTGCCGCCGATGAATCAGAACGACGCGTACGCCCCGGTGATGGCGCCGCTATTCTCCGGCGAGGGTAAGCAGCCTCCGTTTACAGCGGACCACAGTAATCGCGACAACAGCCTTATTTACCAGGTCAACCCGCCCAAGGGACAAGGCGCAACGGAATCGGAGAAGATGGATTTTTCGCGGCCGGATGCCGCCAATTCGAAAGTGCTCAACGCGATTCTCTGGCGTGACAGTAAGGGCCACACTCCTATGCCAGCACCTAGGCACGCGATGTTTCCTTAGTCCGTGGGCTTGAAAACTTCTTAGCCAAGGGACGAAGGCATGTTTTCGCCCACGACCGGATTACTGCTGAAATAGCGGTGTTTCGCCAACTATCTCCTTAGAACCTCTCACAAGAACTCGATTTGCAACTCCTCCCCTTTTCTCCTCCTGATCTGAGCCTGGAATCGCCGGTCTGCGTTAGAACTTTGGGAATTACCGATCTTCCTCCCTCTCCACTTTTCCCATGCACCGTTGACCTGAATGTTCCCTGATACCGTCGCGTTGATACGCCACCCGGCCTTCCGAGCGGCGTTTCTTTGGCTGAGCGCGATCACTGTAGTAAACAGGCGTTTACACTCACAACCGGGTCAATGAATGTGTTTTTCGGGGGTTGTAATTTTTTAGTTCAGGAAACGACTCGACCTAACTGTTCGGCTGTTCCGGGGGCAAAAGCTCTTCTTCCAGCACGCCCATCTGCTCCAGGAGTTCGTAGGTGCGCCGGGCCTCGGCCTCATCCAGGCGGCTGATGGCGAAGCCGACGTGGACCAGGACGTAGTCGCCCAGATCCGCTTCGGGCACGAAGTCCAGGCAGATTTCGCGCTTGATCCCGCCGAACTGGACCTGGCCCACCGCCACGCCGCCGATGTTGGTTTTGGTCAGCAACTTTCCGGGAATGGCCAAGCACATAAAAAGCTCCGTTCAGACCTCAACTGCCGGCGCTAGCTCGAACACGAGTTGGTCAACGATCTGTTGCGTTTTTTCGAGAGCCGGTCCTATCGATTTCTGCACCGCTGGCGACAGGCCCAAGCGAGTGCAGACCGATTCGGGCTGCACTCCGACTACGTAAAGCCGATCGGGCAAATCGCCGAGCAAAGCCGCGACCGACAGCAGTTCCATGGCATTGCTCTCGTGCGCCGAACAACTGCGCTGTTTCGGGCCCGAGATCTCCGCCAGCCCAGCCAGCACCGAAACCGTTCCCGGCACTTCTCCCGTGTCGAGCGCATCCAGGATCACCAGTGCCCTGCGGTTGGCAATCAGCCCGAGCAGGGCCAAGCCCTGGGTTCCGCCGTCCACGAACTCGACGCCAGGCGCGTTCTCTTCGTTGTGGACTATGAGTTCCTCGAGCAACGCAGGCCCGAAGCCGTCGTCGCCCAGCAATACGTTGCCCACGCCTAGCACCAGTATAGGCCTCTCCTGCGTGTCACTCGCGAAATCAGCTGACCCAGCGGTCATGCTTCAGGTCTCCCCGTTTGTAAAACTTGTAGCCCGAGATGATCGAGGTGATCAGTCCATTGCCGTATTGCGTGGAGTCGTACAGGATCACGTACACGTGGAGTATGGCAAAGACCACGAATCCCCAGGCGAAGGTGTGGTGCCACATCCGGGCCTGGAAAGAACCGCCGAGGAAGGGAAGCACCCAGCCGAACACCCGGCCGAAGAAGCCACTGGGATTGGTTTCCGAATACAGGGCAAAACCAGTGAACATCTGCGCCCAGCCCAGGGCCACCACGAACAGGGTGTAAACCAGGCCGCCCAGCGAGTTGTGTCCCAGGTGGACGTGTCCGCGTTCGAGTTTCAGGTAGTCGGTCGCTTGCCGGAACAGGTCTCGCCACCAGCTGGGCCGCCATACAAACGGGAATCCCGAACGGGAGTAGTTGTTTCCCATCCAGAACCAGTACACGCGTACCAGGAAGCTGACCATGAAGACCATGGCCGAGATGAAATGGATCTGCCGGACACGTCCCATGACGAAGTTCTTGTAGGCTTCACCGCTGGGAGCCAGGATGGGATGCGATATGTAAATCCCGGTCAGAAACAGCACGATCAGGCAGGCGGCGTTCACCCAGTGGCTGATGCGCACCGGCAGTTCCCACACATATTCCCGGCGGAAGTAGCTGTCCGGGTGCTGCGCCATATCCTTCGGATCGAACTCTCTGATGGCAGTGGCCATGATCGTCTCCTAACGGATGATCACTTCGGACAATTTGCGGCCGTCGGGCCCCAGCACATGCGAGGCACACGCCAGGCACGGGTCAAACGAGTGGATGGTGCGCAGGATCTCCACCGGCCGCTTGGGATCGGCCATCGGCGTATCCAGCAGCGCGGCCTCGTAAGCTCCACGCTGTCCCTGGCCATCCTTGGGCGATGCATTCCAGGTTGAAGGCACCACGATCTGGTAATTAGCAATCTTCTGGTCTTTGATGTGGAGCCAGTGGCCAAGCGCTCCACGAGGCGCTTCGGTAAAGCCGAAACCCTTGGCTTCCGCGGGCCAGGTCGAAGGATCCCAACGCGACGTATCGGCGGTGGCAGAATCGCCGGCCTTCAGGTTGGTAATCAGGTGTTCATACTCCTGCATCAACCAGCGTACGGCCAACCGAGTCTCCAGGCCGCGGGCTGCGGTGCGTCCCAGGGTAGAGAACAGGGCCGTGGCCGGCAGCTTCAATGCGCCGAGGGCCTCGCCCACCACATCTTTGAACTCGGTGTTGCCGCTGGCATAGCCCACCAGCATGCGGGCCAGCGGACCTACTTCTACGGCGTTGCCTTTCCAGCGCGGAGACTTCAGCCAGGAGTAGCCGCCATTCTCATCGAGCTGTTTGTAGGGCGGCTTGGGTCCGTTGTACCGGGCCTGGGTCACGCCGTCCCAGGGATGGAGCGCCTTTTTTCCTTCCGGATATTCGTACCAGGAGTGCGCGACCTCTTCCGTGATTTGTCCGCTGTCGGCCAGGTCAAGCGGCAGGACTTCGCTGAGATTCTTGTGCAGCACCACGCCGCGCGGGAAGCGGAAGCGGCTGGGATCGCCGATGCCGTTCTGCGGAATGTCGCCATACACCATGTAGCTTCCCAACCCGCCACCGATCTGCGTCCACTCGGGATAGAACGACGCCACCGCCAGCAGGTCGGGAATATAGAGGTTCTCCACGATGTTGGTGGCATCCTGAATCAGCCCGCGAACGTAGTTCAGCCGCTCCATGTTGATGGCGTTGTCGCCCTGCATGGAGATCGCCGACGCCATGCCGCCCACGATGTAGTTGGGATGAGGATTCTTGCCACCGAAAATGGTGTGGATCTTGACGATTTCTTTTTGCCACTTCAGCGCTTCCAGGTAGTGGGCCACGGCCATCAGGTTAGCTTCCGCAGGCAGCTTGTACGCGGGATGCCCCCAGTAGGCGTTCTGGAAAATGCCCAGTTGTCCGGAGTCGGCAAACTTCTTGAGCGTGCCGGCGATGTCACGGAAATATCCCGTGCTGGCATATGGCCATGACGGTGAGACTTTCTGCGCCAAGGCGGCGGTGGCGGCGGGATCGGCCTTCAGCGCCGAGACTACATCCACCCAATCGAGTGCGTGCAGATGGTAGAAGTGAATGACATGGTCCTGCACCATCTGGGTGAGGAACATGATGTTGCGGATGATGTCGGCATTGGGCGGCACCTGGATGCCCAGCGCATTCTCCACCGAACGCACCGAGGCCAGCGCGTGCACCGTGGTGCAGACGCCGCAGATGCGTTCGGCAAAGGCCCAGGCATCGCGGGGATCACGTCCCTGCAGGATCACTTCCAGGCCGCGCCACATGGTGCCTGACGAAATGGCATCGTGAATGACGTTGCGATCGTCCAGCATGGCTTCGATGCGCAGATGGCCTTCAATGCGAGTTACGGGATCGACCACCACTCGAGTCGTCATACGTCACCTCTGCCTTTGTCGCCGCTGTCCGGAGTTGGTTGCGCGGGCTTCTGTCCGAAACGGCGCACCACGCTGGAAACGAAGTGCGCGCCCACACCGATCACCGCGGCCCCGGCAAGCGTGGCCCCGACCTCATCGGGCGTGGAGTCGATCCCCGGTACCGGGATGCCGGAGAGCCGCTGGTAGAAAGGTCCGTTGTCCCAGAAGTTGTTTTCGGCGCATCCGATGCAGCCATGCCCCGAGCCGATCGGCCAGGAAACGCCGTTGTTCCATTTGAAGGTGGAGCAGGAGTTGTAAGTGCTGGGCCCGCGGCATCCCATTTTGTACAGGCACCAGCCTTTGCGAGCGCCCTCGTCATCCCAGGCTTCGACGAACTGTCCGGCGTCGAAGAACGGGCGGCGATAACACTTGTCATGCAGACGCTGGCCGTAGAACATTTTCGGCCGGCCAATTCTGTCCAGTTCGGGGAGTTGTCCGAAGGTCAGAATGTAGGTCAGCACTCCGGTCATGACCTCGGCGATGGGAGGGCAGCCGGGCACATTGATGATGGTCTTGTGCGGCAGCAGAGCGTGAATCGGCTTGGCGCCGGTCGGATTCGGCTTCGCCGCCTGCACGCATCCGTTCGAAGCGCAGGAACCCCAGGCGATGATCGCCTTGGCCTTTTCCGCCGTCTCCTCCAGAATGCTGAGGAAAGTTTCTCCGCCGACGGTGCAGTACACGCCGCCGTCCTTGGTGGGCGCATTGCCTTCCACCGCCAGCAGGTATTCCCCGGGATACTCCTTCATGATCCGCTTGCGAATGTCCTCCACCTGGAAGCCGGCGGCGGCTTGCAGGGTGTCGTCGTAATCCAGGGAGATCATGTTCAGGATGATGTCCTGCGCAATGGGGTGGGAGGAGCGGATGAACGACTCGCTGCAGCAGGTGCACTCCAGCCCGTGCAGCCAGATGACGGGGATGCGGGGCTTGTTCTCCAGGGCCTCGACAATCTGAGGGACCATGGTGGCGTCCAACCCCAGGGCGGCGGCCATCGCGGTACAGAACTTGATGAAGCTCCTGCGGTCCACGCCATGCTGTTCCAGGACCTGATAGGTGGAGGGCCTGAGCGGTGGATTCTCCATGGCAACCCCTCTCTGTAAAGAAGATTGAGAAAACCTGGGCCGAATGTTGGAGATTATTAGGGGTGACATCACGTCCGTGCAGTGACGCCACTCACAGCTGGTTGTGAGCACGGTACCGGCACGAGTCACGAGCCACTCGGACGCGATCTTTGGGTTTGCGATGGCAAGCGGAATGGTTTGTAATGACCTGACCGTGAAGGAACCTGGCCGATGAAGAGACTTCCACGAACGGCTCGCAGCGGAAAAGGAAAGCCGGATCGGGTTTTGGGTCACCAAGACCGGCGCCGCCCTCGTTTCTCCCGGGAGCTTTCTGTGCTTTACGAGGACGATGCGGTGGTCGTTCTCGACAAACCGGCCGGGCTTCTGGCCGTGCCAATTAAGGGTTCCGATACTGCGTCCGCTTTGTCTCTGCTTGTCGCAAAACTCAAGCTGAACCGACAACGGGCCTTGGTGGTGCATCGCATCGATCGCTTTGCCTCCGGGGCTTTGCTATTTGCGAAGACCCGTCCGGATCGAGATGCGCTGGTGCGGCAATTTCTCGACCATACTCCCGTAAGGCAGTATCTCGCGGTGCTGCGCGGCCGTCTCAGCGTGGAGGCGGGGACGCTGGTGCACTATTTTCGTCGGGAAGGAATGTTTCAGCAGTTGCGCACGGCGAGAGACCCCCGAGCGGCCCGTGCCGAACTGCGATATTCCGTCGAGCGCCTTTTTGCGGATGCTTCGCTGGTTCGGGTTGAGCTGGTCACAGGATTGCAAAATCAGATTCGAGCGCAATTCTCGGCGACGGGACACCCGGTTATCGGTGACAGAAAATACCAGCCGGCGGAATCGTTGGAGCCGCTCATTGCTCGCGTTGCTCTTCACGCCGTGCATCTTCAATTTGCCCATCCGCGCTCGGGGAAAACCGTCTCGATTGACTGCAAACTACCCCCCGATTTTCAGCATCTGGTTCAAGCACTGTCGCGATCGCGCCGGTGAGGTGAAGGGCATTGCTGTTTAGCCCACATTCCTGCCAGTCGGTTCTTCATCGCACCGGGTAACAGGTTACGAGCTGCCGGTTACCGAAAGCGGGTAATGAGACCAGCCAGTGGCCGTTCGCCCACACCCCATGAACCGGGGTGTGACCCCGTGTGATGCGTTCCGTGTTACGTTGAGGCAACACCAGCCGAGTAACCTGCGTTGCGATCTTTTGAATTCTGGCCGACGCGGTCTGGTGTGCCACGCTAGTTCGCAACGCTCAGGATTGAGGCAGGCATGGCGGGCCAGTTCCTTAAGCAGCTCTTCGAAAAATTATGCCCCCATCGGTTCACCTGGCCGCATAGCGGCGTTCATGGGCAGGACTATCAGGTGTGTCTCATATGCGGAGCCACCTACAAGTATGACTGGACAACCATGCGTCGGACCGGCCGGCTGGCGGTGCCGATTGAGGAGCGAAGGGAATCGGTTCCCGGAGAATAGTCCGGGACCAATTAAAGGCGAGATGGCAGATGAACTCAGCGCGACGAGGAACAACTATGCATAGTGCAACCCTACCCGACAGCTTGCGACGCAGTTCGAGAGTGCCGGTCACCGTCCCCATACTGGTCACCAGTCTCGAGCCGGAATCCAACTTCTCACAAGTGTGTGAAACCCTGGTGGTGAATGCGCACGGTTGTGCGATGCGTTCACCCGTCAAGTTGAAGGCTGGGGCTGCGCTGCAATTTCATAGCAAGGATGGCCGCGAGGCGACCGCCCGCGTAGTTGATTGCCAGCCGATCGGAACTAATCAACTGGGCTGGAGGCTGGGCGCGAAGCTGGATCAGCCGGAAAATTTCTGGGGCTTGCAAGCCTGTCCGGAAGACTGGATGCTATTGACGGGAAAGCGGCCGACTGCTGAGCAGCATCCCCCGCGCAAGTCGGCCGGCAATGGCGAGGTGACGGCCCAGCTCCAAAGTCAGGCTGCGCCCTCGGTAAGAGTCGTGCTCACCAAAGAGCACTTGCGGGCGATGGTGGCTGAATTTGTGCAGCCATTGCATGCCGAACTGACCGACCTCAAGGAAAAGCTGGCAGCAGGGGATTCCAGGCGCAGCCGGTTTGAGGTGTCGCTCTCGCAGATTCCTCCTGAACTCCAGGAGCAACTGTGGAAACGCCTGCGGCAAGACCTGAGCACACAAGTTCTGCACTACACGCGCGAGCAGTCGGAGCAGGTACTTGGTTCCGCCAGAATAACAATTGAGCAAAAGATCGCTGAGGCCCAGAACGAATTCCGGCAGCAGCTCGCCGCAGAACTGCAAGCGGTTGAGCAACGGGCGCAGTCTTTCTCCGAGGAACTCGCGGACACGGTGCGACAGACCTTCCGCAGCGGTGCGACAAGGTTTGAGCGACAGGTGACGGATGCGGGAACCCGCCTGGAAGAGCGCAGCGAGGCACTCTTGCAATCCCAGCAGCAGCGTCTGGGAGCGGATCACGACGCGCGCTACCGCGAATTGCAGGAACTGCAGGCAGCGATGCAGTCAGAATCGTCGCGCCTGCAGGCGCAGATTGCTGATCTGGGCAGCCGCATGGCCAAGCTGGACGAGTCTGCGCGCCGGCTCGAGTCTGACCTCGACGCGCGCCTGGCGCGGATGGCCGGCGAGGTATTGTCCGGCGCACACGCCGAACTGGAGAACGCCGCCGAGATGATCGTGAAGCAGCTGGAGACGCGCAACGCGAAAGCGCTCGAGAGTCAACTAGACGACGCCTGCGGCAGGCTGAGGATTATCCAGAAAGGAATCGAGACCTCAGTTTCCGAGTCGCTCCGGTCCCAGGTTGCCGACACGATGCAGTGCTTCGAGCAGAACGTGGACGAAATAGCCCGGCACTCGGTGGAGCGCTGGCGCCTCGCACTCGCCAGGAATTTGAACTCGCTGGGGAAAATCCTTGGCGAGCAGTTCCGGCTGGACCTGTCCGACGGCAACGAAGTCCACCACGGCGAGTGATGGTCTAACCGTCATGCATGCCGCGCTTGTGTGTCGGCAGTTGGCTACTGCACGCCCACCCATGCCGCCAGTTCGTCGGTCGCCCGCAGCAGGGTGATGCGGGCCCGCTCGAGTTCAAAGTTCGCATCCTGCAGCGCGTTGTAGAGTTGATTCACCTGGGCCCGCGCATCATCCACATCGTGTAGGTTAGCCCCTCCGGAGTCGAGCTTAACCCGTAACGTCTCCAGGTTCGACTGCGCCACCTGGTATTCGAGGTCGGCGACTTCCTGCGCCGCGGCCAGTTGCTGTACCGAACGCTGCAAGCGCAAGGTCTCTTCCGAAACCTGGTTCTTGGCGTTTTCCGCCTGCTTGTGAGCGTGGACCGCCTCTGCATCGGCGGCTTCAGCACGGGCGTGCTGCGACCAATTCAGGAAGGGAAACCGTATGGCCAGGCCGATGCTGGCGTTGTTGCGCTCGAAGCGTCGGTAGAAATCGGCATAGTTGTTGAAATTGGAGAGCAGCGCATACTGCGCCGCGAAGTCCACCGTCGGCCATATGGCACGGTGCTCGCCGCGTGCGCGCAGGTCCTGGGCCGCGGCCCGGGTGTCCGCCGACTGCACTGCCGGGCTGTTCTGGGCAGCCTTCGCCGCCAGGTCTTCTTCCTGCTTGATCTCGGGCAGAGGAGGGATCGACTCCGCCGCCGTCACAATCCATGCCGGTGGCAGTCCCGTCAGCTCCGACAATCGTTTGCGCAGCACGTCAATTGCTCCCTGGGCCTCCGCCGCTCGCAGGCGCACCCGGGCGGTTGCTAGCCGTGCCTTGTTCCGCATCTGGGGATTGTCGACTCCCTCCTGGATACGCTGGTTTACGATCTCTTCCGACTTGCCAGCGTCCACCTGCTCCTGCTGCAGGTGTTTTGAGAGATCTTCCCACTTGTGCAATTCGGCGTAGCTCAGCACCGTGTCCTGGATGACCTGGTTGCGCTGGTCTTTGCTTTGGAGCTTGGCGGCTTCGTAATCGGTCTTGGCCGCGCGAACGAAGTCATGCAAGGAAGGATTGAACAACGCCGACTGCGAATTCACGTTGATGAGGGATGGCGCCGAGCCCTCCAGCGTGAGCGGGAAGCCGTGGGAGTACCCCAGTCCGGAACCCGCCACAATCTGCGGCAGGTACTGGTTACGCGCCTCGCGATACGAGGCAAACGCCCGCTGCGAATCAGCCGCCGCCGAAACCGCCATTGTGCTATGGCTGAGCGCCAGTTCCACCACCCGCTTTAAAGTCAGCGGTTCAGCCGCCACCAGGGCAGGGAGCAACAGCGCAATCAACAGCACAACTCCCATCCGGAACACACAGCGCAAGTCAGGTTTCATTGATTCCGCCTTTAATGAGTACCGAGTGCCTAGTACCGTGTACCGAGTGTAAAACAGTCTCGAGTAGCGAACGGTGAGTAGAACTGGTTTCATAAATAGGTTGAGTCGGGCACGGCTTCAGCCGTGCCACTGGTGGCTACATAAATGATGCGGGCTTTCGCCACGGAAGGCATGGCGCTCGGTTCTCGCTCCGTACTCGGACTAGGTACTCGGTACCCGCCTTAGTGCTTCCTGCGCGGGCGCGTAGCCCTTGGCCAGCGACAACGCGGCGCGATACTCAGTGGCGGCGGCCGGCTTGTCTCCCTGTTTCTCCAGTACGGTTCCCAGCAGGTAGTGGGCCTTGAACGCCGGCGCTTCTTCCACCGTCGCGCCCGAGGTCAAGTAGCGGCGCAACAGCTGCGCCGCCAGGGGAAAATTCCGTCCCCCCCTGATCAGCATCTCTGCGGCATCCACCAGGACACCCGCGTGATTAAGCGGCGCCGAACTGGCGTGCTGGATGGCGTCTTCCATGTCCGCTGGACGCCCCGCGTGCCGGTAAAACAACGCCAGATCCAGCCAGGTGCTGGCGCTGCCGTGGCTGGCCTCAATCGCGGCGCGGTATTCCGCTTCCGCGGCGGCCGTATCTTTATTCTTCTCGGCCAGCCTTCCGTTCACCCAGTGGGCCTTGGCGGAATCCAGCTTAGCCAGCGCCTGGGCTTGCGCCTGAGCCTTGTCTTTTCCCCCGCCCATGATTCCCGGTGCTTCTACGTAGTACTCGGCCAGGTCTGTCCGTGCGTCCACATTCTCGGGGTCCAGCTTGACCGCCGTCTCGAATTCGACCCGCGTCTTCTTGGCAAAGCCGGGAGCGCTCAGAAAGCTCGAGCTGTCTGCTTTTTCCCCATAAACCCGCCCCAACCAGAGGTGATACTGGCTATTGCCGGGGGCCAGGGCGATGGCCTTCTCGCACTCTGAAATCCCCGCATCCCACTTACCCAGCGCGTAATATGCCCGGCACAGAAGATTGTGCGACGGGGCGTCGTTGGGTGCGCTGGTCAAGTTGCTCTGCAGGGAAGAGATGGCCTCATCGATGCGGCCTTGTGCCAGCAGGTCGGCTGCGGTTTCGGTGGCATTCGCCGCCAAGGCCAACACGCAGGTTAGGAGTAGGGCAAAAACTTTGAGGTGTGGCCGCATCCTTTAACGAACCACCTTGACTACCAGACCATCGTGGAGCGGCTTGGAATCCGGTGAATTCAACGCCACCTGGGAGCTCTCCGCGATTCCCCCGGTTATCTCCACGGTGGTCAGGTCTGATACAGAGGTCTGAACGTCCCGCCGGTGCAATTCGTTGTTCACAATCTGCAGGACGAAGGGCTTGGTTCCATCCAGCCGGATGGCTTCACGGGGCACGGTCAGCGTATTTTGGTGCTCCGCTATAACGATCATCACCGTCACGTTGACGTTCGGCAGCAGCTTGAAATCGTGATTGTCCACCACGCACGTGGTCTCACCCACGTTGCGCGCGCCCCGCAGCTTTACCGTCGCGGGGACGCCGTTGAGCGAACCTTGCCACACCCGGCCGGGCACCGCGTCCCAGGTGACTTCGATTTTCTGTCCCGCAGCCAGGCGGCCTACGTCGGGTTCATCCACGAAAGCGCGAATCTGCACCTTGGAGAGATCGGCCACCTGCACCACCAGGTCTCCAGCGTTCAGGTAGTTTCCTTCCCGCACCGGCAGGGAATAGACCACGCCCGCAAACGGCGAGCGAATGTTCAATTGGCTCAGGACGTCCTGGGCCGCGGAATAAGCCGCCTGGGCTTCTTCTTTCTGGGCTTCGACACGGGCCACCTCCGGCGGAGAATAGCGTCCCTTCTGCTTTTGCTCCAGCAACTCCAGGTTGGCCTCGGTGGTGGCCAACTGGTTTTGCGCATCTTTCACCTCGCCGGGCGAGGCTGCTCCCGTCTGCAAAAGCTTCTGCAGCGCTTCCAGGTTGCGCTGCGCGGCATCGTGGTCGGAACGGGCCTTTACCAGTTGCGCCTCCAGCGTCAGGACCTCTTCGTGGGTGCCGCCGCTCTCCACTGCGCTGACCTCGGCCTGCGCGGCCTTCATTTGTGACAGGGCCCGTGCTGCCTGGTTGCGGGCGTCCGCGTCATCCATCTGTACCAGCAGTTGCCCTCGCGCGACGTGGTCGCCCTCCTTCACCAGCACGCGTCTCACCGTGGTGCCGGCCGGTGCATGCGCCTCAAAACTCTGTAGCGGTTCAACTTTGCCGTTAGTGGAAACCGCGCTGCGGATGGTCCCACGCTGCACCGTGGCCGCGCGCACCCGCACCACGTCGTCGCGCGACACGAATGAGGCGAGCACCACCACCGCCACCACGATGCCGATCGTCCAGACCAGCCAGTGCCGGGAAAACCAGCCGGGTTTCTTATCTGTCAAGGCCATGCTTTCGACTGAAGCAATAATGTACCACTTGCACCCATTTCAAGCGCAAAACGAGGCTTAGCGTGTTAGATGCACAATTCCGGGTTAGGTATGGAAATTTCACCACTTGGGTGTTTCCCGCCCGCACTGGTTACAATAACCAGATGGCGAACCCGCGCTACACCTCCGAGCACGCCCAAGCCGGACTCGACGCAAAATTCCCCGAAATCGAAACCTGGCCCAACCAGTTTCCCGGATACGAGATCGTGGTGGATGATCCCGAGTTCACTTCCGTCTGCCCCAAGACCGGTTTGCCCGATTTCGGCACGATCACCATCCGCTACATGCCCGCCAAGAAATGCCTCGAATTGAAATCCCTGAAGGAATACTTACAGTCCTACCGCAACCTCGGCATTTTCCAGGAGAACATCGTCAACCGGGTGCTCGAAGACGTAGTCCGTTGGGCCAAGCCGGTGTGGGCCGAAGTGAAAGGCGACTTCCGTCCCCGCGGAGGGATTTCGACAGTGGTGGTGGCCCGCTGGCCGCGGCCGAAGAAGTAATCGCTCCGTATCATTCTGCAGGGTTCTGCCGAAATCGTCTGCTAACACTACTACTTCTCGTCCGTCGATTCCTGCATGCTCCAGGAACTTCGCTTTGCGGCGCGTGTTCTTCGCAAAAGTCCTGGGTTCACCATGGTCGCCGTTCTTACGCTTGCCCTCGGTCTGGGAGCGAACACCGCCATTTTCGCCGTGGTCAATGCCACCCTGCTGCGCCCGCTTCCGTACAAAAACCCGGAAGCTATCGTGCACATCAGCGACCGCCACAGCGCGGAAGCCTTCCACTTGGCCGGCGCTACCTTCCGCGATTTGCGTGACCAGAATCGCGTGTTTTCCGCGGTTGCAGCTTACCGCGTGATCCCCGTCAACTTCAGCGACAACGCCGAGCCTGAGCGGCTGCAAGAGGCAATGGTGTCGGCGGATTTCTTTCAGGTACTGGCCGTTCGCCCCCTGCTCGGCGCCACCTTCACGGACGAGAGCTTTCACCAGGCTGCGCAAGGTCCCGTCCTACTCAGTTACGGAGTCTGGCAGCGTCGCTTCGCCTCCAATGCCGCCGTCCTGGGAACCTCTGTCCTGGTGCAAGGCGAGCCACGGCGGATTGTTGGAATTCTTCCTCCAGGATTCGATTTTCCTGACTCGGTCGGTCTTTGGATTCCGCTCGCCGGCGAAATGGCGCTGGCTGAAAATCGGCGGGCGCATCTCTTTACTGTGCTGGCACGTTTGCGCGACGGCATTTCACTCGATCAGGCTCGCGCCAACCTTCAACTGCTCGCGCAGCAGATCGACCAGCAGAACCCAGGCGTTGATCCAGGCCTCAACTTCACCGCTGACCGTCTGCACGAGCACCTGGTGGCCAGTTCGCGTCCCGCGCTCCTGGTTCTGCTGGGCGCTGTCGGGCTGGTCCTGCTCATTGCTTGTGTAAACGTGGCCAATTTATTTCTCTCACGCACCGCCGCGCGCCAACGGGAGTTCAGTATTCGCACGGCTCTCGGCGCTGGGAGAGTGCAACTGCTGCGGCAAGTCCTGGCTGAGAGCCTGGTGATCGGAACCATGAGTGCTGTTCTGGGAGCTTGCTTCGGATTCTGGTCGATCAAGCTGCTGCTGGCGGCGTATCCGGAAGCAGTCCCGCTGATTGGTGGACTGCAGCTCGATCTGCGGGTGCTGGCCGTCATTTTTGTGCTCGCGGTTTTGGCGGCCGCCGTTCTCGCGGTGGTCCCGGTGCTACAGTTTGCCCGCCTGGGTCTTAGCGCCGCTCTCGCTGAGGGCGCACGCTCGTCACTTAGCCGGCGTCAGCATCGCGTTCGCTCTCTGCTGGCTGTTTCCGAGATCGCGGTGGCGCTGTTGCTTCTCATCAGCGCTGGATTGCTGGTTAAGAGCCTCCTCCGTATTGAGCAGGTCGATCCCGGTTACGACCCCTCGCACCTGCTGACCATGTCAGTCACTCTCTCCGACGCGAACTACGAAACCTTTGCACAATCCACGCGGTTCTACGATCAGGTTCTTGACCGCATCCGCCGTCTTCCCGGGGTGCAATTGGTGGCGGCGACCAATTCCATGCCGAATGAGCTATATCCCGACACCGACATTGATATTACGGGCCACCCTGCCGCTCCCGGGCAGGAACTCGACGCCGCCATTCTCACTGCAACCCCTGACTTGTTTCGCACGCTACCCATCCCGCTGCTTGCCGGTCGAAACTTCACTGCCCAAGATGTGGCCGGAGCGCCCATCGTCCTGATCGTGAATCAGACCTTCGTCCGCCACTATCTCCCCGGCGAAAATCCCATTGGCCAACGCATCACGATGAAGGATTGGGGAGACCCGCTGGACGGCGAGATCGTGGGCGTCGTCGGCGACGTCCGGCAGGAATCATTGGATGTTCCTCCGACACCTAGCATCTACTACAGTCTGGCCCAGTTTGACCGCGGAAGTTTGTCTACCAACCTGCTGGTGCGCACAGACGTCGACCCGGCTGCGCTCGCCTCCGCTGTCCGCCGGGAAATCTGGAGCGTGGACAAAGCCGAGCCCGTCGCCGACCTTGCTCCCATGAACTTGGTGCTCGCCAACTCTCTCCGCAGCCGCCGTTTTACCCTGATTCTGATGGCCAGCTTTGCAGGCCTGGCGTTCTTGCTCTCGATAGTAGGTATTTACGGAGTGATGAACTCTTCCGTTGGAAGCCGGCGTCAGGAGTTTGCCATTCGCCTGGCGCTGGGTGCGCAGCAGCGCGATGTGCTCTTCATGGTCTGCGGCGAGGCCTTGCGCCTGGCCGGTGCCGGACTCCTGGTCGGAGTGGTCGCCGCTCTGGCCTCAACGCGACTCCTGCGCAGCTTCCTCTTTGGAGTCGGCGCCACCGATCCGCTTACGTTCTGCTCGCTGGCCGCGGCCCTCATCGTCACGGCGCTTTTGGCCAGCTATGTCCCCGCCCGACGCGCCACCCAGGTCGACCCCATGGTGACCTTGCGGGCGGAGTAAGTAGCGTCGGCGTCCCGCTGGCAATGGAACACCCGACCCCACAGTCTCGTAACACTCCTCAGGAGGCCGCATGCGCCGCTTAGGGGTAGGACATCCCGCCGCTCTGGACGCACGGCCCCTCGAGTATGAAGATCACGTAATACGGTTTCTGGTCGCAATCGTCCGCTAGCACGGGATGCCTCGAGATTGTTCCTCTCTGGCTATCAGAAAACCGCTTTCCGCCGTGCTATATTCCATCCCTGCGTGCCCCCGACTAAACTCTATCCTCGCACCGCGCTCTTCCTGCTGACGCTGCTCAATCTGCTGAACTACATTGACCGCTCGGTGCTGTTTGCGGTGCAGGAGATGGTGAAGCGGGAATTCCATCGCAGCGACGCAGCATTCGGCTTCCTGACCAGTGTGTTCTTCATTTTCTACATGTGCGCGGCACCGTTCATGGGACCGTTGTCGGTGCGCTTCTCCCGTAAGGCGGTCATTATTGCCGGAGCGCTGATCTGGAGCCTGGCCACTCTGTTGACAGCGTTCACCAAGACTTACGGTGAGCTGCTGATCCGGCACACGCTGGTCGGGATCGGGGAAGCCAGCTTTGTCATTCTGTCTCCGACTTTCGTAGCCGACATGTTTCCCGAGGAGAAGCGGGGCAGGGTTATGGGAGTCTTCTACCTGGCGATTCCAGTCGGCACCGCCCTGGGCTATTTTCTAGGCGGATACATGGGCCCGAAGTACGGATGGCGGACGCCGTTTTATGTCGGAGCAGCGCCCGGCGTGGTCTTGGCTTTCCTGTTGTTTTTCATTCCGGAGCCGCCCTTGGGTCAGTTTGACGCCAAGAATGAGCCGCCCGAGCGCGACACGATCAGGGGCTTGGTGCGCAATCCCGCGTTCCTCACCGCGACCCTGGGTATGGCAATGATGACCTTTGCTTTGGGAGGGCTGCAGGTCTGGATGCCGACGTTCCTGCAACGAGTCCACGGCTACAGCGTATTGGCCTCGAATCTGATCTTTGCCTCCAGCACCATCGTGAATGGCATCGTAGCCTCGATCAGTGGTGGCTGGATCTCTGACCGACTGCTGCGCAGAACTCCAGCGGCTCACTATCTGGTGTCCGCAGTGAGCCTCGGAATCGGAGTACCCGCCATGTGTGTCGCGCTCTTCACCAGCGGCAATGTAATGATCACGGGAATCTTCGTTGCCGAATTTTTTCTTCTGCTCAACACCGGCCCGCTCAATGCCGCTGTCATCAACGCAGTTGGACCGCATGTTCGCGCCATGGCCCTGGCGGTAAACATATTTATCTTCCACCTGCTGGGGGACATACCTTCTGCCTGGCTGATTGGCTACATGTCCGACAGGTACTCGTTGCATGCGGCTTTTGTTGCTCCGGTCATCGCCATCGGCCTTTCCTCTGCGATACTGTTATACGGAATGAGATTTGCTCCGCCCCTGCATCATCTGAACACGGACGGCATCGCAGGAACCCAGCCGGGATGACCTACTTCCTCTGGATCGCTGGCCTCATCCTTGCCCTGGCTTGGTCCTCCCGCGTGGTAGGCGCCGCCCTCGGCATGCCCAAGATTCCCGACATCTCCGGGCCGGGGTGGGACCGCATGCCTCACGGCAATCCGCGGGTCAGCATCATCGTGCCGGCTTGCAACGAAGAAGAATCCATTGAGCAGGCCCTGACCCAGATGTTGGCGCTCGACTATCCCAACTACGAGATCATTGCCGTCAACGATCGCTCCACCGACCGCACCGGCGAGATCATGGACCGTGTTGCCGGCAGCCAGCAGGCCCACGGACAGCTCAAGGTGGTCCACGTTGACGCGCTACCCAGCGGATGGTTGGGCAAAACCCACGCCATGTGGACCGCCAGCAAGCAGGCCAGCGGAGACTGGCTGCTGTTCACCGATGCCGACGTGCTGTTCAAACCCGATGCGTTGCGCCGTGCCCTGGCCTATGCCGAAGCCGAACCCGCCGACCACGTGGTGCTGTTTCCGCGCATGATTATGAAACGTCCCGGCGAAAAAATGATGATCGCCTTTTTCCAGACGCTTTTCGTCTTCGGACACCGTCCCTGGAAAGTTGCCGACCCGGACACCCAGGATCACATGGGCGTGGGTGCCTTCAACTTCATTCGCCGCAGCGTGTATGAAGCCATCGGCACCTACCAGGCGCTGCGTTTCGAAGTGCTGGATGACATGAAACTGGGCAAGGTAGTGAAGACCGCCGGATACGCCCAGCGCAACGTGTTCGGCGCCGACCTGATTTCCATCCGCTGGGCGAAAGGCGCGCTAGGCGTGGTGCGCAACCTGACCAAGAATTTTTTCGCGGTCATGTCGTTCCAGTGGCCGCGAGCGCTGTTGTCGTGTCTGGCGCTGGGTTTTCTGAATCTCATGCCGTTCGTCGGCGTCTGGCTGGCCCAAGGCTGGGCCCGGCTGCCGTACGTCGTTGCACTGCTGTCGATGTTTCTGATCTACGCCGGCATGTCGATGCACTCTTCCATTCCGCCGTATTATTTCTTTCTGCACCCCATCAGCACCTTGCTGTTCATGTACACCATGCTGCGCTCCATGCTACTCACGCTGTGGCACGGCGGCGTAGTCTGGCGGGGAACTAAGTATCCCCTGGAAGAATTGAGAAGAGGGATGGTTTAGGGGTGGGTACCCACTACCGCTCCGATCCGGTCGCGTCGACCGGTTCTTCGGTCTCCACCGGCGCAGTCTGGCGCTGCTTAGCCGGCTTTCGTGCGGAACTGGGCCGGCTGAACTTGCCCGCGCTGTAACGACCTTTCTGCTCGACGTCGTACCCCTTGGGCAAGGGGGGAATCCGCGCCGCCTCGCCCCGCAACTGCTTCACCTGCTCCAGGATGATCTCCGCCCGCCCGTCATACTGCTTGATCTGCCCGTGCACTTCGATGTCCTTACCCTGGAGTTGCCGCACGTCGCCTACATCTTTCAGGTTTTGGGCAAATACCACCACCGTGAATGAGCACAGCCGGTAGTCTTCGCAGAAATCCAGGTAGGTGACCCCCGCCTTGCCTGTTTTCACGTGCAACACTTTGCCGCTCACGCAGCGGATCTCGCCCAGATGTTTGGCAGCTTCGGCAAAAGGAATGCACTGCCCTGAACCGGGAAGCGCACACAGCAGGAGAAGCCAGCCGGCGATCGCGCCTGGCCATGGTATCCATTTGGCGACGCGGAATTCACAACGGGTTCCCACGGCTCCATTGTATGAACGGGCCAGCCTTTGGCTGTGACATCCGAAGCAGGGAACTGTGATGAGTGGACAAACGGAAAAGCGCAGGCCGGGGAGAACCGGCCCGCCCGTGGTCTAGATTTCTGCGACCTGCGACCTGCCGCCGCAGCTACTTCCCGAACGCCTTCACCGCTGTTGCCTCGTCGTCTTTCACATCGAAGACGGTATACAGCTTGGTGATCTGCAGCAGGTCGTGCACTTTCTTGGTCAGGTTCAGCAGCTTCAGGTCGCCGCCCTGGTTGCGCACGGTGGTGAACGCGCTTACCAGCTCGCCGATGCCCGAGCTGTCGATGTAGTTCACGTCGCCCAGGTTCAAGAGAATCTTCTTATTGCCTTTGGAAAGCAGTTCGCGCACCGTATCCCGCAGGGTAATGCTGCCTTCACCTAGCGTGATACGGCCGC
This sequence comes from Terriglobia bacterium, assembly GCA_020073665.1. Lineage (GTDB taxonomy): Bacteria > Acidobacteriota > Terriglobia > Terriglobales > Acidobacteriaceae > JAIQEU01. The sequence continues at coordinate 401,706 of JAIQEU010000006.1, forward strand.
TGCAATCGACGATGGCCACACCATCGATCTGCCGAGTACTGGTCTTCATGCTCACTGGGAAGCCTCCTTACCGCCCGCGGCGGTGCCGTGGACGTGCTTGACTAGTTTGATTTCGGTGCCCGTGTGGCTGGGGCGAATGTGCACCTCATCCATGAACGAGCGAATCAGAAAAATGCCCCGTCCTGACGTCTTCAGCAGGTTCTCCGGCGCCAGGGGGTCGGGTATCTTGTTCAGGTCCAACCCTTTACCCTGGTCACAAATGGTGATCACCAGGTCGTAGTTGGTCCGTTCAATGTCCAGCTTTACTTTCTTGCCGGGATCGTAAGCATTGCCATGCAGCACGGCGTTGACCGCCGCTTCCCGCACCGCCATGGCAATACGCATGACCTCATCATCATCAAAGCCGGCCTCCGCCGCAATCCGGCTGGCCGTCTGCTCCGCACTGTCGACAGTCTCCAACGTTGAATCCAACGTGTAGGAGACCCGGTGTTCGGTCATGGCAAGGTTAGTGATTAAAGTTGCGGATCCGGAGCATTCGCCAACTCCGCCCTACCGGGACAGCTCGCCGTTCAGACTGACAGCGAAAACCGGCAAGAATAGCGAATCCGGTAGTTTGCCCTGCCCCTGTGGAAATGTCAACGCATCGCTTCCAGTTTACTCCGAGAGACGGCGGGAAAACTTCTCGGGCGCCCCCTTGGACTGCGGCAAGGCAAGACTCCGGGCTCGCGGTGCCGCGGAAGGATGTGATTTGCGGCAAGAAATAGGGCGGCCCGGCGAACCGGACCGCCCTTTTGCTTCGAATTGAAGCGTTACTGGTTGGTGATCGTTACCTTGTTTCCATCCAGCTTAGTGAAGGTGATGCTGAACTTCTCGTTGTAGGTTTGGGCGCGATCCTTGAGCATGCTGATCGCCATGGCTTCGCCCAGGGTCATTGAGTAATCGGTATCGGTGCGCCAGTGGATTCCGGCATGCACACCGTGGCCGAAGCTGACGTTGCGAGCCAGTTTGTTGAGTTCGCCTCCGACCGTGATCTGTCCCGCATCCGGACCGGTGTAGGGCAGGAGCGAAAGACCATCGCTCGAGGGCACCAGCGGATTCGGAATCACGTAGTTCTCGTCGAAGAAGAACTTCAGGAACGTGATGGCAGCGCCGGCAACGGTGCCGTGGCCGGTCGGGTACGACGGGTGAGTCGGTGAACCTTCCGGGAACGGTTGCGACAACAGGTACGTGCCGTACTTGCTGAAGCTCTGCGCCACTGCCTGGCAGTTCTTCACGTTGCTGTTCACCTGCGCGTCGATCGTGCCGCCCGTCAGGTTCTGATGCAGGACCCCGCCGCCGGACTCTGGACGGTGGGTCAAGTGAATCAGCCACTTCTGGTACCACACCTTTTGCAGGGACCTCGCCGCGCATTCTCCCATGGCAGCAGCCATGTCCGGCCCGCCGAAGGTGCAGAAACCGTTCTGCGTCCTCGATCCGATGTAGGGGTTGCCCGGGTTCGGCGGTGCCTTCAGCGTGCCCAGCACCAGCAATGCAATCAGGTAGCCCTGGTACAGCACATCGTTGTGCGTCCAAGCCGACAAGCCGCGCCCGTCATGCAGATAGCGGCGGATCGGATCGAACTGGGTGCTCAACCCTGTGGATATGCCATTCTGCACCTGCAGGAAGGTTGTGGTGTCGGTCATGAAGTCAATGCCCGGCAGGTAGGTATTCTGCAGTTGGTCAATGGGCTGCTGACCAAAACTGGTGGGAGTAATCATCAGCTGCGACATGTACGGCCCGATCGTCTCCCCCGGGAAGTTGCCGCGGAACAACAGGTCCGTGGTCACATTGCCGTTGCCGTCCCTAGGCCCACGGTAGCCGAAAGTTTTCGTGAGCTCAGCCGCGGCCGCTTGCGCTGTGGCGTTGGTGCCGTAGTCGGTGAAGGCCACATCGCGCAACATCGAAGCCCAGTACATCTCAATCAGTTGTGCTCCGTACGCCGGGCTGGAGATCTTGTCGAACGGCGGCACGACGATGATGCCGGTGGGATCGCCCGGCAATGGAGCATTACCGTACTGCACGGAGTCGAGACTTTCCAGGTCGTAGCAATAGGAGCCTTGCGGGCCATTCTGGGTACGGGTGCCGCCGATGATGATGGCTTCCCAGTCGCTCATCTTGCCGCTCGCCAAAGCAGTCTTGAAGGAAGCCCAGGCCGCCGGATTCACGACTCCGATGTCGTCCTGCAACAGGCCTTTGCTATAGCTGGCCGAGTGGTCGGGATAGCGATTTTCGTCACCATTGGTGGTGTGCGGTGGAACCGGTACTGAAGCATCGGCGTTGGCTTTGGCGATGCGAATCGCCGTGGCTTTGGCCACGCGCGGGTTGGAAGCTACCGGCTTGGAAAGGCCGAAGTTGCTGGACTGCGCCAGAGCTGCCGGGGCGTTGCCCAGGACACCGGCTGCCATGGTTGCGGTAGCAGCAGTACCTATCTTCCCTAGAAAGCTGCGGCGACTGGAGGAGGTAATTTCGGAGTCGGCCTCTGTGGCAGTGGGTTTTTCTACAGACACATCTACAGCTTTACCATCACGGGGGGTCCTGTTCATCTTTGCTCTCCTTAAATTAGTTGAGTGACTAACGTGACCGGCGAGTAACTATCCGCCGGGCTGTTTGCACTTGTGCAGCCAAAGGGATGGCAGGCCTTTTTCACCTCGTGAATCGGTGGGGTAAGTTGCTGAATCCAATTGCCCTTATGCGGCCTGTGGGGGGAACTCTGGGCGATTGAAGCGCGATTCCAACAGGGGGCGAGAATGCAGGCGGCTGCGACACTAGTGAAAGAGGTTGCTCCGGGCGCAACCGCTCCAAGTCCTGTGACTCGCTCGCGCGCAAGAGGTCTCAGACGAAGTGCGCGACCATCTCTCTGGGAGGCGGACTTCTCTACGCAGGTAATGCTGGTAGGGTGGAAAGTCTCTGAACCAAATCTGGAATATCTGCAACGCTGGGGATCAGATGGGTGTGGGGCTCGCTCTCCAGCCGAGCTCTTGGAACCGAACCAGTAAGCACGCCCACCACGCTGCCCACTCCGGCGTTGGTCCCTGACCGCAGATCCAGCGGGGTATCTCCCACATTCATGACGTCACTGACGCTGGTTACACCCGCCGCTTCCATGGCGTGGAAAATCATGAAAGGCGCTGGGCGTCCTTGACGCACCTCGCTGCTGGAGATGCTGGCGTCGATCATTCCGCGCCACCCAGCCTTTTCGAGAATCAAGTCATTCACTTCGCGGTAGAAGCCAGTGGTGGTGGCGATCCTTATTTTGCGGTCTGCCAGCCATTTGAAAGTCGCTTCCACCCCAGCAATCGGAGTGATTCCCAGGGTGCGGTAGCGGTCTTCCAGCAGGGCGCGAAAATCGGCATAGGTTCGATCAATCTGTTCACTGTGGTCAGCGCCAGTCCCCAACTGTTGCTCGAAGAGGTGTCGGATGACCTCACGCTTCGAAGCCCCTCTCCATTCCACCAATTGGGACGCAGCGATGGCAATGCCATTCTGGCCGAGAGCCTGCCGGAAAGCGTCCGCCACCTCTCCGTGGTCCTCAATGATGGTGCCGGCCACATCGAAAATCACCAGGCGGATGGTTCTCATGGAATTGGTCCTGCCTTTTGAGGCGCAGATTAGCGAAAGCATAGCAGAGCGGTTGAAGCCCGGTCGGAGGGTGCCCGCCCCAATCCCTTTCTTATCTGGGCACCAGGTCACAAAAAAACCGAAAGCCTTCTGGCTTCCCGCTTGACTCTTGAGTATTCTCAAAGTGATGCCTACGCTTGCGCTTACCGAACTGCTGGGCGCCCCGGTGTTCGACCCCGCCGGCGGCCACTGCGGACGTGTGCGCGAGATGGCCCTGGCTCCGCAGGAGGACCGTGCCCGCATCGCCATGCTGGTTGTCCGCACCAAGACCGGAGACCGCATGCTGCCGTTCGCGGCCGTAGCTTCCATCAATGGGGGGATTCGTACTTCGACCGCCTCCTCTGATTGGCCGGCCAGCGACGGCTCCGAAGGCCTGTTCTTACTGGAACGCGACTTGCTCGACCAGCAGGTGATTGATGTTTTCGGGCGCAAGGTAGTGCGCGTCAATGATGTCGAACTGCACCAGGAATCTGCCGCCAACCGGCTGGTCCTCAAGGTGGAGTCCGTCGATATCGGCGCTCGCGGGGCCGTGCGGCGGTTGCTGAAAGGGGTTGTTCCCAGTGCCGCTCTCCGGGCGTTGCTGCGCAGCATTCCCGCTCGCCCCATCCCCTGGGATTTCGTCGATCTCATCGAAACCGATCCGGCCCGCCGGGTGAAGCTGAAGATTTCACACGAGCGCCTGGCCAAGCTGCATCCCGCCGACATCGCCGATATCGTCGAGGACCTGGCACCGGACGAGCGCGAAGCCGTCTTCGAAACCCTGGACGAAGAGGTGGCTGCCGAAGCCCTCGAAGAAGTCGAGCCCAAAGTGCAGAAGGCCATTGTTGAATCGCTCGACTCCGATCGCGCCGCCGACATCGTCGAGGAGATGGAGCCCGATGCCGCTGCCGATCTGCTCGACAATCTGGAAGAAGATCGCACCTCGGAGATCCTCCTCGAAATGGCCCCCGAGGAGCGAAAGGAAATGGTCGAGCTGCTCGAGTTCAAGGAAGACACCGCGGCCGGCCGCATGAACACCGAGTACCTGGCGCTCAATGTCAGCGCCACCACCCATGACGCGGTGGAGGCCCTGCGCCACTTCGAAGGCGGCGTCGAAACCGTCAGCACCCTGTACCTGGTCGACTCCCACGGTACCCTGGCGGGCGCCGTCCCCCTGGCCAAGATTGTTCTGGCGGATCGGGAGACGCCGCTGCTGGCGCTTACCCAGGAACCGCTGATCTCCACCCACGCTGGCGTCGACGAAAAAGAGGTAGCCGAGCTGTTCGACAAGTACAACCTGCTCACCTTGCCGGTGGTGGACGACGACAAGCGCCTGACCGGGGTCATCACCTCGGACGACGTCATCAGCTTGCTCCGCGCCAAACTGTAAAAGCCATCACGCCCTCGCAGGGATCGGCAGTGGGTCAGTTTGATTCCCCACGCGAAGCGATCTTTCCCCCGAGTCAGTCGCCGCTCACTTTCCGGGAATAACAATCATGACAGCATCCGGCTGCCCGGCCCGAATCAGGCGCGGCATGCTCTTAGATGGTGGCGGCGAGCCGATGTCTGCCTCAGTTGCATAGGGGGCATAAAACATCAGGTGCGGAGGAAGATGGACCAGTTGATGGGTGGCAGGATTCAGCAGGTAGCCAAGGTCAGACATCATGTAGACGATGCCTGGCTTTTGCGGCGCCCGGAATTTTCCGCTCTTGTATCCCTGTTCAATTTCTGCCTTGATCTGTTCTTCACTCTTACCAGCAGCCCGCTGCTGCTCGGCGTAGAGTCTGCTTTGCAAGGTGGTCGCGCTGCCCTCCGAATCAAAGCAGGTTGGTTCCAGGTTAAGCGGATCTTGGCGGTCTACGAAGCACGAGAACCCGTTTGTTCCCTCGCGCACCTTCACATAACCCGTCCGCTCCAAGACATAGACAGTGGCTTTGCCCGAAATCTCAGGAGGGGCCGCACTTTCAGCCAACTTGATCCTCTCCTCCCGTGGCAAGGAAAAGTCGTAGGCTGGTTTCGGGCTGTCCGCCTGGGCGAACATTGCCAAGCTCGTACCAATAACAAGACTAACCAGGAGTGTTCTGCGCATGAGTCACCTCTGGAGCGCGACTTGGACATCGGCTCCATGCGGATAGACGCAAGCGTTTCTGCTCCGATAGCAACTGCCACCATGCGCTCGTGAGGGGCGCCGCCGCAGGGCGCAGCTAAGGTTCTCTCGGCACCCAGGTACTCGCAGGTCCTCGACGATTTCTCCTGCAACCCCTATCATAGACATGTAACGCCATCATTCGAGGAAACTACATGCCTGAGCCGACCTACGAAGAATTGAAAGCCCGTTTAGCCGAACTGGAAAAGCAGGGACCCAAGCGCAGCGGCAGCCTGGAATTTCGCGTGAGCGAGAAGGGCGGGGTCAGCGTCTACGGCCTTGGCCGCTTTCCCGTCACCCTCTATTACGAGCAGTGGAAGCGGTTGCTCGACGTCGCCGACAAGCTGGGTGAGTTCCTGGACGACAACAAGTCCAAGCTTAAACTGAAAGAATAGCCGCCTCATGAAAACACATAGCCGGAGCAACCCCAGGTTGCTCCGGCCAAGTGCCTGGTTCCTGGAGTCGCGTCTCAGGCTGCCAGGGCATCTACAAAGTGCTGGCAAAGGGTGGTTTCCACCTCGTACATCCGGACCACCATGGGCGTGTTGATGTGGGGCTTCACAATCTGCTCCACCTTGGTGAACGTGTCTCTCTCATAACGCTCGATGTCTTTCCTGTCCATCCACAGGCTGATGGTGATCACCTTCTCGTTCTTGATTTCCGGGAACAAGGGCAGCATCTCCAGGAAGCCGGGCTGCTTTTTCAGGATGGGCAGAACCTCGTTCTTGATGGTCTTGACCAACTCGTCTTTCTTCTCCAGTTTGGGGGTGAACTCAAGGACACGGGCAAACATGGGGGAATCTCCTTTCGTTCTTACTGGTTGAAATTCGAAAGTCCGACTTACCGGACAACGCGACCATACTCTTCCACGATGGCCCCGGCGATGATTTTCGGCGTCACCTCAGAGTGACGGGTGTCCATTTGGGATGGCCCAAAACTTGCGCCTTCCCGTTTCGGTCGCTGATTTATGATTTTTTTGTCTCGGATTCTCCTGTGCCTTTCGTACCTCTGTGCATAACGTGATTTCTTGCACAGGCTCGATCCTCGGTGTCCCCCGTGCCCTCTGTGGATAAAATAGTTTTCCATGTCCTCCGAAAGCATCCTCACGCTCCCGCCTCCTCCCGCCGATGTCCGCCTCGCCTACGGCGGCGATTCAAACCAGTTCGGAGATCTCCGCCTGCCTAAGTCCAAGGGCCCTTTTCCCGTCGTCATGAACATCCACGGAGGCTACTGGCGCGCCAAGTATGACCTGGCCCATGCCGGACATCTCTGCGCCGCCCTGACTGCCAAAGGTCTGGCCACCTGGAACCTGGAATACCGCCGCGTTGGCAACGAAGGCGGCGGTTGGCCCGGCACTTTCGAAGACGTCGGCAGGGGATACCGTTTCCTGCCCCAGATCGCCAAGCGCTACAACCTCGAACCCACCCGGACGCTGGTCATGGGCCACTCCGCCGGAGGCCAGCTCGCACTCTGTCTCGCCGCCCACGAGCCCGCCGTTAAGCGGGTGGTCTCTCTTGCTGGTGTGGTTGATCTGGAGGGCGCATGGGAGCAGCACCTCAGCAACGACGCGGTAGTGGAATTCCTGGGCGGCAAGCCCAAAGACGTGCCTGAACACTACCGCGACGCCGACCCCATGCAGCTAGCTATCCCGCAAGCCGCCCAGTGGCTGATCCACGGCCTGGCCGACGACATCGTCCCCCCGACCTTCAGCCGCAATTATGTTCAGGAGAAACAGAAGAAAAAAGAGGATGCCCACCTGCTGGAAGTCTCCCAGGCCGGCCACTTCGAACTGATCGACCCCCGCTCCACAGCGTGGCCCAGGGTCGAGCAAACTGTTCTGCACTTGTTGGGCTAATCAAGCATTGAGGGTCTTGCGATCTCTCTGGTTTGAGATCTTGGTTTTGCGCTACCGTTGCAGCTGGTAACCCAAATAAATCATCTGCCCCACATGATGATGCAGGTGGGTGGCGCAACGGAAAAAGATGTTGAAGCGGTTTCCCGCGTCGTCCTCGCGCATCGCGGTGTACGCTCTTGACCAATCCTCCGGAGACTGTGCCGCAATAGCCCGCTGTACCACTGCAACTGCCGCATCAAACTGTTTCAGCACTTCGTCTTTTGAAGGACGATCCGCCTCTGTAAACTCGCGATCGCGATCCCGCACGTATCCCGTCCCGGCAATCTCGGTGCCGATGTAGTAATTCAAATTCCCCGTTAAATGCAGCACCAGATGTCCAAAACTGTTGCCGAAGGGGAAAGGCTTTCGCCAGAACTGTTCATCGCTGAGCGGCCCTGCTAGCTCCCGCACTTTGGCCGCCAAGGTCGCATACCGTTCCGCCAACGCCGCCGCGACTGTTTCATGCAAGCTGTGCATTTTGCACCGGGACTGCCGACCCTAGCAGAAGCTGGCAGTCGAATCCCATCGTGTACCTTAGTATCCTTCGTAGTAATACTTTGATGATCTGTTGATTGGAAAGATCCGTGAAAATTCGTGGCAGTGAAGTTCTCCGTGTATTCCGCACCCGCTCTGGTCAGGCAATTTTTCTCAAAACGAGCGCCGAATTCTTCGACCCGAAAGCGATGCAGTTGCACACCGCATGCTCGACGTCTTTTTGACGCCCCACCTCCGGCACATAATCCAGATCACACTCCGGATCCGGATTCTCCAGGTTAATGGTGGGTGGAATCTGACCGCTCTGCATGGCCACAATGGTCGCCGCCACTCCAGCCGCCCCACACGCCCCCTGCGGATGCCCGATCTGCGACTTCAGCGCCGACATTGGTACCTGCCGCGCCCGCTCATCCCCCAAGGCCAGCTTCAAGGCCCGGGTCTCGATGCGATCGTTCAACTGGGTAGAAGTCCCATGCAGATTCACATAATGGACATCCGCCGGCCCGATCCCCGCCTCTTTCATAGCCAACCCGATCGCGCGTGCCGGCTCCTCGCCGCACTCCTGCAGACGCACCCGGTGAAACGCTTCACAGGTTGACCCGTAGCCCCGCACCTCCGCCAGCATATTCGCCCCGCGCGCCCGCGCATGCTCGTATTCTTCCAGCACGAACATCCACGCGCCCTCCGCCAGCACAAACCCGTCTCGGTCCACCGAAAACGGGCGTGATCCCCGCTCCGGCGACACGTTCCACGAATCGGTCAAGATCTTCATCAGGATGAATCCCTTGACAATGCCCAGCGCAATCGGCGCATCCGCCCCGCCGCTTAGCACCATGTCCAGACGTCCCGACTGTATCTGCCGCAGCGAATATCCAAAGGCGTCGGTCGATGAGGTACAGCCGGTGGTGATCACGTGGCTCGCCCCACGCAGCCCGAAGCGGACGCTCAGTTCGCTCGACAGCGTGCCCATCACCCCGGTGGGAACGCAGAACAGGCTCATCGACTTGTACTGCTGATGAAAAAACAACCGGTACTGCTCCTCGGTAAACTCCTGCGATCCGCCGCCCGAACCCAGGATCACGCCAAAGCGCCGCTTCTCCTCCAGGGGCAGGGAAGAGGGATCGAACCCCGCTGTTTGCAGCGCCTCGGTGGCTGCCGCCAGCGCCAGCGGCAGCACCCGCGACACATGCTTGCGCTCGCGCTTTTCCACCCAGGCCAGTTCGTCAAAGCCGCGCACTTCGCCCGCAATCTGCACCGGAATCTCCGCCGCATCGAAGTGCGAAATCCGTCGCACCCCGCTGCGCCCCGCCAGCGCCCCTTGCGAGAAAGCCGCATTGCCCACGCCATTGGGACTGACCGCTCCCATCCCCGTGATCACCACGCGTCGCTTCAAATCTGGACCTCTCGTTTGCTGGAAAACTATACACCACGAACCATGCAGGCTTGGATGCGAAGAATTGTCAGACAAATGTCAAAACTAGGTCCGCTCCGCGATCTTCGCGTCCCCAGCGGCTTAGGATTCCGTGTCGCTCAATCGCCGTGCCCTGTCAACGGACGTCCAACCCCCGTGCTAAACTGCGCCCACATTGATCGCGAGGAACCCGATGCCAACATTCATTCGTCGACCATTCCGCGTGTTGTTCTGCGTGAGCCTGATCTCAGTGATGGTGGCTGCCCAGCCCCAAGCAGCGCTCTCCCCGGATCTCCAAACACAAATCGCGACTATCGCTCGAGAAGCGCTCGCCTCGACCGGTGTTCCCAGCGCTTCCATCGCCATTGTGCAGGACGGGAAAATTAGCTACCTCCAGGCGTACGGTCAGGCCCGTATCGATCCGCCCACTCCGGCGCGATCTGACATGCGCTACAGCATCGGCTCCATCAGCAAACAATTCACAGCTGCCGCCATTCTGCTACTCGCCGAGCAGGGCAAGCTTTCACTGGATGATCCCGTCTCGCGCTTTGTCCCCGACCTCACGCGCGGCCGCGAAACCACCATTCGCCAAATCCTTTCCCATACTTCGGGCTACCAGGACTTCTGGCCGCAGGATTACGTCCCTCCCTTCATGCTCCAGCCCATCACCGCTGACAAAATTCTCGATCTTTGGGCGCGGAAGCCGCTCGATTTTGATCCGGGCACTCAATGGCAGTACAGCAATACCAACTTTGTGATCGCAGGTCTCATCGTGGAGAAGGCCAGCGGCATGCCGCTGCTCGACTTCCTCAGCAAGTACATCTTTGCCCCGCTCAACATGCGGAGCGTCATGAATATCGACCAGAATCGCCTTACGGAAACCGACCCCATCGGCTACCTGCGCTACGCGCTCGGCCCGCCCCGAGTCGCTCCTAAGGAAGGGAAGGGTTGGCTCTTTGCCGCCGGTGAGCTGGCCATGCCCGCAGAGGACCTCGCCAAGTGGGACATCAGCATCATCAACCAGACCGTGCTTCGGCCCGCCTCCTATCGTGAAATGGAGACTGAGGTCGTGCTCAAGAACGGTCTGGGCACGCGTTACGGGCTAGGCGTCTCGGTGCGACAGGAATCCGGTCGCCGCGCCATCGAGCATGGAGGAGAGGTCTCCGGTTTCACCGCTCACAATATGGTCTTCCCGATGAACGCGTCGCCGTGGTCGTTCTCACCAACCAGGATTCTGTGGACGCGTCCGGCGAGATCGCCCGCAAAATTGCGCCACTGCTGTTCCCACACGACGACGCCAGCAAGCAGGAACAGCAATCCCGTGCCATCTTCGAGGGGTTGCAACAGGGCAAGATCGACCGTTCGCTGTTTACCGTCAATGCCAACAGTTACTTCACCGAACAAGCGCTGGCAGACTTCGCCAGCAGCCTGGGCCCCCTCGGCCCGCCCCAGGAGTTCACCCAAACCACGCGCCAGGATCGTGGTGGCATGACCTTCCGGCTGTTCGAAGCACACTTTCTGCAGAAGACACTCGAAATCTGGGAACGCATCATGCCCGATGGCAAGATCGAACAGTATCAGGTAGCGGCGAAGGAGTAGCGGAGCCCGGAAAGTGCCCCGCTGATCTCCCTCTGCGACCTTAGTTGACCGTAAATTGCTTCTTGCTGGTAGCGGCGCCTCCGGCATTGGTTACCGTGACCGGACCAGTAGTAGCGCCGGAGGGAACCGTAGCGCTGAGGAATTTGGTGTCGAGCACTCGGAAGCTCGCACTTACTCCATTGAAGGCAACTGCCGTGGTCCCGATGAAGTTGCTCCCACGAATCGTCACCCGCGACCCCACTTTGCCGCTGCTCGGAGGGAAGGCTGCAATCGCTGCTGCCGGAGGCTTCAGTCCGGCGTCCAGCACCCACACCGTGCCAAAAGCCTGGTTGCCCTGGCCATCTCGTCCACAGCCACTGGAGGTACCAAGCAGCCGGCCATCACTTCCCTGAATCGGCGCAGCCATCGGCAGGCTTCCGTTCTGGCACGTGAACATGAAACTGCTCACGAAGGTAGTCAACCGCCGCAGCGTGCGTAGCTCCGCCCCGGCAGCGCGTTACCGCCGTGCCTTCGTGGTTAGAGATTTTGGTTAGATTAAGCAGACACCCAATTCCGTCGCTCTAGGATCATGGGAGGCTCATAAGTCTTGCCCGCAGCTAGTTGTTTTTCTTCCCTCCGCGTGGTCCATAACAGCACCGGCCCCAGCAAGTGTGCTGTGATCCAGGACGCCACCCCGCATTCTTTCCCCACTTCGCGACGCAGCTCTCCAATTCGTTCGCTCACTTTCCGGTTCACCTTGCGGAACTCCCGTTCCATCGCCCACAACATGCCGCTGTACGCGCTGCCCAGTTTCCGCATGTCGCGTGCAAAGCGTTCCCGCACCCGGGCATCGGGATAATCTTTATAGCGCCGCCATCCTTGCAGCATGGTCTCGCAGATCCGGTACAGGCTGGGCCCGTTGCGCTCGAAATCGCGCCAGAAAGCCCAATCCAGAAACCGCTTGGAATCGTCGCGCGAGATGGCCGCATGCCGGAAGTTGAACTTGAATTGCCCGTGAATATCCGCCGGGTCCACGTCGTCCAGCATCCGCCCCTGTTCCTCCATCTCCTTATATAAAGGAGTTCCCGGCACCGGGGTGTACAGCATGAACTGGTGAAAATCAGTCTCATGCCCGACCGCGTACTCGATTTCGGTTTCGATGTTCTCCGGAGTGTGGTGCTCCAGCCCCACGATTGTGGATCCCTGCACCCGTATGCCGTGCGCCCGCAGTTCACGCGTAAGCTGCACCGTATCCGCGCCCTGCAGCTTGGTGTAGGTGGATCGAGGCGACTCCAACCCCATCCATATCCACGACACCCCCAGCTCCACCAATTCCTGCATCGTGTACTTGCGGATCGCATTGGCCGAAGAGAATACCGCCAGCCCCCAGCTCTTGCCCGCCGCTTTCATGCGCGCCAGCAGTTGCATCGCCCGCGTCCGGTGCAGGAGAAAATTTTCATCCATCACGAAAAACGAATCCACCTTGAGTTCCGCCTCGATCTTGCACATCACCTCGAACAGCTCATCTCCACCGTCGTAAAAGTTGATGAACTTCCCCTTGCCGCCGAAAAATGCCGAGGTAGTGCAGAAATTGCATCCCATCGGGCACCCCACCGAAGGAATCACGGTTGCCGCCGTGCCGCCCTTGCGTTCCGGCAGCCGCATTCCCATCACTCGGGTTCGCAATCCCGAAACAATGGCCGGATGCCGGATGGGCGCGTGCTCATCCTCACCCAGGTAGCGCCGCATCCACGAAATACCCTCACCCTTCACGATGTGGTCGGCGTCAACCAGTTTCTCGATACCCGGAATCGCTGCCACGTGCCCGCCCACCACAATCTCTGACCGCGGAGAGAGCTTCCGCACCAGCCGGCACATCTCCCGCACCTTGCCCACATTCACGATGATCGACGAAATCCCCACAATGTCGTAATCGTGAGCCGCGACCTCGCGTGCAAAATCCTCCCGCGTAGGAAAATCCAGCACCGTACAAGGCGCCGAAATATTCTCCTGAATCATCATGATCCCCCACGAGCGGTGAAACATGCGTAGGGAAAACGCCCCCTGCGCCCGGGTCACCTGATTCTCGTACAACTCGATGGGGTTGATCTTGCGGCTGCCGAACTCGTCGTCCTGGGCGTAGGGGCCGAAGACCGAGCTGAGCAGGATGCGGGCATGAGTTCCCTTAGGATGAATGTCCATGGATTACAGCCTAGGCATAGACGCCAGTGGGGTGCTGTGAGGCAGAGCACAAAATACAAAAACATTACATAAGCCGGGAATGCGGGACCTTGCCTTATAATCGCGTTTCGCTTCCGGAGAGTGAGATTGGCCTACGATGACCTGCGCGAGTGGATCGCGGCCCTGGACCGCGCCGGCGAACTGAAGAAGATTCGCACCGAAGTCGATCCCGTCCTCGAGATTACCGAAGTCACCGACCGGGTGTCGAAAGGCCTGGGTTCGAAAGGCGCACCGCCCGGTGGTCCGGCCCTGCTTTTCCAGAACATCAAAGGTCACTCCGGCTCGCAGGTGTTGATCAACCAGTTCGGTTCGCTGCGGCGGATGAACCTCGCCCTCGAAGTGGATGCGCTCGATCAGGTCGCCGACCGCATTCGCGCGTTCATGGACGTCAAGTCGCCGCAGGGCTTTCTCGACAAGGTCAAAATGCTTCCCATGCTGGCCGAGATGGGCAGGTTCTTTCCCAAGACCGTCTCCACCGGCCCCTGCAAGGAAGTCATCAAGCGCGACAATTTCTCGTTACTCGATTTCCCCATCCTGCAATGCTGGCCCAAAGACGCCGGCCGTTTTATCACGCTGCCTTGCGTGGTGACCCGCGATCCCAAGACCGGCAAGCGCAACGTCGGCATGTATCGCATGCAGGTATACGACGAACGCACTACCGGCATGCACTGGCAGCGGCAGAAGGTGGGGGCCGAGCATTACCGCGAGCGCATGCGGGAGGCTGCGGCAGACAAGGCGGCCGCCGTCGATCTGATGGCCCGCACTTCCGGGGGCTCACAAACCGCAGACGCTCTCCCTTCCGGCAAAATGGAAGTAGCCGTCGCCATCGGCACCGACCCCGCGATAACGTTCTCTGCCATCGTCCCCGCCCCGCCCGACGTCGAGGAATATCTCATCGCCGGATTCCTGCGGCAGAAGCCGGTCGAGCTGGTGAAGTGCGAAACGGTTGATCTGGAAGTCCCCGCCTCCGCCGAAATCGTCCTCGAAGGCCACGTCCACCTCGACGAACTCCGCACCGAAGGCCCGTTCGGCGATCACACCGGGTTCTACTCGCTGGACGATCTCTATCCCGTGTTCCACGTCAGTTGCATCACCCACCGCAAAGACCCGATCTACTCCACCACCATCGTGGGCAAGCCGCCGATGGAAGATGGCTGGATGGGCAAGGCGGTGGAGCGCATCTTCCTGCCGCTGATGAAACTGACCATCCCCGAAATCGTCGACATCAACCTGCCGGTCGAAGGCATCTTCCACAACCTGATGCTGGTCTCGATCAAGAAGTCCTATCCCGGACAAGCCCGCAAGGTGATGAACGCCATCTGGTCGCTGGGACAGGCGATGTTCACCAAGTGCATCATCGTGATGGATGAAGACGTCAACGTGCAGGACATCGGCGAAGTTACTCTCAAAGCCCTGAACCACATCGACCCCGAGCGCGACATCCAGTTCACCTTGGGCCCGGTAGACTCGCTCGACCACGCTTCGCGCCTGCCGAACTACGGCTCCAAGATGGGCGTGGACGCAACCCGCAAATGGCCCAGCGAAGGCTTCACCCGGCCCTGGCCCGACGAAATCCTGATGGACGCGAAGACCAAGGCGCTGGTGGACAAGAAGTGGAAAGAGCTGGGGCTGGATTGATGGATTGCTGAATTCCCGGATTGTCGAATTGAAAAACTAGGCCCCATCTTGTCTTGAAAGGGTTCGGCCTTCAGCCGCGCCGCTCCGGCTTGCGGGGCAGGGCGAGTAAGCGTGACAGATCCTGGGCGAAGCTCTGGATCGTGGAGCCGTCCTCGGCGCCGTGGTCGGGGTTGATTTCGGTCAGGGTCAATCCGGCAAACTTCGGGCTCTTCAGAAAAACCTCCAACACCTCCAGGGTGTGTTTGCACGACAGCCCTCGGTTCTTGGAATAGTTCTCCGCCAGCGGGAGATGGTTGAAATCAACTACGTCCACATCAAAGTGAACCAGTAACCGCTCAAACTTCGCACCCCATTTGGCGAGGACCGTCTCCGCACATCGGGCGGGGGACTGGGTGACATCGGCAACGCTCGAGACGGCAATCGCACGATCGCGGATGACGCCGCGTTCCCACTCGGTGGCGCGCTCGGGATCGAATCCAACGAGATGAACGTCGGCGGTGGACAATAAAGGATAGCGAGGCCCGCAGCGCGCCAGTTGGGGAAGGGCGCCCTCCAGGCCAAGCATGTGCGCCATGCCCATCCAGTCGAGCGCGCCGTCGGTGGTGGACGCGGGAGTATTCATGTCGGCATGCAGGTCAAGGTAAATCAGGCCCAGCCTCTCCGACTTCTTCAGGTTCGCCGCGACCACCCCGAGTTCGACGGTGCAGTTTCCTCCCACCACAATCGGGATGTGTCCCTGACTTACGGCTGGCGCGAGATGGGCTTCGGTCTGCTGGACGCAGGCCACGACGGCCTCTGCGTGCTGGGCTAGCGGATTCGTGCGATCGGGATGCCAGCGGCGCACGGGAAGGTCGCCGTAGTCCACGACCGTCAGACCTTGCTGGCGCAGCATGTCAGGAAAGCCCGCGGCGCGGAAGGCTTGCGGGGCCTTCTCTTGGCCGGGGGCGTAGGACCCCAGACTGGTAGGAACTCCGGCATAGGCGATGGTGTGGGGCATGAAGATGTCTCCGCCAAAAGTGATATAACCATCATACGTTAGTTTGATGGTTATATACGAATTCAGGATGAAAAATAAAAAGCCGCGGGCGACTCG
Organism: Terriglobia bacterium; assembly: GCA_020073665.1. Lineage (GTDB taxonomy): Bacteria > Acidobacteriota > Terriglobia > Terriglobales > Acidobacteriaceae > JAIQEU01. The sequence continues at coordinate 417,838 of JAIQEU010000006.1, forward strand.
CCCGCGGCCACACCAACACCAGCCCGGCCGGTCCCATCCTTCGCGGGGTTACGAGGAGGATGGGACGCCTTGCTGGGCCCTGCCTAAGCGGTGGTTACCGCTTATCTCTTAATTCGACTCGATCACTCCGAAGGTGCCACCGGCGTATTCTCCCGGGCCGGCAGTGAAGAACAGTTGGTTGGTGTTACCGTTGCCGGGCGTCCCGCCGCCGAATTCCAATCCCCAGAGTTGGTCGATTTCGATGGTCTTGCCACTGCGGTCCCGCAAGCGGCCCAGAAATTTCCCGGTCTTTAGGTCGAAGGCGTTGATCTGTCCACCGGGCAGGTTATTGCCGACCAGCAGTGCATTGCTGAAAGCCCCGAAATTCGCCGGCGCCAGCGCGATTCCCCAAGGCTGGTTCAGGTGGGAGTCGCTGGTGAAGCGCTTCTGCAGCACTCCGGCCTCGTTGAAGATGTCGATGAATCCGCCCGGTGCGTCGCTCACGCTGGCGTAAGTCACGAATACCTGCCCGCCAATATCCTGAATGCCGTAGGGTGCAAAACCGGCGGGGATGGTGGAATCTTTGAGCGATTTAACCAGTTGGAATTTACCGTTAAAAACATCCACTCGGTTGTTCACCACGTCGGCGGCATACACGAAGTTGGTTTTGCTAAGTTGGCTGATAGCCAGACCGGTGTAGATCGCCCCATCCTTTGAGCGATCTTTCACCAGCACGGCATTGTTTAGATCCACAGCCGGACTCCATCCGCTGATAGTGCCGTCGGTGGTGGCGAAAATGAAACGGGCCTGTCCTGACAAGCCGTTCTTCGAGACCAGAAAATCATTGCCGCCGTTGAATACTATTCCGCTGGGGTGGCCGATAACCTGGCCCGCCGCGGGAGGAATGGTTACCACCAATGCATTCTTATTGCCGCTGCCGTCGTACAGAGTGGAAAATCCACTCACGTTGTCGCTGACCCAGAAATTACTGGTTGCGCTGCGGGCGATCCCCCAGGCGTTTACCAGTTGGGAGTCGGTTGCGTTGGTGACCAGGTTGGTGACCTGGTACTGAGCTAGCGCTGCACCTGGTACGAACATAACCACCAGCGCGAGCGCAGAACTGAGAGCAAGGATGCGAGTGAACCAGCGATGCATGACATTCTCCTTTGCCGTTTGGGGCGTTGTTCGGATGCTAGCTTGGGTGGGCGAGTAGGGTTGTCAGGAAGCGGTCACCGAGTTGTAATTTATTGCCGACTTTGTAATTTTGTTTTCGACACCAGACCTGTCTATCAACACGCGCGACGTCCTTGCGCTGTTGCCTGCCTTTTCAGTAGCCTGATCGGCTGACGTCTAGCCACGGAGGATTCTTATGAAGGGAAGTGCCAAGGTCATTAAAGAACTCAATGCCGCGCTGAGCGACGAACTCACGGCCATCGTGCAATACATGGTGCAAGCGGAGATGCACGCCAACTGGGGCTACGGAGGGCTGGGCGCCATCACCAAGAAGCGCGCCATCGAAGAGATGCGTCACGCCGAGGGCCTGATCGAGCGCATTCTATTTCTCGACGGAGACCCGGGCGTGGGCATTGCGTTGGTCCCCAGGATTGGCAAGAACGTGAAGGCCCACCTGGAAGTGGACCTGGAAGACGAACTCAACGCGGTCAAACAGTACAACGCCTCGGCTGCGCTGTGCGAAAAAGAGGGCGACAACGGCAGCCGCGAACTGTTCGAAAGAATGATCAAAGACGAAGAACACCACGCGGATTATCTGGAAGCCCAGCTTCACAGCATCGGCGAGATGGGCATCGACAACTACCTGGCCACCCAGATGGACGAAGACTAGAGCGGCCCCGGTAGAATCTATTTGCCCTCTTTCAGTTCCTGGAGTGCTTTCTCATATCCCGTGAGTTGTGATTTTTCGCTGTCCGGAACACTCAGGAGTGCGATCTCCCAGTTCTTGATGGCGTTGCTCTTATCGCCGACTGCGGTGTAGGCCTGAGCCAGTCCAAGATACGTCCAGTATTTCTCTTCCGGATGCCGCTGCCGGTTGAGCTGGGCAACCTGCAGCGCTTTGTCGTTCTTTCCGGCCATCAGAAGCGCGTCGCCATAACGATAAAGAGAGAAGATGTCGATGTCGGGAAGACTCACGGCCTTGTCCATGAGTGCGTCCGCTTCAGTAGTCCGTCCCAGCGCCCGCAATATCGCGGCCTTGGTCAGCAGGGTGCCGAAGTCTACGCGACCGGCCAAGGTTACACCACGGAACGGTTCAGTCATGGCTTTGTCGGCCCAGGTCAACGCTTCCTCCAGGTTGATCTTGCGGACCGCGCAAAACTGGGCTGCGGTCGCCCAGTTCTTATAGTTGAATCCAGGCCAGCCCTGCAGTTCCTTGCGCATTTGGTCCACGTACAGTTGGTTCACATTGGGAACGTCAATGCGGAAGGAAATCCGCTTTTTCTCCCACTGCAGATAGGCCACTGTCGAGCTAGGCCGGCGTTCATCAAATCCAAAAGTCATGAACTCGGTGTAAGGAGCATCCTGCGGAGTTGCTTGTACCCGCAACGCGTCATTCTTAGGATCATATTGAAAACTGCCCCAACCGATGTTGTTGGAGAAAATCCAGGTCCATGGCCCGGTCGGCTCTAACTCCAGGAACAGGGCATAGGTGCCGGCTTTCAGGTCCTTTCCTTCTACCTTCACGTCGTGCGAGAAAGTGATGGTGGTGCTTTCGTTCGCCCCGACCCGCCACGGGGTTGCCTTCGACGGTCCGTAGCCATCGTCAAAGAAACCGTAGTGCACCAACTCTCCCCAGATATGTCCGGTGCGGTCCGCGCCCCCGCCACCGTGAACATTGGGACTGTGATACTCGATGCTGACCTTCACCAGTCCGATCCACTGCGACACCTCGGCTCTTTCGTTGTCGCCATTCGGAGGGAGAGAGAGGGCCGACAGTACTTGGCTGTGAGCCAGACCCACGAGCATGCAAAGACTGAATACGGCCAACCGGGCGAGTGTGCGCTTCATGTTCACCTCAATTGTCGATGGACTTGTGGTGCGGTGAGGAAGTTGGTCAACACATTGTCTGTGTGCTTCCGCGCGCCACCAAAACGGTTGGACGTACTCGCTGGCACGGTGTTACCGCCGATACGTCAAACCGGGATGAAAAGAGGAAAAAGCTGCCGGATGGAACAAAGTTGCGGGACATGCCGTGCAACAGGCGGCCGGCCCCACGCCTTGGTGTCGCTCCAACACCCGAGGGCGTCCCCGTCCAAGGTTCCCCGGGCGGGGACATTCCACGGTCGCTGACGGAAATGGAAGATCCGCTTAGCGCGGCCACAGCCAGCCGAACGTACCAGCGGTCAGTAATCCGTAGACCAGCCCGTCGAAAACCTCTTTTAGCGTCGTCACCCACATCTGGCCTTTCCAGATGCCATTGCTCAGGTTTCCCAGGCCGTAAGCCATGAACGCGGCGGTGCCCGCTACGCGAAAGACCGCCAGATAGTCTGTGCCGACCGCAACCGTGTGCCAGGTCAGATAGGCGACGAAAAATCCAATCAATAGGCAATAGACGAACCACTGGACCAGGAACTTCGGCATAGCGGGCGGTCCGCTGGGAAGGATGGTGAGAAAGCCAACCGGCCCCTGCTTGTACTTCTCCATGGTTTCGGGTGCCTTCATATTCTTGTGGGTGCAGTACGGGAAGACATAGAGCCCCCGCTTGAGGTTGGCGGCCCGCAGCCCGCTGAGGAGCTTGTCCTCGTCGGGTAGTTGACTGTAGTCGCTTTTGTGGTAGGGCAGCACCATGTGCATGATGGAGCTGGCGACAAACACGATGACTGCCGACAACACGATGGGGAGCCACAGAGCAAGAGGAACCATGCGCAGCCTCCTTAGGTGTGCGAGAACGATGAGGGAATTTCGCAGGCGAGGCTACGCCTGACGGAAGCTGAGGTCAAGAGGGGTGAACGGAGCTGCGCAGACTAGCCCCCCGCCCAAGCGGAGCTTGGACGGGGCACCCTCGAGCCTTCTACCCCGGCCCGATCTGAATTGCAGCACCGTCACGCTCGAACCGAACGCGGCGGTTCTTTTGATCAAAGCTGACCGACTGAAACAGCTTGAAGAATCCAAATCCAAAATTTGCGTGCGTCCCATTGATATCGCTGACTACCACGTAAGGCTGCCGAAAAACATACCGGCCGAGGTGCAAGTCGGTCTTAAGCCGGCCTTCGAAGATGCTGAAACGGTTCGCGATGGTACCGGCCTCGCCTATTTTTTCGGGTGCTGAAGCCCACTCGAAGCCCGCAGTCATGCTTTTCGGAAACGACATCTGGATCGGGTTTCCCGCATCGACGTGCACGCGCAGCGCCTTACCTGCAATTATCATCTCCATGTCCGGGATGCCGATCGGCGTAGTGTAAGAGAAGATATCTTGACCGTTGCTGGCGGGTAACGACGCCCGGCGCAAGACAATGCGGTTACTCGCGGGCTGGAACTCGCACAGGTACTCCCGGAAGATCGGGAGTCCAACCACGCCGTCGAGTCCAACATCCAGTCCGAACATTTCCACCTTCTCTGCTTTGAATCCCCCGAACTCAAGCCCGGCCGCCAGGAACATCGGCGCCTGCAGCTTCTGGTTGTTGGTGGGGTCCGAGGTTTCGCCCATGCCCACTTGCGGCAGTCCGAGGTCCTTCGCGATCTTCGGATTGATCACCGCCAGGTGTTCTTCGCCAGTATCAACGATGAAGGTGTAGGGGCCTTTTCCGTTAACCATGACTTTGACCATGGGAACACCATTGTCGGAGGTGAACGGAATCTCGACCGCAGAGGCTTCGTTGGCAGGATGGGCGGCGATGGGCGCCGCCAGTAGCAGCAGTAATACGCCCGCAACCGCGGCGCCCAACCACCGTCGTGCGAGGATTCGGGGTATGTTCGTCTGGACCCTGGTAGCAACTTGTCGTAGAAAGGTCATGTCGTCGCCTTAGACGGCTGACCTGCAATTTCGTTAATCGTCGATTTGGGGCGCCTCAGGAATAAGACCAGCACTGCAATCCAAGGTCTTCAGTGCTCCCATGGAAAATGGGTTCCAGGCCGGTGCCCCATCCTTTTCCGCGTATGTTGCGAAAAGGGTGGGTGCCGGGCGGAATCCCACCTGACCCACCCGCCGAGCATAACCAGGAAGCTTCTGGGAAGGGCACTGCTTTGGCCGTGACGCCCGGGCCACATCCCGCGGACCAAATCCACCATGTCTCACTTCTTTACGATTGGTCCCATCGAAAACACAGCGTCAGCTTGTCCCGCAGTCATGGCCCCTGCCGAGCGCGGCCACGTGACTCCCTCTAGACGCGGATCATCGCATGCGATCCAGAAAAAGAACTGGGTCTCCGGAACTGAAACTTTCCAAGTGAGCACTGGCTTGCCGGATATTCCCGCAATTTCTTCTTTCCCCACTACATGATAGGTCATGCGAGCGACAAAGCACGGCCCAATGAGACAGGGCGTCACCACGGAGGGAGATCCCGATATCACCGGCACTGATCCCTCGAACCCATCGTGCAAGGGCACCGCGAGCAGTACCGGCAGCCCCACCCCTTCCGCCCACGCGAACGCTGGCTCCGACAGATCAAATTTCGCCGTCACGGTCTCCGCTTTTTGTCCCGCAGGCAGAGGCTGCCGAAAGTCCCCAGCTGTCCGAGTCTCCTTCACATGTATTCCGTTGAACTCGCGGCGCACAAAACGGCCATCGGAAGCCCGCAGTTCCGTGTAATACGGCAGCAGAGTTTTTTCATCGAAAACGACAGTGGCCCAACGCGTGAATTCCGTTTCTCCGGGCTTGGTCGTAGCCGCGATACGACGCATGGCTTTGTGTCCGTGCCAGCTGACTTTATCCATGGTGTCATGAAACGTAGTAGCCGGGTCCAGGCTGCCGTCGCTCTTCTTAGGAGTGCCTACCATGTCCAGAACGAACGGCTTGAGGGGGCCCTGTGGCCTCGCGCCCGTCCACATAGGGTTTTCCCCCGAAGCTGCGGCGAAGGCCAGAGCCGCGCTCGAACTGCACAGCCCAGCCAGCAGTAAGAATGTTGCGAGTGTCCGCTTCATCAGTGTCCTTTTTGGAGAATGGGATTCGGCCTTGGGTCGGCATGACGATAGACGAGACCAAAAGCTTAGCGAAAGCACTTCGGGCCAGACGTCCGGTTAACCGGGGCGAACGGACGGTACGCCATGGCGCCGGCGAAATCGTGTGGCGCAGAACTGCCCTAAGCGAAGTCGAAGGATCCACCGAGCGAAGCGAGGAAGGTTTTGGAAGGGCACGGCCTCAGCCGTGCCGCTCAGATGGAAAGCTCCGGGGCTTTAGCCCCTGAGGGCCTCACCTCCCAAGCGCTCGCATCCCCCCAACTCTCGAGGGTGCCCCATCCTAACGTCGCGCTTTTCGACGTTAGGGTGGGGTTGTTGGGATGACCGCTGTCGAGTGCCGATAAGGGTGGGTGCTGGGGGATCATCGCTGCACCCTGGGGGACGACGGACACTTCAAGAGCTAGCGAGAAATCCTAAGGGGGAGGCGACCGTGGAATCCCACCCTTCAAGAAAGGAAGAGTGGAGCGCCGGGCTTCTCCAGTCCCCAGCCCAGATGGGAAGTCTCTAAGATTGGTCCATCGTAACCGATTGCGTATGCGACCATTCGGTGCAGCAATTCAACTGCACTGCAATAGAGACTCCAGCCTGGTCCTTCCTCGGTCACCGTTTCTCCGTGTGCCTTCGGGTTGCGGAGCTTCTTCCATCCATCCAGCAGCTCTCCGGAGATCCCAGTTCTCTTCGCCCATGCATACATCAAATCCGCAGTGCTGACATCTGACAATCGCGAAAGTGCTCCCTGTGCTCGTTTCTTGAGAGCGGCGTCACCTTGCCACAGCTCAAGATGGTCCAGCAACGGTCGGATCGACGGAGGAGATACTAATTCGTCCTTGAGAAGCAACTTGGCGATCGACTCGATACCAACGCCCAACGTCAGACAAGCCGTTTGGAAAGAGCCTTGTGCACCGCGACGAATACCCTCTAACTCGTCGAGCAGCGGATACGGCTCGAACTGATGTTTCTCGATGTGGTTAAAGAAAAGCTCAACGACTCTCCAGAAATTGCCAGCACCTTCTCGGCCCCTGAAATAGACCGGAGGCGGTATTAGCGATGAATAGCGCCAGAATGGCCCGGAGTGCAAACCGAGATCCTCGCGACCCTTGAGTTCGCGGGTGATGACAACCGGCAAGATCGTCTGACCCGTGGCGAATCTGAGTGCATGACACATCAGTTCTGGCCACGTCGGCTCGAAAGCTCCACTTTGTGTCGCGGATACCGAAAGGAAACCCTCCTCTTCGTGTCGAAACGTAACGATTGCTCCTCCAATGTGATGCTCATGACGATCGATCGAAGATGAGTAACCTATCTCCCGTCCGCCGACGGACCGGCGATCCTGGGTAACCATATCAAAGGGCAGTGAGGGCGCACCTGGAATCAGAATTCGGACAGAGCTGTGTTCGGTTCTGCTCCCCTCGCGCGAGTGTAGGATGTTGGAAGTATGCTTCCGAACATGATAGTTCGGGAGCGGGATTTCGTTGCTCAAGTCTACTGTGAGCGGGTTGCTGCGCCACTCTCGCCCGGTTTCATCGATGGCCCGTAGTATCACGCAGTCCTCCAGACTATAGACCTCCCCAGCGAGCTTGGAACCGAGCAACGACCTGTGTGGTGCAGCACCCAAGAAGGGGGAAATCATGCGAAAGTACAATCTCCCAAGATTGTCGGACCGTATGGCTCCCACTCCTTTGAGCGCAATCTGATCGTAGGAAGGGCACACCAGTAGCTCCATTTCAGGGCAGATCAAATCGAGCGTGCCCCCCTTGATTGCTGTCGCGTATTCCATTTCGTGGTCCATAACGCATTATCGGGTGGCCAAGACTCCGCGTCCATCTCGACTTCAAAAGGTGCCCCACCCGCGTGATGAACGGAGATGGGGGGTACCCCGAACTTGTATGGGCCAACCGCCTGCACCGTTGCCATTTTTGGAATTTAAGGTTCATCCCGTCTTGGGGCCAGGCCGAATATTTCGCGCGGGTAGCCCTTAGCGGTTGTAGAATCACACGCATGTTTTGGGCATGGCTGCTGAAGTACAGCTCATTCTTGATTACTGGCGTTGTAAGTCTCATTGTCGGCTACATCCTTCACAAGCTGACCACCAGACAAGCCGAGCTTGTTTACTATACAAGCCACGCGCAATGGGTAACTCTCCCGCCCATCGGTGACGCTCAAGCTGTGGGTCCGATTGGCACCTTCGCGCTGTTTCTGTGGAATCCTGGAAAAGCTCCCGCCAAGGACGTGCATGTGGGTCACTATTTGCTGCCAGCTAACAACGTGTTTCCGGACATACCAAGAGAAACCGTCGCGCTACCCGGCGGCGGGCAAGCCATGAAATTTCCGGTAATCCCTCCCAAGACCCAAGTCAGCATTTCGTATTTGTACTTTGGCGTAATGACCGTTGAGCAAATCATCTCGTATGTAGGTTGGGAAGGCGGCACAGCTAAGAGGCTTCCGGTCATCCTTCAGAGGGTTTGGCCTAAATGGTACGTCACGTCCATGTGGGTGCTTTTTCTTGCGGGTGTGTGGGTCTTACTAAACGGGATCTTGAGTTTGATTGAATTCCTTTGGTCCGTTTATTACCACTGAGGCGGGTGACCCGGGCCTTGTCCCTCAGAATTAGGTTTAGGGGTGCTCCGCTGCTTGCGTTGTGTGCAAGGGGAAATCTGGGGACAGACGGGACGTTTTCCGGGTTTTCTGCCGAGCTTCGCTCGGCCGAGACGGGGCAAAGCCTCGTCCCCACACGAACAATCCCCACACAAGCAGTGCTTCCGCAAACAACAAAGCCCCGCTCTCGCGAGCGGGGCTGTAATTCAAGCTAATAGCTAGTAGCTAGAAGCTGCTCTTAGTACATGCCTTCCATACCGCCGCCGTGTCCGCCGCCCATCGGAGCGCCCTTCTTCTCTTCCGGGATCTCCGAGACCATGGCTTCGGTGGTCAGCATCAGGGCCGCGATGGAACCGGCGTTGGTCAGGGCGGTGCGCACGACCTTGGTCGGGTCGAGCACGCCTGCCTTTACCAGGTCTTCGTAATCACCGGTCAGGGCGTTGTAGCCGTAGTTGTTGTCCTTCGACTCGTTGACCTTGCCCAGAACGATGGCGCCTTCTTCGCCGGAGTTCTCGGCGATCTGGCGCAACGGCTCCTGCAGGGCGCGCCTCACGATGTTCACCCCGATCTGCTCATCGCCTTCGACCTTCAGCTTGTCGAGGGCGTTGACGCAACGGGCCAGGGCCACGCCGCCGCCGGGGACAATGCCTTCTTCCACGGCCGCACGGGTGGCGTGCATGGCATCTTCCACGCGCGCTTTCTTCTCTTTCATTTCGGTTTCGGTCGCGGCGCCGACTTTGATCACGGCTACGCCACCGACCAGCTTGGCCAACCGCTCCTGCAGCTTCTCGCGGTCGTAGTCGCTGGTGGTCTTTTCGATCTGGCCACGAATTTCTTTCACCCGGCCTTCGATCTCCGAGTGCTTGCCCTTGCCTTCGACCACGGTCGTGTTGTCCTTGTCGACAGTGATCTTCTTGGCCTGGCCGAGGTCGCTCATCTGGACGTTCTCGAGCTTAATGCCGAGATCTTCCGTGATGGCCTTGCCGCCAGTCAGAGTCGCGATGTCCTGCAGCATGGCTTTGCGGCGGTCGCCGAAGCCCGGCGCCTTGACCGCACAAACCTGCAGCGTGCCACGCAGCTTGTTCACCACCAGGGTCGCCAGGGCCTCGCCCTCAACGTCCTCGGCAATGATCAACAGCGGCTTGCCGCTCTTGGCAATCTGCTCCAGCAAGGGAAGCAGGTCCTTCATGGAGCTGACCTTCTTCTCGTGGATCAGGATGTAGGCGTTCTCCTGGATGGCTTCCATGCGCTCGGGATCGGTCACGAAGTAAGGGGAGAGATAGCCGCGGTCGAACTGCATGCCTTCGACCACTTCGAGCTGGGTCTCAAGCGTTTTGGCTTCTTCCACGGTGATGACGCCATCCTTGCCGACCTTCTTCATGGCTTCGGCAATGATGTTGCCGATGGTTTCATCGTTGTTGGCCGAGATGGTGCCGACCTGGGCGATCATGTCGCCGGTGACGGGCTTGGAAAACTTGTCGAGCTCGCCCTTGATGCGGTTGCCTTCTTTGTCGAGGCTGCCGCAGATGGCGAGGACGGCCTTCTCGATGCCACGCTTCATGGCCATCGGGTTGGCGCCGGCGGCGACGGTCTTGACGCCTTCGCGATAGATCGCCTGGGCCAGAACGGTCGCGGTAGTGGTGCCGTCGCCGGCGATGTCCGACGTCTTGGAGGCCACTTCACGCACCATCTGCGCGCCCATGTTTTCCTGCGCGTCCTTCAGTTCGATTTCCTTGGCCACGGTCACGCCGTCTTTGGTGATGGTGGGCGAGCCGAATTTCTTCTCAATCACAACATTGCGGCCCTTGGGGCCGAGGGTCACCTTCACGGCATCGGCCAGAAGATTGACGCCGCGGAGAATCGCCTGACGCGATTCCTCTCCGTGAATGATTTGCTTTGCCATTTTTGAATTCTCCTATTAATAAATTGTTTGCAGGCAGGGCCTGCGGATGTCTTCGGGTCGCGGTTACCGCTTCGCGCCGACGGTTTCCTTCTTGGCAGCCCCGGACAGGATGCCCAGGACTTCTTCTTCCTTCATGATCAGGAAGTCTTCGCCGTCAATCTTGATCTCGGTGCCGGAGTACTTGCCGAACAGGACGCGGTCGCCATCTTTTACTGCCAGAGGGAAGGTCTTGCCTTCGTCGTTGGTGCGGCCCTTGCCGACGGAGATCACTTCGCCCTCCTGCGGTTTGTCCTTGGCACTGTCAGGAATAATGATTCCGCCACGGGTGGTGGATGCTTCTTCGACACGCCGCACCAGGATGCGGTCGTGGAGTGGGGTAAACTTAGCCATAGTTGCTGACTCCTTTCGATGGTATTCAGTTGAAATTCGGGTTAGATTGCGTTCAGGCAATTCCCCCGGTATTGTGACTTGCTAGCACTCAACCGGGAGGAGTGCTAATTGTACGAAGATGAGCCCGTGATTGTCAAGTCAGAGAGCCCCAGGAATTATGTAAAGTATTTATTTACTATCGCTTACATGATATTCTTCGGACTCTCGAGCGCAAGCGGCGGCATCAGTGGAAATGCCGTTTTGGGAGCGGACAAGCGGGGGTGACAGCGGCTACCGCCCTGCATAGAATGGACACGATCATGAGAAAACTTTCGCGTTGGGTGGTGGTAGCGGGACTGCTGCTGAGCTTGGCTTGGGCCGGAGAGAAGACCGCCGTGCTCAGCTTTGTGGTGATTCGGGACTACAACGGCAAGCCGATTCGCAACGCCAGCGTGGTCATGCATCCGGTGAACAAGGATGGCAAGCAGTCGCGCGGTGGGCTGGAGCTCAAGGCTGACTCCGAGGGCAAGACCAGCTTCGACGGCGTGCCGTATGGCAAAATGCGGGTGCAGGTGCTGGCGCCGGGCTTCCAGACTTTCGGCGACGACTACGACATCAACCAGCCGACCATGGAGATCACGGTCCGGATGAAGCGGCCGCAAGACCAGTACTCGGTATACGAGGATCATCCGGGCGATAAGAAGGACGAGAAGAAAGACGACAAGAAGCCGGAGCAGAAACCACAGTAATGGTCGTTAGTCGTCAGCCGAGCCCCGACGAACGGCCAACTACGAAGGACCAACGACGGATCAATGGACTATCTCCTCAAGACTGAACCTTCCGAATATTCCTTTGCCGACCTGCAGCACGACCAGAGCACGGTGTGGGACGGCGTGTCGAACCCGGTGGCGCTGAAAAATCTGCGCGAGATGAAGCCCGGGGAGCGCCTGGTGATCTACGAAACCGGTGACCACAAGAGCGCGGTGGGAACGGCGAGCGTGGTCTCGCTGGATGCGTCCGACCCGAAGAATCCACGCGTGAAGATCAAAGCCGGGAAGGCGCTGGCCAAGCGGGTCACCCTGGCGGAAGTGAAGGCCAACAAACTCTTCGCAGACTCGCCGCTGGTGCGGCAGGGGAGACTCTCGGTGGTGCCGCTCAGCGCGGCGCAATACAAATTCTTGACCGGGGAGTAGGGTCCGACCCTAACTGCAATTTCGAACCCAGCCGCTCCTTCGCAAGCGGTTCCCACTAAGCAGCCAAGGATAATCTCCCAAGGGACAGGGCCCGTGGCACCCCACGTTTCGAAAGGAGGGAAACGCGGGGTACCCGCGTACTGTCCCGCGGAACTATAGGGGCTTCGACATCTGGACTAAGTGGATGGGTACCTTGGGAGGACGCTGATCTATGGGGAATGGCAGAGTGCCGCACTCCGCATAGCCGAAGCGGCGGTAGTATGGCGGTAACCAGGTGCGCAGATTGACCAGGGTAAGGTCCATGAAGTGGCATCCCGCAGCGCGGCATTCGTCTTCGGCAGCAGTAATCAGGCGTGCGCCGATGCCCGCACCCTGGCGCGCGGGGTCGACGGCCAGCAATCCGAAGTATCCGCGCTCCCCGCGCACTTCGACATACACGCAACCCACCAGCGCCGCGTCATCCCAGAGCAGCAGGAATTTTCCCTTGTCCATCAGCCCGCGAACCTTCTCGGGATTGGTGCGGTCGCCGTCAATGTAGAAACGCTCGGGATTGAAGGCGGCATTGATTAGGCGCGCGATGGATTCGGCGTCGGTGAGTTCGGCAGGACGCATCAGCAGTGGGTTCATGGACAGCGCTAATTTTATCTTAGTGGGGCGATCGACCGAGACTACGGCAAGAAAGTCCGAGAGGGACAGAGCCGCTGAGTCCCCACCCTTTTCGCGAAGCACGCGAAAAAATGGCGGGAATCCCACCCTTCGCAAACCGTGAAGGGTGGGACAGCCTTGGCAGTAGTGGCGCAAAGGCGGGGCCAGCTCCCAATCGCTCCGTAGAGGAGCCGCTCACCAATTGCTGGCGCACTTGCTCCAGTTCCACCAACCGTGTTTCCGTTTCATGCGTCAATCCGCGGTAATTCGTGTTGCCGCGAGTGTGCCCGTGACCTCCTGGAGGAGCACCCCGTTGACGTCATAAACCTTGTAGTCGAAGGTGCCCTGGTACGTAGTACCGTCGTTGCTCACGGTGTTGGTTTCATTGATGGTGAAGGTCCCGGCCGGATTCCCGTTGCTGTCAAAGTTCCACCCGACATGATTGAGTTGGACGGTACGCAGTCCGACTTTCTTCCAGACACCCATGCAGACATTGCTCTCGATGGGTGAAAAATTGGCATTCTCGAACTCTGTTCGGTCGCTGTGCCATTGATCGTAGGCTTCGTAGAAAAGCTGGCCGTCGGCGGTGTAAGTGACATGCCATAGGCCCACGATGGATGTACTGATACCGGACTGCCGGCCTTGGTTATTCGCTTGGGTCAGGAACGGCAACTTGGTGGCGATTCCGGACCTTGAACCCACCGGACCGCCGCACGCGGCGTTTGCGGCGGTGGCCGCGAACACGATGCTGACTGCGGCGAGGGCGATGAACGCAATGCGGCCTAAGTGGCTCCAGAGAGTAAGTTTTGTCGTCTGGCAAAGGGTCATATCGGCTTCCTCCTTCAATGTGCGTTTCAGTTTGAGTTCCCCGTTTTTGTGCGGAACTGTTGGCACCCTGCCCCGGCCCGCCGGAAGCGTCAATCGCGGCGATGTGTTTTTCTTGTGGTTTTCTTGTGTCGGAAGGTAAGCACTTGATAGCGCGCCACTTGTCCGTAACCACAAAGGCGGCTATAGTGACACCTCAGGTTGCCAATGGGGGCGTCGTCTTCACACCATGGGCGTGGCTTCCGGCTGGACCTTGACGGCTACCAGTTACTGGAGGGGGACTGCCCAGTACGTCTGGAGCGGCAACCCATGGAAGTGCTCATCCTGCTGGTGGAGCGTCGAGGCCAGCTAGTCACCCGCGATGACATTGCTGCACGGCTCTGGGGCGATGGCGTGTTCGTGGACACCGACCGCAACATCAACAGCATCGTCCGCAAACTGCGCCAGGCTCTCAAGGACGATCCTGACCATCCCGAGTTCCTCGAAACCGTGGTGGGAAAGGGATATCGTTTTGTCGGCCCGCTGGAAGTGGTGTCCAGCCGGACTGGGACGCCGCAGTCCCACGCCACGGCTCCAGCCCCTTTTACCAGCGAACCAGCTCGCGGCCGTCTGTGGGCCATTGGGATCCTGGCTTGCGTTGCGGTGGCTGCGCTCGTCTGGTTCGGGTGGCGCACCTGGCGTGCCCCTGCGGTAGAGGCCGGTCCTGCCCACTCCCTGGCCATCCTGCCTCTGGACAATCTTTCCGGTGACGCTGCCCAAGACTACTTCGCCGATGGCATGACCCAGGAGCTCACCACCGAACTGGCGCAGGTCAGCGAACTGCGCGTCATTTCTCACACCTCGGTGCTGCAATACCAAAATAGCCGCAAATCAGTGCCCGAGATCGCGAAGGAACTTCACGTGGACGCCGTGATCGAGGGTTCAGTGCTGCGCTCGGGGAATCGGGTACGGGTCACCGCGCAGTTGATCCGCGCCCCCTCCGACCGTGCGATGTGGGCGAACAGCTACGAGCGCGACCTGCGCGATGTCTTGAGCCTGCAACGGGACATTGCCGAGGACATCGCCGCGCAAGTCAAAATCAAGCTGACCCGCAGCAGCGTGCCCACGGGCAGCCCGCGAGCGCTCGATCCCCAGGCTCATGATCTCTATCTCCAGGGCCTGTTCCACTACGAGAAGAACACTGAAAAAGATCTTCAGGAGGCCATCGGAGATTTCCAGAAGGCCATTGCCAAAGATTCCAGCTATGCCGCCCCATACGCTGGCATGGCCGATACCTATGCAGAATTGGGCATCTTCTACTGGCCCCCGCCCCAGGCCATGCCCCAGGCGAAAGCCGCTGCCCTCAAGGCTCTGGAGTTGGATCCTAATCTTTCGGAGGCGCACGTTTCACTGGGGAGCGTTTACTACTTTTACGAATGGGACTGGGCGGCGGCAGAACGGGAAGCGCAGAGATCTCTAGCCCTCAATCGGAGCAATGCCTATGCCCGCGACTTACTGGCGGCGTACTACGGCACCGTCGGACGGTTCGATGACAGCCTGCGCGAGCTGCAACAAGCTCGCGATCTGGCGCCGCGTTCGGCCGAGATCCTCGGCGACACGGTTTTCTGGGTGTTTATGTCCCGCAACTACGATCTTGCGATCGCCAACGGGCAAGCCGTGACCGCGTTTGAACCGGATAACGCGTTTGCGCAGGTCTTTCTGGGAATGGCGTACGCGAAGGAAGGACACGTGCCGGAAGCGCTGCAGCATGCGGACTTGGCACGTCAGTATGACGACGGTCCGCTTATCGCGTCCTTCCGCGCCAACGTGTACGCGCTTGCCGGGCGCAAAAGCGAAGCTGCAGCAGCGCTGCGGGAGATCGAGAAACAAAGAGTCGAACACTACTCCTGCGCTTACGAGGTAGGCACGGGCTACATCCTGCTGGGCCAAACAGACCGGGGGTTCCACTGGCTGAACAACGCCTACGAAGGCCGGTCGGAATGCATGATTCTGCTCAAAGTCGATCCTCGCCTGGACAGCGTGCGTTCCGACCCGCGCTACCAGGGACTGCTGCGCCGCGTCGGCCTCGCCGACTAGAGCGGGCCGCCCCCAGCCCTCAATCAGGCGGACCTAATCCTTTCACCACGATCTCGTGACAGCCGGGTTCGACGCAGGCGCAGCTGACTCGGTTGTGCTGGCGGTCGAGGCTGATGATGAATATGGGGCGGCCGTGCATGTCGCAGCGCGGCTGGCCGGGAACGAGTACGGGCGGTTCGCCCCTTTTTGGAGTTACGTATCCCACGCGCTCGCCAAAGCAGCGGCCGCAGAACTTCTCCGTACAGCGAAAGAACTCAATCGAGTAATCGGCGCTGAAGGGGGCGATGCATGGCGAGTGGCCCGCCGCTGCGCGCTATCGTAAGCCATCGCTGCTAAACCCACTTCGCGAGGGATGACACAGGGAGACACTAGCTGGAGGGTCATTTCACCGGAATCTAGCCGAATGTGCCTTTGACACGCCCAAGGGTGCGGACTAGACTTTGGCGCCAGAACTGGCACGCCGGAGGACGCTTGAAGAGTTCTGCGCTTTATCGAATCGCTTCTGTTCTTCTGCTGCTTTTTGCCGCCGGACATACGTTTGGGTTTCGCCAGAATAATCCGGCATGGGGGGCGGACGCGGTTCTTGGGTTAATGCGGTCCATCCACTTTGATGCACAAGGGTTTAGCCGGACTTATTGGGACTTCTTCAGTGCGTTCGGGCTTTTTTTCTCCGTGTTTCTTTTGTTCGCGGCGGTATTAGCGTGGCTGCTGGGGGGACTTCCGGCAGAGACTTTGGCACGCGTGCGCAGCATGGCGTGGGCGCTCGCCATTTGCTTTGTCGCAATCACAGCTTTGAGTTGGAGATACGCCTTTACCACCCCCATTGTTTTCTCAACCCTGATTACAGTGTGTTTGATTGCGGCCGCGTGGCTCTCGGCGAAGCCGAGGTCAGGGTGACGATTGAAGTCGTGCCCTTGCTGCAAGACATCGACCTCGATGCGAAGACTCTGTACGTCCGAGTCGGCAAGAACAAGTTCCGGCCCCGTGCGATCCCGGGTTTCGTGGGGACGCGATGGCTTGGGACCGACTTTGGAAAACGGAAAGTCAAAAGCCGAGGGCGAGGGCGCCCGCGCCACATGTACACATTCAGCATTTGATTACGATTTCGTGACAGTCAGGTTCGACGCAGGCGTAGCTGACGCGGTTGCGCTGGCGGTCGAGGCTGATGATGAACATGGGGCGTCCGTGCATGTCACAACGGGGCTGGTCGGGGGTGAGGACGGGCGGCTCGCCTCGCTTGGGATTCACGTAGCCGACGCGTTCGCCGAAGCAGCGTCCGCAGAATTTTTCGGTGCAGCGGAAGAACTCAATCGAGTAGTCGGCGCTGAAGGGGGCGATGCACGCCTCCATGGTGCGGAAGTGCTTGTCGCAGAGGGGCAGGATGTCTGTCCGCATGACGCCCCGAGTCTAGCATTTTAGTAAATGAAAACCGCGGGGGACACGGGGGAAGAGCAATCTCGTGGCCCGACCGCACGAGTGCATGGCGTGAATCTAAGCCAGTCCCTGCCGCAGCTCTCTTCTTAAGATCTTCCCCGATGGGGTGCGGGGCAACGCTTCTACGAAGCGGATTTCGCGGGGCTGCTTGTAGTGGGTTAGGCGGTCGGCTACGAAGCCGCAGAGTTCTTCCTTCAGCTTGCTTGTTCCGGGGAAGCCTTCTCGCAGCACCACGAAGGCCACGGGAATTTCTCCCGCAGCCGGGTCGGGGCGCCCGATGACTCCGCAGTCGCGCACTGCGGGATGTTCCATCAGCAAGGCTTCCACCTCAGCGGGCGCGACCGGGAAGCCCTTGTACTTGATCAGCTCCTTGCGGCGGTCGAGCACATAGTAGAAGTCATTCTGATCGCGGGAGACGACATCGCCCGACCAGTACCAGCCATCGCGCAACACGGCGGCGGTGGCGGCGGGTTCCTTCCAATAGCCCACCATGAATTGCGGACCGCGCATGACCAACTCTCCGGGTTCGCCGGGTCCCAGTTCACGATCATTTGCGTCGAGCACGCGGCAGTCGGTGAGGGCCATGGGTTGGCCGATGGACTCTGGTTTGTAGAGTTCGGGCTGAAGATATCCGATGTGGGTGACTGGCGAAGCTTCGGTCATGCCGTAACCCTGGCAGACCAGCAAGCCGGTCAGTGCGGTAAAGCGTCGCGCCAGTTCCGGGGCGAGCGGGGCCGCGCCAGACTTTACCCAGCGCAGTCGGCAGCCTTTGGGAAACTGTCCGGCTTCGGCGGCCTGCGTGAGAGCGTTCAGCGCGGGGGGCACAGTGGGCATGGTGGTGACGCCCTCGCTCACCAGCAGGCCGAGCAAGTTGGGCACGTTAAAGCGAGGCATCAACAGGAGGGTGGCGCCAAGGGTGAGGGCCGGGTTCAGGACCACATTCAATCCATAGATGTGATACAGCGGCAAGAAGCAAAGCAGAACATCGTCATGCGCGAACCCGGAACCATTCGGGCCGATGATCTGAAACACGTTCGACACCAGGTTGGAGTGCGAGAGCATCACGCCCTTGGGCAGGCCGGTGGTGCCGCTTGAGTAGGGAAGTGCTGCGAGAGTTTTTTCGGAAGACTCGAGTGGAGTGGGCAGGGCGCAGGTCGCAGGGCGCAGCAGAGACTGAAACTCCTCGGCTCCCGCGTGCGGATGTCGCATAGTGTAGACGCGGCGGAGATCGGGGAGTCCGGCCAGGTCGATGCCTTCGAGGTTCTCGCCATCGCTGATGAGCAGGGCGGCGCCGGAGTTCTCCAGTTGGAAGCGGACTTCGCGCTCGCGGTAAGTCGGGTTCAGCAGGGTCGGCACTCCGCCTGCCAGCGTGGTGGCATGGTAGGTGGCGCAGAACTCCCAGCAATTGGGCAGGTAAATTCCGACTACTTCGCCGGGCTTGAGGCCGACGGACACCAATCCATGAGCCAGGGTACGAACCAGTTCTCCGTATTCGGCGTAGGAGATGCGGCGATTGCAGGACGAATCGATGATGGCGGTTTTCTGGGGATAGCGATTACAGCTTTCGAGAATTACGTCGTGGACGAAACGCCCATGCGGGTCAGCGTAAAGACGGGTTCGGAGCATCCGTCGGGAATTGTAGCAGCAAGGCTTCGGGCACTAGAAACAAACAACCCTTCACCACGGTGACACTGAGTCACAGAGAAATTCGTTGCTGAATTCAGGGGCGGCTAGCAGGTGCGCAGTTTTTCCGTGGCCGTGCAGTCTTTAGAGGATTTTCTCTGTGTCTCTCTGTCTCCGTGGTGAAGGTGTTCTTAGCTGGCCAGCTTACGGAGGAATTCGCGCTCGTCCATGCGGTACTTGAAGGCCTTGCGGCCGTCGATGAAGACCACTGGAACTTCGTCGTTGTAGAGGCGGCGCAGTTCGGGGTCGAGGTCCACATCAACTTCGTGCCAGATGAAGCCGCCGCGGCGGTGCAGTTTGGTGAGGGTTTCCTTCACGATCTCGCACAGGTGGCAGCCTTTGCGAGAGTAAACGACGACCTGGCGCTCGCCCGACATGCCGGGAGTGTAGCAACTTTGGGGCACTTTTTTCCACCCGATTGTGGCAGACCTATGGGTTCCGCAGGAAACCGTGAGTAACGCTTTGATGATCGGTGTATTCCCCCACGATGTCCAGGTTGTTATCAATGGCGAGAGCCTTGACATCATTGCTGCCGGCTCTAGAGATGACCATATAGTTGCCCCGGAAGAACGCGAAGCCGCTATTTCCAATAGTGAGATCCTGGTAGCCAACAATGTGCTTGCGGTCATTGACGCCGTTGGCATAGGTGGCGATGGCTCCAGGAACATTCAGAAAATGTTGGATGCCGTTGCTGAGCAGAAGGCCGTGGTCATGGCCGGTCAGAGTAGCGAACCTGCCCACAATGTCTCCGACATTGTTGATTCCCCTCAGCTGGGTATAGGTTGCGCCGGAAACGGTCACGTCGGTATAGGTTCCGGCCTGGTAGACAAAGCCGTGGATGCCGACTCCGGTCGAGTATTCGCCGACGACCTGGCCCGCGTTATTGATGGCCCAGGCCGAGGTGGATATGGCGCCGGGAAAGTCCAGCGTGGTAAATACTCCACCCTGCATGAGGAAGCCATGAAGTTGCACGTTGCCGGGAGCAATGTACCAGCCTGCAATGTCACCGTTATCGTTGATGCCTTCACACCAGGTCGAGACCCCGATCCCCGGAAAATCGATGGTGGTGAAAACGCCGCCGCTCAGAAGAAAGCCATGGATCCCTGAGACGTTGTAGTGGCCCACAATCTGGCCCGAGGAATTGATTCCGTTGGCCGAGGTGAGAAGCGCGCCGGGGAAATCAATAGTGGTGAAAGTAACCGCTTGGGCTGGGTTGAGGGCGAGCGCAAGAGTCAGAAACAAGCAGCCGGTCAGGACGAATAATTTCACGACGGGTATCTCCTTGCAGTGGTGCGGGCGGGGCCGGATTCTAATCGCCGATCGGATCGAACGGGTGGAGTTTGTACCGGCGGGAAAAACAAGTCAAGATGCAAGTTTTTGCAGTCCCAGGACGGTACAATCCCGTGATGATGACTTCGCAGCAGAAGCCTTTGCAAGGCAAGACGGCTTTCATTACCGGCGGAGCGCGGCGACTCGGGCGTGCCAGTGCGCTGGCTCTGGCGCGGGCCGGGGCAGACGTCGCCATCACGTTCCGCAATTCCGCGCGCGAGGCGCAGCATACAGTCATCGATGTAGCCAGCCTCGGTGTACGGGCAGTCTCGTTGCGTTGCGACGTAACTGACCAGAAGAGTGTCCGGGCGGCGCTGAAAGAGGCGGTCAAGGAACTGGGCGGGCTCGACATCCTGGTGAACAACGCGGCCAACTATGAAACCGTCGAGTTCGAGAAGCTCACGCTCAAGCAGTGGGACGCGATCTTCGCCTCCAATACCCGCGGACCATTTCTGGTTTCGCAGGAGGCGGTGAAGTATCTGCGCGCGCGCAAGGGAAAAATCATCAACATGGGCTCGCTCGGCGGATTGCGTCCCTGGGCCGACCACGCGCACTACTGCTCGTCGAAAGCGGCGGTGCACATGTTGACCCGGGTGATGACGAAAGCGCTGGCCCCGGAGATCGCGGTGAACTGCGTAGCTCCGGGCATGATTGATCTGGGAGAGAAATCGGCGGCAGCTTTCATGAAACGCATGGCCCGGCAAACGCCGATGCGGCGCAACGGGACCGGGGAGGAGATCGCCAGTGCCGTTCTTTTCTTCGCTACGGCGCCGCATTTCATTACCGGACAGGTACTGGCGGTGGACGGCGGATTGGGGCTGTAGTCAACCCGGCGCTCACGTGCCCGGCTAACGAATGTCGCCGCGTCGCGACTGGAAACCGAACTTCTCTTTATTTGTCATCACCCAGACTTTCCTGTATCGTGGCCAGCTTCGCATGAAAAGAGCTCTTTTGATGGCACTGTTGTTGGGCGCGTCGCTGGCCTGGTCGCAGACCCGGCCGGAAGACGGTGGCCGCGAGTTACAGCTATGGAGTGGTGGCGGCCACTCGGTCAGCGGCGGCACCAGCAAGACCGGGGTGTGGAACATCGGCCTGCGCTATGGCTGGATCTTGACCCGCCCCTATGGTCCCGGCTTTCTGAAGGGGCGGTTCGAGTATGCCGTCGACGCGGTGCCCCTGTTCATGGTTTTCCAGCCGGCCAACACCGCCTACGGCGTGGCACTTAACCCGCTGAACCTCAAGTGGAACTTCGCTACTCGCGGAAGTGTCGTTCCCTACATTGAACTGGCCGGCGGCACACTCTTCACTTCTGAAGAGGTTCCCCTCGGAACTTCAAAAGTGAACTTTACCTCCGGGGCTGCGCTGGGGACGTATTTCCTCGGAAACAAGCGTAACTGGAGCCTGGAAATCCGCTACATGCACATTTCCAATTCGGGGCTTACTTCTCCGAATCCTGGAGTCAACACCGTCCAGGTACGGCTGGGCATAGGGAAATTCCTCCCGGGACGGCGGGGCAAGCACTAGCGACCTTTGTTTGAAGTGTCGGCGTTTCAATAACATACAAGATCCTGCCGCGATATCCCTGATTTTTCATCCGGTCTGTAACTTCGCATTGGGTTGCGCATCTACAGCGGGTGTGGGTCCATCACGGTGACTTTCCCAGCGCAGCCCACTTGGATGCGTCGCGCAACGCGTCCTGCTCTGACGCTGCACTGTGAGAGCTTCTGCTTCCTTGACCGGGGGGTCCGGGGCAACCTGATGGATCCGTCTTTTTGCAGCCTTCCCTTTGTTGATCACTCCTTGGTGCGACGGTAGCAGGTCAACTGACCTGCTACCTGTCTGTCCCCTGATTTGCAGTTACGCGAGCCTGCCAGCTATTCTTCTGCCTTATGTCAACCTTGGTGGAATGTGTTCCCAATTTTTCCGAAGGCCGTGACAAAGCCAAAGTAGATGCCATCCTCGATGCCATGAAAGTCAGCGGCGTCTACCTGCTCGACCGTGAAATGGATGCTGACCACAACCGCTGCGTGATCACGCTGGTCGGCGAACGGGAGCCGATCCAGGAAGCCGCGATTCGTGGCGTGGGCAAGGCCGCCGAATTGATTGACCTGACCAAGCACCAGGGAGCGCATCCCCGGATGGGAGCGGCGGACGTGGTGCCGTTCATTCCCATCGAAGGCGTGACCATCGAAGATTGCGTCACCATGGCTCGCCACGTCGGGGAGCAGATCTGGAAGCGTTTCCAGATTCCGGTTTATCTGTACGAGGCGGCGGCGGCTACGCCGGAGCGGCAGAATTTGGAGAATATACGCCGCGGCCAGTTTGAAGGCATTCGCGCGGAGATCGCGACCAACCCGGCGCGCAAGCCGGACTTCGGCGAACCGCGGGTGCATCCCACGGCGGGGGCCACGGTGGTGGGTGCGCGCAAGTTCCTGGTGGCCTACAACGTGTTTCTGAATACTTCCGATGTAGATATTGCCAAGAAAATTGCCAAGGCAGTGCGGTCTTCCAATGGCGGCCTGCGTTTCGTAAAGGGTGCGGGCTTCCTGGTCCGGGGGCAGGCGCAGGTTTCCATGAACCTGACCGACTTCGAGCAAACTCCGATTCATCGCGTGTTCGAACTGGTGAAGCGGGAAGCCGAGCGCTACGGGGTGATGCCGACCAGCAGCGAGATTGTGGGCCTGATTCCCAAGAAGGCGTTGGAGGCGGCCGCGGAATGGTTTCTGCAGGTAGAGCATTTTGATTCCTCGCTGATTCTTGAAAATCGCCTGACAGCAGTGATGGGCGGCAAGATGGCGATTGGTGGCTTGCGCGCTGGAGTAGAGCCGTTTGTGGAGCAACTGGCAGCGCCCACAGCGACGCCGGGTGGCGGCAGTGCGGCGGCGGCCAGCGCAGCCATGGCGGCGGGACTCGCGACTATGGTGGCGACGATGTCGCGCGGCAAGAAAGCCTACTTGCAATACGAACGCCAGTTGAGCGAAGCGATCGCGCGTCTAGGGCAGTTGCGGGAGGAGTTGAAGGCGGCGATTGATGCGGATGCCGAGTCCTATAACGCGGTCATGAAAGCCTACAAACAGGCGAAGGAATCGGCCAACGCCGACGGGATTATTGATGCGGCTTTGAAGCAGGCGACCAGCGTGCCGTTGAGCGTGGCGGAGCGGGCGAGCGAAGTGGCGGGCATGGCAGAGAAGCTCAAGGCCATGACCAGTCCTAACATGAAGTCTGATTTGACCACAGCGGTGGCCCTGGCCCGGGCGGCGATGGAAGGCGCCCTGGCCAACGTGGAGATCAATCTGGAATCGTTGAAGGACCAGGCGTTCGCTTCCCAGATGCGGACTCGGGCGCAGGCATTGAAGCAGTCATAAGAGGCTAAACCTCAACGGCTAAAGCCTTCCTCATGCTGCGGCATTTGCGGCAAGGCTAAACTCGTGCCCTTCCCAACTCTGCGGCGTGAATGGCCGGCCGGCGCTACCCGCCGCGGGATTGTCCTGCAAGACGGTTGTCCCGCACCGTTCTGATTACACCCTATTGCACTTTCGTTTGCTCTGGGGACGAGCCAATTGGCTTACAATTAATCCACATCCAGTTGACAGGAAGGCGTGGAGCCTGCATCCAAGCAGGTACAACCCTAGAGGCGGTGTTATGAAGATTTGGAAGGTATGTTTGTGCGTACTTCTTTTGTCGTCGTTGGCGGCGTGGGCATTGCCGTTGGGCAGTTCGGCGCGGGCGGTCATTCCCTCCGACTTGCAGCAGGTCATTTCCGTGGACTATCGCGCGCTGCGTAATTCGGAGACGGCGCAGGCTCTTAAGCAGCAGGTGTTGCCAGACAGCCTGAAGCAGTTTGAGGGAGCGCTGAAGGGCGTCGGCATTGATCCCGATAAGGATGTGGACCAACTCACCTTCGCCTCTTATCGCACGGCCAAGAAGGACATTCGCATCGTGGGTATCGCCCAGGGCCTGTTTCCGACCAAAGCTTTTTTCAAGAAGATGCGGCTGCAGAAAGTGAAGCCTATCAAGGTGCGCAACTCCGACCTGTGGCCGATGTCGAGCGGCATGCAGATGACTTTTCTTGATGACAGCACTCTGCTGTTCGGCGACCGCAGCGCCATCCAGGGTGCGCTGGATACCCGCGATGGTTACGTAACTACTCTCGACTCCAACAACCAGGTCGCGGACATGATCGGCTCGGTCGATTCGGGAATGGTGTGGAGCGTTCTCGACCAGCAGGGTACCCAGAACATGTTGCGGTCCACCTTGGGGGATGCTTCCAAGCTGGCCGATTACGAGACCATCAAGAAGCGCTTGTTGGGCTCGCGCTATACCATGAATTTCTCCGACGGGGTGAACTTCGACCTGGACGTCATTACCTCGGATTCGACTACCGCCGCGACCCTGTCAACACTGGTGAAGGCTGGCGTGCTGTATCGCAAGATGACCGCTACCCCGACGGAGAAGATGGCGCTGGAGAGCGTGACCGTCAACTCCGACAGCTCAAACCTTCAGCTGCACTTCAAGACCGACGACAAGAAATTTCAGTCGCTGCTGCACTCGGACCTGTTTGCGGCCGTGTCGCGGTAAACAGGAGTCAGGAGTCAGGTTCAAGCGGTTTGGTTCTTCCCGACTCCTGACTCCCGACTACGTTCTTAACGCTTTTCTTTTGCTGTTTTCATCTGCTCGCGCTTGGTCTTCGCCCAGCCTTCCTTCACCATCTGCCGTGCCCGTCCAATGGCCAGCGCGTCTTCCGGTACATCGTCGGTGATGCACGACGCGGCTCCGACGTATGCACCCTTCTTGATCCGCACCGGGGCCACCAGCGTGGAATCGCTGCCGATGAACACGCCGTCTTCGATCACCGTCGTATGTTTATTCACCCCGTCGTAGTTGCAGGTGATGGTGCCAGCGCCAATGTTCACGCCCGCGCCGATCTCGGCGTCTCCCAGGTAGGTCAGGTGATTGGCCTTGGAGCCCCTGCCCAGCTTGATTTTCTTGGTCTCGACAAAATTACCGACGTGTGCGCCTTCGCCGATCTCGCTGCCCGGACGCAGGTGGGAGAACGGGCCAAGCATCGCGCCGGCTTTGACCCGGGCTTCCTCCAGCACGCAGCCGGGACGAACCAGGACTCCGTCGCCGACTTGGGAGTTGTTGATGACGCTGTAAGAGCGGATTCTGCAGTCGCTGCCGAGGCGGGTCTTGCCCAGTATCTGGACAAAGGGCTCGATGACGGTGTCCGCGCCGATCTGGACATCGCTATCAATCACGCAGGTCTGTGGATAAAAGATGGTCACGCCATCGGCCATGAGCTGCTGGCATTTGGCGGCGCGCATGCGCTGGTCGATATCCACCAGCTCGGCGCGGGTGTTGCCACCCAGCACTTCATAGGGGTCGCTGGCAGCGATGGCGACGACCCGCGCTTTGGCTTTGCCGAGAATGGCTGCCATGTCGGTGAGATAAAACTCGCCGTGCGGATTATCGGTACTGAGCCGGTCGATATGGCGGAACAGCGTTTCCGCGCGGAAGGCGTAAAACCCGGCATTGATCTCGCGGATCTTGTTCTGCGCCGGGGTGAGGGCTTTCTGCTCGATGATGGCGCGGACGTCGTCGCTTTTGGCGCTCTTACGAACTACCCGGCCATAACCAAACGGGTTAGCGAGCACCGCGGTAAGCAGGGTCATCGCGGCTTTCTTGGAGTTGTGGAAGTCGCGCAGCTTGGTGATGGTTTGCGGAGTAATGAGCGGTGCGTCCCCGGAAAGCACCAGCACGCAGTCATAGGAGGCGAGGGCTTCGCGGGCAACCATCAGGGCGTGGCCGGTGCCGCGCTGCGGGTTCTGCAGCACGAAGTTGATTCCGGTATGGGCTACAGCTTCGCGCACGCGGTCAGCTTCGTGGCCGATGATGGCGTAGATGTCCTTCGGCGGCACAACCTGCACGGCCGCTGCAATGACATGGGCGAGCAGCGGCTTACCTCCGACTTCGTGCAGCACTTTGGGATGCTTCGACTTCAGCCGCGTGCCTTTTCCCGCGGCCATGATGGCAATGGCCACTCTGGGTGAATGGATTTTGGATTTCGGCATGCGGAATCAATATACCGCGACGGTTGTGTTGGTGTCCCGCCGGCGGGATGCCAGCGCTACAGTCTAGTGGGCGGAGGTGCTCTTGGGTTTTGCTGACTGGGTGGCGACTTGCAGCAGGTCTTTGGCGACACGATCGGTGGCGTGGCGGGCTACCATGCCCTCGTCGAGATAGTCGCCCAGCACCGGGCACACGCCAAGGGCTTCGATCGCGTCCAGATCATTCACGATCTGGGCGGCGCCTTCGAGCGCGTACTTGGCCTTCAGTTCCGGTGACGCCGGGGTGCGGTTGATCAGTGTGTAATCAAAGATTCGGGAGCCGGCGTGACCGTTGAGGGCGCGGATGTGGTCGGCAGCGGTCAAGCCAAGACTCTCATTGGCCTGCGTCATCAGGTTGCAGACATAGACCTTGACAGCGGATGAGTTCACGATTGCCTGGGCGATACCGCGCACCAGCAGGTTCGGAATCAGGCTGGTGAACAGCGATCCGGGGCCGACCGTAATCAGGTCGGCGCGGGCAATCGCTTCCAGGGTCTGGGGCATGGGCTCGACGTCCGGCGGCACCAGGAATAGTTCTTTGATCCGGCCTTTGCTGGCCGTGATTTTCGTTTCCCCCAGAACCCGGGTGCCGTCTTCCATCAACGCTTCCAGTTCAATGTTGGCGGTGGTGGCGGGAAAGATTCGTCCGCGGGTCAGCAGGATTTCCGACGACAGCCGCACCGCCTCGCTGAAATCGCTGGTGATGGAGGTCAGCGCCGCCAAAAAAAGGTTGCCGAAGCTGTGGCCCTCCAGCCCCGAACCCTTGATGAAACGGTGCTGGAAGAGCCGCGAGAGCAGGGCTTCATCCTCGGAGAGGGCGACGATGCAATTGCGGATGTCGCCCGGCGGCAGCATGTTCAGTTCTTTGCGCAGGCGTCCGCTGGAGCCGCCGTCATCGCTGACCGTGACTACGGCGCAAAGTTCCTGGATGGATGGCTGGTTTGCGATAGGGGAGCGCTCGGCGGGAGGTGCGACGTAGCACTTCAAGCCCTTGAGCAGGGTAGAGAGGCCGGTGCCGCCTCCGATGGCCACCACGTGCAAGCCGTGACCGGGGTGCGGCTGGGGATCGGTCATGGCCGCTGCCTAGCGGTCCTCGTCGTCGGCAGCGGACGCGGCCAACTCCGCTCCGGGATCGGGGTAAAGCAACTCGGTGAAGCGGGGATCCTCCGCCAGGTTGTGGAAGTCGGAGTCGTTCCTGGCCTGAAACCGAATCGCCGGATTCAGACGGATGGCCTCGTCCAGGTGGCGAAGCGCGTCTTCCACGTGGCCGGTGAGGCAGTCGAGGGCAGCCAGTCCGTAGGCGACGTAATCGGCTTTTGGCGCCTGCTTGGCGAGTTTCTCCAGGTGCTCTCGGGCGCTCACATAGTCGCCCACGTTCATCAGGGAGACAGCGTAATCGTAGTGCTCTTCCGGAGTCTTGAATTGGGTGGCGGCGCGCTCGGAGTGCTGGTTGCAGGAGCTCAAATGCACCGCCGCCCGGTCCGCCAGTTCCTTGCTTGCCCCTCCAATCACCTTCTGCAGGTAGGTCTTGGCTTTCTCGAACTTGTGCTCCTGCATCGCGCGGAGGCCGGCCTCGTAGTTTTGCACCGCTTGTGCAAAATGGGGGTCGTTTCCCACCGACTTCTTGGGTGTGGTCTTCTGGGCCATCTGCAAAACTCTTCCCCTGCTCTTCGTAAGTATGCCTCTTTTGTTTATCTTAGATGAAGTTTGTTTAACTTTTACTGGCGGCTTCTTGGTCATCCGGCTGTGCCTCCGGACTGCGCGTCCCTGAGACTCCAAATACCGGCTGTGGAAAAAAGTCTCCAGCTACCGGTGGGAGCAGGTTATACGCGGCTTTTCCATACGCGTCAACCCAGCCACCGGTGAACTGCAAGCCAACACTCGGCCCGGCGCTAGTTGATCGCCGCCGCCGTTTCCAGGTTAACCTTCTTCCACTCGCCTGCGATGATCCCTTTGCGGATCTGCGCCGCCGTCTTTCCTTTGGCGTGCTGGGAATAGGAGTAGTACAGCTCTTTCAGGCAAGTGGCGCACTGCGCTCCGTGGACGTTTTCAAAGCAGCTGTGCAGGCTGTTGTGCCCCATGCGGTCGCAATAGCAGTAGCACGGTTGCTGGTGGATGACGGTCGGAATCTTGGCCGCCAGCTCATAGGCGTGGGTCTGGTAAGCGTTCTGGGCGTTTTCCCCCCAAAGCTGGTCCTTGGTCAGAATGGGCGGGAGCTTGGTGCCCTTGGCTGGAGGGCCCGCATTGAAAGCCGGCACCGGGCCTTGTTCTTCTTCGTCCTGGGAAATGGCCCAGGGAGCGGAAACCGCCAGGATTACCAGGAACAGAAAAGCCAGGGTCAACCCACGTCTAAGCATAGTCCTATGTCCTCAGTTGGGTTATTGTAACCCGAATCGCGCGGCGTTGGCAGTGGCCCCGCGGAGCCGCGGCGCAGCTTTTGGGTCGAGGGCATCTTCAAAGCCCGGGGCGCCATCCGTATAATCAGATACCATATGCCGGAACCGGGTCACCAGCAGCGCAACGTGGTCAGCGAAGCCCCAGTCAGATCGACGAGTTCGCGGACCGTCCCCGTGCTCACCGTGTGGTTGCGCGACCTGATCCTCTCGCTGGGCATTTCCGCCTTCATCATCATCTTTCTCTACCAACCGGTGAAGGTGGAAGGCACCAGCATGATGCCTTCGCTCGCCGACCAGGAACGCATCTTCGTCAACAAGTTCGTCTACCGGTTGGAACCCATTGAGCGTGGCGACATCATTGTGTTCCGTTATCCTCGCGATCCCTCGAAGAGCTTTATCAAGCGCGTGATCGGCCTGGCGGGGGACCACATTCGCATCGCCGATGGCCAGGTATTCGTCAACGGCGACGCGATCGAAGAAGATTACGTGCCGGAAGTTTATGCCGATAACCGCTCCTACCCGGAAATCGTGGTCCCGCCGCACAGCTATTTCGTGCTGGGCGATCACCGCACCATGTCGAACGACAGCCGGGACTTCGGGCCGGTAGACTCGTCGTTCATCTTCGGCAAGGCGGTGTTTGGGTATTGGCCGATGAATAAGGTGGGTAGGCTGCGGTGAGGCAGTCTTCAGGTGGCAGGTCGCGGGGCGCAGGCTACCCATAGACGATGGGAAAGGGGCGCGATAAGCGACGACGCAAAACCAAGAAGGGCGTAGCCCCGCAAAAAGAGCCGACTATTCCTCCGGCTTCGAAATCCTCACCTAGTAGCCCGCCGACGCCTGACGATCCGGATGCACTTGTGTGCTCTCCGCTTAGACCTAAACCGCGTCCGCGATCTGGGGCTGTAGCGGTTCCCGAGCCAGACCCAGAGGACATTCTCGTCGCAACAGGACGTTCTGCAAATCTCCTAAAGTAGACGCCTGCCGCCTGCCCCCTGAATTCTGATTTTCTGCTAGAATTCATAAAATCCACTCCCCCGGAGAATGAATGCAAGCCATTCTTGCGCTGGAAGACGGCAGGGTCTTCCGCGGCAAAGGCTACGGTGCTAAGGGCGAATGTCACGGGGAAGTAGTTTTTAATACTTCCATCACCGGCTATCAGGAAATTTTCACCGACCCTTCCTACTCCGGCCAGATCGTCGTCCTTACCAATCCTGAAATTGGCAACTACGGCACCAACGCCGAAGACAACGAATCCACCCATCCCTATATTGAGGGCCTGATCGTCCGCGAATTTTCGCGGGTGAGCTCCAACTGGCGCTCGTCGCAAGTGGCCGAAGAGTACCTGGAACAGTTCAAGGTGCCGGTGCTGGGCGATATCGATACGCGGGCGCTGGTGCGCCATCTGCGCGACCATGGCGTGATGCGGGGCGTGGTCTCGACGCTGGAGCACGACGCGGAGAAGTTGGTTGCCAAGGCGCGCTCGATTCCGAAGATGGATGGCACCGACCTGGCGAAGGTCGTCAGCACCAAGAACACCTACGTGTGGGAGACCGGCGAGCGCTCGCATCTGCCGGACGAAGTAGTGGGCGTGAAAGACGAGCCGCCGCGGTTTCACGTGGTGGCGTACGACTACGGCATCAAGCACAACATCCTGCGCAAGCTGCGTGGCGAAGGCTGCAAGGTGACGGTGGTCCCGGCGCAGACCAAGGCCGAAGACGTGATCGCACTCAAGCCGGACGGGGTGTTCCTGTCGAATGGGCCGGGGGATCCGGAGCCGTGCACTTATGCGGTCGACAACATTCGGCGCCTGATGGGACGCATGCCGATCTTTGGGATTTGCCTGGGGCATCAGCTGACCGGGATCGCGCTGGGCGGAAAAACCTACAAGCTGAAATTCGGTCACCACGGCGGGAACCATCCGGTGCAACAGTTGCAGAGCGGCAAAGTCGAGATCACGGCGCACAACCACAACTTTGCCGTTGACCCGGACTCACTGCCACAGAGCGAAGTTGAGTTGACGCACATGGATTTGAACGACAACACGCTGGAAGGCATGCGGCATCGCAACTTGCCGCTGTTCAGCGTGCAGTATCACCCGGAGGCAAGTCCGGGGCCGCATGATTCGCACTATCTGTTTAAGGATTTTGTGAAGATGATGGAGGAGTTTAAGAAGTAGCTAGGCGTGAGGTCCGAGTGCGAACGGGCTTTGAAAGGGCGCTCCTTTCAGGCGCGTCGCAAGATACCAAGAGGAATCGAACAAGACTGCTTAACGAATGCCCAGAAGAACTGACATCTCTAAAATCCTGATCATCGGCTCTGGCCCTATCATCATTGGCCAGTCGGCGGAGTTTGATTACTCCGGGACGCAGGCTTGCAAGGCGCTCAAGGCGGAGGGCTTCGAAGTGGTGCTGGCCAATTCCAATCCGGCCACCATCATGACCGACCCCGATCTTGCCGACCGGACTTACATTGAGCCGCTGACGCGCGATTATCTGGAGGAGATCATTCGGGTGGAGCGCGAGCTGTCGCCGAGCGCGGGGTTTGCCATTCTTCCAACCGTTGGCGGGCAGACGGCGCTCAACCTCGCCATCGAGCTTTCGGACGGCGGCATCCTGGAGAAGTACAACGTCCAGCTCATCGGGGCGCAGATCAGCGCCATCAAGAAAGCGGAAGACCGGCTCTATTTTAAAGACGCAATGCAGAAGATCGGCCTCGACGTGCCCAAGTCGGCGCTGGTCGGCAATCTGAAGGACGGGCTGGAATTTGCCGGAAAAATTGGGTTCCCGGTCATCGTTCGTCCTTCGTTCACCTTGGGCGGATCGGGCGGCGGCATCGCTTATAACCGCGAAGAGTTGATGGAAGTGCTGGCTCGCGGGCTGGATTTCTCTCCCGTACACGAGGCCCTGATTGAAGAGTCGGTGCTGGGCTGGAAGGAATTCGAACTGGAAGTGATGCGTGACCTCAAGGACAACGTCATCATCATTTGCTCGATTGAGAACTTTGATCCCATGGGCGTGCATACCGGTGATTCGATCACCGTGGCCCCGGCGCAGACGCTGACCGACCGCGAGTATCAGATGATGCGCGACGCGGCCATCGCCGTGATTCGCGAGATCGGCGTCGAGACCGGCGGATCGAATATTCAGTTTGGAATTCATCCACAGACCGGGCGCATGGTGGTCATTGAGATGAACCCGCGCGTGTCGCGGTCGTCGGCGCTGGCTTCGAAGGCCACGGGGTTCCCGATTGCCAAGATCGCGGCCAAGCTGGCGGTGGGATATTCGCTGGATGAAATCCGCAACGACATTACCCGCAAGACCCCGGCCTGCTTTGAGCCCACGCTCGACTACGTGGTGGTGAAGATTCCCAAGTGGCAGTTCGAAAAATTTCCCGGGGCGGACGAGAACCTGGGCCCGCAAATGAAGTCCGTCGGCGAAGTCATGGCCATAGGCCGGACTTTCAAAGAAGCGCTGCTCAAGGGCGTGCGCGCGCTCGATACTGGCAAGAAAGTTGGGTCAGAAAAGATCGAGCCCAAGATTCTCACCCAGCGCCTGGTCACGCCCCATCCTGAGCGGCTTTCCTACGTACGTTACGCTCTGCGCCAGGGACACACGGTCAAGCAGCTGGCGACCATGACTTCGATGGATCCATGGTTCCTGTACCAGCTCAAAGAAATTAACGACATGCAGCTGGAACTGGAAAAGCACCCGATGGAGTCGATTCCCACCGAGGTGCTGCGCGACGCCAAGCGCATGGGAATTTCCGATGGCCGGCTTGCGGGTGTGTGGCGGCTCGACGGGAAAGGGGCGCAGGAAAAAGTTCGACACCTGCGCAAGAAACATGGCATCGCGCCGGTGTACAAGCGGGTCGACACTTGCGCAGCGGAATTTGAGAGCTTCACGCCGTATCTTTACTCGACTTACGAAGAAGAGGACGAGGCGACACCGACCGACAAGAAAAAAGTGGTCATCCTGGGCAGCGGGCCGAACCGCATCGGGCAGGGAATTGAGTTCGACTACTGCTGCTGCCACGCGGCTTTTGCCCTGCGCGACGATGGCTACGAGACCATCATGATCAACTGCAATCCGGAGACGGTGTCGACCGATTACGACACCAGCGACCGGCTCTACTTTGAGCCGCTGACGCTGGAAGATGTTTTTGCAATTTACGAGCATGAAACGGCCTCGAACGCTCCGGTCGGCGTGATCGTGCAGTTTGGCGGCCAGACGCCGCTCAACCTCTCACTTCCTCTTAAGGCTGCAGGGGTAAGCATCATTGGCACCTCGCCTGAGTGCATCGACCTAGCGGAAGATCGCAAACGGTTCAACAAGCTCCTGGAAGAACTGGATATTCCGCAAGCCCCGGGCGTGATGGTGGCCTCAGTGGAAGAAGCCATTGAAGGCGCCAAGCGGGTGCAGTACCCGGTGCTGGTGCGTCCCTCATACGTGCTGGGCGGACGCGCCATGGTCATCGCTTACGACGAGGAAACCGTGGTCCGCTACATGAAAGAGGCGGTCGAGTACTCGCAGGACCGTCCCGTGCTGATTGATCACTTCCTGGAGGACGCCATCGAGGTCGATGTGGACGCGCTTTCTGACGGCGAGGACGTGGTGATCGGCGGAATTATGCAGCATATCGAGGAGGCAGGGATTCACTCTGGAGATTCTTCCTGCGTGCTGCCCGCCGTGGACATCCCGCAGCACCTGCTCGAACGCATGCGCGACTACACCTTCAAGCTGGCGCGGGCGCTGAAGGTGATCGGGCTGATGAATATTCAGTTCGCCATTCCGCGCAGCAACGGGAGTTCCAAAGGCAGTTCCGAGGGTGGTACGGTCTATGTTCTCGAAGTGAACCCGCGGGCTTCGCGCACCGTGCCTTACGTTTCAAAAGCTACCGGCGTTCCGCTGGCGAAAATTGCTGCTCGGCTGATGACTGGACGCAAACTGCGCGAGTTTCTGCCCGAGTACATCGAGCGGCGTGCAGACCTGGATACCGGCCGCGGTTACTACGTGAAGTCGCCGGTGTTTCCGTGGAACAAGTTCCCCGGCGTGGATACAGTGCTGGGTCCGGAGATGAAGTCCACCGGAGAGGTCATGGGCGTGGGCGACAGTTTCGGCGAGGCCTTTGCCAAGGCGCAGATGGCTGCAGGGCAGAAATTGCCGACTCAGGGCACGGTGTTTATCAGCGTCACCGACCACGACAAACCGCAAGCCGCCGAGCTGGCACGCCGTTTTGTAGACATGGGCTTCAAACTGGTGGCCACCGCCGGCACCGCCGACATTCTGGAACAGGCCGGGATGATCGTGGAACGGGTCTACAAAGTAAAAGAGGGACGTCCCAACGTGGTGGACTTGATCAAGGGCGAGCGCATCCAGCTCATCGTGAATACGCCTACGGGCCTGGAGCCCTGGTTCGATGAGAAAGCCATTCGGCGGGCGGCGGTGAACGCGAGGATTCCGACGATTACCACACTGTCGGCAGCGCGGGCCGCGGCGGAGGGGATTGCGGCGCTGCAACGCGGGGAAATCAGGGTCCAGGCGCTGCAGCATTTGCATGCCGAGCGGGCAGCCAGGATCCGGCGATAAGCGGTGGCGAGGCTGGGTAACTCCCACAACCGGCGAGTTGGCGACTTCTTAGTCGTGAAGCACGATGTCGAGCAACGAACTGTGAATCTCCAATCCACCGTTGTACTGAATGAAACCCAGACGCCGGAACCGATTCATAAAGAAATTGACTCGTGCCCGCGTGGTTCCGATCATTTCTGCCAAAGTTTCCTGGCTTATCTTAGGCAGCACGACTTCTGATCTGCCATCCTTGCCGAAGCGGGCCAACAGCAAGAGAGTCCGCGCCAGGCGTTTCTCAGCCGAGTTAAAGAGCTGATCCACCAGATCCTCTTGAATCTGAGAATTGCGCGTGACCAGATAGGCGACAAACAGGTCGGAGAATGCGTGTTCGCGGTGCAACACGCTCAGCATCGTCTTTCGTTCGATTCTAAGTACAGAACAGTCTGTAATTGCGGTGGCCGATGCCATGCGCTTAGGCTGGTCCGAGGTAATACATCCCTCGCCCATGAATTCATCCTGTCCCAGCAGCGCAATCGTAGCCTCTTTGCCCTGCTTGGACAGGACCGAGAGTTTGACTCGCCCTTTCTGAATGTAAAACACCGCGTCAGCAGGTTGTCCCTGGGCGAAGATGGTTCGGTTTTTTCGATATTGCACCATGGCTCTTCCCAGGCCGCTCTGGGCCAGGTAAGCCCTGGGGTCAAAAGGCCGCGCTTTACCACGGGCCATAAGTACCTCCCAGAAAACCCCGCGCCTTGATAGTTCCATCCGGGGCGTGCATGTGTGCGTCATTATAACTATGTTCTACGAGTCGCGAGCATCGAATAATGGTGGCAACCGCACCGGGCCCGATTATGCAAACTTGTGCGATTTTGAACAGACAAGGCTCAAGTTCCCGGGCAAACTCCTTTACACGATAGTGGGGAATTGCGAGTCGAGCCTTTCGATTTGGGGTTCTCCGTGCAGAAGTGGAAGGGCAGCCTGGCTTCCTTAAATATACCCACTTCACCCCACATAGGCTGGGCTGCTCATCTTTGGAGGTTCCTATGACCCGAGCATATCGAGGACCAGGGAGAATGCTCCTGTGTATCGATGATAGCCAGGCGATTTTGGAGTACGAGAGATCGCTGTTTGAGACATCGGGTTACATCGTGATTACAGCGGTATCCGCCTCGCAAGGACTGAGACTTGCGACGATCTGTCGCTTTGACGTGGTGCTTCTCGATTACCACATGCCGGAAATGAATGGGCACCAGGTCGCTCTTGAGATAAGGCGCGTCAGACCGGAAACTCTGGTGGTCATGGTCTCCGGCAGCGAGATCCCCGAGGAGACTCGCCAACTGGTCGACGCGGTCATACCAAAAACTGGAGCCTTCGGCGATTTATTGCCGATTGTCACTCGGCTCTGTGACCAGATGTCGCCAGTTTGATTTCGGCACTGCGGAACAGAAGAGGATTGCCTTCACTCGTGAGAGCAAGGAGTTTTGTTTGCCTCGGCTCCACGATCCGCCCTCCCTTCCCCCTCCACGGGCGGTTATAACCCCGGCTAGCGATGAGCGGCAACGCTCCATAACCGGCGGTCACACCAGAATTGACTCTCCGACTCGGGGGTAGTAAAGTCCGCAATCCGGCCTTCCGAGCGGGTTCTAGACCGCAAGGCGGATCAGGAGGATTCGATGAAAACCAGGTTTGTGCATGGCGCGGCACTTTTTCTTTGCCTCATACTCGCTTCCACTGCGTGGGGCCAGTGGTCATCGGATCCCTCCGTGAACCTTCCGCTGGCAGACAAGGGCAACGGAAATGACCAGGTCCAGCCAAAGATAAGGCCGCTGAGTGGCAATGGGTGGTACGTGAGCTGGTTCGATTCCGACCCTAGCACTCCGCCTCCGATTGGCTACGACGTTTATGTGCAGCGCCTGAACCCCGCCGGGGTAGAGCAGTTGCCGCACAATGGGGCGCTGGTCGCCGACCTGGGCAACAGTTCCACCCAGGACTACGGCCTGGACATCGATAGCAAGGGCCGCGCGCTGCTGGCTTTCCTGGATACGCGCGATGGCTCTAATCAGCAGGTCACGGCGGAGAAAATCGGCCCCGAAGGAGGGCTTTTGTGGGGACCGCGTGGGGTGCAGCTTACGCATGATCGCACCAGCTTCCACGCCGCGCCAAAGATTGCAGGCACCAGCGACGGCGATGTAGTCGTGGCCTGGACCAGCGACAGCAACGTCGTGCTGCAGAGGCTCGACGCCAAAGGCCATCCCCTGTGGGGCGCAGGCATCGTGTTCAGTGAATCGGGGTTCAACTATTCGGTGTCCGATTTGCACGCTGCGGACAATGGATCGGTGATTCTGTCCTTTGTAAGAGACCAGGGGTTTGGAAGCGACCGGCAGCTGCGGGCCAATAAGCTCTCGTCAACCGGTGCCCTGCTTTGGGGGGCGCAGAACCTCAGCATCTTCGATCAAGGTTCACTGCAGTTTGGCAACTTTCCGTACTTCGTTCCTGACGGCAGCGGGGGGGCGGTGTTTGCCTGGTATACGAGCTCACCAGCATTGCAGTGCTTTGCGCAGCACATCCGCGCGGACGGCAGCGAAGCTTTCCCGCACAACGGGTCAGCAGCCTCGACGAACACGGCCAACGTCAGGGTCTCGCCCTCCGCGTCCTACCGTGCCGCCACCGACGAGACGTTTCTGTTCTGGACCGAGGAAGACTCTAACCAGTTCACCAATGGTGTGTCTGCGCAGAAGTTCGACAGTACCGGCGTGAGAAAATGGGGCCAGACTGGTTTGACGCTGGTGCCGCTTGGTGCGGATTCGCAGATTTTCGTCGAGAACGTGCAGACCGGCAGCGGGGCACTGGTCTTCTGGGTTGATCAGGCGAGCTTTACATCGTCGACGATTCAGGCGACGAAGTTAGACGGCGGCGGAAATGTTGTGTGCGCGCAGTTTCCGGTTTCTACAACTGCTGTGAGCCCGTTCGGGCTGGTTGCTGACAAAGCGAAATCGGGTCTTGCTGCCCTGGCTTGGGCGGATAGCCGGATTGGCAACAATGCCATCTACATTCAGAATGTGAACAAGGATTGTTCGCTGGGACAGCATAACTGAAACTGAGCCCCGGTGGCGCGGCATGAGTCAGGGGTGGTGAGCACCGAAAACAGGATGGACTTGCGTCCGGTTGATCACGGTGCCGGTTGGATGATGCCTGTTGCCTTGTTGACGGAATTCCATTCGCTTGCGAGGACGGCGAAGATTACGTCATCGACCCATTCACCCTTGAACCACAGGCTTCTGACAAAGTGAGCCTCTTTCCGCATTCCAACCCGCTGCAGTAATTTCACGGATTGAACATTGCAAGGATCTACCGAGCCAAACGCTCGATGTTTGCCAAGTGCGAGAAAAAGGTAATCCAGCAGTGCGCGCAAGGCTTCGGTGGCGTAGCCTCGCCCCTGGAACTCCGGGGCCAGCGCAATCCCAATCTCTGCGTGACGTGGCTCGGCTTCGAGTACCCGGAAACCGCAATCGCCGATCAGTTCGCGACTGGAGGCGAGGATGATCCCGATCTGATACCACAATCCAGGTCTGCCCGCCTCAGTCCCTGCCAAATCGCGGATGTATGACTGAATTGCATCTGCGGATTGTGTTCCCCATGACTGGAAGCGGGAAACCTCCGGATGACTTCGGTATTCGAAGATTCTGTGGGCATCGCTTAGCTCAAGATCGCGAAGCGCCAAGTGCGCAGTCACTATCGCTGAAAACATGTGGGCATTAAGGTTATCAGGATGACCACACTGAGGGCCAAGCTGGTAAGCTAAAGGCTGAAAGCTGAGGGCTGGCCCTATGCTTCTTAACGGTATCTTCGCTCCCATCACCACGCCCTTCTATCCTGAGGGCAGCGTTTATTTTAAGAAGCTCGAAGCCAACGTTGAGCACTACTCGAAAACTCCGCTGGCCGGGATTGTGGTGCTGGGTTCGACCGGGGAAGCGATTCTGCTTTCTGACGACGAACGCCGCCAGGTTCTGAAAAGCGCGCGCGAAGCGGCGGCTCCCAATAAAGTGCTGGTTGCCGGAACCGGAATCGAGTCCGCCAGCGAAACCCTGCGCCTGACCGAATACGCTGCCGAGCTGGGCTACGACGTGGCCATGGTGCGCACGCCGCACTACTACAAAAAGATGATGCAGCCGGCGAACATGCTGGCGTTTTACCGCACCGTCGCCGACCGCTCGCCGCTGCCGGTCATCATCTACAACTTTCCGCAGGCGACCGGGTACGACATCCCGGCGGAAATCGTCATTGAACTCGCCGGACATCCAAACCTCATCGGTATTAAAGAGTCGAGCGGCGACGTGGAAAAAGTTCGCAAGATGGTGGAAGGCACGCGGCAGGTAAAGCGCAGCGCCACCGTGACCGAGACTTTCGACGCGGTCACGCCGCGCATGCTGAAGGCCGCGAGCAATGGAGGCGGAGAGCTGGTCACGATCGGCGCCGCGGAGGGGGCCTCCAAGCCATCATCTGCAGCGGTCAGCGTGGTCAGCGGATTGAAGACGCGGCAGAAGGAAGTAGGATTCCAGGTGTTGGTCGGCGCAGCGCAGAAACTGGAACCGTCACTGCAGGCCGGCGCGGTAGGCGCGATCCTGGCGTTTGCCGACGCCGCGCCGACCGCCTGCTACGAAATCTATGCCGCCTGGAAAGAAGGCGACAACGAGCTGGCACGCCTGAAACAGGATCGCATTGCCAAGGCCGCGCAGAGCATTGTGGGCGAGATGAGCATCCCGGGGGTGAAGTACGCCATGGATTTCAACGGCTACTTCGGGGGGCCGGTCCGGCTGCCGCTGTTGCCGGTGACCGCGGATTTGAAAACAGAAGTGGAGCAGTTACTGGCGGACATTCGGAATTGAGCCGAGAGCCTCGCACCCGGGCATCGCAAACCAGCACTAGACCTCGGCGGCTAAAGCCGCCCCGGCTAAAGGGTGAGGGCACTTCGCCCAGCCGCCGCTCGACGGCGAGGGGCCGGGCTTTGCGAGAGCGATTGCTGACGCGACGTCCCTTTGACGATGTTTTCACGTTCAGACAGCGCCAGGAGCCGCTTGACAATCTCTGCCTTTTCCTTTTTTTGTGCCTTTTTGGGCTTACCTGCACGAGCTTTCACTAGGATCGCGAACACTGCCAGGGCGCTCGCCCCTCCGACCAATACGATTGTAGTCATCTACGCTGCTCTCTTTAGCATGGGTGCTCAAACCAGTGTTTCTAGGCGGAATTGTGCGCTTGCCGAGGTTGCAGCAGATAGGTTACGAAGGTTGCTGTCCTGAAACAGCCACTAAGCCGCTAGTAGCGCCACGCCCCCCGCCACCAGCAACGCGGCCATCCAGCGGCGATGGTCTACGCGTTCGTGCAGGAAGAACTTGGCGGCGACGGCGTTGGCTACGAAAGTTAGGGAGGCCGAGGCCGGGGCCACCAGGCTTACGTCTCCCCAGGAGAGGCCGAACAGCAGGGCGTAGAAGGCCACCGTCATGGCCAGCACGCCGAGCAGGAAATACGGGTTCCTCACAATGCGTCCTACCACTTTCCAGAGTCCGGCCTGCTTAAAGAGTTCTCCCACATCGCCTACCTGCTTCATGGCACGCGCCAGCAGCACGTCGCCGGTGGTGGATGCCAGCACGATGGTGAGGATGCCGCTCCACACGTAGAGCTGCTTCATGGCGTCACCCGGGTTGTGGCCGCTTCGTCGGCACAGGGTTTGAGGTCCGCTTTCGGCGGGTGGTGGGTCAGTTCCGGTCCCTGGGTGACGAACCCCACCCCGGCGGAAATCAGCAGGATGCCCAGCCATCGCGTGGTGGTCACCTGCTCGTGCAGTATGAACTTGGCGATCAGGGCGAGCAAAACGTATCCCAGGGAACTGGCCGGCAGGACGTAGGTCAGGTCGGCCCAGGAGAGGGCGGTCATGTAGCTGGCAAAGAAGCCGAGCAGGCACAGGATCCCCACCGCGACCCACGGATTCAGGATGGCAAGGATGAGATCGGGAAGATGATTCAGGGAAATGCTGCCCACTTCCGTCATGCCGTGGCGGAGGAGGGAGTCGCCGCTGGCCGCGAATACGGTGACGCCGGCCAGCACCAGATACTTGCGAAAGGTCAACTGTCTTTCCCTAGCAGGCTGCGGAAAAAATCAAAACCCAGATTCCTTACCGGCAAGCCGGTTCGGAATGACAACCCGTAAAGAGCTTCGCAGCGCGACTGAAGTCGCGCCCTTTCAAAGCACACCCGCTAAGCCTTGACGGGTTCGGCCGCGGTCGCAGTTTCTTCGCGCTCGTGCTTTTCCCTGACCCACTTGTGGCGGGCGGCGCGGAGCTTGAGAAACGACTTGGCTTCCTTGTACAGGCGTTTGCGGTCGTTGCTGTCGAACGCCGCTTTTTTCAGGATGCGGTACACCGCCTTGGGGCGGAAGTAGTATTCGTCGTAGAAGTTGTGCACGGCGGCCAGAATCTCGTCCGCGGGCAATCCGGGATACTGGATCTGGGCCAACTGGTGCCCGCCTTCGTCTACCATCTTGGTGTCGGCCACCATGAAACCATTGCTCACGGCGTGGTCGTAAAGTTCGGTGCCGGGATAGGCATGGGCGACCGAGACTTGGATGGTCTCGACGTCGAGTTCCTTGGCAAACGCTATGGTGTTGCGGATGGTCTCGCGCGTCTCACCGGGCAAGCCCATGATGAAATCGCCGTGGATGACCAGTCCGAGCTTGTGGCAGTCCTTGGTGAACTGGCGGGCGCGTTCGATGGTGGCGCCCTTCTTGATGTTCTTCAGGATCTGCTGGTCGCCGGATTCATAGCCAACAATTAACAGGCGGCAGCCGGCGTCTTTCATAGCCTTCAGGGTTTCGAAGTCGGTGGTGACCCGCGAGGTGCATGACCACGTCAGCCCGAGCGGCTTCAGCTTGGCGCAGAGCTCGATCGTCCTTGCCTTCTGGATGTTGAAGGTGTCGTCGTCGAAGAAAAATTCTTTCACGTTCGGCCAATACTCCTTCGCTTTGGCCATCTCTGCGGCCACGTCATCGGTGGAGCGCTTGCGCCACGGATGCCCGCTCAGGGTCTGCGGCCAAAGGCAGAAAGTACACTGCGCTGGACAGCCGCGGGTGGTGTAGAGCGACACGAAGGGATTAAGCAGAAACGGCACGTTGTAGCGGGTCACATCCAAGTCGCGCTTGTAAACGTCGGTGACGTGCGGCAGGGCGTCGAGGTCCTGAATCTGCGGGGCGTCGGGGTTGTGCACGACCTTGCCATTCTTCAGGTACGACACGCCCGCAATCTCTTCCAACGGCTTGCCTTTGGCGTAGTCGACAATGGCGTAGTCGAATTCCTTGCGGCACACAAAGTCGATTGCCGGACACTGCTTCAGCGATTTCTCCGGAAGCACGCTGACGTGCGGCCCAACGAAGGCGATCTTGATCTTGGGATTCACATCCTTGATGGCCTGTGCCAGCCGGATGTCGCCGGGGAACCCGGGGGTGCTGGTAAACAGCACCAGGAACTCGTAGTCGCGGGCAATCTGGATGGTTTCTTCGCCAGAGACGTGATGCGGCGGAGCGTCCAGCAGTCGTGCTCCCTCCAACATGCCGGTGGGGTAGGCTAGCCAAACTGGGTACCAATACGACTCGATCTCGCGGGTAGCGGGCCAACGTGACCCCGCGCCGCCGTCGAAATTCTCAAATGACGGTGGGTTCAGGAACAGTGTTTTCAGAGGCATATAGTTGAGTGACTTATATTAACATTCCTCGGCGAATTTCCCGTAGTACCCCACCGTGTACGTGAACGACGAGCCTGGACCATGGCCTGAGTGTAAAGCCAGTCTAGCTGGCCGCCGGGATGCGAACAAACCCTTTGCGTTGAATGGGATGTTAGATGCGTTGAAAAGGGAAAAAGACCTCCAAACGGGCCGAAAATTGATAGCAGAGCCAGGGGCAATAGGGAATGCAGCGATTGGGCTCGCCCGTATTGCAGGGAGCTTCGCTTCGGTGGTAATCTCGCGGCAGTGAGCGGGAGTAGTTCAGCGGTAGAACGCCAGCTTCCCAAGCTGGATGTCGCCGGTTCGATCCCGGTCTCCCGCTCCAAGTTTCCAATCTTAGCTTTCGGGTCAAAGACTATGTGAGTGATCGCCCACGACCCGAAAGCCCCGCACATCCTTCGGTCGCTGTGTAATTGTCCCCGTCCGGCTGGCTCCGGCTCCTATGCCCTCCAGCTAAACGCAAGAACTCCGACCCGACATTTCAGTGCGGCTTTGGCTTCTCCGCTGGTTTGGCATGGGCTTTGATGTAGTCGATTGCATTGCCCACGGTGTGCATCTTCTCTGCGTCTTCATCGGAAATATTTATGTCGAAGGCTTCCTCGAAGGCCATGACCAGTTCCACCACATCCAGAGAGTCAGCTCCAAGGTCTTCGATGAAACGCGCACTGGGGACCACCTTGGCCTCGTCAACCTCCAGTTGCTCCACGACGATTTTCTGGACCTTCTCGGCGACCGGATCCTTTTGCGGGGGGTCGGAGGTCTTTTGTGGAGGCGCAGCGGTTGCCGCGGTTCCCCGGAGGAAAACCGAAGCCGTAAAGGCTGCGGCGGTGACCGTGGACCATGACAGAAACTTCCTGCGAGACCACTTCTGAGTCATATCGCACGCTTGTTTCGGAGAGGCAGCTCTCCACAGAAGCTGGGGACATTTCGGGGCTGCGACCGGACAAGGACGGCATTCTACACCCGCGCACTCCGGGCAGTGGCGGTCGTGGTCGCCGCCGACGTGGGCGCGATTCCAGAATCTGCTGACTTTGCTTCACTTTCACCTGTTCAGATTTCCCCCCTGCATTTATTCTGATTTCTCGCTTTATGTCTGCGAAACGTGCCCATGAGGTTCCTGAGGCGTTGGAAGATCCGGATCCTGCTGTTCCTTGCCGTGGTGGGGCCGGGATTCATTACCGCGAACGTCGACAACGATGCCGGCGGCATCTGGACCTACTCGTCTGCCGGGGCGCAGTTCGGGCACATGCTGTTGTGGACCATGATCCCCGTCACCCTGGCGCTGATCGTGGTGCAGGAAATGACTGCCCGCATGGGCGCGGTCACCGGCAAGGGTTTGAGCGACCTGATCCGGGAAGAATTCGGATTGCGCATCACGTTTTTTATGATGATCGGCATCCTGATCACCAACTTCGGCAACGTGGTGGCCGAATTCGCCGGTATCGCCGGCAGCCTTGAACTGTTCGGCATCTCCAAGTACATCTCGGTTCCCATCTGCGGTGTGATCGTGTGGCTGATCGTAGTGAAGGGCCAGTACAAGAGCGTAGAGAAAGTGTTCCTGGTGGCTTCATTTTTTTATGTGACCTACATTTTTGCCGGCGTGCTGGCGAAACCCGCTTGGGCGGACGCGCTCCGAGCCACGGTGAAACCGCCGTCGCTCGGCGCGTTCCGCGAGCAAGCCTACCTGTACATGGTCATCGGCCTGGTGGGGACCACGATTGCACCCTGGATGCAGTTCTACCTGCAGGCGTCGGTGGTGGAGAAAGGCGTGACCCGCCGCCAGTACAAGGCTTCGCAAATTGATGTGATTGCAGGCTGCGTGTTCACCGATCTGGTGGCCTGGTTCATTATCGTGGCCTGCGCTGCCACGCTCTATGTGCATGGCTACCACAGCGTGGCCAACGCCAAGGATGCCGCGCAGGCCCTGCGGCCCCTGGCCGGAGACTACGCCTACATCCTGTTCGCCATGGGGCTGTTCAACGCATCGCTGTTTGCCGCTTCGATTCTTCCTCTGTCCACGGCCTATACGGTTTGCGAAGGGCTGGGATTCGAGTCCGGCGTGGGGATGCAATTCAGTGAAGCCCCGGTCTTCTACTGGCTGTACACGGCGCTGATTGTTACCGGCGGAGGGGTGATTCTGATTCCCAACCTGCCCCTGGTGAAGATCGTGATCTTTTCCCAAGTAGTGAACGGGGTGGTACTGCCGTTTGTTCTGATCTTCATGCTGTTGCTGATTAACAAGAAGGCGCTGATGGGCGAGCACGTGAACTCACGCTTCTTCAATGCGGTGGCCTGGGCCACCACGGTGCTGATGATTGCCTTGACGGTGGCCTGGTTCTGGACACTCCGAGGCGGCGGAGGCTAGGCGGGCGGGCGCCCGCGCCCACGCGTGCTTACTGCGGGAAGCCTATTTTTTTCGCCAATTCCTGAAACCGCGGATCTGATCGCAGCGGATCCAGTTCTGGATCGATGAGCAGCCACAGCAATTCGGTTTCCCGACTCTCGTAGGATTTGTTCAGGGCGGCCAGGGCAGCCTCCCGTTCTCCCAGGTCTGCATGGTCTCGGCCAAGGTAAAGCCACGGCCTGCCGTAGTGCTGATGGATCTTGATGCACTGCTGCAGGTAACCCGTTTTCCCGTCGGCTGAGTATGCCGTCGGGAGGCGATCCACTAGCGTAACCACCTCGCCCTTGGTGTCCCACAGCTTGACGGCAGCGTGGAGGTAAGGCACGGACTCC
The DNA here is from genome assembly GCA_020073665.1 of Terriglobia bacterium. Lineage (GTDB taxonomy): Bacteria > Acidobacteriota > Terriglobia > Terriglobales > Acidobacteriaceae > JAIQEU01. The sequence continues at coordinate 462,570 of JAIQEU010000006.1, forward strand.
AGGTATTTCCCCTGGCGGCGGAGGACCCAATAGATACCGTCAAACGGCGGGAAGAACTGCGGATCGATCTTCAGGGCCGCGTGGTACTGATCGAGAGCCAGGTCATACTGCCGCGCCTGCTGGAAGGTATTGGCCGATTGCAGATGGACGACAGCCGAAAGCGGGTCCAGGGCCAGCGCAGTCTGCATTTCACGCACTGCTTCTTGGTGCCGGGCCATGAGCGAAAGGAATTCTCCGTACCACTGGTGCCCGGTGGAATAGTTGGGATCCAGTTCCAGAGTCTTTTTGAACTCCTTCTCCGCCCCGATAAAGTCCCAGTCCAGATAGAGCCGAACTTCCGCGATGGAGAGATGCGCCTCCGCCAGCGAATCGTCCAGTGCCAGGGCCTTGGCGGCTGCATCGCGTGCCTTGGGGAATGCCTCGGCCTGCGACACCTTGGTCAACATGGGAAGCACGATGTAGCACTGTGCCAGCCCGGCGTAGCTGCGGGCGTCGTTGGGGTCTTCCTGGATTGCCCGATTGAAATACTCGATCGCCGTCGTCAGGCTTTCCTCGGTGCGCAGGGCCCAGTAGTGACGGCCTTGCAAATAGTCCTGAAATGCCTGCGGATTCAGGGTACGGCTGTGGGCCAGAGTCTGCTGCTGCTGCGGCGTCAGCCGGAACTCGATTTGCTGGGCGATGTCCTGCGCCAGCTCTCCCTCGAGCAAAAGAACGTCGCTCAATTGGCGATCGTAGGCCTCAGCCCACAAGTGCTGGTCGGTCGCGGCGTCGATCAATTGCACACGCACCCGGATGCGGTCGCCGGAGCGTTCCACCGAGCCTTCTAATACAGCGCCAACATGCAGTTCGCGGGCAATTTCAGGAATGGTCTTGTGCGTCCCTTTGTACTGCATGGCTGAAGTGCGCGAGATTACTTTCGGTCCCGCCAGCTTTGCCAAGTCGGTGATGATCTCATCGGTCATGCCGTCGGCAAAGTACTCTTGGCTCGAGTCGGCAGAGACATTTAGCAAGGGCAGCACCGCGATCGCCTGGATAGAGCCGGATGGGGGCACCTGAGCCGCTGACTTGAAGCGCATGCGGATGGCGATGCCCACAGCCAGCAGGACCAAAGCCATGGCTAGCGACGCAAAGAGACGGATTCGACGCTGAGAGACTAGAACAATATCGCTGGGCGGGAGGCCAGGTTGTGGTTTTGCGTCGGAAGCTGTGCCGGTCGACACTACGCAATTGGCAGATTCTTCCTCCGGTTGGCCCTGGCCCTCCAGGGAGACGCTGGGGCTGGTCAGAGGCTTCGAATCGGACACCGCAGCCACAAACCTGTAGCCGATACGGGGCACGGTCTCAATGAAACGAGGGGTGTCCGAGGAGTCGTTCAATGCGGCACGAAGTTTCTTGATGGCGGTGTTTAATCCGTCGTCGAACTCCACGAAAGTGTCCCCAGGCCAAAGGGTTTGTTTCAGTTCGTCCCGGGTGACGACCACGCCTTGCCGCTCCAACAACAGCGCCAGGACTTGAAAAGGTTGCTCTTGCAGCCGGATGCGGTAGCCGCTCTTGGTCAATCGGCGGTTGTCTAAGTCCACTTCGAAGGTGCCGAAGCGCACGATCCGACGCTGTGTAATCGGTTCCATGGCCCATCCAGCAAAGGTTTTAGCCGCATCATCCTACCATGAGGCAGTTCAGGGGACGAGATAAGGGATTTGTTAACAATGCATTACATGTTCAGATGGAAATCCGGGCCAATCCCTTTGACCGAGGTGTGCAGTTCCTCCAGAGTGACCGCACGTTGCGCGAAGTACGTCCTGTCTCTTGGGGGCTTTGGCAGGACGAGAACAAAGTCGCGCTAAATCAAAAATTCCGGTTTGTCTGGATCCGTGCCAAGGCGTCCTTAAGTCTCGGTGAAGCTTGGAATAGCCACTAAGAAGGGGAGGTTGTGGGATGAAACGCTCTTTACTGCTAAACGTAGTTGCCGGTTGTGCGCTGTTGCTCTCGGCCAACTGCATATTCGCTCAAAAGGATCCCGGGGTGCGCGGCGGGCTGGCAAATACTGGAGGTGGTTTGGAATATCGCGGGATTCCGATTCCGCATCCACCGGTCATCAGTCCGAACCCGACAACGGGAGCTACGATCAACGACAACGAACTCGCATCCTTCGAGGAAGGGATTCTGCGCGCCGGCCAATTGGAGTCCACCTGCGATAAGTGTGCCGACGTAACCGATGGCTCCCCGGTCCCCGGCGAACTAGATCCCTTGTTCCCGCAGCGTCTCACCAACTCCAACGGGCTGGGCGCCCGGCACAACTCCGACCAGTGCTTTTCTTGCCATGGCCAGCCGGTCTTGGGCGGATCCGGCGGGTTTCTCGTTCCCAACCCTCTCGATTCGGTCTCGCGGCCGCCGGAGAACCCACAGTTCCGGTTGATTCCTCACCGCTTCGGGAGGCAGAACGTTGTCCCCGATTTCGAGAAGCAGCTTGGTCCCATCCGCGAAGTACGCTTTAAGTTCAATCCCGACGGTACGCGAGACGGTGGCGTGCATCAGCTCTGGACCGTACGCGGAAGCACCAACGATCCAACCATTCCCAACTGCGCTCTTACGCAGCCTGATTTCGAGTCGGAGGAGAAGGCAGGCAATCTGGCTTTCCGTATTCCTCTGCAGATGCTGGGACTGGGGCTGATTGAGTCCGTCCAGGACCGTGAGATTTTGGCGCAGCACGAGGCTACTGCCGCGCGGCGTGCGCGGCTGGGCATTTCCGGGCATCCCAACCGCAGCGGCAACGACGGCACCATCACGCGGTTTGGGTGGAAGGCCCAGAACAAGTCAATCACCATTTTTGCGGGTGAAGCCTACAACGTTGAAATGGGCATCACCAACGAAGCCTTTCCCACGGCAACCGAGGAGGATCCCAATTGCCAGGGACCGGAAAAACCGGAGCCCAACGACGTCGTCCGCACGGCCGACAATGATAACGGCAACCAGTGGTTTGACAACCCGCTTCACATCATGCCGGACTGGCAGCAATTCCAAATCCTGATGCGCTTCACGGATGGGCCAGCGCCAGCGGACCATCCCAGCGCGAGTGCCCAGAAAGGCCGCGAGCTTTTTGATCACATTGGATGTGCTCTGTGTCATACGCCCCAAATGCAAACTGCGCCGGTCATGAATAGCCCGGTTCTCCAAGACCGGCCGGTCAAATTGTTTTCTGACGTGATGCTGCACCACATGGGAGTGCAACTGGCGGACAACATCGTGCAAGGGCAGGCGGGGCCCGACGAGTTCCGCACCACTCCTCTCTGGGGAGTCGGCCAGCGGATCTTTTTCCTGCACGACGGCAGAACGGCCGACTTGCTTGAGGCCATCCGGGCCCATGAGTCGCCGGCGTCGGCGCCTGATCCCGCTCACCACGCTCCCGCTTACCCTGCTTCTGAGGCGAATGGCGTAGTCCATAAGTTCAACGCGCTATCGCCAACAGAACAGCAGGCCATTCTGGACTTCCTTCGTTCGCTGTGATCGAGGGTTGGTGGCAGCTCTCTGAGAGTTTCATCTCGGAGGGCTGCCGGTTTCAAAAACTGAAGAGGTTGCAACGGAAGGAGAGAGCGGTGCGATTGTCAGGAGCGCGATTCGTCGAACAGGTTGTTTCGTGGCCAATGCTCGTCATCATCCTAGTCGTTTGCACACAGCCCGCATCGGCACAGTCGGGCAACGAATTCCACCGGACGATTGAGGTGTCGGTTGCCGACACGGTAGATCTCGACGTGGAACTGTCCGAAGGGGACCTGCAAATTGTTTATGGCCGCGATGGCCAAATGTCGATCACGACAATCGCACAACATCCGGTTGGAAGCACCGAGGGCGACGAATGCCCCGTGGCCGCGCCCGCGATTACTCAGGATGGAAATCACGTAAAGATCCGGCAGTCGTCTGGAGCGACATGCCCACAACAACGCAACAGGGTGCTCTACCGGATCGATGTGCCGTATCGGACAGAGTTGCGTTCCGTGCTGGGCATCGGAAAGCAAACCATCATGGGAATTATGGGCCCTGTGGAGGCATTGACCAACAAGGGCGACATCAAAGTGGCCTACATATCGAAAGGCGTGGCAGTCAAGGCTGCGTCCGGAGATCTCTATCTCGAAATGATTGGCGAGCGTGTTGATGCCAGGACGGGCAGCGGCAACATCTCGTGTCTGCGCGCAGCTCAAGGAGCCAGTGTGGAGACCGGAGACGGCGACATTGTTTTGATGGTAGTGGGCCCTTCTGCGGCAACCGTGAAAAAAGGGAATGGAAGAATTGAAGTGGGCGGAGCGAGAGGCACCTTCTCCGGTTCGACCGACGGGGGAGATCTACACATCAAGGCGCTACCGCACGACGATTGGGTCTTGAAGAGTGCCACAGGAAATATTCACGTCGAACTCCCCCCAGCCGCCGGTTTTGAAGTCGACGCCACCACGACCTCAGGCGAACTCGCGATCAAGCGCGACGACATTGCAAGGTCGGACTCTGCGGTCCGGCACTTCCATCAGAAGGTGAACGGCGGGGGGAAACAGATCGAGGTACGTACGGAGAGCGGGAAGATCGTGATCGGGTGAGGGATCGGTACTTGGGGCCACGAATGCTGCCGATTTTAGGAGATGTCGATGACTAACCCAAATGTGACACTAATTCGGAAGATGGCGACGTTGGCCATGTTCCTCATATTGGTAGCTGGCGCTGGAATGGCGCAGACCACGAATGTTCTCTACCGCTTCCAGTATGACGGGCTGGTGCCGAGCGGATTCTCGCATGGCGAAATTCTTTACGACGAACTGGTGCAGGGCGCGGACGGCAACTTCTATGGGACGACTACCCTCGGCGGTTCTGGCACCTGCCTGGGACCATTCGGCGTGCAAGGCTGCGGCACCGTGTTCAAGATAACGCCCTCGGGGGCGCAGACGGTTCTGTTCAATTTCCCTTACGACCCTAATACAAATACGGCGGTCGATGGTATCTACCCGTACGGTGGCCTGGTGCAGGGCAGAGACGGAAACTTCTACGGCACCACCAGTGGCGGAGGCAACGCTCTCGGGGTCTGCAACGGAACGTTGGGTTGCGGCGTGGTCTTCAAGATCACGCCGACCGGAACGTTCACGGGGCTGCACACCTTCAATGGTGTTTTCGGCACCCCGGCAGAAGGGGGAGTTCCGACTGGCAGACTGATCCTCGGCCGCGACGGAAATCTTTACGGAACGACCAATGAGGGTGGCTTGACTGCCGACGGGGTAGCCAACCAGGGAACGATCTTCAGGATTTCGCCGAGCGGTGCGTTCACCACGCTGATTTCTTTTGAGGGCGACTTTAACGGCTTCACGGACCCTTCTCAACCTTATGCGGGACTGGTGCAGGGCAAAGACGGGAGGTTCTACGGCACCACCAGATTCGGCGGCACGTCCGGGTTCGGCACCATTTTCAGCTACTCCCCGTCGGCGGGACTGAAGGTGCTGCATTCTTTCGTGGAACTGCCTGGCCAGATTTTCCCTGACGGAGAGTTTCCCCTGGCGGCATTGCTGCAAGCCAGCGACGGAAACTTGTATGGCACGGCGTCTGACGGTGGAGCGCTTAGTACTTATTACCAGTGCGGCACGCTGTTCAAGATCACCACCAAAGGGGTTTTTACCAAGCTGTGGGACTTCAACACGACCGCAACTCCACTGAATGGTTTCATTCCCTACGGCGGGTTGATTCAGGCCAGCGACGGAAATCTTTACGGCACGACCCAGGCGGGTGGCGGCACGCCTAACAGCGGTACGGTTTATGAGCTTACGTTGGGCGGAACCCTGTCGCAGGTCACGAGCTTTGACTCCACGACAACCGGAGCGGCTCCCCAAAGCGTGCCCCTGCAGGCGGCGGACGGCACTCTGTACATCACGAACAGCATAGACGGCGGGACCAACTTGAGCCAGAGTGACGAGGGCACCATTGTGCAAATTGTGAGCGGCTTGCCGGCGCCCAAGCCAGTGGTGCTCAAGTTCGCCCCGGCGAGCGGAATGGTCGGCCAGAAGGTGACCATCAGTGGCGGCAGCTTCATCGGTACGACTGCAGTGTCATTCAACGGGACCGCGGCCACCTTCAAGGTGAAATCGACCAACACCTTGACCACTACCGTACCCGCTGGTGCGACCACGGGACCGATCACCGTTACCAACGCCGGCGGATCGACCACGAGCGTTGCCAGCTTTACGGTGTTTTAGCCGGGGGCGCGGCAGAGGAGTGCGCTCCAGCCTGAGTTTCTATTTACAACAGTTGCTTCCGGGGTGCCCGCCGCTCGGGCAACCGTGCAATGGCTTCCCCAGGGGCGGCCCTAGTGGGGCCGTGCCCAGGGGATGTGACGACCGTACTAATGCTGCGCTGCGCTGATCTTGTGCTTTTGGACCTCCTCGAGGAACTCATGAAGCGTAAACATGTCCACGCGGTCGATGCCGTGAATCACGCCGTTGCCAGTGACAATGTCAGGCTTGACGAGTTGGGCGTGGTTAACCAGAACCGTTCCAGCTTTCCTTTCGATCGACAGGTTCCGCCCATCGAGGGTTCTCACTTTCGGCCGCCGCGATACTCCGGCGCTGGTTAGTGTGTCAGGAACGATGTAGCGGTTCAAGAAATTCGGCAGCAGGAAGCGGTTCTCGAACAGCTCTTTCCGCGTGTCCACCGGCAGTCTTGCAAAAGCTGCGTCGGTGGGGGCGAAGATCGTGTATGGCCCCTTGCCCCTGAGCATCGGCACCATGCCGCTAGCTCGGATCAAAGAAACCATGGTGTGAAACGAGCCGTCGGCGGCGGCCACATCAACGATGTTGGTGGAGCTAGCGGGCGTTTGAGCCCACAACAGGCCTGTCGCCAGCAGGAACATGAGTACGGCCTGGGCAAATCTAGTGGTTTTCATAAGTCTCCTCTCCGGGGCACGGCTCCCATTCGCGTGAGCATTTCGGGGCGCATCACTTCACCACCTGGGTCAGCGTTGCCGAACTGGCCGTGAAATTTACCAGTCCGCTGTATTCGGCCGTAATCACGTGCGAGCCTTTGGTTAGAGACGAGGTGGAGTAGGTCCCCACTCCGTTCAGCATGATCGCCACTCCGATACACTTGCTGCCGTCTTTGAATGTCACCACTCCGGCAGGGCTCCCGCCAAATTGGCCGGTCGCGGTGGCCGTGAAAGTCACACGCTTCCCGTAGGTCGAGGGGTTGAGCGACGACACGAGCAGGGTCGTGGTGGCTGCTTTACTCACTACCTGGTTCAGGGCCGGGGATGAGCTGGATATCAGGTTTGCGTCGCCGCCGTAGCTCGCCTTTATGCTGTGCGTGATGGCGATCAGCGCCGTCGTGGTGAAGGTCGCCGTGCCTCCGTTCAGCGGGCCGCTGCCCAGAGTGAACAGGCCATCCTTGAAGGTCACGATCTCTCCGTTCGCGGGGGGGCCGATGCTGGAACTGACCGTGGCGGTGAATGTCACCGACTGCCCGTAGATCGAGGGATTCAGGCTGGAGACGAGCGTAGTTGTAGTCGTAGCTTTGTTCACCACCTGGTTGAAGCCCGTGGAGGCACTGGCGATGAAGTTCGAGTCACCCGAATATACGGCGGTGATGGAGCGCGTCCCCACAGTGGGGAAGGCATAGGCCAGACTCGCCTGACCGCCGCTGAGCGCGGCTGTGCCCAAAGTGTCGGAGCCGGCATAGAAGGTGACGGTCCCGGTGGGCGTACCGCCGAAGGCGCCCGCAACCGTAGCCGTGAAGAGCACAGACTGCGCCACGAGTGAGGGATTGAGCGAGGAGACAGCCGTGGTGGTGGTCGTCGCCTGGTTTACTGTCTGGGCCAGTGACGAAGAACTGGAGTCGAAGGTTGCATCTCCGGCGTAGTTGGCAACAATGGTGTGCGGACCTGCTGTGAGGGATGAAACGCTAAGCGTGGCAGCCCCGGAGCCATCGAGAGCACCTGAACCGATATCTGATCCATCGGCGGTGAAATTCACGGTCCCGGTCGGTGTGCCTGCGCTGGAGCTCACGATCGCCGTGAAGACGACTGGCTGGTTGAAGGCCGATGGACTAAGCGAAGAACTCATGGCAACGTTGGTGCTTGACTTGGTTGGGCCATTGATCAGGGTGGTGGGGAAGCCCAGGGCCTGCAAATCAGCGGTCTGGTAGACGCGGTAGTTGCCCGCCCGGTCGCTCACTCCCAGGTTGCCAGCCGTCCAGGTTCCGGGCTCGGTGAATTGTGGCAAGTATCCCGGACCTTGATAGGTGCCATCCAAGGCATCGCCAGACAAGAGAGTGTCGGTACTTACGGTGTACTGGCGCTGGCCCGACGGGCTGACGAATTCCACAGAACCCCCGCTGACGCCGGACAGGTCATCGGTGATGTGAAATGAGACCGCCCAACTGGCAGGACCGGAAATGGTGTCAATCTGCCTGGGTGAGAAATCAAAACCCACCAGCGTCGGCAGCGTCGTGTCTACAAGGGAAGTTACGATCAGGGTGGTGGGAAAGCCCAGGGCCCGCAAATCAGCGGTCTGGTAGACGCGGTAGTTGCCCGCCCGGTCGCTCACTCCCAGGTTGCCAGCCGTCCAGGTTCCGGGCTCGGTGAATTGTGGCAAGTATCCCGGACCTTGATAGGTGCCATCCAGGGCATTGCCAGACAAGAGAGTGTCGGTACTTACGGTGTACTGGCGCTGACCCGACGGGCTGACGAATTCCACAGAACCCCCGCTGACGCCGGACAGGTCATCGGTGATGTGAAATGAGACCGCCCAACTGGCCGGACCGGAAGTGGTGTCAATTCGCGGAGGTTGAAAATCAAAACCCACCAGCACCGGCGGCGTCGTGTCTACTTGTGCAACCGCCGGCAGAGCAGCGGCGAAGAAAAAAATTACGAGTGCGAACAGCAACCCCAACCTAAAAAGGTGCTGTGCGTAGGAGGAGAGAAAGTGGGATCTCATGATTTCCTCCTGGAAATCCAGTTGTGCTGGAACCTGGTATGGCGACGGCGGGCCTCGGCTCGGGAGGGGGGAGTATCAGACTACCTGGGCGAGGCACCCGGCGTTGCGGTAGTCATCAACATCATCTACGCCCTAATACTAGGTCCGGACGCACGCGGTGGAACCCAAATCAACGTCAAGCCTGATGCGATGGAGTCCCATTTTGGGCGTCACTAACGTGCTGCCCCAGGATCTCGTCGAAGGTCGATTACCGGTTTTCGAGCCAACGTGACTTCATCGGTCGCGCTGGCTGAGTGCACGGCCGGGGAAGAATTACTTCCGCATTGTCGCCAACGCGGGAACTATGCGTTGGTTGGTGAAACATCGCCATTTCATCAGCAATTCTCAACTGCTGAATGCCGAAAACAGGCTCTGCAGGAAGTTATCTTGCTCGAATTGCTGCGACCGATGCTCTAGACGATGGTTCCCGTGGCTAGTTTCTGCACTAGTTCCTGGTCGGCTTCCAGGAAGTCGTAGGCGGGCAGGTCGGCGGGCTTAGCCCAGCGGATATCTTTGAAGATCCGGTTTTCGATTTCTCCCCGGTACGTGCGCACTGCGTAGAAACGCAATTCCACCGCACCGCCCCCTTTGTACTGGTGACGGATGCGCGATACTTCTTCTCCGATATCGGCGTCGATGCCGAGTTCCTCCTCCAGTTCGCGGTGCAGGGCATGGCGCGGCAGTTCACCCTCTTCGATCTTGCCGCCCGGGAACTCCCATTTCAGCGGCATGGTCTGGTGCTTGGTACGTTGGCACACCAGCACCGTCCCGTCTTTGAAGATTAATGCGGCGACGACGTGTTTCATGGCTGCACCATCTTCAACGCTGAACCGCGGCTGCGGGAGTGGCTTGGGCATCGACGCAACTGGCGAAAGTGAATGCAAAGGCGGCGACACCCGCAGGACAGATCAGTTCCAGCACATGGTCCCCGAAATCGTGATTATCAACCAGGGAGTACATGCGCGCATGCTGGACTACGATGAAGCTTTCCTGTTGCCCGCCACGGTTGCGGAAGCAGATGTCGGCTGTAGCTTGGTCGGAGCGGAGCGGTTTGCCATCCTGGCGAACCCCGACTTCGCACGCCGGGCCACGCGGCGAAGCCATCACCAGGTTTACCGCGGCGGCGGAATATTTCAGCACGATGCGGTGTTCGCCCGCACCCGCCGCCTCCAGGTATTCCGCCGTTGAGGCCCACTGCCCGCTGGCGTAGAAACAATTCTCCTCGAGTTCACCGGAAAACGTGTAGTCCGCGATCTGGTCTTCGTGAAAACCGTCGGGGTTGCCAATGCGGCCGCGGCGGTGGCCCAGGTACAACTCCGGCGACGCCCGGTAGCAGACCGAACCCGCGCGATCTTCGGCACGCACCGGAGGCATGATTTCCGGCAGAGCCAGTGAGGGATCCACTTCGTGCAAGAGCTCGTGAATAACGGTCTCGCACTCTGCGTATCCGCCTTCTCCGAAATGTCCGAAGCGGAGATAGCCGTCTTTGTCGAGCAGATACTTGGTGGGCCAGAAGCGGTTGGCGAAAGCTTTCCAGAGCTCGAAATTGCTGTCGATCACTATGGGATAGGTGAGCCCGAACTCGCGTACGCCGCGCTCCACGTTCGATTCGTACTGCGCGAAGGTGAACTCGGGGGTGTGGACTCCGATGACGGTCAGGCCTAAATCCCGGTAACGCTCATGCCAGGCCTGGATGTATGGCAAGGTGCGGATGCAGTTCACGCAGGTGTAGTCCCAGAAATCCACCAACACCACGCGCCCGCGCAGCTGGCGGAAGCTCAACGGGGGTGAGTTCAGCCACACCCGTCCAATTTCCGGCGCGCGTACTTGGCCTTTTTCGACTCTCATGCGGACGATTTTTCCAGTTGTTTGCCGACCAGCGCGGCGCAGTGCTCCACGAGTTGGCGATCTTCAGAGCTGAACGCAGCAGGGAAGTGGCTGTCAATATCGAGTTCCCCCACGACCTTGCCATGAACGAATACAGGAACCACAATTTCCGACTTGGTTTCAATCGAGCAGGCGAGGTAGCGTGAGTCGCTGTGGACGTCGTCGACCACGACCGTTTTGCCGCTGGAGGCAGCCGCGCCGCAAATGCCCTGGTTCAGCGGAATGCGGGTATGAGGCGTCATGGCCCCTTCGAAGTGCCCCAGCACCAGGACTGGCGCCTGGCCGGACGCCGTGGACTTCTCGATCATGTAGAACCCGACCCAGTTGTATTTCAGCATGCGCTGGTGCAGCAGCTTCACCACCTGCGCCATGAGGGTGTCCGCAGAGCGCGAGGCCGAAGCCAGGAGGTCCAACTCGTTGAGTACTTCGTCAGTTTTAGAGGCGGTAGTCATAAGGATTGTGTGTCAACTCGGCGGATGCTCGCGCACCTGGCCGCGTACATCCGCGATACATCTTAGACCCGACGGTTGTGGAAAACGTTCGGGATGAATCGCCGCCGCCAATGCCCGCAGGCCCTGCACCAGGGTGGGAGCCGGAGTGTTCAGAAACTCGTCGCGAATGCAGTAGACGCGGCCGGCCTTCACCGCGGGCGCTTCTAGCCAGCCGCGATCGCTGACAATTTTGTCCAGCGGAACGCGGTCGCCAGCGCCGCACCAGGCGGCAACCAGTACCTCGGGACGGTGGCTCAAAACCGTCTCTGCGGATTGTTGGACGCCGGGCTCTCCGATAAACTCGCCTCCGGCCGCTGCCACCAGTTCGGCTACCCAAGGCTGAGACGCGATCAACGGCTTGCCCCACTCTTCGCAAAAGACGCGCGGTCGTGGACTACCGTTTACCTGGCTGCGGATGGCTTCGATTTCGCGCTGCATGTCAGCGATCGCTAGCTGGCCTTGCTGGGGAACTCCCATCACGCCGGCAATGCTGGCGATGTCGGTGTAGATGTCAGCCAATGTCCTGGGCGCCAGGCCCAGGAAACGGGCTCCGGATTTCAAAATCTCCGTTACCGCCTTTTCCTGGTAAGGGACCGCGGCGATGACCAAGTCGGGATGGGCGGCAATGATCTCGTCCGTCTTAGCGGTCCAGGAATCGGCGACGATGGTGCGGCGGCTGCCGGCAATTTCCGGGCAGATGTCCACACAGTACTTGGTACAGGCGACTACCCGCTCCAGTTTGCCAATGGCACCCAGAATGACTGTCGCGCTGGGCTGCAAGCTCACGACGCGTTGGGGGGAGTGGTCGGGAAACATAGGAGGTTTCATGGTAAAGGATGGGGATGGAAAATGGCGGGCTCGACGATGAATTTACAATCGGCCACGCCGTGGACGGCGCGACGCCGGCGCTACGTTACAATTTCGAACGATGTATTCTCCTCAACTACTCGACCACTTTGAGCACCCGCGTAATGCGGGTGAAGTGGCTCATCCGGATGCGTCCGCACAGATCGAGAATCCAGCCTGCGGTGACATTTTGAAACTTACTCTGCATGTCGGCGACGGCCGCATCAAAGCGATTCGCTTTCTGGCCAAGGGATGTGTTCCTGCCATGGCGTGCGGATCACTGCTGACCGAACTGGTGCAAGGCAAGAGCGTGGAGGAGGCCCGCAGACTGCGTCGCGAGGACCTGGTGTTGGCCATCGGTGGCTTGCCCGAGGCTTCCGGGCACGCCTCGCATCTGGCGATGGACGCGCTTGCGGCAGTACTTAGGCAGATCAAGAGCTAGCCAGAGATCGGTACGGACGCCGGCGCTACAGGTTTCAGTCGGGACCGCGGCCATCCGGAAAGTAAATCTTCCATCCACGTTCGCGCGCCATCTGCTCCAGGTCCGGGTTGGGATTCACCGCGCACGGGTGGCGGGCAAGTTTCAACATTTCGGCGTCCCAGCGGGAATTGCCGAAGGCCGTGTCGGGGTTTTTCTGGATTACTTCGAGGATTGCTTTCGGCTTGCCTGTCCCGGTCGGCACCCGTACCAGGCGGTCGGTGACGCGGCCGTTTTCGATCTCGACCGCTGCCGCCAGAATCCGCTCCTCCGCGATGCCGCAATGCTTCATCCCTGCACGGATTACCCACACGTTGGTTGACGATACCGCCCAAACGTCGCACCCGGATTGCTGCAACCGCCGCACCAATTCCCGCAATTCGGGGAAGATATTGTTTACGAAATTCTCGTCGAAGTATTGACTCGCAGCACTCTGCACCTCGGCTTCGGTCAGGCCGCGATGCATGGTGACCATCTCGCCGCACATGGTGTCTTCGTCCACTTTGCCGGCCCTGTAGTCGAGATAGCGAGGACGGGCCCAGCGCGCGATCTCTTCGGAAAGTACGCCCTGTTTCAGTTCCCAGTCGAAGAAGCCCTCGCCGGCATCCCCGGCCCACAGCGTGCCATCGCAGTCGAAAGCCGCGATGCGGGGTTGCAGACGAAGGATCGAATCTACAAAATCGGCAGCTTTGACGCTCAAGGTGGCGGTCACTTTTATGGGATCCATGCGGCGAAGATTACTTGCGTGGAGATAACACCGAAGCGAAAAGTGCGCTGTACTCCTCCGGCGTGTCCACATTCATAGTAACAAACGGATCGGTGACCGGAAGGTAGGCGATGTGTTGCTGGTTGAGGTGCTCGATGTCGCGAGCGGTCGCCGTGGCGGGCGCTCGCAGGAAAGCCTCGACCATCTCGCGGCCGATCAGGATGGGGTGCCCGTGCTTGCCTTCGTATTCCGGCACCACCGCCCACTGCCGGCGAGATAGCGCTGCTGCGAATGCTTCAGCCAGCGTTTGCAGGGTGACTGCGCTCACCGGCGGGCGGTCGACCAGCGTGACCATGGCCGCGTCACGTCCGTGGTTCATCACCTCGTGCAACCCAACCTGCAACGAACTGAACTGGCCGCGTTCCGGCGCGGGGTTCTCCGCCAATTGGGCTCCGTTGGCGTAAACCAGGGGCGCCAGGTTAAGTGCGTTCTTACCCGCGACCACGATCACCATGTCGCTGAATGGCATGAGGGACTGGATGGCTGCGGCAAGAAATGTCTGCGTGGCGGGTGCGGAGCCCCCGGTGCTCGCGGGCGGCCACGGGAGCAACGCCTTGTCGCGGCCCATGCGCGTGGACTCGCCGGCGGCAAGGATAACTCCGCACAGACTGGGCGTACCGCTCATGTGGGCACGATAGCAGAAAGCAGCGGGGAAGTCAGTGTGGGAAGGCCTTTTCACCGCCGGGAGCGCCGGGCGCGGCGGTTAATCTTTTTCCTGCGGTTCGACAGTGTCAGAAGCCTCGGCTTCGGGCTTGTGCTGCTTGAACCAGCTCATGTGGGGCAGGGCACGTTCGGCGTGGCGGCGGATGGCGATCAGCTCGGCGGTGATGGCCACGGCGATTTCTTCCGGCGTGATGGCCCCAATGTCGAGGCCCACGGGCGCGTGCACCCGCTCGAACCGCTCCGGTGGGATGCCTTCTTTGGTCAGCTCGCGGAAAATTGCAACGGTCTTGCGGCGGGAGCCGATCATGCCGACATAGCGCGCAGGGCTCTGGACGGCCCAGCGCAGCACGCGCATGTCATCGCGGTGGCCGCGGGTGACAATCACGATGTAGGCCGACTCGCTGAGCGACAGGCGCGCCATAGCCTGGTCGAAGTCTTCGGCAATGACTTCCTGGGCTTCGGGGAAGCGCTCGCGGTTGGCGTAGGCGGCACGGTCGTCAATGACGGTCACGTCGAAACCGGCGTTCTTGGCTGTCTTGTAAAGATTGACGGCTACGTGTCCTGCGCCAAAAATATAAAGTAATGCTGGAGGTAGTATTGGCTCGATGAAAATATCGAGGGTGCCGCCGCAGACCAGCCCGGTATCGTACTTTGGGTCTTGATTCAGGTTGAAGGTCAGGGAGCGAGGCTTCTCGCTTTCCATGACCTCGCGCGCGGCCTGCCAAACTTCGGCCTCCACGCAACCGCCGCCGATAGTGCCTGCGATGGAGCCATCGTCGCGCACCAGCATCTTGGCGGTCTCGAAGGCAGGGACCGAACCGCGTACGTTGACGATGGTGGCCACCGCGCCCCGGCGACCTTCCTTGCGCAGTTTTACGATCTCCTCGTAGATGTCCATCTCTGCATGATTATTGGGGTTTCCACCGGGCAAGTCAAACCGGCCTTCGCAAGGCCTACTCCAACTGTTTTCCCTTGGTCTCCGGCAGTTGCGTGGCCATGAGCGACGCCAGCAGGAACGCAATCCCGCAGAGATAGAAGGCCCAGCTCAGCCCTTTGGTCTGGCCTACCCAGCCGATGACAAAGGGAGAAATGGAACTCATGGTGCGCGCCCCGTTATAGGTGAAGCCGAGGGCCCGGGCCCGCAGGGGTGTGGGGAAAATCTCGCTGCCGATGATTCCTGAACCGGAAAAGAATCCGGTTCCGAAAAACGCCAGCACCGTACCTGCTACCAGCAACGCGGCGGGCTGGCGCGCGACGGCATATAACGGGACCAGAAGTGCTGCGGCAAATGTATACAGTATGAAAGAGTTGCGTCGGCCCAGGCGGTCCGCCACCCAGCCAAAGCTGGCGTATCCGGGAAGCATTCCCGCCAAGTTCAGGACCACCAGTAGTGTGGTTGTGCCCATCACGCTGAAGCCGCGACCACCTTGCTCGACGGGCAAGGAAAGATAGGGCGGAATCCAGGTGAACAGACCCCACCAGGCGAACATGCCGAAAAAATTCAGCAGCAGCAGAGCAAAGGTGTGCTTCACGAAGGGTGGCTGAAAAATCCGGATGAAGCTATTGTGGTCGTATTGGTGCTGGGCACTGGCGACTCGTTTGGATTCCTGCGCTAGCCGATGGTGCTCCTGCCACATGGGCGACTCGGGCACGCCCTTCTGGATCCACAACGTCACCACTGCCGGGAGAATGCCTACAAAAAACACCATGCGCCAGTCCGCGTAGTGAAGCACAACGCCGGCCACCAGGGCCGCTAGGGCATAGCCGATGGCCCAGGAACTCTGCACGATGGAGATGGCTTTGGCGCGCAGTTCCATGGGCCAGGTTTCGGCGACCAGGGTGGCGCCGGTGTTCCATTCTCCGCCCATGCCGAGCCCGAGAATGAAGCGGAACATCGCCAGCATGCGAACGGAAGTGGAAAGGCCCGACGCAAAGGAGCAGACCGAATAGGTCGCGATGCTAAGCATGAGGGCGCGCTTGCGTCCGATGCGGTCGGCCAGGAATCCGAAACCCACGCCACCGATGCCGGAAGCTACCAGCGTGAGGCTACCCAGCAGGCCGCCGGTGGCCTTGCTCATGCCCAGATCGCGCATGATGTGCGCCAGCACCAGCGCATAAAGCATGGTGTCGAAGGCATCCAGCATCCAACCGAGGGCGGCCGCAACCAGAGTGCGGCGCTGGGCGGACGTGATCTGGGAAAGGCTGAAGCTCGAGGCCATGCGGAGGATTGTCAATTTTCGATTACCGATTGGCAATTGAAATCAGTCGACGTGGGAAAAACCCGGTAGTCGAAAATCAGCTGGCCGGCTTCAGCATCCGGAAGTAGCGCGTAGCCTTCTTCACGTCTTGGCCAATCTGCTGTTTCAGGGCGTCGATTGACGGGAACTTGATTTCATCGCGCAGCCGGTCGAGAAAGTGAATTTCAGCTTCGGTGTCGGGAGCCAGTTCAATGGGATGGAAATTCAGCAGATGCGTTTCGATGGCGAAGGACTCGGTCCCGAACGTGGGGCGGGTGCCGACGTTGGTCACCGAATCGAAGCACTCTTCGCCCACGCGCGTGCGGGTAATGTAGACGCCGTCTTTGGGGACGTGCTCCTGGTAGCGGCTCAGGTTGATCGTGGGCACGGTGTACTTGGAGCCGTATCCCCGGCCCCGGCCTGGGGTGGACAGAATCGCGAACGGGCGTCCCAACAGATGACGCGCCCGGCTTACCCGGCCCTGGCTAAGCAGCTTGCGAATGTGACTGCTGGAGACCGGTTCGCCGCGCAGCTGCATTTCCGGATAGACCTTCACGGCAAAGCCCAGTTCGCGGCCCAGCTCGGCGAGCAGGTTCACATCGCCCGCTGCTTTGTGGCCAAAACGGAAGTTGTAACCCTCGTGGACCTCGCACGCATGCAGCCGCTTCTTTAGGATGTCGTGGGCGAACTGATGGGGCGTCATCAGGGAAAGGTCACGGGTGAAAGGAAGCAGCAGTACTGCATCCAGGCCGGTAGCTTCGAGCAGGTGCAATTTTTCGGGAGTGGGTGTAATCAGTTTCAGTCCCGAGTCAGGCCGCAGGATGCGGATGGGGTGCGGCTCGAAGGTCACGGCCATCGCCTTGCCACCCAGTTGCCGGGCGCGGGCGATGATTTCCTTGAGCACGCTGGTGTGGGCGCGGTGCACCCCGTCAAAGTTGCCCACGCTCAGCAGGGTGGGGCCGAAGCCGGCAGGAACCTCATCGAGTTTATGGAATACCTGCATCAAACTTCTCGAATGCACCTTCAACGCGACTGCGATTGCAACTCTTCCGTCAAATCTCAAACTCCAGTTTCATTCCGTCATACGACAGGCGCACATGTGGCGGCAGTACTTCATTTGTCGCTTGGTGCGGCAGGTCGTGGCAGATGTGAGTGAAGAAGGCCCGCGTGGGTTTCAGCCGGTCCACGATGCGCAGTGAGTTGTCCACCGTCGAATGCGTGGGATGCGGCCGGTGCCGCAGTGCATCCAGAAAAAGAATGTCGAGACCGTTCAGTTGCGCATACGAAGTCTCTGGAATCTCACTGAAATCGGTCAGGTACGCCGCCGAACCGAAACGGAATCCGATGATCTCCGCGTCTCCGTGCAGCACCGCGACCGGCTCAAAGCGCGCGCCAAACAGGTCCACGGGGCCGTCAATCGGGTTCAGTTCCACCTGCGCCAGCCCGCCATACTTGTAATCCGCGTCGAAGATGTAGCGGAACATATCACGCATCATGTCAGCGTGGTCCGGACGTGCGTACAACGGAATTTTGCGGTCGCGGTGGAAGGTCAAGGGACGCAAATCATCGATGCCGAGTATGTGGTCAGCATGGGCGTGGGTGTAGAGTACGGCGTCGAGCTGGCGAATCTGCTCGCGGATGGCTTGCTCGCGGAAATCCGGGGTGGTGTCGATCAGGATGGTCTTGCCGCCGTACTCGACCATGATTGAAGGCCGGGTACGGCGATCGTGCGGGTCGGAAGAATGGCACACAGCGCAGTCACAGCCGATGGTGGGTACACCCATGGACGTGCCGCTGCCCAGCACCGTGAGCCTGGCCTTCATCGTCCCGCGGTCCCCGTGCCCTTGTCGGGGGTGGGCTGCGGCCGGGCCAGCGCGTTGGTGACCTCGACGTAGGCCATGCGCAGCTCGTAAAGACAGTTCTGGAGAAAATTCTCTTCCGTGCCAGAGAGGTTGCCTTTGGTTTTTTCTGACAGCAGGCCAAGCGTGTCGATGGTCTGGCGCGCACCGATCAGGTCAATCCGCGGTTGCCCACCCTCTTCGTGCATCAATCCGAGTTGCATCATGGCGGTCATGTACAGCGACGCCATGAAGCGCTCGAAAGTCATCACCAGTTCTTGCGCGGAATGGCCGCTGAGCTCGACCCGCGTGTCGAGTTCTTTGGCCGACTTGTGGTAGGCATCAGCTTGCTCTTTTTGCTCGGCGGCGGTCGGCGTGGGCGGCACCTCTGGACCTTCCGCAGGCGGGGTTGGGCTGGCCTCGGGGGCAGAGGTCGGTGCGGCCTCAGTCGCAGGCTTGGCCGGCGGGGCCGCTTCTTCGGGAGCGTCCTGGCGAAGATCGCCATCGGAGGTGAACAAGCGCCGGTCGGTTACGGTAAAGGTCTCCTGCTTTTTGTCAGGCATAGGTTTCCTCAGTGCTCAAGGACTTCTTTAAATGGAAGCGTCGCGATGGTTAGCTGGGTTGTGCCAGCCTGCAATTGCTTGCCCGGGGCCGCCATCTCCCGGCGGATGTAGCCCAGGGCCACGGCGCGCTCGCCGCTGCCTACGGGCAAGGACGCAGCACTGGTAATCTCGCCGACATCTTTGCCATCGGCTTGAACTTTGGTTCCCGGTGCAGGCAGCCGCCCATCCACGTAAAACCCGGTGAACTTGCGGTGCACGGCCCCGCGGGAACGGATGCGCTCCACAATCTCTTGTCCGATGTAGCAGCCCTTGCTGAAGTGCAACGCTCGTTGCTGCTCGGTTTCCTGAGGTAGGTCGCGTTCGCGGATGTCCTGGCCGTACCGCGGGATACCACACGCGATGCGAAGCAACTCGAGAGCGGGTGCGCCCACGGGCTTGGCCCCGGCGCGCAGCAGGGCATCCCGAAGCGCTGGGAGGTTGCCGGGCTCGAGCCGAAGTTCATAGCCCACCACGCTCTCGTTGTCGGTACGAACCACGGTCACGCTGCCGTCTTTCCACACCACGTCCGTGAACTGCAACGCCTGCAGCGGGGGAACTTCAATGCCCGCCGAGTGCAGCACCGCCGGCGCCTTCGGCCCGGCCACGCCCACGGTGGCCAGCTTTTCGCTGAGATTGGTGACCTCCACATCATCCATGATGATGTAGTGATCGAAGATCTGAAGCACTTTCTCGAGTTGTGACTGGTCGACATCCACCAGCAGGGACTCGCTGCGGTTATAGGCATAGAGATCGGCAAGTATGTGCCCTTGCGGATTCAGCAGAAACGCGTACGCCCCATGCCCGTTGGCCATGTCCCGGACGTTATTGGTGACCATGCCGTTTAGCCAGCGCACGCGGTCGTTGCCAGTGAGGGCGATCTGGGCGCGTGAGCCCAGGTCATACAGGCCGCAAGCGTACCGGATAGCGTCGAATTCTGCTCGTATGCCGACAGCTTGTTCTGCGGACGGCGCCCCGGGCGCCCTGTCATGTGGAATCACAGTGGACATAGGTAATCCTTGATTATAGCGAAGCGATAGAAGGGACGCAGGTGCAGCGCCCCGATCGCGACGGACGGGTAGCCGGCGGGACGCCGACGCTGCGGTTCTGTTATCGTTCTCTCCCGTGAGCGCGAAAAAGCGAATTGCCATCCTTCCCGGCGACGGCATCGGACGCGAAGTCATCCCGCAGGCCGTGGCCGTTATGCAGGCGACCGGGGCTGCGGTCGAAATCACCGAATTCGACTGGAGTGCGGAGCGCTATCTGAAAGATGGGGTCACGGTCCCGCCCGACGGCTTTGCCATGCTGGGGCGCGACTTTGACGCCATCCTGGTGGGCGCCTTCGGCGATCCCCGGGTGAAAACCAATATCCATGCCAAAGAGATTCTGCTCGGCATGCGCTTTAAGATGGACCTGTACGCTAACGTCCGCCCGGTGCGACTGATGGACGCCTCGCTCTGTCCGTTGAAGGGGATTGAGCCCAAGGACATTGACTTCGTGGTGGTCCGGGAAAATACCGAAGGCGTCTACACCGACGCGGGCGGAGTCTTCAAGCAGGGAACTGCGGACGAAGTCGCCATCCAGGAAGACATCAATACGCGCAAGGGTGTGGAACGCATAATTCGCTATGCGTTTGAATATTGCGAGCGCCACAAGAAGCAAGATGGCTCGCCGCGCCGCCGCGTCCTCATGTGTGACAAGTCGAACGCCATGACCCATGCCGGTGGCCTGTGGCAGCGCGTCTTTAAGGAAGTGGGCCAGGAGTATCCGCAATTCACTACCGAGCACCTATATGTGGATGCGCTCTGTATGCAGATGGTGCGCGACCCGCGAGCGTTCGACGTGATCGTCACCAACAATATGTTCGGCGATATCATCACTGACTTGGCGGCGGGAATGCAGGGCGGCCTGGGGATGGCGGCCAGCGGCAATATTCATCCCGGGAAGACTTCGATGTTCGAGCCGGTACACGGCTCGGCCCCTCCGATCGCAGGGAAGGACATCGCGAATCCCTTCGGAGCGATCCTGACTGCGGCCATGATGCTGAATCACCTGGGGCTCGCGAGCGAAGCGGAGAAGATTGAAGCTGCCGTGCTCGAAGCAGTGCGGCAGAAGAGAACCACACAGGACATTGGCGGGGCACTGGGGACGCGGGAAGCAGGCGAGTGGATCGTGAACTTCGTGCGCCGCGGATGAACGCGGACCACGACCGCCGGCTCAGTTCAATCTCGCCAACTGCCTCCGCATACCCGCAAGAGCGGCCAGGTACCGCTGGTCGATGGCATACGCGGCCGCGTAACACTCTTTCGCCTTCCTCCAGTCATTCTTGTGCTCGTACACGCGGCCGAGGTTGAAGTGCGGGTAGCAGCGTGCCTCGTAGCGCTTCGCGACCATGGCTTTCTCAAACCAGGGGATAGCGTCGTCCCATTTCCCTTGTTCAATCAGATAAGCCCCGATATCGTTGTAGGGATTGCCGAACTCCGGATCCAGTTTGATTGCCTCAAAGCATTCCGCGATGGCGCGTTCGTAGTCGCCGAGGAAGGAATACGCCCAGCCGCGAAAGGTGTGCGCCTCGGCGGTGGGGTAGGCGGTGATGGAGCGGCTGTAGCACTCGATGGCCTGCTGGTAGTCGCCGTTCGCCTGGAACTCGTAAGCCTGGCGGAACAACTCGGCGGCAGTCTCGCGGGGATCGGTTTCGGACATAACTTACTCAATGGTTGAAGCGAAGAGATTCTATCGGAAATTATGCCGCCAGCTTTCCACAGTCTGGCTGATCGCACTGCTCGGCCTGGGTTTGGGATGTGCGCCGAAGCATGTTGCCCAGCAGTCGCCTCCGCCGCCTCCAGCGCAGGTTGCCGGCGGGGACGCCGGCGCTACGAGGACCGTTGCGCCGGTCGAAAACAAGATCTCGCCGCAGCAGGCGCAGGAATTGTTCCGCTCGGTGGACGAGATCCTGGCCTTCGCCAGCGCCGACACCGCGCTGCCCATCAAGCATGAAGTGAAGCGGCGGCTGACCAGTCGCGACGAAGTGACGGCTTTCATTGAAAAGCACATGGAGGAGGACGAAGACGCGCAGCGTTTGCGCCGCTCCGAGTTGGTACTGAAGAAGTTCGGCCTGCTGCCGCGGGACTTCGACCTGCAGCACTTTCTGCTGGCCCT
Organism: Terriglobia bacterium; assembly: GCA_020073665.1. Classification (GTDB taxonomy): domain Bacteria; phylum Acidobacteriota; class Terriglobia; order Terriglobales; family Acidobacteriaceae; genus JAIQEU01. The sequence goes on from JAIQEU010000006.1 coordinate 484,524, forward strand.
GCTGCGCGAGCAAGTGGCCGGATATTACGATCCGAAAAGCAAAACGGTGAATCTACTCGACTGGATCGACTCCGAACAGCAAAAGCCGGTAATGGCCCACGAGTTGACGCATGCGCTGCAGGACCAGTCGTTCGGTCTGGAAAAATGGATGAAGTTCGGCGAGGGCGACTTGGCCGAGCGCAAGGGGGAGCCGAGCGCGGCCGACATTGATAACGACGAAATCAGTTCGGCGCGGCAGGCGGTGGTGGAGGGCCAGGCGATGGCAGTTCTTGTGGACTACGAACTTGCTCCCGCGCACCAGTCGTTGCTGGATTCGCCGCAGACGGTCGAGGCCCTGAAACAGGGCATGCTGGTGGGCACGGCCGATTCTCCGGAGTTTGGCAACGCACCCATCTATCTGAAGGAGGCTCTGGTTTTTCCTTACCGGTATGGGTTGGACTTCGTGGTCGAACTGCTCAACCACGGCGGCAAGGGGAAGGCATTTGCGGGCGCGTTTACCAATCCGCCGCGCAGTACACGTCAAATCATGGAGCCCCAGACGTATCTTGACGGCGAAAAGATCGAACCCATGCGACTGCCCGATTTCGCCGGAATATTCAAGAATTACGAACGTTTCGATGTGGGCGCGGTGGGTGAGTTTGACGTAGCGGTGCTGATCGATCAATTCGCGGGGGCCGAGGCGTCGCACAACCTGTACCCGGAGTGGCGCGGCGGTTACTACTATGCGGCGCGGCCCAAGGGTGACTCCACAGCACCACTCGGGCTGATGTACGCTTCGCGCTGGTCGAATGCGGAGAAGGCGGCTGACTTTGCCGCCATCTACGCCAAGTCGCTGGCCAAGCGTTACCAGCGGGCGCACCAGGTGATAGAAGGCACAAGGGCGGAATTGAAGCTGGAGTCTCTGGAGAGCCTGACCGGCAAACACACCTGGCTGACCGAAGAAGGTCCGGTCGTGATCGAGGTCCAAGGCGACACGGTGCTGGTCAGCGAGAGCCTCGACCAAGACACCACAGACAAGCTTGGGCGGTCGGTTTTCCAGCCGGCTTTGGCAACAGCTCCTAACTGACGATTTCCTCTTGTTAGGGTTTCTTTTTGGTGGCGGACTTGTCAGCCTTGGCTGGCGCACTGCTCAGAAACCGCCGCACGGTGGCGTTCACCGTGAATTGCTTGCCGTCACGCTCGAGGGTCAGCACGCGGACTTCGCCGGGACTGCCGCCGAGCAACGACCAAACCTGCCCCATCGTGCCCCCAGCCGCTGGAACCTTGTCGATCGACACCAGCCGGTCTCCGGGCTTCACGTCCGGGACCGACGGCTTGCCGTCGGAGTCGGCCACGCCAATCACCGCATAGCTCCGGTCGGGTTCGGGACGCAGGGTCAGGCCGACTACGTCCATCTCGGGCGGGCGCTGCTTCGAGGTTTGGTCGAAGTACACGGTGCTGTGCGCGTAGTCAATGCCTACGCGATAGTTCAGCAACGCATTGGCACCGATCAAGCCCGCCGTGGGCATGCCGGCGCGTTTTTCAAACCAGCTCATGATCTCCTTTGGGAGGGAAGCCACGCCCACGCCGGTGAGCGGGATGCCGCCATATTGCAGGCTGGGGATGCGCAGCAACTCCCAATGCGCTTCGTCGGGCAAGCCCCAGAAATTTGCCGGTCCCACGCCGCCTGTCATGTGTGGCCATTGCGGATGCGCCTGGCGCAACCGGGCAATGAGATCCTGCGAGAGCAACCCGAACGGCGCACCCACGTCGAGCGCCAGGTTGACGTCCTGGTTCGCGATCCTGGCCGGAAGCTGAACCAATCCGTTGTCCGGATTGAGGGAAGCCTTGGCAGGTGTACCCTTGAAGTGCAACGTGCCTGGAATGGCGAGAGTCAACTCGCGGTTGAGATAATCGACGAGGACGTCGTAGTTCCGCAGCAGCGTGGATGGCAAGTTAATTTCCGCGCTGGTTCCAGGGCCAATACTCTTGCGGTCAAGCACCACCTGGGCCTGTGCCAGGCCGGTGGCGTGAAGCGCCAAGTCGCCGACCACCAACACACTCGGTACGGGTGCGGTTTGCTCCTTGCCGAAAGGCGTGTCTTTGAGTTCGCCAGAAACTTCAAGCCCTAGTTTCTTGGCCAGCGCTCCGGTGATCCACATATCCTGGTTACCGTTGTCCACCCAGCCGCGGACGCGGGTCTTGGTTCCGTCAGCCATGGGGAAGTAGACGTCAATGATGATGCGATTGTGGTCGAGCGTGATGGGTACGGTAACGGAAGTGGGTGCTGGTTGAGCAACCGCTAAGGATGCGAGGATGAGGGCAGGCAGGCATGGGATGGCGAGCTTCATAGCAAGAATTGTAGCGGGTTCAGGCGGAAGCGTGCTCTCGGCCCCCACGGTTCAGGATTTTCGTTCTTGTATAATCACGAGTTTGGTTTTGATCTGAGAAAGATTCAGGAGAGCGATTGCCACAGGCTGAAATTGGAATCATCGGCGGCAGCGGGCTGTATGCCATGCCGGGCTTGACCGATACGCAGGAACTGCGCCAGCAGACACCATTCGGCGATCCCTCGGATGCATACGTCGTGGGCATGCTGGAGGGCCGCAAGGTGGCGTTCCTGGCTCGCCACGGGCGCGGGCACCGCATCCTGCCGAGCGAGTTGAATTTTCGTGCCAACATTTATGGTTTCAAGCAACTGGGGGTGGAGCGGATTGTTTCGCTTTCGGCGGTGGGCTCGTTGAAGGAAGAGCACAAGCCTCTCGATTTCGTTATTCCCGACCAATTCTTCGATCGCACCCGGCATCGGGTTGACACCTTTTTCGGAGATGGAATCGTGGCCCACATCGCTTTTGCCGATCCCGTTTGTCCTGAGCTTTCCAAAACGGTCGAAGCTGCCTGCAAGAAGATTGGCGTGACCGGCAAACGCGGTGGTACCTACCTGTGCATGGAAGGGCCGCAGTTCTCCACGAAGGCCGAGTCGAATGTCTATCGCAGCTGGGGCATGGACGTGATCGGAATGACCAATCTGCAGGAAGCCAAGCTGGCGCGCGAGGCCGAGATTTGTTACGTCACCGTCGCCATGGTGACGGACTACGACTGCTGGCATCCGCATCATGACTCGGTTACCGTTGAACAGATCGTCGCGGTGCTGCTGAAAAACGCTGAGAACGCGGGCAGGGTGGTGCGTACTACCGTGGCGGCTATGCCGAGAGGGCGGTCCTGCAAGTGTGGGACGGCGCTGGCCCACGCCATTCTTACCGAGCGCGACAAGATTCCGGCCGCGGCTCGCCAGAAATTGAAACTCATACTCGACAAATACCTGGAAAGCAAACCTTCCTGATGAGCATTGTGGCAGTAGGTTCGGTCGCATTCGATTCCATCGCCACGCCCTCCGGGCGCGTGGAAAACGTGCTGGGTGGCTCGGCAACTTTTTTTGCGCTGGCCGCCAGCTACTTCACCGATGTCCGCGTGGTCGCAGTGGTGGGCGACGACTTCACCGCTGCAAACGAAAATGTCCTCAAGAAACGCGGCGTGGATACTCGCGGGATTGAGCGGGCCCAAGGCAAGACCTTCCGCTGGGGCGGGCAGTATACCGACAATCTGAACGAGGCCAAGACGGATTTCACCGAACTGAATGTGTTCGAGAAATTTCAGCCGCGCATTCCGGCGGCATACATGGACTCCAAGTTTCTGTTTCTGGGCAATATCCATCCCAACCTTCAGGCTGCGGTGCGACTGGAAATGGATGGAGTGCGGATGACCGGCGGCGATACCATGAACTACTGGATCCAGCGTACCCGCCAGGAACTGATCGAGACGCTCAAGTTGGTGAACGTATTGCTCATCAACGACAAAGAGACGCGCACGCTGGCCGGAGACAACAGCTTGCCGCGTGCGGCCCGCAAAGTTCTGGCGCTCGGACCCCAGGCCCTGGTGGTGAAGCAGGGCGAATACGGGGCGACCATTTTCTTTCGCGAAGGCGCCTTTGGCATCGGCAGTCATCCCTTCACCGCGCCCGCACTGCCCATTGAAGAAGTCAAGGATCCTACGGGTGCCGGCGATTCCTTCGCCGGCGGCTTCATGGGGTACATAGCCTCGCAGGAAGAATTGAATCGCGAGGTGCTGAAGCGTGCGCTCTTCTACGGCGGGGTGATGGGGTCGTTTGCGGTGGAGCAGTTTGGCACCGAGCGCCTGCAGTCACTCACTCGCGCCGAGATCGATGCCCGCTTCCAGGTCTTCCGTGAACTGACGCATCTGGAATGAAAACCGACGGCATCCGCCGCTGGGACGGTGAGACTGTGCTGGTTGCCGCGCTGGCGGCGGCCGTCTCGGTGGCCGCTTTCCTGTTCTACCTCCGGCATGGCGGCATTCTGCTCTACGGCGACGCGGTCGCGCACATCAACATCGCACGCCGCGTATTCGATTCCCGCACTCCAGGGCTGCTGCAGTTGGGCACGGTGTGGCTGCCGCTTCCGCATCTGCTGATGATTCCGTTTTTGCTCTCCACCTGGACCTGGCAGTCGGGTGTGGGCGGATCAATTCCATCGCTGGTGGCCTATGTATTCGGCGCCATCGGCGTCTTCCGCCTGGTTCGTGGAGCTTTGAGTTTCCATTCCGCGCCGGAGAGCGCGGCGCGCCTGACCGCATGGACTGCGGCGATCATCTTCCTGGCCAATCCCAACCTGATTTACCTGCAGGCCACGGCCATGACCGAACCGGTGTACCTGGCGCTGTTCATCTGGGCGACGGTGTACTTCAGCGAGTTTGCGAAACAAACCGGAATGGCCGACGACTACGTGCAGGCTAGCCCGTCATCGTCGCTGGCGAAGTGTGGGCTCTGCCTGTTGGGAGCTTGCCTGACCCGCTATGACGGATGGTTCCTGGCAGCCGCCATGGGCGCAGGGGTGATGGCGATGACCCGGAAGGTACCGCGTAGCGGGCTCGGGGTGCGGCGAGGCGTTCGGGTATTTATTTTGCTGGCGGCAGCGGGACCGGCCCTCTGGCTGGCCTATAACGCGGTCATTTATCGCAATCCACTGGAGTTCGCTAATGGCCCGTATTCGGCGCGCGCCATTGAGCAGAAGCGGCCGAATTCTCCACCTCATCCTGGCGCCGATAACCTGCGGGTTGCGGCCAGCTATTTCCTGAAATCGGCACAGCTGAACCTGGCGGAGGGGAACTGGCGGAAGCTCTGGTTATTTCTACTGGTGGCGGGAACCCTGATGGCCATGATGTTCGATCACCGCTTGTGGCCGCTGCTGATGCTCTGGGCCCCGCTTCCGTTCTACATGCTTTCCGTGGCTTACAGCGGCGTTCCCATCTACCTGCCGGTCTGGTGGCCGTTCTCGTACTACAACGTTCGCTACGGAATTGAACTGTTGCCGGCGTTTGCAGTCTTCGTGGCCCTGGCCGCATATTTTGCCGCGGGCTTCGCGCGCAACACAGCCATCAAAGCTGCGATCGGGGTCGGGATCGCGGCTCTAGTCGCGGGGAGTTGCGTTTCGGTCTGGCGGGCCAAGCCCGTTTGCTATACCGAGGCTTGGACCAATTCCCGCACGCGCATGGCGCTGGAGGGCGAACTCGCTGTCAGGATCAGCCAGCTTCCGGGAGATTCCACTCTGCTGATGTATTTGGGCGACCATGTGGGCGCGCTGCAGGGGGCCGGGATTCCGCTGCGGCGGGTCATCTCCGAGGGCAACCACCGTACCTGGAGGCAGCCTTCTGACCCGGAAGGCCTGTGGGAGCAGGCGCTCGCAAATCCAATGCAGTACGCGGACTTCGTCATCGCGGTGGACGGCGATCCCGTCGCCGCGGCGGTGGCCGGAAGAGGCTTGCCTCCGGTTGCCGAAGTCTGTGTGCCCGGCCAGCCGCGGGCCACCATTTACCGTACCCACCCGACGACGCGGTAATCATCCCGGTTAACTTGGTGAACGTGGAAGCCAAGAGTAGCGAGGTTTCGGGTGATAAAATCCACTCGCTCCCGCTTTCCGCACTCCTATGCCAGGAATTCATCAAAGCATGGACGTGGCCCGCACGGAGATGCAGACGTTGAGTTGCCTGGGTTGTGCCGAACACGAATGACTGCTTCGTTCACCGTCGTGCCTTTCACCAAGGCCAGCGCCTGCGGGAACGACTTCCTGATCATCGATGGCACCTACTTGCCAGCCGATGTGGCCGCCTTCAGCCGCAGAATCTGTGATCGGCACCAAGGCATTGGCGCGGACGGGGTGGAGTGGCTGTTCCCAGCCAAGGATGCCGATGTGCGCGCGCGGCTGTGTAATGCCGACGGCTCTGAAGCCGAGATTTCGGGTAACGGCACCCGCTGCGTGGCCGCCTACCTGTGTGCCGAACAAGCCCGCGACAAAGTCGTAATTCGCACCGGGGCCGGGCTGAAGCCTTGTACTCTCACCTCACGAAACGACAGCCAGTTTGAGTTTGAGATTGCCATGGGCGAGCCCCAAGTCGGCGACGAGTTCTCCGTGAAGCTGGCGTTCCGCGAAGTGCGCGGCATTCCGGTGTCGATGGGCAACCCGCATTACGTAGTCTTCGTAAACGAGTTTGGCATGGGCTGGCAAGCCGAGGCGGCCGAAATCGGACGCCATCACGACTTCAAGCATGGGATTAACGTTGAACTGGTAACCATCAAGGACAAATCCAATGTGGAGGCCCGCTTTTTTGAGCGTGGAGTCGGGGAGACGCAGTCTTCCGGCACCGGTTCCTGTGCCTCTGCGGTGGCGGCTATTGCCAGCAAGCGGGCCCAGTCCCCGGTGAGGGTACATACTCCCGGCGGGGTCCAGACCGTACGTTGGGAGAACCAGGTGCTGCTGCGCGGCCCCGCGCAGCTCATCGGTCGGGGAGAGTTTTTCGTTTAACATGACTCAAATGCCCACCCCGCCGATTTCGCGCACCAAGCCGCCGGCGCTTCGCCCCGGCGACACCGTGGGCATCGTGGCCCCGGCCAGCAACATCCGGCGCGAGTTGCTGGATGTGGGATGCGAGGCGCTGCGAAAACTCGGCTACAAGCCTTTCTACTTCGACTCCATTCTGGATCACGATTTGTACTTTGCCGGATCGCTGGAGCGTCGCAAACGCGAACTGGAAGAGATGTTCATGCGCGACGAGGTACGAGCAATTATTTGCGCGCGCGGCGGCTACGGAGCGAACTATCTGGTGAAGGCGCTCGATCCCCAGAAGGTCGCGCCGCATCCCAAGATTTTCGTTGGTTATAGTGATATCACCACGCTGCTGACCTGCTTTGCCGACTCGGCGCGTTTCGTAACTTTTCATGGTCCCATGGTCACCAAAGACTTTGCTCATGCCGACAGTGTCGATCTGGTCTCGTGGGAGGCCGCACTCACCGGGCTCTCAAATTGGTCATTGGATCTGGGGTCGGACTCGGGAGTGAAGCCGCTGGTAGAGGGATCGGCGGAAGGCATTTTGTACGGCGGTTGCCTTTCCATGCTGGTGGCCTCGCTAGGCACGCAGCATGAGATCCGTACCCAGGGCACCATCCTGTTTCTGGAGGACGTCGCTACCAAGCCATTTCAGATTGATCGCATGCTGATGCATCTGAAGCTCGCGGGGAAATTGGACGGAGTTCGAGGCATTGTCTTTGGCGAGATGCTCGATTGCACTCAGAGTAGCGATCAGGGATACACCCTGGAAGAAGTAGTGATGCGCATCGTGGGTGACCTCGGAGTTCCCGTGGCCTACGGATTGCGTTCCGGCCACGTGTCGCGGCGCAACATCACACTGCCGATTGGGGTGCGCGCTGCGCTCACGGTGGGGAGCAGAGAAGTCAACTTAACCATCCTGGAGGCGGCTACCGTGCAGGCGGGGGTCTCGGCGGGAAGTTCTCAAGGGTGAACCAGAAATCATGACCGAGAAGAAGCACATACACCTGATTGGCATTTGCGGAACCGCCATGGCATCGCTGGCGGGAATGTTGCAGCAGCGCGGATTTCGGGTGACTGGCTCCGACGCTGCTGCCTATCCGCCTATGTCGGACTTTCTGGCAGCGCTGGGGATTCCAGTGGCGCAGCCGTTCGATGCCCGAAACCTGGAGCCTCGTCCGGACATGGTGGTGGTTGGCAATGCTATCTCTCGCGGCAATGTTGAGTTGGAGCACCTGCTGGACACGCGCATCGCTTTCTGCTCGCTGCCGCAGATTCTGCACGACGAGTTCCTGCGCGGCAAAGAGGTGCTGGTCGTGGCCGGCACGCACGGCAAGACCACGACTACTTCGATGCTGGCGTGGATTTTCCACACCGCCGGATTGCAGCCTTCTTTCCTGATTGGCGGGATTGCCGAAAACTTCGGCAGCAGCTTTCAGCTGGGACAAGGGAAGCACTTCATTCTGGAAGGCGATGAGTACGACACTGCCTTCTTCGACAAAGGCCCGAAGTTTCTGCACTACTTCCCGGATGCAGTCATTTTGACTTCGGTCGAATTCGACCATGCGGACATCTACAAAGACCTGGATGCGGTTGAGATTGCTTTTAAGCGGCTGGTGAACCTGGTGCCGCGTCGCGGACGGATTATCGGCTTTGATTCAGGAAAGAGCATCGACGCCTGCTTAAGCCGTGCCTTCTGCCCAGTGGAACGCTACGGCGCGGGAGCGGATGCCATGTGGCGCGTGTCCAACCTGGAGATGGAGCCGATGCGCACCACCTGGTCGGTATTGCGCAACGGTGAACCCTGGGCCGATTTCGAGTTTCCGCTGGCTGGCGAGTACAACGTGTGGAATGCAACGGCCGCGGCGGCGATGGCGACCGGCTGCGGCATATCGAAAGAGGAAATCGCGGCCGCGCTGAAAACTTTCAAGAGTGTGAAACGGCGGCTGGAAGTGCGGGCCCAGATAAACGGCATCACCATCATCGACGATTTCGCGCATCATCCTACTGCCATCGCGGGCACGCTGACCGCGCTGCGCTCCCGCTATCCCGGCGCGCGCTTGTGGGCCATCCTCGAGCCGCGCTCCAACACCATGCGGCGGAATGTTTTGCAGAACGATCTGGCCAGGAGCCTGGCTCTCGCCGACGAAGTAGTGGTGGCGAACGTGTTCAAGTCGGACGCCATTCCCGAGTCCGAGCGGCTGGACCTGGCCGCGGTGGCGGCCCAGATCCAGAAGCAGGGCCGGCGCGCGCGCATTGTTCCCGAGGTAGACGGAATCATCCAACTGGTGGCGCCGGAGATGCGGTCCGGCGACGTGGTCGCCATCCTCTCCAACGGCGGGTTCGGCGGCATCTACGAAAAACTCCCGCAGCGGCTGAAAACGTTGGCCGGAAGCGCCGGCACGAGTCCGCTGGAGGCATCGGCCAAAGCGTGATTCGACGCCTGCGACTCCTCTTCGCGCTCGCGGTACTGATCTCGCTGGGAGCGCTGTTCGCACCAGCGCAGAATGCGCCATCTTCAACAGAATCCCGGGTGTCGTACATGCTGTCTCTTGCGAACGCGGCGGAACATCGCGTACTGGTCACCATCAAACTGCTATCCTCGAACTCACCGGAAGACGATTTGCAATTGCCGGTTTGGAATGCCCTCTACCAGGTGCGTGATTTCTCGCAGTATGTGAACTGGGTGCGCGCCACCAGCAGCGCGGGTGAACCTCTGAGAGTCCACACGTTGAACAAGAGCCGGTGGCGTGTCACGGGCGCTGGCCCAGGAACAGAAATCCAGTACGAGATTGTCGCCGACCAGCCTGGACCCTACAACGCGCAGATCAATAGCCATCATGCATTTTTCAATCTGGCTGAGATTCTGATGTATCCGGTTGACCTGCGCGACGCTCCGATCCGCGTCCAGGTCACTGACGTACCTTCGGGCTGGAAGCTGGCAACGGCATTGGAGGCGTCGCGCACGGCCGCCCCTCCGGGTTGGGAGTGGACAGCGCCGAACTACGATCGCCTGGTGGATTCGCCCGTCGAAGCCGGCGACTTTGAAGAAAAAGATTTCGACCAGGGTGGCGGTCGCTATCGCGTCGTGGTCGACGCCGATCGCGCGGATTATGATCTGCAGAAGATTGTTTCCATGGTGCAGCGGATTGTTGCAGCGGAAACTGATTGGATGAACGATCGCCCCTTCGATAGCTACTTGTTCATTTACCACTTCCCCCGGGAGTCCAGCTTCGGAGGAATGGAACATGCGTACTCCACCGCGATCGACTTAAACGCCCAAACCCTGGCCGACAACCCGCAGCAACTGGCCGACGTTACCGCGCATGAATTCTTCCACCTGTGGAATGTGAAACGCATCCGCCCGCAATCGCTCGAGCCGGTCGACTATACGAAGGAGAACTACACGGATGCGTTGTGGTTCAGCGAAGGCGTGACCAACACGGTGCAGGATTATGCACTGCTGCACGCGGGATTACTCGACGACCTGCAGTACCTGAATCGCTTGGCGGGACAGATCGGCACGCTGGAGAGCCGCCCGGCGCATCGCACTCAATCGGCTGAAGAGTCGAGCCTGGATGCGTGGCTGGAGAAATACCCGTACTACCGCCAGCCCGAACGCAGCATTTCCTACTACAACAAGGGAGAACTTCTGGGCGTGATGCTGGACCTGGCGCTGCGTGACGCCAGCAACGGGTCGGCCACGCTCCGCCAGGTCTTCCAGTGGATGAACCAGAACTATGCCCGGCAATCGCGTGTTTTTGCCGACTCCGATGGCGTCCGGCAGGCGGCGGAAACCGTCGGCCACGCCGATCTCGGCCGGTTCTTCCAGAAGTACGTCTCTGGAACGCAGGAAATTCCCTGGGACGACGTGTTCAAGACGGTGGGCCTGCGCCTGGTACGCACCCAGGTCTCGGTCGCCGATCCCGGGTTCGACGCGTCTCAGAAGTTCGACACACCACCCAGCGTCTTCTACGTAGCTCCCGGCAGCGTGGCCGAGCGCGCGGGGTTGGCCATCGGGGACATCGTCCTCCAGATCAACGGTCGAATCGCGGGGCCCACTTTCCCGCGACAACTGGCGGAGTTGCGTCCTGGGGACACGATTCACCTGCGGGTGCGCAGCCTTCGCGGCGAGCGGGAGATACACTGGAAGCTGGCCAGCCGGGAAGAAGTTGAGTTTGAGCTGAAGGATGTGGACAATATCACGCCACAGCAGAAAGCCCGTCGTGCCGCGTGGTTGCACGGTGAATCCCAAGGAGACGCGCGCCCGTGATTCGGACCGTGATGATGCTGACGTTCTGGGGAGTGCTGCTGCCGGCGGCGGCGCTGGTGTGCTTTCCCTGGACCATTATTACCGGGGATATTCGCTTCCTCTACCGCGTGGGCATGTGGGGCGCCTTCACTGGGGTTCGATTGGCGGGCGTGAAGGTGCAGACCGTGGGACGGGACAAATTGAAGACCGGGCGCACCTACGTCTTCATGGCGAACCACGCATCCGTGCTTGATCCCCCGTTGCTGTTACCGCTGCTGCCCGGCAGGACGTCGGTCATGGCGAAGAAAGAGCTGTTCAACTACCCCATCCTGGGCAAGGTCATGAAGTTGGGGTCGCTGGTTCCTGTGGACCGCGGCGATCGCGACGCCGGCATCGCGGCGGTACGCGCGGCTGAAGAAGTCATTGGCCAAGGCATCAGCATGACCATCTTTGTCGAAGGCAAGCGGTCACTCGATGGGAAACTGCTGCCCTTCAAGAAAGGGCCGTTCTACCTGGCCACCGAGTGTAATGTGCCGGTGGTGCCGGTCACCGTCCTGGGGACGCATTCCATCATGCCCAAACACCGCTTCGCGATCCGGCCCGGGACGGCGACGGTGATTTTCCACGATCCCATCGAGGCCAAAGACTTCGGCAGCCGGGAATGCCTGATGTCCAAGGTTCGGCAGGCGATCAGTGGCGGGTTGGCTCCCGAGTACCAGGAAGAAACGCCTCAAACCACTAAGGACGCGAAGTTTCACGAAGGAACCGCTTCGGCATAAGAACTCTGCATCCCTGGCGTTCTTCGTGTCTTAATTTTTTGCTTTTCCTCTCAGCGCCTTGGCGATCTCCGGCAACTTGGGAAACACCGCTGTGCACCGCAACCACTGCTTGTGATCGAACGCTGGCGAGCCGCTGACCATGGCTCCAGCGGGGATATCACCGTGCGTGCCACTTTGAGCGGTGACGATGACGCCATCGCCGATCTTGCAGTGACCGGCAACTCCTGCCTGTCCCGCCAGGATGACGTTTTTCCCCACCTCGGTTGACCCAGCCAAGCCGACCTGTGCACACAGCAGGGTGTCGTCGCCGACGCGGGAGCCATGTCCTACCTGGACCAGGTTGTCGATCTTTACGCCACGGGTGACGCGGGTCTCGCCTACGCTGGCGCGGTCCACGCAGGCGTTGGCTTGCACCTCTACGTCGTCCTCGAGAATGGCGGGGCCGGACTGCACAATCTTGTACCAGTGTCCGGAATCGTCCTTGGCAAAGCCAAAGCCGTCGGAGCCGACTACCGCTCCGTTCTGCAAGGTGACATTGTTCCCCAGTTGGCAATGTTCTCGCACCACGGCATGGGTATGAGCAAAGAAGTTGTCGCCGATAGTTACGCCGCGATAGATCACCACGTGAGCCAGTAATACGGCGCCGGTACCAATGCGAACATTCTCGTCCACGACGGCATATGGCCCGATGTGGGCACCAGTTCCGATTTTCACCGAACCATGCACCACCGCGGTGGGATGAATCCCCGGGGCATACTTGGGCGGCTGGTAGAACAACTCGAGGCAGTGCGCAAAGCAGAGATAGGGGTTCCGGCTGCGCAGCATGGCTCCCGGAATCGCCGGAAAATCCTCCGCCACAATGACCGCGGATGCGCGCGTGCTCCGAGCCGAAGCGGAATATTTTGGATTGGCGACAAAGGTGATCTGGCCGGAAGCAGCTTCTTCGATTCCGGCCACGCCGGTAATTTCAGTATCGGGCGAACCGTTTTCCAGGCGGGCGCCAAGGATGGAGGCGATCTGCGCGAGTTTCATAGGGATGTATCCGTGAACCGGAGATTGTAACGGAGTTTGGTTAGTTGGACAGTATCGTGCCGCCACTCTCGGCGAAATGGCCGTAGCGAGCTCTTGACCAACGACTACTTCGCCGGCGGTACTGGATACCGGTGTTCCTGGTCGTAGAACTGGCGGGGTGGATGATCGGAGTGTGCGTCCGGCACCGGCGACTCGCCGATCGAAGTGGTTCCCAACGCGTTGTTCGCCACCGTGAATCCCGTGGTCGTGGCATACGTGGGTTCATCGAACAGGCTTCCGACGTTTGCGTTCGCGGCTTCGAAAATGCTGAAGGCTTTTCCTCCGGAGAACGCGGTGGAGACGTAGTCTCCGACCATCAAGCCGGCAAAAGTATTGGGCAGCGAGGATAAAGACATGGGCCCGACCAGCGTAACCGGCGAACTCCAGGTGCTGCCGCCGTCGTGAGAAGAAATAAATCCGGAGTCCAGCGCGCAGGTCGCGGCACTGCAGTTTGTCACCGGATAGAAGTAGTAGGTCAGGCCGATATGCGCTACACCCCCTCCGGTGGCGGGATCCACCGCCAGCCCGGGTATGAAGTGGTCGGCGGTGCTGGTGAGCGAATCAATGGGAATGCGGGCTGGGGACGTCCAGATGTTCCCGTCGTTGGAGGTGCTCAATACCAGGTCGTTGGCGGCGCATGAGGTGCGAAAACGGCAATCCTGCCACGCCACGTACACCGTGCCGGAGCCGTCGACGGCCGCAGACGGCAAAGGCGAGGTACGAAGCGAGCCCGCCACGAGATGGTCGGTGATGGTCGAAATGGTAACCGCTGGATTCCAGCTGGCGCCGCCGTCGGTGGAAGTGAACGCCAACTGGCTCGCGCCGCTCCAAGCCTCCGCCGGCACCACTACCGTGCCGTTCGGCTGAACCACCGGCTGTCCCCCGATCCCGGCATCAAAGCCCGATGTGTTGAGGGCGGGACCCCAAGTCAGGCCCCCGTCCGTCGAAGTGCTCATCCAGATAAGGCCCGCCGAGCTGGGATCGTCCCATTCCACGTAGCAGTGCCCGTAAAATGGGCTGGTGGCGGTGTCGTCGCAGGCGATCCAGTTCTTATCGGAATCGAAAGTGGCACTGATGATGACGGGATTTTGCCAGCTGATGCCGTCGGTGGAGCGGCTTACCGCCACCTGGGCCACGGCCAGGATAGGCAAGGTGGAAATCATCCACACCCCGTGGGCAGCATCGAATGCGACCGCAGGATCACTGACGGCGGTGTAGCTGCCGCCCTGGAAGACGGTGAGCCCGGGCAGAAATCCGCTGGTCCAGGTTGTTCCCGAGTCCAGGGAGGTGGCGAAGCCGATATCGGAGGCGCCTCCGCCAAAAATGCGTCCCACCTGGAAAGCGCTCACGATGGTAGAGCCAAACGCGGATGCCCCGGCCTCGACTTCCGTCTTGTGCTGGCTGCTGCTGTTGCTGAAGGTATCGGTGCTCAAGGTGGTGAGCGGAACCCCAAACTTAACCGGCGGCGGTGGTTGCATCACACTCGAAGCGCCACCCCCTCCGCAGCCCACCATGGAGAAAGCCCAGGCAGCGACGAAAGCCAGCACGGTAGTTGCTCTGCAGGGTACGCGGCGCCCGAAGCGGGTAGGGACGACCTCAGTAATTCTCATAACAAATGAATTCATGGCAGGGAACACTGCTACTTTACTCCTCGAACATCGGCACCTGCCGGGTGTCATCGGTGATGCCTTTGCGGCGACGGCGGGTGGCTCCAATCACCGCCAGCACGGTCAACGAATCCAGAGCCGTACGAGGCACGAAGATGCGCTGGGTGTTGGAGCGCAAGTCCGGAGGATTGACCAGAAATCCCTCTGCCACGCTCTGAGTGAGATCGTTGGGCATCATGCCCTCCAGGACCTCATTGTCTTTGAAGCGGAGCCGTACCCAAAGTCCCTCGGTGCGCGGGCGGCTGGTGAAGGTCTTGCGGGTGAGAGCGTCGGCGTCGCCAAACTCGCGCACAAAATACACGCCCTTAATGTCGCGAAGTTCAATGGCTACGACATTGCCGGAAGTATTCAGCAACTCCAGCTTGCCCTCGTGCACAAAATTGGACGGAGCTACGTAACCGTTAATCGAGTCCCGGTCCATTTTGCGAACGACGACCTTCTTGTGGGTGGAAGGCATGCTGGTCTGGGTGAAAGGGCCGAGTGCCGGGGGTTTCCGTCACCGAGCGCTTAAGCTGATTCTCGCACTTTTCCGTCGAAACTTAAGAGTCATCGTGTTCGCAGTAGCCAAATTGTTAACCTTGTGTTATTTTGATTAGCTTGCCAGCAACCATCTCAACGCGTATAAGTCAAGTAAATAGAGTTAGTTACGTGGAACCGGCTCCGGCCGCGACGGGGCCGGAGCGCTGCCCTGTGGAAATCTCGAATTGGGCCCCGCAGTCTGCGGTTCGGTACTCGTAAACCAAGCATGGCGGATTACATCTACACCATGGAAATCCGGCTGACGCCGCACCAGCAGCGTGGCGTCACGCTGGTGCAGGACATTGCGCGTGCCGCGGGCATGAACATCTACCTGACGGGTGGGGCGGTGCGCGACATTATCAGCGGGTTGCCCATCCGCGACCTCGACTTCACCGTACAGGGAAATCCGTTGAAGTTGCAGAAAGAACTGGAGCGCGCCGGATCCCTGATTTCGGCGGCGGACGATGACCGCAAAACTCTCTACCTGGTTCTCCCCGGCAATGTGCGCGCGGAAATCAGCATGGCCCGCATCGAGCACTACGAGAAAGCTGGAAAGCCGCCGGTCATTTCCCCTGCGACCCTGATTGAAGACCTGCGCCGCCGCGATTTCACCGTGAACGCCATGGCGCTGTCGCTGAACCCGGGTTCCCGCGGGCTACTGATGGATCCGTTCAACGGGGCCGCCGACATCGAAGCCAAGGTCATCCGCATCCTGCACAACTACGCTTTCGTGGAGGACCCTTCGCGGCTGATTCGCGCCACCCGATTTGCCGCGCGCTTCCACTGGCCGATTGAGGAACGTACCCAGGCACGCTACGAGTCGGCCAAAGAAAACAATTACATCGAGTACATTACCGACCACGCCATCGGGTCCGAGATTGAGCAGTTGGCGTACGAAGACGATCCCTTGCACATCCTGCGGGTGCTGGAAAAAGAGAACTGGCTCAAGGTTTTGAACCCGCGCTGGACTACCGCCAAGGTGGATGCAGCAGGCCTGGGACAGCTGCTGAAGACGCGCCAGCAGATGAACGAACTGGGTTACACGCCGGACCCGGCGCCGGCAGTGATGTACTTCCTCACCTCGCGCCTGGGCGACAAGGATGTCGCCGACATGCGCAAGGCGATCCCGCGCAAGGACCTGGTGCAAGCCTGGCGCGACTTGGATGACCATGCCAAAGACCTGGCCAAGCGCCTGACCAGCAAGGAAGCCGCTACCCCGTCACGCACCTGGAAACTGCTATCGGAAGCACGTCCGGAGATGATCTTGTTCCTGGCCGTGACCGCGCGGCAACAGGCGGTGGCGCAGAAGATCAAGAATTTCTTCACCAAGTGGCGGCAGATCCAGCAGAAGGTTCCGCTGCCGGAGATGACGGAACTGCACATCACCCCGCAACTGCCGGAGTATCCGAAGATTGCCCACGATGTGTTCATGCTGTTGCTGGACGGGAAGCTGCGTTCGCGTACTGAGATACTGAAGTTCTTGAAGCCCTTGGCGCCTCCTCCTCCTCCGCCGCCTCCTCCTCCGCCCGCGAAACGTGGACGGGCCGCCAAGGCGGCTGCCGCAGTCCAAGCCGCTGCAGTGCCCGTGGCCAGAGAGCAGGCCGGCAAGAAGAAGGGGAAAGCTGCGGCTGCGACGCCACCGGCGGCAGCCAGCGCAAAAGCCGTGGTCCCGACTCCAGCGAAAGCGCCAGCGCCGAAGCACGTCCACCCCAAGAAGCCTGCCAAGGCTCCAGCAAAGAGCGCTAAGAAAGCCAAGGGGAAGACAAGGCGTTAGACGCGGCGATTGTCAACAGCTAGCGGCCGATGCCTTGCTCATCGTGCGTGACAATGACACGACTGCAGTCGCGCCCTCCCAAACGCATTTCTAAAGAGGTTCCGAGATGCACTCCGATTCCGAGACAAGACACTGTTTTGTTCGGACCTTTCGCTCTCCCAATTGCTCTTCTGCAACAGCTATCCGCGCCGCCCTATTCACGTCTACTTTGACATGTTCTGACAGTGAGGCGAATCCATGCGAAGGATTTGGTTACTGGCTATTCTGCTCGGAGTCAATCTTGCAGCGGGGGCACAGCAAGCCGACCAACTGAAACCCGCTTACGATTTTTCCTTGCCGCGTGAAGAGCGAATCAAGCTGGCGACGAGCGGTGCGCCGCCAGAGATTTCTGACAAAGCAACCGTGTATGTACTGGAACGTACAGGCTACGTGAAGGTGCACGACGGCAGCAACGGCTTCACCTGCATTGTGGACCGGGAAACGCCGCTGACCATGGAGCCGGAGTGCTTCGACGCCGAGGGCACAGCGACCACCCTGCTGACCCGCTTTTATGCCGAGGAGCAACGCGCGCGGGGGGTAAGTGAGCAACAGATCGCCGCCGACATCGAAGCCGGGTACAAGAGCGGAAAGTTTCAGCCGCCACGCAAGCCCGGAATCGTCTACATGATGTCAGAACAGAATCATGTACTGAATCCACAGACCAATCAGATCATCCACTTCGGTCCCCACCTGATGTTTTACGCTCCTTACGCCACTGACAAGGACATCGGCAATCCTCCGTCCGAGCGAGGCATGCCATTTCTGGTGCATGCCGGCCGTCCCGATGCGCTCATCATCGTGGTGCCGCGGCAATAGATGTGATCAGTGGTTCGCAGTCGGTTGGCACCGGATAGGTGGCCGTGGGCTCAGCAGGTATAATCTCGGCTACTCATGGCCCTCACCTCTGGCACCAAGCTTGGACCGTATGAGATTCTCGCCTCCCTCGGCGCAGGCGGCATGGGTGAGGTGTATCGCGCACGCGATACTCGCCTCGATCGCCAGGTGGCTATCAAGGTGCTGGCCACGCATCTCTCTGCTTCCCCGGAACTGAAGCAGCGGCTGGAGCGTGAGGCCCGGGCCATTTCCTCCTTGAACCATCCCCACATCTGCCACCTGTATGACATCGGCTCGCAGGGTGGAACCGACTACCTGGTGATGGAGTTGCTGGAAGGGGAGACGGCCGCCGAGCGAGTCCGCAAGGGTGCTCTGCCGCTGAACGAAGTGTTGAAGATGGGCGCCGAGGTGGCGGATGCCCTGGAGGTTGCACATCGCGCCGGCATCGTGCACCGCGATTTGAAGCCGGCGAACATCATGCTGACCAAGTCTGGCGCCAAGCTGATGGACTTTGGTTTGGCCAAGCCGCTCGGCATGAACCCATCCGCAACCGGGACCGCGCCTTCGTTCACCGCGGTGGCGACTATGAGCGGTCCCAGCCCAATGAGTCCGCTCACCACCGCGGGCAGTATTGTTGGGACCATCCAGTACATGTCCCCGGAGCAGATCGAGGGCAGAGAAGCGGACGCGCGCAGCGACATTTTCGCATTAGGCGCGGTGCTGTACGAATTGTCCACAGGAAAGCGTGCCTTCGAGGGCAAGAGCCAGATCTCGGTGGCATCTTCGATCCTGGAAAAAGATCCGGAGCCGATCAGTGCCGTCAAACCCATGACCCCGCCCGCGTTCGAGTATGTGGTGACGACCTGCCTGCAGAAAAATCCGGAAGAGCGTTTCCAGACCGCACACGATATCAAGCTGCAACTGCGATGGATTGCCGAAGGAGGGTCGTCGCCGGCCACCCCGGTCGTGGCGCTGTCCCCGCGCCCCCCGCGAGCACGCGTCGCTTGGGCAGCGGTTGTAGCCCTGGCGGTTGCCTTAGGCGCAGTGGCGGGAGTGCTGCTTAGCCGCCCCAGTCAGCCGGTTCGTACCATTCGCACCGTCATTGCTCCTCCGGAGAACAATACCTTCCGGCTGACCGGCGACGTGGCCGGGCCGCCCGAACTCTCGCCGGATGGCGCCTACGTCGCGTTTACGGCGGGCGCAGCGGATGGGAAAGTCATGCTCTGGGTTCGTCCCATGGACAAGCTTGAGGCGCATGCTTTGCCGGGCACGGAGAATTCGACATTTCCATTCTGGTCGCCGGACAGCCGGGCCGTGGGCTTCTTCGCCGACGGCAAGCTGAAGAGCATCGATCTGAACGGCGGTTCGCCGCTGGTGATTTGCGACGCACCCCAGGCCCGCGGAGGCACGTGGGGACCCGAGGGGACGATTCTGCTGGCCGTGGACACGCAATCGCCCATATCGCGGGTCAACGCCAACGGCGGGACCCCGGTTCCGGTTACCAAGCTCGATCCCAGCGAGCACACCTCACATCGCTGGCCCTACCTGCTCCCCGATGGCAAACACTTTCTTTATGTCGCCGTCAATCACGATTCCTCAAAATCCAACAATGACGCGGTCTATTTTGCTTCCCTGGATGGCACCGAGAACCACCTTTTGTTCCGCTCTCTCTCCAATGCGGTCTACGCCAGCGGTATGGTGTTGTTCGCCCAAGGCAACCAGTTGATGGCGCAGCGGCTGGACCCGTCATCGGGAAAGCTCAGCGGAGACGCGCAGATCGTAGCCAACGGAGTTGCCAATGATCTCAGCACCTGGCACATGGATGCCTCTGCATCCGGTGCCGGGCTGCTGGTGATGGGCAGTGGTGGAGCCCCCGACTGGCAACTCATCTGGGTAGATCGCACGGGGAAGCGGATTGGCATTGCGGCCGAAAAGCTCGCGAACCTGCAATTTGCACGTTTGTCACCGCAAGGCGACCGGATCGCGCTGCAGATTGATACCGGCGCCAACGATATCTGGGTGCTTGACGTCGCCCGTGGGATACGCACCCGGCTCACGTTCGGTCCGGTTTCGAACAACTATCCGGTGTGGTCGCCCGACGGCAAGTGGATCGCCTACGCCTCCGATCGCGGCGGACGTTATCACCTGTATCGCAAGCCTGCCGACGGCAGCGGGGCCGAAGAACTTCTGCTGGACGATGACCAGTTCATCTCTGCCAACGATTGGTCACGCGATGGTAAGTACCTGATCTATTCTCGCGGACCTTTCGTGGGGAATGGCGAGGAGATTTGGGCGGTGCCGGTGGATGGGGACCGCAAGCCGTTCCTGGTGGTACCGCACGGCATACACGGTTTTGCCGCCGGAGGAAGGATCTCGCCCGACGGCCGCTGGTTGGCCTACACCTCCAGCGAATCCGGTCAAGCGGAGGTGTACGTCGTACCCTTCCGCGGCGGGCAGGGGAAATGGCAGATTTCGCAGAACGGGGGCAATGGGCCGCTGTGGAGCGCGGATGGCAAAGGGCTCTTTTTCGCGAACCTCACTTACACCGTTTTCGAGGTACCGGTGAAGCAACTGGGCGACAACACCCTGCAATTCGGCGCCGCCGAACAACTGGTGACGAATACCTCCAGCCAGCTTTTTTTCTTTGATGTCACCCCGGACCAATCCAAAATCCTTCTTAACGTAATCTCCCAGCAGGTAAACCAATCCATCACCGTGGTGACTAACTGGACGGAAGGGCTGAAGCAGTGAGGTACGTGCGGTGGTGATCTTCGGGGGCTGACCTCACAGACGCGCCGGTTGTAGCACCAATTTGGGAACCAGCCGCGTTGTAGGGTGCAGGTTCCTTGTCTGTTCCTTGGTGCCAGCGGCCTAAAATGATTGGGGGAGGGGAGGGAGATTCTTCCCCATGGCCAGCCGAACGTCAGGTCAGGATTTGTTCGTCGGCGTAGAACTGGGCCACTACCGCATCGTCGAAAAGATCGGCGCCGGCGGCATGGGAGAAGTCTATCGCGCCCACGATGAGCACCTCGCCCGGGATGTAGCGATCAAAGTCCTTCCGCCCGGTACACTCATTGACGAATCCACCCGCAAGCATTTCCGCAAAGAAGCGCTGACTCTCTCGCAGCTCAATCATCCCAATGTCGCCACGATTCATGACTTCGATACGTATCAGGGCGTGGACTTCCTGGTCATGGAGTACATCCCTGGGGTTACGCTGAGTGAGTCGTTGACAAAAGGGCCGCTGCCCGAGAAGGAAGTTCTCCGGTTGGGGGTGCAACTCGCCGAAGGTCTGGCGGCGGCCCATGAACACGGGGTCGTTCATCGTGACCTGAAGCCCGGCAACTTGCGGGTTACGAGCGACGGCCGGCTGAAAATTCTTGACTTCGGGCTGGCCAAGCTGCGGCGTCCAGTCACGGACAGCGCCGCGACGGAGAGTTTCAGCGAGACCCAAACGATGGCCGGGACTTTGCCCTACATGGCGCCGGAGCAGTTGCTGGGCGGAGAGATCGACGCTCGGACTGATATTCATGCGGCCGGGTCGGTGCTGTACGAGATGGCGACGGGGCAAAGGCCGTTTGCTGAGGTGGAAGGCTCACAACTGATCGGTGCGATTCTGCGCAAGCCGCCACTAGCACCTGCCTCTCTCAATCCCAGGGTGTCTCCGGAACTGGAGCGGATCATCGGGAAGTGCCTGGAGAAGGAACCGGAAAACCGTTACCAGTCGGCGAAGGATCTGGCGGTGGATTTGCGGCGGCTGGGCATGCCCAGTATCGCAACCCAAGCCCCCGCCCGAAGACAAGTACGTAAACATCCCTCCTGGAAAATCCTCTTGGTCTTGGGTATGACCGTTGCTGTGCTTCTGGGGGCTGGAGTGCTACTGCTCCGCTCGCGGCGCGCCCACACCCTGACGGAGCGGGACACCGTTGTGCTTGCCGATTTTGGCAACAATACCGGCGATCCGGTGTTCGACGACACGCTGAAGACCGGGCTCAGCGTTTCCTTGCGGCAATCGCCTTTCCTGAATTTGTTGTCCGACAGCCAAGTCACGGCAACCTTGCAACTGATGACTCTTCCAGCCAACACAAAACTCACGCCCGACGTGGCTCGCGAGCTTTGCCTGCGTGCCGGCAGTAAGGGCTACATTGCCGGATCGATTGACGTTCTGGGCAGCGAATATGTGCTGGGGCTCAAGGCGGTGAATTGCCAGAACGGAGACACGCTGGCTCAGGAGCAGGTGACGGCGGCGACCAAGGAGAAAGTGCTGGATAGACTCGGGGACGCAGCATCGAAGCTGCGCGAGGAACTGGGCGAATCGCTGGCGACCGTGCAAAAATTTGATGTTTCGCTTGAACAGGCCACCACGCCTTCGCTCGAAGCTCTGAAAGCGCTCAGCCTCGGCCACAAAGCTGTCCCAGGCATTGCTGCTGCGCTGCCATACTATCAGCGCGCCATCCAACTCGATCCGAATTTTGCCACGGGGTACATGCATATGGGTGCCAGCTACTTCGGTCTTGGCGAAGTCGGGCGGGCTAGGGAGTACTTCACCCGGGCGTTTCAGTTGCGCGAGCATGCCAGTGAGTTGGAAAGGCTGGCGATCTCCACCTACTACTACAGGGTTGTCACAGGTGAACTGGATAAAGCGGCCAAGACGGTTCAGGAGGAGATTGCGAGCTACCCGAGAAACTCCTTCGGGTACGGCAATTTGGGTTTAGTGTTGGCCTTTATGGGGCAGTATCCGAGGGCCGCGGAGATGACTCGAGAGGCTCTGCGCCTTGCGCCGGATGGTGCGACTTGGTACACGAATCTGGCCAACGATGAGCTTGCCTTGCAACGCTTCGACGAGGCACGGCAGATCATCCATGAGGCGCAGACGCGGAAACTCGACGATCCGATCCATCGGAATGCGCTCTATGCTCTAGCCTGGCTTGGCGCCGACGGTCCGGCAATGGTGGAGCAGAAGCAGTGGTTCGCAAGTCACCGCGAATATGAGAACTATGGACTTGCGCTCGCATCCGACACCGAGGCATACGCGGGGCATATCGGCAAGGCACGTGAACTGACGAAGCGGGCGGTTGACTCCGCGATTGGGACTGACAGCCAGGAAATTGGCGCAGTCTATCTGGCGATTGCTGCTCAGCGAGAGGCCGCCTACGGCAACGCCACAAAAGCCCGGCAGGTAGCGGCAGAGGCTTTCAAGCTTGCTCCGGCGAGCCCGGGGGCTGAAGCCGAGGCGACCCTAGCGTTTGCCATGGCGGGCGATAGGGCCCGGGCCGAGTCCTTGGCCCAAGACCTAGGGAAACGTTTCCCATTGGACACGCAAATGCAGTCGCTCTGGCTGCCAGCGATTCAGGCGCAATTGGCGCTGGAGAGAAAGAGCCCGGTTTCCGCCCTGAGTACCCTGCAAGCTGCTACACCCATCGAGTTGGGGCAATTTCAGTTCGTCCTCAACATCTCCTGCCTCTATCCCGTGTACGTACGAGGAGAGGCATACTTAGCTGCCGGTCAGGGCCGTGCTGCCGCCGCCGAGTTTCAGAAGATTCTCGATCACAGCGGGATCGTGTGGAACTGCTGGACGGGAGCGTTGGCGCATCTGGGAGTAGCTCGTGCCAATGCCTTGGAGTCGAGAACTTCGCAAGGCGCCGATGCCGATGCTGCTCGCGTCCGGGCGCTCGCCGCCTATAAAAATTTCCTCACGCTCTGGAAAGATGCCGACGCCGATGTTCCCATCCTCAAGCAGGCCAAGGCCGAGTACGCGAAGCTGCAATAGCCCAATCATGACGCGGACCCACTGACCGCACCAGCTTCATCGAGTGATGCGCCGGCCATTTGCTGTCGCAAAATCGCCATTTTCACCATCACTCTCAAAGGCCGATTATGCGAAGCGCTCTAGTTTCGGGTCGGCCTGTGCACCGTTTTGCGGCGTTGCGCTGACGGGCATAACCGTTAGAATGGGACAGTTCGTCGCGAACCCAATCATGTCTCAATTCGTTCACCTGCACCTGCACACCGACTACTCGATGCTCGATGGCGCTTGTGGCGTCGAAAAGCTTGTTCAGCGGGTAAAAGAGCTGGGCATGCCGGCTGTCGCCATGACCGACCATGGCAACATCTTTGGCGCTATTGAATTCGTGAATGCGGCACACAAGGCAGGGGTCAAGCCCATCGTAGGCTGCGAGTTGTACATCTGCAAGAAGGACGATCACAACATTGAGCGGACGCCGCCCGAAGGCGACACCTACAACCATCTGCTGGTGCTGGCGGAAAACGAAGAGGGTTACCGCAACCTGGCGAGGATCACTTCAGAAGCTTCGTTGCGCGGGTTTTACTACAAGCCGCGGGTGAGCAAGAAATTTCTCGCGGAGCATTCGAAGGGGTTGATCGGACTATCCGGCTGCCTGAAAGGGGAAGTCGCCGAATATCTGATGGACGAAAAGTACGAGACCGCCCGCGCCGCGGCCGCAACCTACCGCGACATTTTTGGAAAGGAAAACTTCTTCCTCGAGATCCAGGACCAGGGCCTGGAGATGGAACACCGTATCCATCAAAACCTGTTCCGCCTGGAAAAAGATCTTGGCCTGCCCATGGTGGCCACCAACGACAGCCACTACCTGTGCGAAGACGATGCCCACGCGCAGGATGTGATGCTGTGCATTCAGACGGGTAAGTCCATCCAGGACACCAACCGCATGAAGTTTCAGGGCACCCAGTTTTTCGTCAAGAGCCACGACGAAATGGCGGTGGTGTTCAAAGACGCCCCCGACGTGCTCTCGCGGACTCTGGCCATCGCCGAGCGCTGCAACCTGCGACTGGAAAAAGTCAGCAACCCGTTCCCCCACTTTGAGGTGCCCGAGGGCTACACCCTCGACAGCTACTTCGAGCATATCTGCCGGCAGGGATTTGCGCGGCGATTGGAAGCACTGCGCACACTCTCGTCCCAGGGCCGGTTGAAGCACAGCATCGCCGAGTACGAACAGCGGCTGGTGCGGGAAATGTCCATCATCCAGCAGATGAAGTTCTCGGGATACTTCCTGATCGTCTGGGACTTCATCCGCTACGCCAAGGAACACGACATCCCGGTGGGTCCGGGCCGCGGTTCAGCCGCCGGCTCGCTGGTTTCCTACGCGATGGGGATCACCGATATTGATCCGCTGCAGCACGAGTTGCTGTTCGAGCGCTTCCTGAATCCGGAGCGCGTTTCCATGCCGGATATCGATATCGATTTCTGCATGAATCGGCGGGGCGAGGTCATCAACTACGTCACCGCCAAGTACGGCCGCGAGAACGTGGCGCAGATTATTACGTTCGGCACCATGGCGGCAAAGGCGGCAATCAAAGATGTGGGCCGCGCCATGGACGTGCCCTACAGCGACGTGGATCGCATCGCCAAGATGGTGCCCACCACGCTGAACATCACCCTGGAGCAGGCACTCAAAGATTCGCCGGCGCTGCAGCAGGCTTACCAGGGCGACACCCAGGTGCGGCAGTTGATCGACACCGCGAAGAAGCTCGAAGGGTTGGTGCGCAACGCGGGAGTGCACGCCGCGGGTGTGGTGATTTCGCCCCGTCCGCTGATGGAACTGGTGCCGCTGCACAAGACCAAGAACGACGAAATTGTCACGGCCTTCGACATGAACGCCATCGAAAAGATGGGTCTGTTGAAGATGGATTTTCTGGGCCTGACCACACTCACCATTCTGGATGACGCGGTGAAGCTGATTGTCCAGACCCGGGGAGAGACCATTGCGCTGCCCGACATTCCGCTCACCGACCAGAGCACGTACGAAAAAGTGTTTCACACCGGGTTGACCTCGGGCGTGTTCCAGTTTGAATCGCATGGCATGCGCGACGTACTGCGCCGTTACCGGCCCAACTCCATCGAAGACCTGACGGCCCTGAACGCGCTGTACCGTCCGGGGCCGATCCAGGGCGGCATGATCGATGACTTCATCGACCGCAAGCACGGCCGCAAGCGCATTGAGTACGAACTGCCCGAACTGAAGGAAGTGCTGGAAGAGACGCTGGGGGTCATCGTCTACCAGGAACAGGTGATGCAGATCGCCAACCGCCTCGCGGGCTACTCCCTGGGCGAGGCGGACCTGTTGCGCCGCGCCATGGGCAAGAAGAAGGCGGAAGAAATGGCCCAGCAGCGCGAGCGCTTTGTGATGGGCGCGACCCAACGCGGATTCCCTCCCAAGAAGATCGAGAAGATTTTCGACCTCATGGCGCAGTTCGCGGGATACGGTTTCAACAAGTCGCATTCCGCTGCCTACGCGCTGCTGGCATATCACACCGCGTATCTGAAGACCCATTACCCGGTGGAGTTCATGGCCGCTCTGTTGACCTCAGTGACCGGCAGCACCGACGACGTGGTCAAGTACATCAACGAATGCCGCGAGATGGGGATTGGCGTGGAACCGCCGGACATCAACGTCAGCGACGCCAACTTTACGCCGCATGGCGCGGCGATCCGCTTCGGACTGGCGGCGGTTAAGAATGTAGGCCACAACGCGATTGATTCGATTGTTACCGGGCGCAAGAAGCAGGGCGCGTACCGCTCAATTTTCGAATTCTGCGAGAGCGTGGACCTGCGGCTGCTCAACAAGCGCGTGCTGGAATCGCTGATCAAGAGCGGCGCCATGGACTCGCTCGGACGCCGTGCCCAGTTGATGGGGGTGCTCGACAAGGCCATCGAAGGCGCACAGAAAACCCAGCGCGACGCCGAATCCGGCCAGCACGGCCTGTTTGGCGTGTTTCAGGACCAGGAGATCCAGCACCACAATGACAAGTTGCCGGACGTGCCCGATTGGGATGAGCACCAGCGGCTGGCCAACGAGAAGGAAATCCTGGGTTTCTTCATCACCGGACATCCGCTGGAGAAATACCGCGAGAAGCTGGAAGACCTGCGCGCGTTGGGTACGCAGGACCTGGCGGTCATGAAGGCTTCCACCGGAAAAGAGGAAAACATTACCACGGCCGGCATCATTACCAATCTTCGGGTGCTCAAGTCGAAAAAGGGAGATTTCTACGCCCAAGCCTCGCTCGAAGACATGGCTGGTTCGGTGGACATGCTGGTGTTTCCCGAGGCCTACAAGAAACTTGGGGAGAAAGTGAAGTTGGAAGTGCCGGTATTGATTCGGGCTGGCGTGCGCATCGAGGAAGGCGCCAATCCCAAGCTGACGGTGAACGACATCCAGCCCCTGGAAGACGCCAAGGTTCCGCTGCCACGTTCATTGCGGATTCGCGTCCCGCTGGAAAGCTCCTCCGAGGCCACAATCGATGCCCTGTATGCGCTGTTTTGTGAGCGCAAAGGCGAAGCCAAGGTGTTATTCGACGTGGAACGCCAGGGCGATTTCATGGTGGTGATGGAGGCGGAAGGCTATAATGTGCAACCAGACCGCAGCTTTATCGCGCGTGCGGAGGAATTGTGCGGACGAGGCGCGGTGCGAGTGATTGACTGAAATCTGCGGTCAATGAGAGCTTCCATTCCCAGAGGATCCAGCGCGCGAGTGAAGGCTGTCCCGGCGGTGGCCAACCCCGCCCTGGTGGTTACCAGCGCTGACTTCCTACTGTCGATGGTGGAAGCCCGTTGGACTGCGAGAAATGGTGACGGCAGCAAGATGGAAACTGGAATCAGGGCACAGCAGGAACTGGAGAAAATCGAGCAGCAGATTGCCAAGCTGCAGGCGGCTCCCGGGCAGAACGAAGAAACCCGGGGCCAGATCCAGCAACTGCGCGACCGCATCCACGCCCTGCGCCAGCAGGTCTCGCTGCACCGGAATGCCTGGGAAAAGACGGAACTGGCCCGCCACCCGCAACGTCCCTACACCCTCGACTACGTGGAGCGCATCTTCACCGACTGGAGCGAGATCCACGGAGACCGGGGCTTTGCGGACGATCCCGCCATCGTTTGCGGCATGGCCCGCTTTCACGGCGAAGACGTGATGGTCATCGGCCACCAGAAGGCGCGTGACACCAAGCAGAAGGTCTACCGCAATTTCGGCATGCCCAATCCCGAGGGCTACCGCAAGGCGCTGCGCGCCATGAAAATTGCGGAAAAGTGGGGACGCCCGGTTCTCACCTTCGTGGATACCCCCGGAGCGTATCCCGGCCTGGGCGCTGAAGAACGTGGCCAGGCCGAAGCCATCGCCCGCAATTTGCGCGAGATGGCACGCCTGCGCGTGCCCATCATCACGACCATCACCGGGGAAGGGGGCAGCGGTGGCGCCCTGGCCATTGCCGTCGCTGACCGGGTGCTGATGATGGAAAACACGATCTATTCCGTGATCTCTCCTGAGGGTTGCGCGTCGATTATGTGGCGCGACGCGACCAAGAAAGATCTGGCAGCCCAGGCGTTGCACATTACGGCGAAGGACTTGAGCGAACTGGGCTGCATTGACGATATCGTGCCCGAGCCTGAAGGCGGGGCGCACCTGGACCACGAAGCGGCGGCGGCGTTGCTGGACGAGGCCCTGGTGAAGCACTTCGCGCAGGTTCGCGCCCTGCCGGCCGCGGAATTGGTCGCCTCACGATATAATAAGTTCCGTCACATGGCGCAGTTCCTGCAGGTCGAAGCCTAGTTCCTCGCCGGGTACCCTTCCCGGAAACGCAGCGTTCCGCGCCTGTTCGAGACCACTCCGGTGCCGTATAATAAAGAGTTTCGCACCTCCTCCACACATCACCCGGCGGGCGGGGGCCCGCCTCACCAAAGGAAGGAATTGGGATGGCCACCACGGATATAGCGCTCCACCAGGACAGCGGTTCGGTGGAGCGGAAGCGCGTCGTCAACAACATGAGCATTCAGGTGGCGACCGTCAACGGCAGCGGTTCGCAGAGCTCCAACACCGTGCTGCTGCGCAGTATTTTTCAGATGGGAGTTCCAGTCTCGGGCAAGAATCTTTTCCCCTCGAATATCGCGGGCCTGCCGACCTGGTACACCATTCGCGCCAACAAGGACGGTTACATCGCGCGCAAGAAGGAAATCGACTTTCTGATCGCCATGAACGTCGAAACGGCCCGGGAAGATGTAATGTCGCTGGCGCCCGGCGCCGCGGTGCTCTACGACGAGCCGCTGAAGCTGGACGCTCTGCGCAGCGACCTGGTTTTCTATTCTGTCCCCTACGACAAGCTGGTGGCGCCCGTCTGTCCTGAGGCCAAGTTGCGCAAGCTGGTCAAGAACATGATTTACGTGGGCGTGGTGGCCAAGCTGCTCGATATCGAGATGGGGGAAGTTGAAAAGGCCATTCGCAAACAATTTGCCAAGAAAGTGAAAGCCGCCAATCTCAATCTGGCGGCGGTGCAAGCGGGATACGATTACGCCGCCTCCAGCCTGACCAAGCGCGACCCGTATTTCGTGCAACGGATGAACAAGACCGCAGGCAAGATCATCATCGACGGCAACGCGGCCGCGGCCCTGGGCTGCATGTTTGCCGGGGTGACGGTGGTAGCCTGGTATCCCATCACCCCGTCGTCGTCGCTCCCGGAAACTCTGATTGAGTACATGAAGGAGCACCGCGTCGGTCCGGATGGCAAGGCGACGTTCGCCATCGTGCAGGCGGAAGATGAGCTGGCGGCGATCGGCATGGTAATCGGCGCGGGCTGGGCGGGCGCGCGCAGCATGACAGCAACCGCTG
The DNA here is from genome assembly GCA_020073665.1 of Terriglobia bacterium. GTDB lineage: Bacteria > Acidobacteriota > Terriglobia > Terriglobales > Acidobacteriaceae > JAIQEU01. Next base: position 513,967 of record JAIQEU010000006.1, read on the forward strand.
GCCCGGGGATCTCGCTGATGGCGGAGTTTGCTGGTCTTGCTTACTACGCGGAAGTCCCCGGCGTGGTCTGGGACATTCAGCGGGTAGGACCATCGACTGGCCTGCCTACGCGCACCTCGCAGGGCGACATCCTTTCGACGGCGTTCCTTTCCCACGGCGATACCAAGCACATCTTGCTGATTCCGTGTTCCGTGGCGGAGTGCTTCAGCATGGCCCAGGATGCATTCGATCTGGCTGAGCAATTCCAGACGCTGGTGTTTGTGATGTCGGACCTGGACCTGGGCATGAATAACTGGATGTCGGACCCCTTTACCTACCCGGAGAAGCCGATCCAGCGTGGCAAGGTCCTGACCAAAGAAGATCTGGACCGGCTGGGTGGATTTGCCCGCTACAAGGATGTGGATGGCGACGGTATTGGCTATCGGACCTTGCCCGGCACCCCCCATCCTGCGGCGGCCTACTTTACCCGCGGCACCGGACACAACGAGCACTCGCAGTACAGCGAGCGGCCGGATGATTTCGAAACCAACATGGACCGCCTGAACCGCAAGGTGGAGACTGCGCGTTCCTTTGTGCCGGCGCCCGAGTTAATGCATGGCGACAAGGCCAAAATCGGCATCATCGCGTACGGCACCTCGCACTGGGCGATCCTGGAAGCGCGCGACCAGTTGCGCAACGAATACGGCGTGGAAACCGATTACCTGCGGCTGCGGGCTTACCCGTTCTCTGCCGCGGTGGAGGAGTTCATCGAGCAGCACGACCGGGTCTACGTGATCGAGCAGAACCGCGACGCGCAAATGCACAGCATGATCAAACTGGATATCAGGCCGGAACTGGTCACCCGGTTGCGCAGCATTGCGCACATCCACGGGTTGCCGCTGGATGCGCGTTCGGTGACCGACGAGCTGATGAGCATGGAGGGGAAGTAAGATGGCCACGACACCAACCAGTACGCCGGCGCCGAAAACCAACCGCATCGGCCTTACCGTGCTCGACTACCGCGGCGGCAAAACCACCCTGTGCGCGGGGTGCGGGCACAATGCTATTTCCGAGCGCATCATCGATGCCATGTACGAGATGGGCGTACCGCCGGAGCGGGTCATCAAGCCCAGCGGCATCGGCTGCTCCTCGAAGAGTCCGGCCTATTTCATGAGCCGTTCGCACAGCTTTAATGCGGTACACGGGCGCATGCCTTCGGTTGCTACTGGGGCGGTTCTAGCCAATCGCCGGCTGATCGCGCTGGGCCTCAGCGGGGATGGCGATAGCGCTTCCATCGGCATTGGGCAGTTCGTCCACCTGATGCGTCGCAACCTGCCGATTATCTACATCATTGAGGACAACGGCGTGTACGGGCTCACCAAGGGCCAGTTCTCGGCCACGGCTGACCTGGGTTCCAAACTGAAAACGGGAGTGATTAACGATCTTCCTCCGATCGATACCTGCGCGTTGGCTATCACGCTGGGTGCGACTTTTGTGGGACGCTCGTTCTCCGGCGACAAGAAGCAACTGCACGCCATGCTGAAGGCGGCGATCGCGCACCAGGGCACGGTCATGCTCGATGTTGTATCGCCGTGTGTGACCTTTAATGATCACGAGGGCTCGACAAAATCCTACAAGTACATGAAAGACCACGAGGAGCCCTTGCAGGACATCAGCTTCGTGCCGTCATTTGAAGAGATCGACGTTGAGTACGATCCCGGCACCACCGTGGAAGTCACCATGCACGACGGCTCTCGGCTGCGGCTGAGCAAAGTGGAGGAGGATTACGATCCTACCCACCGCATCAATGCCATTCACCGCTTACACGAGGCGCATGACAAGGGCGAGGTCCTGACGGGTGTTTTCTACGTCAACCCACAAGCACCAACCTTCATCGACATGCTAAACATGACCGACGAACCGCTGGCCACACTGCCGGAATCGGCGGTGCGTCCGGGAAGGGAAGTGTTGGAGCAGGTGATGGAGGAATTGCGCTAGGGATAGATGGTAGTTGGTGGCTGGGTTTCAGGAAAAAGACAAAGCCCTCCTGACGGAGGGTTTTGCTATTGCATGTGATGGACGGTTTTCCCAGCCCCTAGCTGCCAGTTGTCGCCTTTTCCGGCTCGCCGCTGTGCTCCGGATTCTCCCCCGGCTCGGGGAAGTCGGTGTCAGCGGCTTTCAGCATGGGGTCTTGGTCGCGATGGCCGAGTTGGCCCTGCATAGAAGTGTTGCCGTGCTGGCCCTTTTCTTCCTGCTCCAAGGCCCCCTTGAAGCGGTCCTGGTCCCGGTGTTCGATCATAGATAAATGCCCTCCGTAGGCGGAGGAATCAGAAATGGCCTACGTAGGCTAGCCTACGACGAAACTTGTCCTCAGGGAAGGGCTGCTTTTGCCATGAGAGTTGGTGGTCAGCTTTCTCTCCAGCGTACAGCCACCTTCGTTTTTCTCACGGCATCCAGGGTACCCTACAATTCCCTCAGGATGACGGCGCCCACTACATTGTTCCGGCCTTACGCTCGCCTGGTAAAGATCACTGTGCTGGGAAAGGAATTCGAAGTCCCCGAGAACAATAGCCTGCTGCGGTGTTTTCAATATCTGGCTCCGGAGCCGGTGTCCTATGGACGTTTCTGCTGGAACGAAGACTGCCAGTATTGCCGCGTCAGCTATGACCTGGGGGAAGGCACGCCGACCCGCGCCGCGATCTCTTGCAAGCTGATGGTGCAGGAAGGCATGCGCGTAAAAGAAGTGGCGACCGAGATCCGTTACTGCCTGCGGACACTGAACCTGGATGGAAAGAATCCCTAAAGGCTGCCGTAACTCTCTCATTTAAGTAGCTCCCAGCGGTTTTGACGCTCCGCTTTCATTTACGCATGCTTTCCCCAAGCGAATAGGTATAGAATGCCGCCGGCCTTTCCCCAGGGGCCGTTCTTGGGCCTACCTTGCTAGGAAGAATTAGCTGTTTCAAGGAGGCTGACATGAAATCCAGCTATCGCTCGCTTATTGCGTCTCGACTACTGATCCCGATGATTTTGATGTTTGCCGGCAGTGCCTTGGCGTCAGGTGCGGCAGAGACCGTGATCTACAGCTTCCAAGATGGCGGCGACGGCGCCCATCCGCTGGCGGGCTTAGTCGCCGACCACGGTAATCTCTACGGTACGACCTCCAACGGCGGAGGCGGCCCCTGCACGGGTGGATGTGGCACCGTCTTTCAATTGACACCCTCTCAGGGCGACACCTGGACCGAGACCTTGCTCTACACCTTCCAAGGCGGCAATGACGGAGTCGCTCCCGAGGCTAGCCTGATCTTTGATGCCGCGGGCAATCTCTACGGAACCACCGTAGTCGGCGGCTCGGCCGGGGTGGGAACTGTCTTCCAGTTGGCGCCGCAGGGTGGCTCCTGGGTGGAGACCGTGCTCTACAACTTCACTGGTGGGAGCGATGGCGCGTATCCGGTTGCTCCACTGGTATTCGATACGGTGGGAAATCTCTACGGCACGACGCTGTTTGGCGGCCCGCGGAATGCCGGCGTTGTCTTCCGCCTGGCGCCGCCAGCCCAGCAGGGCGGCGCATGGACCGAAACCGTGCTCCACACGTTCGGGCTAGGTAACGACGGCATCGACCCCATGGCGGGTCTGATTCTCGACAAACGAGGAGCGCTCTACGGCACCACCTATGACGGGCTGGTTTTCAAGTTGACGCCTCCCGCCCCGGGCCACACCACTTGGACCGAGAGGGTGCTGTACCGCTTCACTGGAGGAGGGAACAACGGCTCGGAGCCCTGCTCGCTGATTGCGGGCAGGAACGGCGTCTTGTACGGCACCACCAACCTGGGGGGAAGCCATGCCAATGCCGGAACGGTCTTCCAGTTGACGCCGGCACCCAGCGGGAAGTGGACCGAGGCTACGCTCTACAGCTTCACGGGAGGTACTGATGGTGGCTTGGCCTGCGGGCGGCTGGTTGCCGATCGGGCGGGCAATCTCTACGGCACCACCTCGGGTAACGGACAGAATATTCCGGGCACGGTCTTCCAACTGACGCCGCCGGCCCAGCAGGGCGGTGTCTGGACCGAGACCACTTTGCACGACTTTGCTGGCGGCCAGGACGGATTGTCTCCCGCGGGAGGCGTGATCTTCGGCAAGGGCGGCGCGCTTTATGGCACTACCGCTGCCGGTGGTTTACCTGGAGGCGGAACCGTGTATCAGGTCGTCCCCTAGGGCGCGCTAGTTCGATTTCCTCGGAGCACTGGTGGTTGAACAGTTTTAACTTACTGCGGCGGTGCTTTGCGCGCGGTAGTTCCCGTAGCGGACACACCCAGCTTGTGCAAACGGTCGCGTGCCTGAGCGGCTTCTCCGGACTTCGGATAGCGCTGAATGACATGCCGCAGCGTGGCGATCCCGTCGTCCTTTTGGCCCAGCTCAATCAGGGCAAAACCCTTCTTTAATTCCGCCGATGGCGCCTTGTTGCCGGTTGGGAAGTTCTGCAGTACCTGGTCGTAATCCTTCGCAGCCTGCTGGTAGTTCCCCTGCCGGTACTCGATGTCGGCCAGGTAGAAGTAGGAATTCCCGGCCAGATCGGTGTTCGGGTAGTACTTGAGGTAGTCGGAGAATTCCTGCACAGCCAGTTCATTTTTCCCAGCGTTGAAGTCGCGCAGGGCGTTGTTGTAGAGCACGTCCGGCGGAGGTGCCTGGGCCTGTTGCTGCTGTTGTGCCTGCTGGGCGGCCAGGGTCTGCTGCGAAGACTGCATGTCTTCCAGTTGTTTGCTGACCTTGGCCAGGCGAGCTTTGAGTTCGTCGAGGGTGTCGTTGAGCGCCTGGATCTGGCCCGAAATCTGGTCCACGCGGGCGCCGCTGTCATTCTGCTGTTTTTGCAGCGTGGCCTGCAGTTCGGTGATGGACGCAGCCACCTTGTTCATGTTGTCGGTGCTTTGCTCGACCAGGTGCTGCATCACGCCCATGCGCTCGTCGAACGATTGCTTCATCTGCGACATCTGCTGCTGCAGAGCGTCCACCTGGGTTTGCAGCTGGACAATCTCCTTGCTTACGCCCCAGGCGGGAGTGATGCCCACGAACAGAATCGATGCCAAAAGAATGCTCAAAAATCGTTGCATTTTCATAATTTCACCATGATGAAGCCTAGGCTCCAGGGTAGTTCAAAATCCAACACCTGGAGCCCAAGGCCTGGAGCCTTTGAGATAGCCGCGCCTTCCGGGTGGCCGCCGAGACGCCAGCCCTGCCAACTACTCGCCGCCAGTTACTTCTGATATACGAAGTGACCGCGCCGGTTCTGCTGCCAGCACTCCTCGTTCGACTCGGTGCAGAACGGCTTTTCCTTGCCGTAGCTGATGGTCTTGATGCGGCTGGCCGCGACGCCGCCTTGCACTAGAGCGTTCTTGACGGCTCCTGCGCGGCTGTCGCCCAGAGCCAGGTTGTATTCCGTGGACCCGCGCTCGTCGCAGTGTCCCTGGACCGTGAAGTTGATGTTGGGATGCTGCTTGAGGAAGTCGATGTCACCTTGCAGCGCCGCCTGCTGGTCGGCGCGGATGTCGCTCTTGTCGTAATCGAAGAAGACGTCTCTCACGTTCTGGGCGAACAGCTCTTCCTCGGTGGCCGACGGCGGTGGAGGCGGCGGTGGAGGTGTGGTCACGGTGACGCGTGCGGTGGCCTCCTGGGTTCCTCCGGCGCCTTTCGCCATGAGGTGATAGGTGGTGGAGTCAGCCGGGGTCACCTGCTGCGAACCGCTGGCCTGTACGGCACCGATGCCGTCAATGCTGACGTCGGTGGCGTTGGTGGTCTGCCAGGTCAGGCTCGTGGACTGGCCCTTCTCGATGGTGTTGGGATTGGCCGTCAGCGAAGCGGTCGGCGCCGCCGGCGGCGGTGGTGGCGGAGGCGGCGGTGGCGCCACCTTCTTCTTGCAGGCGCCCAGCATCATGACGGCGCCCAAAGCGAATACCAGCATGGCCCATTTCAATTTTGGCTGCTTCACTGTCTCCTCCGTGCATTATCGGCGCGCCCCTTGCTCGTGGCGCGGCGGCTGTCCGTTCGGGGCGGTCTGGTCGAGCCGCCTCTTTCCGGATTCGTATGATGAAAGACCAGAAATCATGAGTGCGATTTACTTCCAACTCCAGTTCGGTTGCGTGTTGCTTCCGGCGGTGGTCAATTGCTTCTGATTGGTGCCGTCTGCCAGCATGGTCCAGATCTGCTCACTCCCCGAGCGGCTGGACTGGAAGATTACGTGCCGTCCGTCGGGCGACCACGAAGGAAAATCATTCCTTCCGCCATCGTGGGTCAACTGTACCCATTGCTTGCTGGCTACATCCATTATGTATATATCTTGCGCTCCTGGGGCCCCTGGACCATAGTGCCGAATCCAGGAAAACAGCAGAAATTGCCCATTTGGGGACCAGGATGGCGAGACGGCGTAGCCTTCGTCGGTGACCCGCTGCAGGTTGGTACCGTCCGCATCCATCAGGTAAATCTGGGGTAGCCCGGTGCGGCCACTTACGAAGGCAAGTTGCGCACCGGTCTTGCGGTTCCACACCGGGGAAACATCGGGGCCTCTGGAGGAAGTAAGCCGTTTCAAGTTCGCGCCTGATGCATCCACTACGTAAAGTTCAGGTGCCCCGCTGCGCGACGATGAGAAAGCCAGCTTGGTGCCGTCCGGGGTCCACGCCGGGGAGAGATTGGTTCCGCCAAACCTGGGGAAGGTGACCAGGCGGTTGAGATCCATCGAGTACATCAGAATGTCCCAACCACCACCGGTCATGGAGCTGAACGCCAGCCTCGATCCGTCGGGCGAGATGCGCGGCGAAAGCGAAATGCTTGCCTGGTGAGTGACCTGGTGCTGGTTGGCCCCGTCGTAATCCATGACCCAGGCTTCTTTGTGGCTGCTGCGGCTGCTGACAAAGAAAATCCTGCTTTCGGTGATGCCGGCAATGCCACCGCCCAGGCGGAAGATGATCTCGTTGGCGAACTTGTGTGCGGTGGTACGAGCTGCGTCGGCAGTGGCGGCGTCGGTGTACTGCTTGCCCAGGACTTGCGGTGAAGAGATGTTCTTCACGTCATAGAGCCAGCCCTGCACCGTCAGTGTGTTTGCGGCAGTTCCCAGATTGCCGAACGCCAGCATGGAGGCATTCGGTGGCGGCTCACTCCACGCGTCGAACTTCACTTCGTTGGGGCTGCCCGGAGCGGCGAGGGGGAAGAAACTCTTCGAGACCATGTCGAAGATGCCGGCGTTGTCCAGATCGTTCCACAGGGTGTCGTTAAAGGTTTTCAGCAGGTCGGGATTGCGGGGATCCGGCGTGGAAGCCTTGAACTCGGGGACCGCCAGGCGGACTTTTTCCACGCCTAAGCCAGTGCCGGTGCGGATCCAGTCCTGCGCTGCGCCGGGGAGAGAAATCAGTAACACACTGGTAAGGACAAGCAGGCCGAGCCGCGGACGGGACGCCCGCGAGACAGCCGGCGGGACGCCGGCGCTACCAGATAAATGCGAATTCAACGTTACAGTCTCCTCTACTGACTACTCGCTGCTATCTTTTGTAATCGAACCAGAACTCGACTGATACCTTATTGCCGGAATAATCCGGAGGCAACGGACCAAAAGTATCAATACGCTGAATGGCCCTCACCGCTGACTGATCGAGCGAAGGGACACCGCTGGACTGCTCAATCTGCACATTGGCGGGGTGTCCGTCGCGCATCACGTCAAAGATGATGTAGACGCGCTGGGCCTCAGTGATACGCGGGTCCACCTCATACTTCAACCAGTTCTCGGAAACCTTCTGCTGCACCACCCGCACATACCAAGCGAAACGCGTGCCGAAGTCTCCGCCACCTCCAGTGAAACCGAATCCACCCTTGGCTCCGGCGGCGCTGAACGTGCCATAAGGGCCGCTGACCGGTCCACCCTGTCCGAAGGGCACAACGTTGTTGGCTTCCTCGACGGGCTCAGGCTGAGCCTTCTGCTTGCTGGCGCTGGTCTCTTTCTTAGGCTTCTTCTTGCTGGCCTTGTCCGGAATAGGGATAGCTTCCGGCGCCTTCTCCTCGACCTTTGGCAGGGACTGAGAAAGCCCCTTGGAATCGTTGGCGAGCACGTTCTGCGTCTGAACTTGGCTGGCCGGAAGCGGAATGGTGCTGACCAGAGTGGCGCCGATGGCGTCGCCGCCGCCGCCCGCACCCCAACTCGAGCCACTGCCCCGGGGTGCAACCACCGCGTACAGCACAATGGAGCCGGCCACGAGCGCGTGCAACGCCAACGACCAGGTCAGGTTGCGACCCCAGCGGTCATGTTCGAAAAAGATTTCAGCGTTGGCTGCCATGCGAATCGAGCGGCTGCGTGACGATACTGACGTTGCTGATGCCGGATTGTTTGACGGCATCCATCACCGTCGCAAAGGCTCCGAAGGGTACGTTTTCATCGGCGCGGACAAAAATCGACTGGTGCTGTGGATCGCGTATCTTCTGCCGGATTTTTGCTGCGACTTCGTTGATGTTGACCGGATCGTTGCCCAGAAAAACGCGCTGCTGCTTGTTGATGCTGATCACCAGGCGTTCTTCGGTGATCTCCTTCACGGTACGGGTCCTGGGGACGTTGAGTTCGATGCCCGACTGCAACACCGGCGCGGTCACCATGAAGATGATGAGCAGCACCAGCACTACGTCCACCAGCGGGGTAATGTTGATGTCGGCGAGCGAAGTTTGGGTGCGTCCGTTGGAGGCTGTAAAAGCCATTATCGCCGCCCCTCCGCGGCTTCCGCGGCGCGGCCTGCAGTTTGCAGTTGCTGGCGTTCGACGGCGTTGAGCATCTCCAAACCGAAGTCATCGCCCCGCGCGGCAAACTCGCGAATGGAACTGCCAATCAGGTTGTAGGCGATTACTGCCGGGATAGCGGCTGCGAGTCCCGCCGCGGTGGTGATGAGCGCTTCCGAGATGCCGGGAGCCACGGCGCGCAGAGTGGCCGCACCGGCCGTGCCCAGTCCGTGGAAGGCGTCAATGATGCCCCAGACCGTGCCAAAGAGTCCGACAAAAGGTGTGACCGCGCCGGTGATGGCCAGCCAGGGCAAGTTGCGCTCGAAGCGAGTCAACTCCTCAGAGTTGGCAATTTGCATGGCCCGCTGCACAGCCAGCGGGTTCCGAATTACACCGCTGGACACTCCACCCTGGCGACGGTATTCCTCAAAGCCGCCTTCGAATACTCCCACCAGAGGGCTGGGGCGAAACTGCTCGGCCACAGCGCCAACGTCCTGCAGTCGTTGCGCCTTGCGAAACGCGCGTACGAAGCGTCCACTTTGCACCCGCGCTCGCCGCAGCAAGCTCCACTTGGAAAGAATGATGGCCCAGGACACCAGGCTGAAGGCAAGCAACAGGAGAAGGACGACCTTGGCTACGGCGCCTGTCTCCTGCACCAGGTCAACGATCTCTCCGCCGACCACGAGTGACAGCAATGAGTACAGATGCATTGGGTTTAGGAGAATACCTTGTTTCGATTATAGACCAAGCTCGCGGGGTTGCTTGCCGGGCGAATCCCATTCGGCAACTGTACTTTAGGGGCGTGGCTGCCTTCGGCACACGCGGATTCGAACCGGCTGGCGGCTGTGGTTAGAAGCGCTACCAGCTACCCGCTACCAGCTGCCGTTTCATGCTATGCTCGCCTCAAATCCTGACCCAGGACTGGTCGTGCTCAGCGAACTGCGGCTTGAAAATTACGCGGTCATCGATAACCTGGCGGTGGAGTTCGCTTCCGGCCTGAACCTGCTGACCGGCGAAACCGGTGCGGGGAAATCCATCCTGATTGATGCGCTGGCGCTTCTGCTGGGCGACAAAGCTTCGACCGATGTAATTCGCGCTGGGGCGGATCGGGCCGTGGTCGCGGCGGTGTTTGAAGTTGAAGGTGGAGCCGAGAAAACCGTCGCCCGGATACTGGAGACCAACGGGATCGACTGCGAAAATGAGTCCATCATCCTGCGGCGCGAGGTTGCTGCCGCAGGCAAAGGCAGGGTCTTCGTCAACAATCAACCGGCGACGGTGGCCGTGCTCAAGCAATTAGCTCCCTACCTGGCTACCATCCATGCGCAGAGCGAATCCTTACTTTCGTTCGACGGTCCCGCCCGGCTGGGGCTGCTCGATGCGTATGCGGGCACGCCGCTCGAACCTACCGCGGAGACGTTCACGCAATGGAAACAAATTCGCGCCCGCATTGAAGAGCTGGAGCGCAACGAGCAAGACCGTTTGCGCGTGCTCGACCTGTGGAGTTTCCAGAAACGAGAAGTGGAAGAGGCCAAGCTGCAACCCGGGGAGGATGAGCGACTGGAGGCGGAGAAGCGGGTCCTGGCCAACGCAGAGAAGATATACACGGCGGCCATGAACGCCTTCGACCTGCTGTATGAAGGCAATGCGTCCACCTCTTCCTCGCTACGCGCTGCCCAGAAGCAGGTTGAAGATCTGGCTCGCTACGAGCCCAAGTTTCAAGAGGCGCTGGCCGCGCTTGACTCCGCGCGCATCAGCGTGGAGGACGTCGGTGCCACGCTGCGCGATTACGCCGGCGGAATTCACGCTTCACCCGAACATCTGGCGGAAGTCGAAGACCGGCTTGCTGCCCTGGATCGCCTTAAGCGGAAATACGGGCCCACCCTCGATGACGTTATTCATTTCGGTGCCGAGGTCAGCCGTAAGCTTTCGGAGATGGAGAATAAAGACGAAGTCCTCCGCCAGCTTCGAAAGGAACTGGCCCAGGCGGGCGATCGCTATCTGCAGGCGGCCCGGGCCATCTCGAAGAAGCGCTACGAATCCGCCCGGAAACTGGAGAAGCTGGTCGAGGGCGAGATCAACGACCTGGCCATGAAATCCAAGTTCCAGATTGAAGTAAGCGGAACCGACGAGGAAGGGAACTGGACCGCGTCCGGCTTTGACCAGGTGGTTTACATGATCTCAACCAACCCCGGAGAGCCCTTGCGGCAGTTGGAACATATTGCTTCAGGCGGCGAACTTTCCCGGGTCATGCTGGCGCTCAAGGCGAGTGTTGAGGCCGGAGCCGCCCGCAAAAAACGCAGTTCGGGCGCGCAGCGCACCCTGGTGTTCGACGAAATCGATACCGGCATCGGTGGACGCGCCGCCGAAGCCGTAGGTAAGAAGCTCAAGAACCTGGCGCAGGCCAACCAGGTGCTGTGCGTGACCCACCTGCCCCAGATCGCCACCTTCGCCGACCACCACTACCTCATCGAGAAAAAACACTCGGCCTCCCGGGCGCGAACCACGGTCCGGTTGGTTACGGGCGAGGAACGTACTGAGGAAGTTGCCCGCATGCTGAGCGGAGCAAAGCTGACTGACACCTCGCGCAAACACGCGGAACAGATGTTGAAGACAAATGCATAGCGCTGGCGTCCGCGTCGGCACCTCGGAGTCCAATCCCTTGTTCCAGGGCCTGCTGTCCGGGATGGCTGGCGGGACGCCGGCGCTACCGCCTGCGCCATTCGCTGCTTGATATTCCCCAACCGCTGCTAATCCTATGTGTTTCTACGGCTTACGTTGACCAAAACGGTACTTTCAGATAGTTTATTAAGCAACCACCTACAGGGAACGTGTACCCTAGAGAGCAGGATAGAACTGTGCGTGAGGATGGTAAAACCTTACTGTTGTTGAAGCCTCGCGGCTTCTGCGCCGGCGTGGTGCGGGCCATTGATATTGTGCGCATAGCGCTGGAGGCTTTTGGCCCCCCCATCTATGTCCGCAAGGAGATTGTCCACAACCGTTTCGTGGTGGAGGAACTGCAGGGCAAGGGCGCGATTTTTGTTGATAGCGTGGACGAAGTACCCAATGGCGAACGCGTCATTTACAGCGCCCACGGCGTGTCTCCCGAGGTGCGAGAAGCCAGCCAGCAGCGCAAGCTGCGGGTGATCGATGCGACCTGTCCACTGGTCACAAAGGTGCACGTAGAGGCTGTCAAGTTCGCCAAAGAGGGCTATTCCCTGATTTTGATCGGGCATCGCGACCACGACGAAGTCATCGGAACTCTGGGCGAAGCCCCGATCGTGACCCAGGTTGTGGGTTCGCCGGAGCAGGTGAAGTCCTTGACGGTGCCTGATCCCAACCGGGTCGCGTATCTGACCCAGACCACGCTGAGCCTGGACGAGACCAAAGACATCATTGCAGCCCTGCGGGAGCGTTTCCCCAATATCACGGGACCCGCTGCCCAGGATATCTGCTACGCCACAGAAAACCGGCAAGTCGCGGTGAAACAGGTGGCCTCGGATGCGGACCTGCTGCTGGTGGTGGGCTCCGACAACAGTTCAAACTCCAACCGTCTGGTCGAGGTCGCGCGCAACCTGGGTACTAGCTCGCATCTAATCGATAGTTTCCGCAACATTCAGCCGCAATGGCTCGACGGGGTGAAGACTATCGCTTTGACGGCGGGCGCCTCGGCGCCGGAGTGCCTGGTGGAAGAAGTGGTGCAGTTTCTGGGCACCAAGGGCTTCGGGAATGTGCGCGAAGTCGAGGTCATGCCTGAGAACGTGCGCTTCGGCCTGCCTCCGGAGATCGTGGAAGCCATTGCCAGCGCTCCCACCCCGGTTACAGCGGAGTAAGAATTCAGTTATGGAAGATACCTCCTCCTCTAGTTTTGCTTCGGCAGCTCCGCAGCTGCGTTTCGGGAAGATAGACGATTTATCCAGCCGAGTGGCCGCCGCCATCGACGGGGCGAGAAAATACCTGTTCTCCGCGCAGCACCGGGAAGGCTACTGGTGTGGGGAACTGGAAGCCGATACCACGCTCGAATCCGATTACCTGGTCCTGCACACGCTTCTGGGGACGGGCGACCCGGAGCGCTTCCAGAAGGCCGGCAAGTACATTCTGCGGAGGCAGAACGAAGATGGAGGCTGGAGTATCTACCCGGGCGGGCCCTCCAACTTGAGCGCCTCGGTCAAGTCCTACTTCGGGCTCAAACTCGTAGGCTACTGCGCCGATCATCCCGCTCTGGCACGCGCCCGCAAGAAGATCCTGGAGATGGGCGGCGTCACCGAAGTGAACACGTTCACCAAGCTCTACCTGTGTTTCTTCGGGCAGTACGATTACGATGCGGTTCCTGCAATACCGCCGGAGATCGTGCTGTTTCCGAGATGGTTCTGGTTCAATATTTACGAAATCTCCTCGTGGTCGCGGGCCATGCTGGTGCCGCTTTCCATCTGTTACGCTAAGAAGCCGTTTAAAAAGATCCCGGATGAGATGGGAGTGGAAGAGCTCTTTGTCGGCGGACGCGACAAGTCGCGCATGCACCTGCATTGGAGCCAGAAGCGGATCTCGTGGCGAAATTTCTTCCTGGTGCTTGACCGTATCGCCCATTGGGCCGAGCGGGTACACATCCGGCCGCTGCGTTCTCTGGCACTGAAGCGGGCAGAGAAGTGGATGCTGGAGCGTTTCGAGATGAGCGATGGGTTGGGGGGCATTTTCCCCTCTATCATGAATTCGGTAATCGCCATGCGCTGCCTGGGCTACTCCGTGGACGATCCCCAGGTAATCCGCGCCATGGATGAGTTCGAGAAGTTGGGAATTGAAGAAGGCGACAGCTTTCGCATGCAACCTTGCTCGTCACCGGTGTGGGATACGGCCTACGCCTTGTTCGCGCTGGGTGAGAGCGGCGTCCCGGCCAACGATCCCCGCATGGTGAAGTGTGCGGACTGGATCCTGCAGAAGCAGGTGCGCAATGCCGGCGACTGGAAGGTGAAGAACAAGAAGGGCCAGCCGGGCGGCTGGTACTTCGAGTTCAACAACGAGTTTTATCCTGACGTGGATGACACCGCACAGGTATGCCTGGCGCTGTCCCAGGTTGAACATCCCAACGGACGCTACCAGCGCGAGTCGGTGCAGCGGGCGATTGACTGGGTGCTCTCCATGCAGTGCCGCAATGGCGGTTGGGCCTCGTTCGACAAGAACAACGACCGCATGGTGTTCCAGTACGTGCCTTTCGCCGACCATAACGCCATGCTGGATCCGGCGACGGTCGACATCACCGGGCGCGTGCTCGAAATGTTGGCGGCCTACGGCTACAGCAAAGACCACCCGGCGGTGAAGAAAGCCATTCAGTTCATTCGCAGTGAGCAGGAACCCGATGGGGCCTGGTTCGGCCGCTGGGGCGTCAACTATGTCTATGGAACCGCGCTGGTGCTACGCGGCTTGGAAGCCATTGGCGTGGACCATCACGAACCCTACGTGCAGCAAGCTGCAGAGTGGCTGCGCATGGTGCAGAACCCGGACGGCGGTTGGGGAGAGTCCTGCGCTTCCTACGACGACCCGAACCTGAAGGGTACGGGGGAGAGTACGCCTTCGCAGACGGCATGGGCGGTTACGGGATTGCTGGCCGCGAACGATACCCGCAGCGACTGCGTGGCCCGCGGCATCGCCTACCTGCTGCGCACGCAGAAAAAAGACGGTTCGTGGGATGAGCAATCCTACACCGGGACCGGTTTTCCTCGCGTGTTTTATCTGCTGTACCACATGTATCGGCAGTATTTCCCGCTGATTGCTCTGACGACCTACAAGAAGGTGTTAGCGGGCGAAGCGGGGAACGGGGCGCGATCTGCAGGGGCATCGTGAAATGAAGCTCCCAGTTTTCAGCCGCTGGCGGTCAGCCTTGCTGGATGCGGCGGTTGACGCCGAGGCAGGCTACCGCGTTGGATATCCTGAAAGCTGATGGCTGAGAGCTGACAGCTTTCTATGAAAGCCTTCGTTACAGGCGCAACGGGATTTGTCGGCAGCCACGTAGCCCGGGTTCTGGCCGACCAGGGTGCCGAGCTGCGATTACTGGTCCGCTCCACCAGCGATCCGAAAAACATTCAGGGCCTCA
>JAIQEU010000007.1:5000-215926 GCA_020073665.1 Terriglobia bacterium
AGCTCAGGTAAGCCGCCTCTTCCAGCTTGCGTGCGTGGACGCTCAGGTTGCCGTCAGTGGTCTTCAGCAGGCGCTTGAGATCGTTGAAACTGAGCGACTCGTTCACCGCCAGAGCACTCACGATCCCCAACCGCATGCGTTCGTGGATCATGGGGTCGAGCTGGGATGCCTCCCCAGCGCGGTTGCGACGACGATTCGCACCGGCCTCCTCGACTGGGCGCGCCGTGCGAGCATTTGCCACTAACTTCGCCCTACCCACCGTGTCTCCTCGCGATCAGAATTCCGAACAACACATGTAACCCGCCAAAACCCACCGCCATACACACGTTGCCCCAGGCGGGCGCCAGCAGGGCCACCACTCCCGTCAGCATAAAACCTGCTCCCATGACTGGGACGATGGCCACGGAAAACGCTCCGCCAGTCACTACGCCAGCACCGTACAGAAGCAGCCAGGTGCCCGGTAAGGCGTGGGAGAGGCCAGCCCGATACAACACCGAAGTCAGCAGGGCTCCTGCGGCCACCGGAGGAAGGAAGCTGAAAGCGAATTTTCGCCCGGGGCCGCTGGTGAGGGGGACTGCGGTGCGCTGGGCTTTCATCTGCATTGCGACCAGCGCAATGGCCGCGGCCACCATCGCCTCTCCTATCCAGGCATGGAGCCAAGCCAGCGACGAGGTTTGCCGGGAAGCAATCCACCACGCCGCGAGGGCGGTCCCGCCGATGGCCACCTGTCCCCACCCGGGCACCGCGGTAAACGACGCCGAGCGCGCCATGGTGTCGCGAATGAAACGCAGGTCTTCGATCGCACCCGAAGGCAGCGATCGGGAGCGCCCGTGAGCACGCCGGATGCGGTGCGGCCCAGGTTCAGTCATGCGCTCAAGGTATGCCCAGCTCGGCTTACTGTCAAGTACTTTACATCATAAAGTTACCAACCTCAGCGTGCCCTCCCGGCCCGCCCTTTGGGCTACACTCTGGTCGTGGCCGACCTTGGCAGGCTGCTGTTGTTCCTCGGCATAATTCTGGCGGTGGCGGGACTGGCCCTCATTCTCCTCGGGCGTACCAGCCTGCCTCTTGGCCGGCTTCCCGGCGACATCATTTATCGCGGCAAGAACACCACCTTCTACTTTCCCCTCGCCACGTCAATCCTGCTCAGCATCGTGCTTTCGGTATTGCTTTACGTGGTTGGCCGGTTCCGGCACTAGTTCTCCGGGACAACCGCACCCCAAGCTCCACTGGCCACTGACAACCGGCAACTGTAAACTGCCTTCCTGTGGCTTCCATCGACCAACTTGGCTTCAGCTTCAAGCCCCAGGATCGCCGTATCTGGAGGGTGGGCGACCTGGTGGCCGCGGTCCGCACTCACATCGAACGCGAATATGGGGACACCTGGGTGGAGGGGGAGATCTCCAATTTCCGCGCCCAGGATTCGGGGCATCTTTACTTCACGCTGAAGGACGCGAATGCCCAGATCCGCATCGTGATGTTCCGTTCACAGGCGCGGCTGCTGCGATTCCGCCCGGAAGCCGGCATGCAGGTGGTGGTTCGCGGCCGGGTCACGATTTACGAGGATCGCGGCGAGCTGCAAATCTCGGCCGAATATCTGGAACCTAAGGGCGCCGGGGCCCTGCAAGTGGCGTTCGAACAGCTCAAGGCCAAACTGGAAGCCGAAGGGCTGTTCGACTCGGCGCGCAAGAAGCCGATCCCTTCCTTACCGCGGCGAATCGGGCTCGTCACTTCTCCACAGGCGGCGGCGTTACGCGACATTTTGCAGGTTCTGCATCGCCGGGACCACACCGCCAGTGTCTTGATTTTCCCGGCGCAGGTGCAGGGAGAGACTGCGCCGGTCGAGGTCACCGGCGGGGTTGCATTCTTCAACCAGGCCCGCAATGTGGACGTGATCATCGTGGCCCGTGGAGGTGGTTCCGCCGAGGACCTGGCGGCGTTCAATGATGAGGGGCTGGCTCGCGCAGTCGCCGGCTCGAAGATTCCGGTAATCTCCGCAGTCGGACACGAGACCGACTTCACCATTATTGATTTTGTCGCCGACCTCCGCGCACCCACACCTTCGGCCGCGGCTGAAATCGTGATCCGCTCGCGCCAGGATGTGGAAGATCAAACCGAAGGGCTGCGCCAGCGCCTGGTCCGGGCCATGCGCTACCGGCTGCTGATGGGAAGGCAGGCGCTCACCGAACTCGGCCAGCACGGCGCCTTCGCCCGCATGATGGATGCCATCAACCAGCGCCAGCAGAAGCTCGACGAGCTGATGCACCGCCAGGAACGAGCCGAGCGCGAGATTATCGAGCGCAGCCGCCGAGGCTGGGAAGTGGCTTCAGCGGCGGTACGGCACTACGACGTTCGACGGATGCTGGCAGGAATTGGTAAGGAACTCAATGCCCGAGTCGCCGCCATGACGGTGGCGGCTCGAACTTCTCTGCAGCAGCGGCGCTCCCGCCTCGAGCACCTTTCCGGACAACTGGCAGTGCTCTCCCCGGTCGCCATTCTCGAGCGCGGATACGCACTGGTTTTCGACTCCTCGGGAAAACTCCTGAAGGACGCCGCCCAGGTGAAGCCGGGCGACGAGATTTCAGCTCGCCTGGCCCACGGCACGCTGACGGCGAGGGTACAGAGAAAGAAGTCGTGACCACTGGAGCACAGGCCGATGCGCGGCCGTCCCCACACCAGAATCCTGGATTACAATGGCCGTAGTCGTCGGGCCAGGGATCATCGTTCTGAAGGGGCTTTGCTTTGACACCGTTTTCAGCACCGTGGCCACACGTGTCGATCATCTCGGTGATCGACGTGCTGCTGGTGGCGGTGATCATTTACGAGTTCCTTGCCCTCATCAAGGGCACGCGGGCCGCACTGATGCTGGTCGGTGTGGCGGCGTTGGGGCTGGCCTTTTATTTTTCGCGGCTTGGCGAACTGGCTACCCTGAACTGGCTGATCAGCACCCTGCTCCCGTATGCGGTTTTTGCCCTGATCGTGGTCTTTGCGGCTGAGATTCGGCAGGCCCTGGCGCGCCTGGGACGCAAGCTGACGTTGAGCCGGGGAAGCGCCTCTGAAGCCGAGGCCTACGACGACATCGTGCTGGCCGCCAATCTGTTTTCACAGAACCAGACTGGCGCGCTGATTGTGATTGAGCGCGAGGTCGGCCTGCGCACCTACATCGAAAGTGGCGTGCCACTCGAGGCCCATCTTTCATACGACCTGCTGGCGACGATTTTCCGACCAAGCGCTCCCCTGCATGACGGCGCCGCCATTATTCAGAGGGACCGGATTGCGGCGGCCGCGTGCTTTCTGCCACTGTCGATGAATCCAGTGCTGTCCACGCAGTTGGGAACGCGCCATCGGGCCGGGATCGGCGTCACCGAAGAGACCGATGCCATCGCAGTCATTGTTTCCGAGGAAACCGGCGCCATCAGTGTGGCAGTGGGAGGCAAGATCGACCGCGATCTGACGGTGGAACAACTGCGCGAGCGCCTGGGCGCACTGCTGAGCCGGCGTGTGACGGTTTCCACCTTGCCAACCCCAATCCGCAACGGAATTGAATCCGAGCCATCGCTAGAGGAAGGGAACCAGCAAACCTCCCTGCCTCGTGGGTCCGATTCACGCCTGGACTCGGGGGCCGACGACTAGCTATGGGCAACTTCGTTCAGCGCTTCGTTCTGCACGACCTCGGTCTGAAGGTGATCTCTCTGTGCCTGGCGATTGGCTTGTGGCTCGCGGTCGCGCGTGATCCGATGGCCGAAGTTGCGGTTGAGGTGCCCATCGAATTTCACCACATTCCGGAGAAACTGGAGATCAGTTCCGAGCACATTCCCCAGGCGCAGGTTCGCGTCCGCGGACCCGAGCAGGTCATCCGCCGGGTGCAGCCCGCCGACCTCCACGCGGAAATCGACCTCACCGGGACCAAGCCCGGCGAGCGGACGTTCGACCTCAGCTCTCAACAGGTACGTCCGCCCCACGACCTCGAGGTGGTGCAGGTCGTCCCCAGCCAGCTTCATCTCAGTTTTGACGAACGCCTCAGCCGCCAGGTGGAAGTTCGCGCGCGCGTGGTCGGCACTTTCGCTCACGGCTATCGTATCGCCCAGGTGGTGGTAGATCCTTCACAGATCGCGATCAGCGGTCCCCGAAAAAGAGTAGAAGCTGTCGAAGCGGCCATCACCGATCCCGTCGATGCCAGCGGGACCATGCTGCGGAACACCTTTGTCACCAACGCGTATGTCTCCGACCCTCTGGTTCAAGTTGTGCACCCCGGCCCCGTGCGGGTGACGGTTATTATGGAAAAGGTTCCGGAAGGCGCGCACTGAACTCATAGATCCAGATGACATCCCAGACTCGACAACTCTTCGGTACCGATGGCATTCGCGGTGTGGCTGGCGAATTCCCCTTGACGCGGGAAAGCACCTACCTGATTGGCCGGGCCCTGGGCCACGACCTGGTTCGGTCGAATCGCCAGGCACGCGTGGTAATCGGCCAGGACACGCGCGAATCCAGCGCATGGATTGCCGACCGCGTGGGCCTGGGGCTCACCTCGGTCGGGGTCGAGGTGCACAGCGCCGGCATCATCACGACTCCCGGGGTGGCCTACCTGGCGCGCTCCCGGGGATACGCAGCGGGCGTGGTCATTTCCGCATCGCACAATCCCTGGACCGACAACGGAATCAAAGTTTTTTCCGGCGACGGCTACAAGTTGCCGGACGCGCATGAACTGGCCATCGAGCAGGAAATTTTCGCGCTGCTGCAAAATCCGCAAGCACATCCGGAACCCGCACGAGGGCCTGATCCCAGCCTGCCCGGCGAGGCAGCACTGCGCCATGCCTACATTCAATGGCTCACGCAGAACGTCACAACCGACCTTAGCCGGATGCGAGTGCTGGTGGACTGTGCCCATGGCGCCGCTACTGTTGAAGCGCCCGAGTTGTTTCGCGCCTGCCGCATCCAGGCAGTATTTCTGAGCGCCTCGCCCGACGGGCAGAACATCAATGATGGCTGCGGGGCCCTGCATCCGGCGACCGTAGCCAATGCCGTGGCAGACAAGCCAGGGCAATTCGATCTCGGTGTTACTTTCGACGGCGATGCCGATCGCGCCCTGTTCAGCGACGCCCAAGGCCACGTGATCAACGGTGACGCCGTCCTGTTGCTGGCGGCGCGCGATATGCAGTCCCGCGGTGTGCTCGCGGGTTCCACCGTGGTCGCCACCACCATGTCGAACATGGGGCTGGAAATTGCCTTGCGCAAGTCCGGAATCCGCATGCTGCGTGCCAACGTGGGCGACAAGTATGTCCTGGAGGAGATGCAGCGCAGTGGAGCAGTCCTCGGCGGCGAGCAGTCCGGACACATCATTTTTCGCGATGGCGAAGCCACCACCGGCGATGGATTGCTCACCGCCCTGCGGGTGCTGGACGTTATGTCCCGCACCGGGCGCTCACTCGCTGACGTGATTGCCGATCTGAAGGTATTTCCGCAGACCATCCAGAACATACGGGTGCGCGAGAAAGTTCCGTTTGCCCGGGTTCCGGAGATTCAGCAGGCGATTGCCTCGGCGGAAAAGGAACTCGACGGCAATGGGCGTGTGGTAGTTCGCTACTCGGGAACCGAAGCGCTGGCGCGAGTCATGGTAGAAGCCGAGTCGGAAGCACGGATGAAGGCCTTGGCAAACCAAATCGCCGATGCCATCAAAGCCGCTCTGGGAGTGCCCCAGACCGCGTGAAGGCCACCAGTGGCTTCGTCGACGAAATCCCTGATCTGCATCAACCTGCGGCGATAGAATCAAGCCATGCTCCGCGTGGCCTCCAGCGACGAAGTCTTCACTCTGACCGGGGCTGGAGTAAGTGCCGAAAGCGGTGTTCCGACCTTCCGCGGCGCTGGCGGTCTCTGGCGCAACTATCGCATCGAAGAAATCGCTTCGCCACGCGCTTGGCAGCGCGCCCCTCGTTTGGTGTGGGAGTTCTACTCCATGCGTCGCCGGGTGGCGGCCGCAGCCAAACCCAACCCCGCGCACTTTGCGCTCGCCAGGCTCGAGCAATCCCTTGGGGACCGCCTTTTTCTTTGCACCCAGAACGTGGACAACCTGCACGAGCAGGCAGGCTCGCAGCGGGTTGTACACATGCACGGCGAGTTATTCAAGAGCCGCTGCGATCGCTGCTCCCGTTCGCCATTCGGTGACACTCGCACGTACGACCCACCGGCGGAGATACCGACCTGCCCGTGTGGCGGGCGTATTCGCCCCCGCGCAAGGACGGTCTATGTCGGTCCTGAGGAGCCTGCCAATCGTTCGTCTTTTACCGATTGCTACGTCGGAAGAGCAGGTGAGCTATTGCCCAGCCTGTTTGAAGTAGAAGGCTTGTCAGCTAAGAGCGATCGGGCCAGCGACCCGTCGCGACTATGACGAATTTCTTGAACGGCTTCGCGGCCGCCTGGAACCTGGCCCTGCTGCTGGTGGCGGTGGCAACCTTGGTATGGTTCCTCTACTGGGTATTTCTGCGAAAGCTGATCCGGGCCAAGAGGATTAACAGCGCCCACATGAAGCGCCTTCTCCGGGAAAGTGCGCAGCGATCAGAAGATCAACGCTGACTTCCGATCTAGTCGAGATCCCGCCAGTTCGGCCCTACTCCGATCTCCACCAGCAACGGCACCGACAAGGGATGGGCTTTCTCCATCTGCTCCCGCACCAATGATTTCATGGCATCGAGTTCCGCTTCGGGCACCTCGAACACCAGTTCGTCGTGTACCTGCAGCGTCATCCGCGACTTCAACCCTCGTTCGCGCAGGGCCGCATCAATCCGGATCATCGCCACTTTGATCAGGTCGGCCGCGGTCCCCTGCAGCGGAGTATTCACCGCGGTGCGTTCAGCAAATCCGCGCAGATTGAAGTTCTTGCTGTTAATGTCGGGGATGGGCCGTACCCGTCCGAACAACGTCTTCACTCTCTGCTCGCGGCGTGCTTCTTCTAGCGTCGCGTCAATGAACTTTCTGACTCCGCTGTATTTCTCGAAATAGGCATCGATGAATTTCTTGGCTTCGCCGGGATCGATGCCGAGTTGCTGCGACAGCCCAAACGCCGAGAGCCCGTACACGATCCCGAAATTCACCACCTTGGCCTGGCGGCGATGGTCGGCGGTGACCATGAGCGGAGGCACGCCAAATACTTGCGAAGCAGTGAGCGTGTGGATGTCATCGCCGCGGCGGTAGGCTTCGACGAGCAGCGGGTCCCGGGAAAAATGGGCCAGCAGCCGCAACTCGATCTGCGAATAGTCCGCCGCCAGCAACACGTGTCCGGGTTCAGCAGTAAAGGCAGCGCGGATCTCCCGGCCCAGCTCGGTGCGGATGGGAATGTTCTGCAGGTTCGGGTTCGCCGACGACAACCGCCCGGTCGCGGTTCCGGTTTGGCCGAAACTGGTGTGCAGTCGCCCGCTGGTCGCACTCAACATAGCCGGTAACGCGTCGACGTAAGTTGACTTCAGTTTCGTCAGTTGCCGGTATTCCAAGACCAGGCGCGGGACTTCATGGGTGGCCGACAGCCCCTCCAGCACATCCACCGCGGTCGAGATCGTTTTGCCCTTACCGTACTTCACCGGCTTCGGCAGGTTGAGCTTGTTGAAGAGCACGTCCCCGAGTTGCTTGGGCGAACTGATATTGAATACCGAACCCGCCCGCTCATAAATCTCTTTCGCCTTGACCGCGATTTCCCGCTCCAAACGTGACGACATCTCCGCCAAGGCCTGGCGATCAATTTTGACCCCGGCCTGTTCCATGCGCGCCAGCACCGGAACCAGCGGTAGGTCGATTTCTTCGTATAGCTTGAGCAGCCCAGCCTGCTCTACATCGTGCCGTAGTGCCGTCGCCAGCCTGCCGGCAATGTCCGCCGACTCGGGCAAGGTTCCACCCAGCTTCAGGTTGAACCGCCGCAGTGCGACATCAGCCAAGCGGTGGGAGGAATAGGTCGGGTCGAGCAGATAAGAATAGAGCATGGAATCGTGCTGCACGCCGCGCACGGTGATTCCCTGGTCATTTAGAACATGGAGCGCGGACTTGTAGTCGTGAATTGCCTTAGGCAGACTCGCATTGCCCAGCGCAGATACCAGCCGCGCCCTGGCTTCTTCGTCCTCTGTTGAAATGGTGGCAGCGGTGCCAGGGGCCGCGGAGATTGCGATCTTGTGCGATAGCGCAGGCGGCGAAGCTTCCGCCGACAGCGGCAGCATGCCGTCCACGGCTTCAACTTCTTCCGCCTCCTCGTCCGCCGCAGCGGTAGTCTCGGATTCCACGGCCACCGCCAGCGCTCCGCCGGCGGGGACCGCCTGCAGCACTGCGTCCACATCCGCAGCTGTCTTGGCTTCGGTGTAGTGTGCTTCCGCCACTTCCACCACCGGCAACAATTCCTTCAGCAGCGAGGTGAACTCCATTTCCGTAAAGAGCGTGCGCAGAGCCTCGATGTCGGGAGCTCCGGCCTTCATCTGTTCCACGTTCAATTCGATGGGTACGGCGGTATCAATCGTCGCCAGCTTTTTGCTGAGAAGCACGACCTCACGATTGTTCTGGAGCGATTCGCGATACGTCTTCTTCTCCACTTCCGCCGCGTGATCCAACGCTGCTTCCACGGAACCGAAGCGCAGTATCAGTTCGACCGACCCCTTGTCGCCGATTCCGGGCGCGCCCGGGATGTTGTCCACCGAGTCTCCGCGCAGCGCCATCACGTCGACCACGCGCTCCGGCAGCACTCCCAGGACCTCCTCCACTTTCGCGGCGTCGCAGATCAGGTTGTCCTTGGGGGGATTTAGCACCAGGACGCGGTCATTCACCAGTTGCAGCATGTCCTTGTCGCTCGACACCACATACACCAGGTACGACTTCTCCGCCGCCTGGCGTGCCAGGGTCCCAATCACATCGTCGGCCTCGTAGCCGGCGGACTCGAGGATGGGAATGCGATACGCCTCCAACGCCCGTCGTATATAGGGCAGTTGCTGCACCAATTCGCCGGGCATCTCGGTGCGGTTGGCCTTGTAGCCGTGGTATTCCACTTCCTGAAACGTCTGGGTCTTCAGATCAAAGCGGCGCACGGCGGGCATGGCCTCGGCTTGCTGATCGCGAAACGTGGGCGCTGCCACATCAAACACCGCGGCCAGGTATTCGGGCGCGAAGTCGTCGCGCAACTTGCGCAGCATGTTGACGAAGACATAGGTGGCTGCCGTGGGGATGCCGGTCTTGGTGGACATCCCGCGCTGCCGCGCCATGGCGTGATACGCGCGAAAGATGAACGACATGGAGTCCATCAGGAAAATGCGCGGCTGACCCTTTGGGAGGGGCGCCAGCTTCTTGGCAGACGTAGACTTCGGCGCGGAGGAATCTGTGCTTTCAGCAGCAACCGGCGAGGATTTTTTCTTTGGGGGCAAGAGGTAAGTTTAACAGCAGCATTTGGCACTTAGCATTTAGCACTTGGCCAGGGACCGTCGGTGTCGGCAACAGCCCTACGGCCAAATGCTAATTGCCATGTGCTAACGGCTGCTCTTCTTCCCGTATTCCGTCGTGTAGTTCAACTTGATCTCGCCACAGGTGCCCTGTTCCGGCGAATACACCACGCAGCTGTCGAATGGCCGGGAATACACATGCAGGCTGACGGCCCTTTCCTGGAACTCGCGCGGATTGAATACCCGGTGCACTGGCTCGAGCGGATCGACTGCGCAGGGATGGCTCGGATTCATCTCGACCGTGTCCGCCGGCTCGAGGTGGCAGGTGCCTTCGTCCAAGTCTTGCGAAAGCGTACGGTAGTTCTCGACCAGCAAACGTCCTATCGGCACGGCCATCCAGCAGTTCTGGTCGCGATGGTTGTGCACCGAACTGGCCTGGCCAACTTCCCAGCAAATCGCGATTAATTCGTAGAGCGGCGTTTTGTCGATCAGGTTCCGGGTATAGTGCTGCCGGTCCCAGCACAAGTACGGGGTCAGGCTTTCCGGAGCCACCGGCGCAATCCTGAGAAACCGGATGATCTGGTCGGTAGGGCGGAACGCCGACTCATTGAATTTCTGCAGTTCGGAAACAAAATCCTGGATGGAGACCGGTCTGGACATCGCTTGCGTGTTCATGTTGTGCTCCCGCGCGGCGGATAGTATAGCGGGAAAGGGCAGCGGTCAGCACTTGGCAATTAGCGTCTAGCGCATGGAGGTCATCCGCGGAAAAGAATCCATGAAAAGACATCTCGGCGTGTGCCGAGGTTGGTGGTGAAATCGCATGTTCTCTACTGTTAGCGCGCATCCGGGCTAGGTGGTGTAGTTTGTAGGTATGCAAGGAGCACTCCCCAGTCGTGCCGATGCCCCAGCAGCGCTGCTGATGGCAGCGCTCTTCCTTACTTTTGGACTGTTCGCCATCTTGCAGCCCGACAAAGTCAGAAGTGCGATGGACAGGTTTGCAGGCGCCTGGAAGGAGGACCGTTGGCATCCATATCGAATGACTCTACCGCTCCTGCGATTGATTGTTGGGGCAGTTGGAATTGGGGGTGCAGCCCTGTTCGTTTACATCGCATACATTGCTCTCAGTCGATAACTGTCGAACAATCGCCCTTCACCAAGAGCCGACTGGTGCTTCTCACTCCATAAACATGCAATCCCCATAAGAATAAAACCTGTACCTTTGTTCAACCGCGTGCTGGTACGCCCGCAGCACCACGTCCTTCCCGCCCAACGCGCAAACCAGTATCAGCAGAGTGGATTGTGGCAGGTGGAAATTCGTGAGCAGAGCGCCGACCACCCGGAACTCATAGCCTGGATAGATGAAGATATCCGCTTCGCCGCTGCCGGCCTGCAATCGGCTGGCTTGCACTTGACCGCCCTGGGATGCCGCGTGTTCCAGGGTTCGCACCGTCGTGGTGCCCACAGCCACGACCCGGCGCCCACGATCGAGGGCGCGGTTGATACTCGCCGCGGCTTCCACCGAGATGTGGTAGGACTCGCGGTGCAGCTTGTGTTCCTCCACGCGCTCGACCCGCACCGGCTGAAACGTTCCCAGCCCGACATGCAGGGTCACCTCAGCAGTCTCGATTCCGCGCTCGCGAATGCGGGCGAGAACCTCCGGCGTGAAATGCAAGCCGGCGGTGGGCGCCGCCACCGAACCTCGCTCCCGAGCGTAGATGGTCTGGTATCGCTCGCGGTCTCCCGGGCGGTCGGTGCGAGCAATGTACGGCGGCAGGGGCACATGTCCGAGTTGCTCGATCGAGGCAAAGAAATCCGTGACCGGGCTGAAGCGGATGCGCCGCTCGCCAAAGCTCCCGCGGGCAACGACCTCGGCCTGAAGTTCGGTGTGGTCCCCAAAGAACAGCTTCTCGCCGACGCCGATCTTCCGCCCCGGCCGAACCAGGCACTCCCACTCATTCGGTTCCTGCGACAACTGCCTGGTGAGCAAGACCTCGACCCGCCCAGCGAGGAACCGCCTGGCCGCGGGATTGTGCGGGCTCACGGGCTGTGCCTTGGCGCCGCTCCGCCGACCGTAGAGACGGGCCGGAAACACCCGGGTGTTGTTAAACACGACCAGATCGTCAGGTCTAAGCAGGTCGGGAAAGTCCCGAAACAGGAGATCTCGCACGCTGCCCGTGGCCCGATCCAGATGGAGCATGCGCGAGGCCGCCCGGTCGGCAAGCGGTTCCTGCGCAATCAGTGCGTCGGGTAGTAGATAATAGAAGTCGGAGACTAGCACGCCGCTCGATTATAGATTCAGCGGTATCGCAGCCGGACGCAACGTAAGAATTTGTAAACACCGATTGTCGGAAAGCAAGCGCCTGCGGTACCATACCGAAACCGAGCCGGGTCCGCTCCCCAGCTGTCCCTGATCTCATGCCTAACGAAAGCCAATCTCGGCGCGAAATTGTCTACTACGGCAAGCAGTTGCACGACTGCGGCTACGTAGCTGCCATGGACGGCAATCTTTCGGTGCGCCTCGACCGCAAACGCATTCTTGCAACTCCGACGGCCATGGGCAAAGGCATGATGCGCCCTTCGGACCTGGTCATTGTCGACATGGAAGGCCGGCGACTGGCCGGACGGCGCAACGTGTCCAGCGAAATCGCCATGCACCTGCTGATTTACAAGCTGCGCCCTGATGTCCACGGCATCGTGCACGGCCATCCCCCAACGTCTACGGGATTTGCGGCGGCAGGAATCGCGCTGAACAAGCCCCTGGTGTGCGAGGTGGTTATCGGCCTCGGTTCAATTCCCCTGGCCAAGTACGGAACCCCGGGAACTCCGGAACTCACCGACGCGCTGGCGCCGCTCATTCCGCAGTATGACGCCATCCTGATGTCGAACCACGGTGTAGTCGCGTATGCCGACAGCCTGCAGCACGCCTACATGAAGATGGAAACGGTCGAGCATTTCGCCAAGATTGCGCTCGTCACCCACTTGCTGGGAAGCCAGCAGCAGCTGAGCGAACAGGAACTGGAGAAGCTGATTGCAGCCCGCAGCAAATACCAGGGCCCGAAGTCGGCTGCGCCTATGCCTTTGGGCGGAGCGGGCGGCTGCGGCGGCAATCACCACGGCCACCCGCACTCACCCCAATCAGAGTCCGACATGGAAACCACCAAGCCGATCCGCGCAGCCTCCCGCAACCGCTAGCCAAATACTTCAGCAGCAGTGGTGGCTGGCGGGACGCCGGCGCTACTCCCCTCCCAACCGGAACCGCATTCCGAGTCGAAAGTTTCCCCTCAACGCTGGGTATCCCACTACCTCGTTGTAGTGCTGGTTGAGCGCGTTCTCGATATTGGCGTAGGCCGTGACACGGGAATTGATTGCGTACCAGCCACCCACATCGACCCGGGCGTAGCCGGCGGCATGATTGATGTGGAAGCCCGAAAAGTCCGCGTCCGGGCGCCGGCCTACAAAGCTTCCGCCCATGTTTCCTCCCCAGCGGTTACCCAGGTAGGTGAGCAGCACAGTGCCCGAGTGCTTGGGACGCCGCAGCAACGGCGTGCCCTTGGCGAGCAGGGGATCGCAGAAGTTTTGCGGCGTACACTCGGGTGCCTCCAAGATCTGGGTGGAAGTGTAGGCGTACGCGGAATTCAGCGAGAGCCGGGACAGGAGCTTTCCGCGGAACTCGAATTCAGCTCCCTGGGCGAAAGACTTGTCTACATTGACGTATTGGCCGATGAAGTTGATGGGATCGACGGTTCGGTAGTCGACCCGGTCAAAGAACAGATTGTGGTAGTAGGTTGCGGCCAGCGCATACTTGCCGCCGAACAGGTTCTGCTGCACTCCGGCTTCGAAACTGCGGCTGCGCTCCGCCCTCAGGTTGGGGTTCACGACGCTGAACGGAGGACCGGCAAACGCTTCCTCCAGCCGCGGCTCTTTGAACCCGGTGGCGTAAGAAAAGCGCAGCTGCGTCCCGGAAAACGTTTGCCCACCCCGCAGCGCCTGCAGGGTCAACGAGACCCGGGGCACCCCTTTGTTTCCCGAGCTATCGTTGTGCACGAAGCGCGCGCCCGCGACTATCGAGAGCCGGCCCAGGGTCAGCAGTTCCTGTCCATACACTGCGTGGTTCAGCCGCAGACCATGGAGTAAAGGTGGAAAATTCAAGTCGCCGACAAATCCGTTTTCATCCTCAAATTCATAGCCTACGGTCGTTCGCGCCCAGGTGCGCTGCTGGAAGTCGCCCTGATATTCGAACCCGGCTCGATTCACGTTGGTAAAGCCGTGGCTGACAAAATCATCCGTGCGGCGTGGATCGGAGAACGTATCCACGTTAGTGCGCTTGTGGTTATATTCATACCCGGTGAAGCGATGTTGCCAGCGCGACGGCCCGCTGACGATAAGCTGCACGCTGCCCAGGAAGTTGTTTTGCCGGGCCCATTGATCGAAATCCGGCGGCTCCAGCGGCGTCCCGTTGAAGTTCCATTCGCCGGGTACGCCGGTGCGGTTGTTGGAGTGGCGCACGCGCAGGCGCAATCCCACGTGATCACTTAGGGCAACCCCCAAATTGCCACCCTGCAGAGAATTCGAGTATTCCGCGTTTGGCCCTTGCCCGTTGGTGTTGAACTGGTCGCCAAAGAGGTTGTAATCGAAACGACCGTGCGCGCCGGCCAGGGAGGCATAGCCATTCGCTGTCTCGAAGGTCCCCCCATCCGCGCCAAAGCGTAGTTCGGGAACCCGGGTGCTCCCCGTCCCGGTCCAGACCTGGACAACGCTGGTCATCGCGTCAGAGCCATACAGCGTGCTCTGCGCGCCCCGCACAAACTCCAGGCGATCCGCATCGGTCAGCGGAACCACCCCGAGATCCATGGTTCCCCCCGGTTCGTTGACCGGCACCTCGTCGACGATGACCTTGTTGTAACGGGAATCGCCGCCGCGCACAAACAGCGATGACAGTCCTCCGCGCTGCCCGGAAGTGTCAATGATCGCGCCCGGTAAGAAACGCACAGCGTCATCGAGGGCCACCGGGTTCATCACCTCGATCTGGCTGCCGGTCAGGTTCTCTACGTTTGCGCCGGCGGCCTGGCTGGGAATTGGACTACGGGTGGCGGTCACAACCACGGTTTCAGAAACATGCCCCAACCGGAGTTGGACAGTGATCGTCTTCGGCCCACTCGGAGGGGCATCCATGGTTTCCGGCGCAAATCCGGGGGCTAGTATGCGAAGAACATAGGAAGCTTCCCGTAAGCCGCGAAAGGTCACCACTCCTTCGGCCGAGGTGTTCTGCAGACTGGCCGGAGTCGCGTTGCCTTTCTCCCGCAGCTCCACCTGCGCACCGGCGACGGCGGCGGATTGAGAATCAACGACCTTGATCTTGAGTTCAGCGGCTGAAGCTGCCGCCAACAGGACAATCAAACAGGCGAGAACTCGAACGAAACGCACGGCACTCCTCCTTTGCACGCGAAAAGGGGTTGGTGTTGGCGGTTCGCGCCGGTCTCCTGGCTTCACGAGTCAGGACAAGTTCTGTCCGACTACCACAACCGGCCTTCCCGGGGCTTCCGCTCCAGTGACCGGCTGCAATTTCCTCGCTTACAGTTGCGCGGCAGCGCGGGATTCTCACCCGCTTCCCTCCTCCTCGCTGTCGAGAAGGACGCGCGAACCAAAAAAATTGTGAAAGAACGAACAGCGGAAAATTTAATCCCCAGGGATGCGGATGTCAACGAGTTTGCGAGATGGACGGTCGCAGGTGGCAGGTCGCCGCGGCTGTGGTTCAGGACTTTCTTATGTAGATTGGAATCTCGCGCCCCGCCTGGTGCACATTCTCCTCGGCAAACTCCCGCACACGGTCGAGTGCAGCCTGCAGTTCCTTATGGAAAAGTTCCATTCCGGCGTCGTCCACATCCGCCGGAACCCTGATATTCCGGGCCACCCGCATCAGGGCGCGCGAAAACGGCTTGGGCACCATGAATCGGTCCCAGGTGTTCAACACCCATGGATTCTCGAGGGCAATGTAAAACGGAGCGATGGGCACTCCGGTCGACCGCGCCAGCAAAATCGGCCCGGGCTTGGCCACGTAACATGGACCCCGCGGTCCATCGATGGTGAAGACCACGCTCCACCCTTGCTCTGTTTCTCGTTTCATTTCCAACAGCGCCCGCGCACCGCCCCGGCTGCTCGAACCGCGTACTGCCACAAACCCAAACTTCTCAATGACGCGCGCAATGTACTCGCCATCAAAACTCCGACTGGTCATCACTCTGAAATCCAAATGCCGCCACAAATAAGTCGCCGCGAAGACGCAGCGGTGCCAGAAAGCAAAGATGACAGGGCGCGATTCCAGATTGTCGGGAGCGCCCTCCTCGAACGAGACGGCAAACCGCAGCGTCGGGCCGATCAGCCGTATGGCCAGGAAAGCTGCCCATGTGATCAGCAACAGCAGGAACCTCTGGCGCAATGTGTAGTGGCGACCCGGCCTGGACGCCTCGCTAGAAACCGGTGTGCTGGTGGCGCTCACGCGGTTATTGTACCGAGTATCCCGCACCGAGTGCCCTCGGTACCGGGGTTTTGCTCGGTACCAGGTACTGGGTACTCCATCATGCTAGGCGCCGGCAAATAGAACAACGTTTGCAGTTCTGATGCTCAGCATCCTGGTTGCTCGCGGCCACTGCCTTTTTCTTCGTGGCCGCGAATACCCGTCACATCCCCCGGTTCTGTTATCCTCGACGTGCTTGGGATGCCCTGCTTCTGGCGGACCCCCAACGCCACTTACACCCATGCCCACAGGACCTGCGCAAGATCAACTCTTGTCGGTGCTGCAAACTGCGAGCAACCGTCTGGAGTACCTCACCGCCAACGACTGGTCTCTGATCGTGGACCGCACCAAGCGGGTTACCTTTCAGCGGCGTGAAACCCTTATTGAGCAGGGCAAACAGGCAAAAGTCGTATACCTGTTGATAAAAGGCAAAGCCAACGTTGAAGTGTCCAAAACCAGGATTGCGCAGATTGGGCCGGGTGAAATTTGCGGGGAAATGGCGTTCCTAGAAAATGCGCTGGCCAGCGCTACCGTGACCGCAGAAGAAGATGTCGAGGCTTGTGCCCTCGAATGGCCGGTTCTGTCGGACTTGTTCGAACTGTTTCCCCACCTGGCTTCGCGGTTTTACCGCTCCATCGCGGTAAGCTTGTCGCGCAGGCTTCGCGATCAGATTGCAGACAAGCGAACCAAGGCCTAGCCAGAACCAGCGGTGCTCCGGATTGGATGTGAGTTCATGACGTGTTCCCGAATTATTCTCGTGTGTAGTTTGGCGGCCGTGCTCGTCTCCGCGACCCCGGAATACCAGAACGGGCGGATCGTAGAGGTGCAGAAAACGGTCAACACCAAGACTCTCTACTGGGTTGTGAACACGCCCATCACCCAGGACGAGACCACGTTCACTATCTCGGTCCAGGTGAAAGACAAGATCTTTACCGGTTCGTACGAGCTCAGCAAAGTGTACGGCGCTCCGCCCGAGGATTGGGCAAAAAACCACCCGGTCAAGGTGCAGATTGACGGCGACACCATGTACTTACAGGCAGCGGCGAGCGGCATCTTCAAATTGCATATCGCCAAGCGTAAGGCCGCTCCCGGGATGCAGCCGCTCACCCCGGAAGAACTGGCAGGACTGGGTGAGCAGCCGTCGGCCCAGCAATCGCTGATCGGGTTCGACAAGCCGGTGGAGAAGAGCAAGCCGCAGCCCGCCACCCCCCCGGCTCCGGCCCCACCGCAGGAAAGCCCGTCCAAGCCCGCCGAAGGACCGACGGGAAGTGTATCGGTTCGCTCCACACCGTATCTCGCGGAAATCTATGTGGATGGCAATGACATGGGCTACGCTCCAGCCAAGATCAATCTGTCTCCGGGGAAACACACGGTGCGCCTGGAGAAGCTGGGTTACAAGTCATGGACGAAAGAAATAACCATGACGGCGGGCTCGGAGTTGAACCTGGACGCGACTTTGGAACGAAAGTGAAGCGCGGCCTCACCCGCGAAGTTGGGCGCGCCGCCAGGCCCAGACCGCGCATAAGGCAAAACAACCCAGAAAAACCACGATTGCTACCGACACAATGATTCTCACCGGCATTGGGCCATTCAGCACGTCGGCATCCCTCGCGATGTCACGCCAGTTGTAAATCAACGCACCCAGAAAATCGCCCAGCCAGAACAGGCAGTAGACAATCAGCAGACGGGCCCCGATCACCCGCGCGCGGAACAAGAAAATGAGCGCGGCCGTCCCCCACAAGGCCGGGACCAGGGTGGCCAACAGCGCCGCCGACCCCATCGCCTGAATCAATCCCAATCCAACGTGGAAGCCAGGCTGGCGCACAACCGCGACCGCCGTCGACAGCAAAAACACAATGCCGGGAACAATCCAGAGCAGGACAAGAACCGTGCTCACCCGTTCCGATATACGCAGCAGCTTCATCCAACTTCTCTATCAAAGCGTATGCATGTAGACCAGCAGGTCCTGGATCTGCTGCTCGCTGAGCGCCTGGCCGTAGGCCGGCATTTTGCTGCGGCCGAGACGGATGATCTCGCCGACGCGCTCATCATTCGCGGGCAACCCGCTCAAAGGGAGGTACTGTCTCTGGAAGACACCCTTCATGCTCGGCCCCTGCCGGCCGCGCGACGAGTACGGGTTGTGGCAGCGGTCGCAGAAGTTGTCGTAAACCTGGCGTCCGGCCACCTGCTGGGGATTGAGCCCGAGTTCGGCGTCGCTCTTGCGCCGCTCAGCATCGCACGCCGCCAGCAGCAGCAGATTTAACAAAGAGGCACACAGGCACAGCGAAGAGAGCTTGTGATTCATAACTTGCGACTTTCGATTGCGCGATGCATTCGATTCCATTGATGAGCTTGGACCTGGCTCCTTCCAGCACAAACCCAGCATCCGGACGTACAATAACAGAGCAACGCCATGCCTGTCGCAGTGAAACGAGTGTACGAAAAGCCGGCCCGAGCCGATGGGGCAAGGGTCCTGGTGGACCGCCTTTGGCCGCGTGGTCTGACCAAGGAGCGCGCCGCCTTGGACGCGTGGCTGCGTGACCTGGCTCCTTCCGATGGGCTACGCCACTGGCTGCACGCGCGGCCCGAGGCATGGCAGGGCTTTCGCCGGCGCTATCTGAAAGAACTGGCGCGTCCGGAGGCAGCCGATGCGCTCGATGAGCTTTACCGCCTGGCGAACCGGCGACGACGGTTGACCCTGTTATTTGCGTCGAGGAACGAAGAGCACAACAATGCCGTGGTGCTCAGAGATTTGCTGGAAGGAATGCGCAAACCGCCCACAGGCACCGGGCCTGCCGGAGTGAGAGCCACGCGCGAGCGCCAGGCCAAGCGGATTTCACGGCGGTAAGAAGCAGCAACTCGCAGGTAGCCTCTTGGCCTCACCGGCTGTCACTAATGATCCTTTACCCTCTGAATTCGGTTGCTGACGCCACCTCTCCCGGACACGGGCCAGACCATGACGCGATTTCTGCGTGGGAGGCTATCGAGTGCTCGCAGAGGCAGCCGGCGACTGCCTGGTGGCTGATCGCGCAACCCGATCACGCTGCCTTGGCCGGAGATTTGGCTGGCTATGCCTCCTCGCCCTGTCTTCCCACGCTTGACGAAGATGTGTTGCAGGCCATCCGCCTTCACGATGAGGGATGGAACTTGTTCGACCGCGGCACTCCGGAGGCGGATTACCGGGGGCGTCCACTCTCATTTTTCGATGTCACGCCGCCCGATTTTGTGCGCGCCTGGCTCGGTTCCATTGAGCGGGCGCAGCAGGTCGCGCCGATTAGCGGAATCATGGTAAGCGAGCACTTCTGCCGCATCGCCCAGTTCCGCCTGCAAACGAAACCCGACACACCCGAATACCTACGGATCATTCACGAGTTTCTGGTCACTGAATCCGAGCGGCAACGGCAGCTATCGCAGCAACAACGCCGTTCTCCGGAAGAAATTCGGGTGCTGGTGGACGTGCTCCAGCTTTGCGATCTGATTTCTCTGTACCTGTGCTGTGGTTCTCCGGCAGCCGTGGCGTTCCCTCAACAGTTCCATGGCCAAAGCTTCCGGGCTCATCGTGAAGGAGAACTGTGCCGGACGGAACCGCCGTTATTCGGGCGAGGCGCGAGCTTGTCTGTGGCAGCACGCAGATTTCCGGCATCGCCGGAAACGGGCGCGGCCAATCTTCCTTTCCTGATTGTTTGAGACTTACTTCCTGGACGAGCCATCGTCCAGAATTGCTCCTACAATGCTGTCGATCGTGTCGTTCACGCGATTGCCGGGCAGATTGAAGTTGTTGGAGAGGATAGAGAAGGCCACCTGCTCGCCACGGCTGGTGATGGCATAGCCGGAGAGCGTCTTCACGCCGCCCAGCGACCCGGTCTTTCCATATACTCGGCCCTGCGCCGGCAGGTTCTTGAAACGGTCGGAGAGTGAGCCATCCACTCCGGCGATGGGCAGCGTGTCGCGGAAGTTTGTGCCCCAGGGCTGGGCAGCAGCGTAGCGGAGTAACTGCACCACGGCATGGGGTGTCACCAGATTTTGCCGCGACAAGCCTGAGCCATCATAAAAAGCATACTGGTCGTTGGGTATTTCGACCTTGTTCAGGAAGCCACGCAACACCTCCAGGCCACCCTCGACCGTCCCGGCCGTGCCCTTCTCCCGCCCTAACAGGCGCAGCAGAATTTCAGCATGCAGATTCTGGCTGACTTTGTTGATGACCCGCACGTCTTCCATCAGCGACTTCGACTGGTAGCTGGCCAACACCAGGGGCTGATTGGGCAGGTTCCGCGGCGACTCGTCGCCTCCCCGGGCGGGTGCGGTCGCCACCACCGTAAGCGTGGATAGACTGGCCAGCTCGGTGTGGCGCGTGCGCTGCTTGCCATAGATGGCGATACCGCGTGCTTCCAGCAATTCGCGAAACAGCGACGCCGCAAACTCAGCTGGGTCCTCGATAGCAAGCGCCTCGTTGGCCCCGGCGTCGTCAAGCGGCATGTTGCCCCAAAGGGTCAGAACGGTGGCGCCGGGTTCGCGGTTGATGTAGATCTTGCGCCCCGTGCCCGAGGGGGTGGTGATGATGCGGTTGTCGATGTGGAAATAATCCGCGAAGGGAGTGATGCTGACGAAGGCCCGCTCTCCGGCATGGTCGGCGGGCAGAATGTTGACGAAGACCACATTGTCATTGATGGTCAGCGCCGAGACCGGGGCGCCGTCGGCCCACACCAGGTCATCCTGGCTCCAGCCTTCGCCGTAGCGCTCGAAAGCGAAATAGGAATCATCGGCGATGATGTCGCCGTCAACGTACTTCACGCCCTTCTGCACCAGCACGTCCGCCAGCTGCTCGAGCACCTGGATGGGATGGTCATTGCGTTCGGTGCGCAAGTTGTAAGGCAGCTGCCGTCCCGAGAGGTTGGGATCGCCACGTCCCACCAGCACCAGGTCGCCAGTCAGGCGCCCGTACTTATCCAGCGCTCCGGTGGTTTCGACGGTGGTACGGAAGTTGTAGTCCGGGCCGATTAGCGCCAGCGCAGCAGCCGTGGTGAAGAGCTTGGTATTGGAAGCAGGCGTGAAAAGTTTGTCAGGGTTCTGCGAATACAGGACCTTGCCGGAAGCAACCGAAGCAACTTCGATCCCCCAGAAACCGCGGTCCATATCCGGCTGGGCAAGAATGGCAGCAATGCGCTCGGGGAGCGCCTTCTGCTTGGCGGCGTGCAGCTGGGTTGCCAGCAGGAAACAGAGGATGACTGCGAAATGCGCCGGTCTGCGAGCCATGGATAGGCCGATTGTAGCACTGGGAAATGGAAGGGCTTCGGCGAAGTCGCCGGGGCGGGACCGGCGAGAAGGCCGCCTGCAAGGGTGCATCGCAGGGTTTAGAATCCTCCAGACATGCGGCCCGTCTTTGAATGGAACCTAGGCTCCCGCTCATTGCTGTTGGGAAAACGTACGCTAATCATGGGCGTCGTTAACGTAACTCCTGACTCGTTTTCCGACGGCGGGCTGCACTTCGAGCGTGACCGAGCGGTCGAGCACGCTCTGAAGCTCCTGCGGGATGGTGCCGACATCATTGATGTAGGCGGTGAGTCCACCCGGCCCGGGGCCAAGGTACTGGCTCCTACGGAACCATCCAGCGGCGCCGCGGCCGCAACTGAACCGCAGGCGAAAACCGCCATCACGGAAAAGGAAGAACTGGAGCGCGTCATCCCGGTTATCACTTCGCTCAAGCAGAAACATCCGGATGCCGTCATCTCGGTCGACACTTACAAAGCCAAAGTAGCCCAGGCCGCCATCCAGGCTGGCGCTGAAATCGTGAATGATGTCAGCGGTTTCCGCTGGGACCGGCAGATGCCCAAGACACTGGCACAGCTGAAATGCGGGGCGGTGCTGATGCACATGCGGGGACGTCCGGAAGAATGGCGCACCTTGCCGCCGGTCTCCGACATTGTCACCCTGGTGAAGCGTGAACTTCGGGAATGGGCAGACGTCGCCGTCATGGCAGGAGTCAAACGCGAACGCCTGGTGCTGGATCCCGGATTCGGATTCGGCAAGAACTTTGAGCAGAATTATCCGCTGCTGAAACGTTTTGAGGAGTTCCACCAGTTGCGCTATCCGCTGCTGGCAGCCGTTTCTCGGAAATCGTTTATCGGTCGCGCCCTGGCCCGCGAGGGAAAAGATGCCGCCGTCGCCGACCGGCTGTACGGCACCGTGGCAGCGGAAACCGCAGCCATCCTGCGCGGGGCGCACATCATTCGTACTCACGACGTACGTGCCTGCGCTGACGCAGTTCGCATCGCAGATGTGGTAGTGAGTTGAGAGCCGCTCAAGCTGGGGACGAGTTTCGGCAAAGTCTTCTCCGCATGTTTTCGACCTGACTGGGCATGAACACGATTGAACAACTTGCAGCCGCCCCACGCGTAACCGTCCGTCGCGGCGGAGCCCCGGATAACCTCGGCCACTGCGTGGTCTACTGGATGCAGCGTGCCCAACGCGGCATGGACAATCCCGCGCTGGATGTCGCGGTTGAAGCCGCAAACGCACTCAGCCAGCCGGTGGTCGTATTCTTCGCTCCCGTCCCTCTCTATCCTCACGCTAACCTACGCCACTACCGCTTCCTGGTCGAGGGCATCCCCGATATCGCGGACGCGCTGCAGAAGCGCAATGTCGGATTTGTACTGCGCCGCTTCCCCGATCACAGCCTGATCCACTTCTGCGAGCAGGTGCGACCGTCGCTGGTGGTGGGAGATGAGAATCCTCTGCGCGAGACCGAACGCTGGCGGCAGATCGCTACCCGCGAGCTAAAAGTCCCGCTGTGGACGGTAGATGCCGACGTGATCGTGCCCTCGAAACTGCTGGAGAAAGCCCAGTACGCCGCCCACTTCATTCGGCCCCGGCTGCAGCGTCAACTTGGTCGTTTCCTGGTTCAGCCCGGGAATCCGAAGGCCAAGGTTTCCTGGAAACAACCGCCGGAACTGCAGTCGCTTCCGCCGCAGTTTGACATGACAGAAGGATGGAAAATCGACCGCTCGGTTCAGCCAGTCTCAGGTTCCCGTGGTGGCACCCGAGAAGGAGTGCGGCGCCTGCACGAATTTGTGAGCACAAGGCTGAGACATTACTCAAAACTGCGCAATCATCCGGAAACCGATGGGACCAGCAATCTGTCGCCGTACCTGCATTTTGGCCATATCGGGCCGCTCACCGTCGCACTGGCGGTAGAAAAGGCTGATACCCCGAAGGTCGAGAACGAGCGTTTCCTCGACCAGTTGATCACCTGGCGCGAGTTAGCTAACAACCTGGTGCATTTCAATCCGAATTACGACAACTTCGAGTGTGGAGAACCCTGGGCGCACCGCACACTTGCCGAGCACGCCAAGGATCCCCGGCCCGTGCTCTATAGCGCCCGGCAGTTGGAGAATGCCGAGACCCATGATCCACTGTGGAACGCGGCGCAAATGCAGATGGCAAACCAGGGCTGGATGCACAACTACGCACGCATGTATTGGGCGAAGAAAATACTGGAGTGGAATCGCTCCCCAGCCGAGGCGTACCAGGTTGCCGTCGGTCTGAATGACAAGTATTTCCTGGACGGCCGCGATCCTAATGGCTACGCGGGAATTGCCTGGTCGATCGTCGGCAAGTTTGATCGGCCATGGTTCGATCGGCCTATTTTCGGGCTGATTCGCTACATGTCGGGACAAAGCACCGGGAAGAAATTCGACAGCAAGAAATACATCGAACAACAGAACCAACCACGCCTGTTCGAGGAGGAGCGCAAAGAACAACATCCACCACGGAGACACTGAGGCGCGGAGAAGAAAAATCGATTTCTTCGTAGTTCCTAAAATGTTTTCGTGGAATCGAGCAGAATCGTTACCGGGCCGTCGTTGACCAGCTGCACCTGCATCATCTCCTGAAAACGCCCGGTCTCGCAGGTTAGACCCATGCTGCGAATCTTCTCGACGAAATACTCGTAGAGCCGGCGGGCGGTTTGCGGGGGAGCGGCCGCATCAAACGACGGCCGCTTGCCTCGGCGGACGTCGCCGTAGAGCGTGAACTGCGAGACCGCCAGGACAGCTCCGCCGACATCGCCCAACCCCA
This sequence comes from Terriglobia bacterium, assembly GCA_020073665.1. Taxonomy (GTDB): domain Bacteria; phylum Acidobacteriota; class Terriglobia; order Terriglobales; family Acidobacteriaceae; genus JAIQEU01. The sequence goes on from JAIQEU010000007.1 coordinate 28,992, forward strand.
GATTCATCTTTCCATCCGCGTCTTCAAATATACGGAGGCCGACGATCTTTTCTGCGAGGTAGTCGGCGTCAGAGTCGGTATCTGCCTGTCCTACGCCCAGCAGGACCAGCAGACCGCGGCCAATCTTGCCCGTGACCTCCTGGCCCACGCTGACTTGGGCTTGGCTTACGCGTTGGACGACGGCACGCATGGGGCAGTTTCTAGTTTCTGGATCTATTTCGTCGTTTCCGGCAGCATCGATTCGTGCGCCGCAAGGGCAACCCACCGCCCCTCGCGGTATACGTAAATATCGGTGAAACGCACTCTGGCGACGGTTTTGCCCTGCGGATCGACCAGCGTAGCTAACCCGCGAATGTAGCCGAAGTCTCCGTACACATGGGCATGCATTTCGCTCAACTGGTTGCTGCCCGGCCTGCGGTGAGGAATGCCGGCAAGCGTCTCCGCACGGTCGTGCAGTTGCCCGCTGGGATCGGCATCCTGGAATTCCTCGGCCAGAAGGCAGCCGACGGCATGCGCGTCATGGCGCTCCAAGGCCTGCGCCCAGGTCTGCTCGTTCTGCACCAGGGCAGACTCATTTTTCGCCTGCCCGCTGGGACAAGTCTCCGCCCCAACCAGGGGGCAGACCGCCAGAAACGCTAACAATAACGTCACTCGCACGTCATATTCCTCGGACAAGTAGATTGAAGAAAGACATCATACGCTTTCGTAGCGATTGTGCATTGACCTCCCCATGGTTCACTCCTACAATCCCGGTCTCTGCTGCCTGCCGAAATTCGTAGAGGACAAAACGCAATGAATCGCATCGCGATACGTACAGGTCTTATCGCTCTAGGGCTGTTTCTGACTACTTTCGCCGGGGCCCAACAGGCCCCACCCCTTCCTCATCACGACGTTCTGATCAAGAATGCCGTGGTGATGACGGTCACGCACGGAAACATCCAGAACGGCAGCGTCTACATCAAGGACGGCAAGATCGCCGCGGTGGGGCAGGACATAACGGCCCCGGCGAGCGCCACCGTGATTGATGCAGGCGGGAAGTACCTGACACCGGGCATCATCGACTCCCACTCCCACATTGCGCTGGGCGACGACATCAATGAGGCCACCAGCCCGATCACACCGCAGATGATGATGATCGATGCCTTCAATTACCAGGACAAGGCGATCTATCGCGGGCTGGCCGGGGGGGTAACTACCTCGCTGCTGCTGCACGGTTCCGCCAACATGATCGGCGGACAGGCGATAGTGATCAAGCACAAGTATGGTTTAGGGCGGGACGCCATGCTGTTTCCTAATGCACCGCGCTCCATCAAGTTCGCCAGCGGCGAGAACCCAAAGCGAGTGTATGGCGGCCGCGAGCAACTGCCCTCAACCCGCATGGGAAATTTCGCGGTACAGCGGGACGCTCTGGTGCAGGCGCAGGAATATCTGCGCGACTGGAACGATTACGACGCCAAGGTCAAGAAAGGTGACAAAGACGCCAAGCCTCCCAAGCGCGACCTGAAGCTGGAAGCGCTGGCCGATGTATTACGCGGCAAGCTGCTGGTGCAGATCCATTGCTACCGCGCAGACGAGTTTCTGACCGAGATGGCAATGGCGAAGGAATTCGGTTACAAGGTGCGGGCCTTTCACCACGCGCTTGAGGCTTATAAGGTCGCTGACCAGCTAGCCGCGGAGGGCGTGGCGATTGCCACCTTTTCGGACTGGTGGGGTTTCAAGCAGGAAGCGTGGGACGCAATTCCCTGGAACCCGGTGATGGCCATGCGCAAAGGGGTTCGAGTCGCCATCAAGAGCGATTCTTCGGATTTCTCCCGCCGCCTGAACCAGGAAGCGGCCAAAACCATGCGCTACGGTGGAGCCACCGAGGAGGAGGCTCTGAAGATGATCACGCTGAATCCGGCCTGGATTATCGGCGTGGACGACCGCGTGGGATCGATTGACGTGGGCAAGGATGCGGACCTGGTGATTTGGGATGGGTATCCGCTCTCCAGCTACGGCGTGCCGAACCGGGTTTTCATCGATGGCGATGTGTACTTCGACCGATCCCTGCCAGGCCTGGGAATGCCGAACTACAAGGAGGGGGAATGATGCCTCAGTCTTCGGTCGTCCGTCATCAGTCGCCAGGAACACCCAGGTCCCTCGCTTCGCTGGGGATGACAATGCTTTTTTTTGCAACGCTCGTGGGCGTCGCGGCGGCTCAGCAGACGCCGGTCGTCCTCAAAGGCGGCAAGCTGCTGACCATCACCCACGGAGTCGTGGATAACGGTGTGGTGGTGATGCAAAACGGCAAGATCACTTCGGTGGGTCCAGCCGCCTCGGCGACCGTCCCCCAGGGTGCGCGGGTGCTCGACGTCAGTGGCATGACGGTGTATCCCGGGTTGATCGATTCCGAAACCTATCTCGGGTTGACCGAGATTTCGGCGGAGCAGAGCACCAATGATCTGATCGAGCTTAGTGACGAGATCATGCCGCACATGCATGTCTATGACGCCTTTCATGCTGAGAGCGAATTGATTCCGGTGGCGCGCCTGAACGGCATCACCAACGCTATCGTGGCACCCGACAGCAGTGACACGCTGCCCGGGCAGGATTCTTTCATTCAGTTGGCGGGCCCGTCCGCGCGGGAAATGCTCCTGGTGCGTGACATCGCCATGCCGTTGAATTTCACTGGCGACCAGAGACGCAACGAGTCTTTTGAGAAATCCAAGTTCCCGTCCACCCGCATGGGCATGGCGGCCCAGTTGCGCCAGGCATTCCTGGATGCGCAGGATTACGCCCAGCGCTGGTCCGACTACGAAAGCAAGAAAGCCGATTACGAGAAAAATCCGCCCGAATCCGCTAAGAAGACGGACGACAAGAGCAAGAAACAGCCGCCGGTCCCGCCCAAACGCGACCTGAAGCTGGAAGCACTGTTGCCCTACCTGCAGGGCAAGAAACCGATCGTGCTTGCAGCCGAGGGACCGAGCGACCTGGAAACCGCCGTGGGCCTGGCGAAAGAGTTCAACCTGAAGTTTGTGCTGGATCACATCAGCCACTCGCAACCGGTCCTCGACTACGTGGGTAACCTCAAAGTGCCGGTCATTGTCGGGCCAATTTACGAAGAACCAAAGCCGGAAGAACGCTACGACGCGGTCTACCGCTTGCCGGCACAGCTGTACAAACGCGGGGTCAAAATCGCGTTCGCATCGTTCGACGCCCACGGTGTACGCAGCCTGCCGTACCAAGCTGGCTATGCCGTGGCTTTCGGGCTCCCTTACGACGAGGCCTTGAAGGCGATCACCCTGAACCCAGCGGAAATCTGGGGCATGGCCGACCAATTGGGTTCGCTCGACGTGGGCAAAGCCGCGAATCTGGTGGTGGCCAACGGCGATCCGCTGGACGTCACCACTGACGTGAAGCAGGTGTTCATCGCCGGCCAGGAAATTCCCATGACCAGCCGGCAAACGCGGCTGCGGGACCAGTACTCGGGGAAGTAGCGGCGGGCCGGGGCACCGCGTTGACCCCGTCCCAGCCAGCGGTTAGGATCGACGTGGGTCACCTCACAGCAGGCGGCGGTCCTGTCCGGCGCGGCCGGCTCTTCCTTTACACCAATTCGTGCCTCCCGGTACACTACTCGTTCCCTTTTTTTCGTTTTGCGGGAGGTTCATCATGGCTACGGATGGAAAGAAAGAATCTATGGAAAAGGTAAAGCAGATCATCTCCGAGCAGCTTGGCGTGGACGAAAGCGAAGTCACTCCCAGCGCTTCGTTCGTCGACGACTTGGGAGCCGATTCCCTGGACCAGGTAGAACTCGTCATGGCGCTGGAAGAAGCCTTTGATCTGGAAATCCCGGATGAGGACGCGGAGAAGATCCGCACCGTACAGGACGCCATCGACTACATCGGCAAACACGCAAAAGTCAGCAAGTAGGCTCTGGTCGAGAATTGCGCTCGGCAACGCGGGCGAGGGCGCCTGCGCTTACAAAAGCAGATAGAGGAGAATTCATGGCCGCCGTTGAAGAAAAAGTGAAGCAGATCATCGTAGAGCAGTTGGGCGTGGATGAGGGTGAAGTGACCAACAGTGCCTCGTTCGTCGACGATTTGGGCGCCGACTCGCTGGATACGGTGGAACTGGTGATGGCCTTCGAAGAGGCCTTCGAAATCGAAATTCCCGACGAGGACGCGGAGAAGATTCGCACCGTGCAGGACGCGGTCGACTACATCGGCAAGCACTCGAAAGGCGGGAAGTAGTTTTGCGTCGTCGGGTCGTAATCACTGGGATTGGCCTGATCTGCGGGCTCGGCCACACCACGCCCGAGGTTTGGCAGAACCTGCAGAAGGGCAAAAGCGGCGTCGGCCGCATCACCCAATTCGACGCTTCCCAGTTCGCCTGCCAGATCGCGGCGGAAGTCAGGGGTTTCGACCCCCTGCAATTCATCGAGAAAAAAGAAGTCAAGAAGATGGGCCGCTTCATTCATCTGGCCCTGGCCGCCGCCGAAGAAGCGGTCAAGATGTCGGGCCTGGAGGTCACGCCGGAGAACGGGGAGCGGGTCGGAGTACACATCGGCTCGGGCATAGGCGGGTTCGACGTCATTGAGCGCGAGCACAACAACCTGATCGGCGGAGGTCCGCGGAAGATTTCGCCTTTTTTCATTCCCGCGGCGATCGTGAACCTGGCCGCAGGCCATGTCTCCATGCGTTTTGGCGCCAAGGGCCCCAATGAAGCCACGGCCACCGCTTGCACCACCAGCGCCCACTCTATCGGCGACTCTTACCGCATCATCCAGCATTGCGACGCTGACGTCATGATTGCCGGCGGCAGCGAAGCGGCTATCACCCCCATGGGCGTGGGCGGGTTCGCCGCCATGCGTGCCCTCTCCACCCGCAACGACGAACCCGAGAAGGCCAGCCGCCCCTGGGACGCGGCCCGCGATGGCTTTGTGATGGGAGAAGGGGCCGGCATCCTGGTCCTGGAGGAACTGGAGTTTGCGAAGAGCCGGGGCGCGGCCATCCTGGCCGAGATCGTCGGCTACGGCATGAGCGGCGACGCTTACCACATCACCCAGCCCGCGCCCGAGCACGAGGGTGGCTTGCGCGTCATGCGCAACGCTCTGCGCGATGCCCAACTGGATGCGAGAGAAGTCGGCTATGTAAACGCCCACGGCACTTCCACTCCCATCGGCGACACCCTGGAGGCCCACGCCATCCGCAATTGCTTCGGCGACCGCCAACTGCCGGTCAGTTCCACCAAGTCCATGACCGGGCATTTGCTGGGAGGGGCCGGCGGGCTGGAAGCCGGTATTACGGTGCTGGCGCTTCGCGACCAGATTCTTCCCCCTACCATTAACCTGGACAACCAGGATCCTGGAACCGCCGGCATGGATTTTGTGCCCAACGTAGCCCGCCGGGTGAGCGTCAACTACGCCATGTCAAACTCATTCGGTTTTGGGGGAACCAACGGGGCGCTGCTGTTCAAGCGCTGGACGGAATAGCTTCGAGAGATCCGGCTCGTTCCGCTGTTTCTTAAGGTCCCTTCACCCGCGGAATCACAGGACGATCAGCCCCGCAAGGACCCTCAGTAACTCCGCAGTGCATTGCAGGTAATGGTACTTTTGTACCCCGGCATTGTCCTTCTAAGCCTTTGCCAAGGCGGGGAAATACGCCAGAATAGGGGTTCACGGTAACGCTGACCACGGTTATGGACAAAGCCCTAGGAACCGCCCTTTCTCCCATCCCGGCCACCAAGAAAGTTACCGCCCGGGCGGCTTTTGTGGATGTCAAACCAGCGACTCAGACCCTGCTTTCCGATTGTTTCCGGCAATTCGGGGTCGAAAGCGTGGTTATGACAGGAGATGTGGCGGACCGTCTGAAGCGGGAAAAGTTCGAAGCCTGCGTAATCAAGCTGGGGCCCGAAGCGCAGGCGATCATGGAGTCAGCGCGCACCTCGCCCTCCAACAGCCGGATGATCATTTATGGCCTCGGCGGCAGCGCCCAGGACGCCATGCGCTATTCCAAGTACGGCATTAATGCGGTCTTCCACGAACCCCTAGAAAGGCAGGCCGCGCTGAAACTGGTGCGGGCTACGCAGATGCTGGTGTTGCACGAGTTTCGCCGCTATGTGCGCGTCCCGGTGATCACCGAGGTTGGCGTCGTCACTGGCGACAGCCGCCGCTTCAACGCCACCAGCCACGAAATCAGTGCCGGCGGGATGTCCATGCACACCGCCGAAGACGTTTCTCCAGGAAATTCCGTGGAAATATCCTTTGCTCTGCTGACCCTGCCCCGCATCTGGGTCCGCGGCACCGTGACCTGGCGCAAGGGAAAGAACTTCGGAATCCGCTTCGACATGCAGGATGATCGCCGCATGCGCATCAAAGAATGGATCGACGCCTACCTGGAGAGCTAGCAGCCGTTCCACCGACGGACTCTGACTTGCCCATCCTCTTACCGGGATTGTTCATCAACGTTTTCCGCGGCTCTTGAGCGTTTCCGAAGGGACACGGCTCAGCTGCCTTGTTGCGGTAAGGCGATGTACACCAACATCCACGTGGGTCCGAGTTGCCGACCATCCGTCCAGAATCGCCGGATTCCAATGTTAGGTGATTCCTTAGGAATATAATGCCGGGACACGGATGGCCCTCAATCCTGGCAGCAAGCTCGGCCCGTATGAGATCGTCGGCCCCCTGGGCGCCGGCGGGATGGGCGAGGTGTATCGGGCGCGGGATACGCGCCTGGGCCGCAGTGTTGCGATCAAGATTCTGCCCTCCGAATTTTCCGCAGACAGGGGTCGGTTGCGCCGCTTCGAGCAGGAAGCTCGCTCGGCATCTGCCCTCAACCACCCCAATATCGTGACGATCTACGAACGCGGACATGCCGGTTCCACGCACTATATTGCGATGGAGTTGGTAGAGGGGAAGATGTTGCGTGAGCTGCTTGTCCCCGGCTTGTTACCCATCCGAAAAATAATTGAAATCGCGGCGCAGGTTGCGGAGGGGCTGGCAAAGGCGCATGAAGCGGGCATCACACACAGGGACTTAAAGCCCGAGAACCTGATGGTCTCTGACGATGGATTCGTCAAAATCCTCGACTTTGGTCTGGCAAAGCTCGCCTCGCCCGGCGGAGAGTTGCCGGAGATGCACACCATGTCCGCGGGGCAGACTCGACCGGGACTGGTTCTAGGAACGGCGCAATACATGTCACCGGAGCAGGCCAGCGGCGGTCGGCTGGATTTCCGGTCGGACCAGTTCTCGTTCGGCTTGGTGCTCTACGAGATGGTGACCGGAAAACCCGCCTTTCGGAGAAGCACCGCAGCGGAGACACTGGTGGCCATTCTCCGCGAACAAGCCGAACCGATCGCAGTGCAGAACCCCGACGTTCCGGCTCCGCTGTGTTGGGGTATCGAGAGATGCCTGGCGAAAGAGCCCGATAAGCGCTATGTCTCCACACGGGACCTCGCACGGGAACTTGCAACCATACGCGACCGCTTCGCGGAGAACCCGGTTAAGCAAGTGGAGACCCGCCCGACGAATCTTCCGGTACAGCGGACCGGGTTTGTGGGGCGGGAGAAGGAAGTAGTTGCCGCCAAAGAACTGCTGCTGCGTCAGGATGTGCGCCTGGTCACGGTCACGGGTCCAGGCGGGATCGGCAAAACCCGTCTCGCGTTAGAAGTGGCGAATGGCCTCGTCGACCGCTTTCCAGGTGGGATCCATTTTGTACCGCTGTCCTCGCTAAGCGATCCGGGCCTGATCGCCTCGGCGATCGTTCAGACGGTGGGGATCCGGGAGGCGAGAGGCCAGTCGCAGTTCGAACTACTCAAGGAGGCTCTACAAGATTCATTGCGCGCACCAGTGCTGCTCCTGCTGGACAATTTCGAGCACCTGGTGCAGGCGGCACCTACCGTGGCAGAGCTCCTGGCCATGGGTCCCAACCTTAAAATCATGGTAACGAGTCGCGCAGCGCTGCACGTGTACGGGGAACATGAGTTTCCGGTGCCGCCGCTGGCGATGCCGGATTCGCTGGCCATGCCTCCGGTTGAAGCCCTGTCGCAGTACCCTGCGGTCGCGTTGTTCGTGCAGCGCGCCGTTGCGGTGAAGCCAGATTTTGAACTTAACCGGGAAAACGCAGCCGCAGTCACCGAGATTTGCGCCCGGTTGGATGGTCTGCCGCTCGCGATCGAGCTCGCAGCCGCCCGGGTCAAAGTTCTTTCGCCCTCTTCCATGCAGGCACGCCTGACCAGCCGGTTGCAGCTATTGACGGGCGGTGCGAGGGACATGCCGCAGCGGCAGCAGACGCTTCGCGCTGCCATTGATTGGAGCTACGATCTGCTGAGCGCTGCCGAGCAGAAACTTTTCCGAAGAATGTCGGCGTTCGTGGGCGGGTGCAATCTGGAAGGCGCGGAAGCGGTGTGCGACACCAAAGGCGATCTCGATTTGGACCTGCTCGACGGTATGGCATCTATGGTGGACAAAAGCCTGGCGCAGCAGGTTGAGCCAGCGGAGGGGGAATCGCGGTTCGTGATGCTGGAAACGATTCGCGAGTACGCTCTGGAAAAACTGGAGGCAAGCGGGGAGGAGGCCTTGACCAGGCGCGCCCATGCCGCCTACTGCCTGGTGCTGGCAGAAGAGGAGGCTAAGGAGCAGAGTGGCGCGGAAGGGGCGGAATGGCTGGAACGCTTCGCGCTCGAACATGACAATTTTCGCGCCGGCCTTGAGTGGCTGACAGAAACCGGGGATGCGGCGTGGGGACTGCGACTGGGCACAGCCCTGTTTCGCTTTTGGGAGATGCGCGAGTATCTCGCCGAAGGAAGGGCCCGGCTGGACAAGCTGCTGAAACTCGCAGGAGCCGCATCTCCCACGAAGGTGCGCGCGCGCGCGCTTTTTGCAGCCGGCGTGCTCGCAGGCGAGCAGAGAGATTACGCCTCGGCGGATGCACTCATCAGCGAGAGTCTAGACATCGCGCGCCAGTTGGGTGACATGCAGGGTGCGGCTGTCTCTCTAAACGCGTTGGCGGTCCATGCTCGGGACCGGGGTGACGTCCCAGTTGCGCGCTCTCTGTTCGAAGAAAGCCTGGTGCTGTGGAGAGCATTGAGTGACCAGAAGGCGGTCGCTCGTTCTCTCAGTAACCTGGCGAGTATCGTCAAATTGCAGGGTGACAATGCCCGTGCGTGCTCCCTATACGCGGAGTGTCTCTCCATCTTCCAAGGACTGGGAGATCAGACAGGCGTCGCCTGGTCCATGAACCACCAGGGGGATGTCGCTCGCGATCAGGGTGACTCCCCTGCTGCGCAGACATTGTACGAGCAGGGCCTGGCAATTTTTCGCGAACTCGGTGACCGCTGGGGCATTGCTGGCACACTCGCTGATCTGGGAAACTTGGCGAGAGAACAGCAGAACTATCCTATCGCTCTCACTCTGTATCGGGAGAGCATAAGACTTTTCCAGGAACTGAACCATAAACGCGGAATTGCGCGCCTGCTGGAGTGTTTCGCGTGCTCAGCGGCGGTTCAACTCGAAGCCGCGCGCGCGTTGCGGCTGGCGGGCGCAGCGGCTGCGCTGCGCCAAAATATTGGCGCGCCGCTCACCCCCGGAGAACAAGCCAAATTGGAAGCAAGTCTGCACCCGGCACGGCAGGCATTGACCAACACGGCAGGCGTGACGGCCTGGTTAGAAGGCTGGGCCTTGCCGGTGGAGAAGGCTATTGAAGAGGTGCTGATGCCTGAGGCTGCATCGCCCTCGTGTTAGCGCACGGGAACCCAGACGGGCTGATGCGAATGGCGAAGGAAATCTGGACGCTTCCGGCGGGGTCAGCCAGCGCTTATTCCGCGCTCTCCGGGTCGATGAGTCGGCGCACCGCGGAGACGCGATTGGCAGGGAGGCCTACGCGCCTGGCGTGTTCCTGGATGGTCGCCTCGTCCGGGGCGAGGTAGACGCAGTACACCTTGTCGCCGGTTATGTAGCTATGGAGCCACTGGATCTCGGGACCCATTCCCTTCAGAACGTTGACCGACTTTTGAGAGACTTCCCGCAATTGGGCGTCGGATAGATTTCCCGCTCCTGGGATTTCGCGTTCGATGACGAACTTGGGCATGGGCATCCTCTCGATGTGGACAGATGCTAGCATGCGGGTGGAGCGGCTTCAAGACGCTTGGCCGAAGCTGTCCCGGTCAGCGAGAATTGGCGAAGAATAAAAGAACGAGGTTTGCCATGGATATTCGATCGCTCCAGAAGCCGCTGAAAGAGCAATACCGCAATGACCCGAATGCCTCGCAAATCACCATCCGGGCGAAAGGCGGGCAGACGGATGTTCCGGTGGCATGCTCGGTCGACATCGGACGGGCCATCTACCAAGCCGAGGCCCACAAGGGAGTTGGGGGCGCCGGCGCCGGTGCCTGTTCCGGCGACCTTTTGCTTGGGGCTCTGGCGGCTTGCGCTCAAATCACCTGCCAGATGGTGGCTGCGGCCATGGGCATCCCGACCGAACGCATTGAGGTCACGGTGGAGGGAGACTTGGATCTCCGAGGTACCCTTGGCATATCAAAAGACGTGCCCGTCGGATTTGAGAGCATCCATCTTCATTTTGATGTTGCTGCGCCTAAGGCAACAGCAGAACAACTGCGCGGATTGCGCGAGAGAACAGAACAGTATTGCGTGGTGATGCAGACCCTGATGCGGCCGCCGGAGCTGCAGTCCGAGTGGGTTGGTCAGGACTAAACGCCCGGCCGCGAAAGGCTCTCAACGTGAGCTTGCGAAGCCAGCTCGCTTCGCGAATCGGCACGCCAGCATATAGAATCAAATATTCGGATGGCCGGATCCCCTCAACTCGTGCAGATTGAACTGGGCCCCCCGCTCCGGCAACCCAAGCCGGAGTGGTTGAGAGCCAAGGCTCCTGTAGGTGAGAACTTCCACCAGCTCAAACAGCTGGCTCGCGGCCTCGGGCTGCATACGGTTTGCGAATCGGCACAGTGTCCGAACATCGGGGAGTGCTGGAACCACCGCACCGCCACCTTCATGCTGCTGGGCGACATCTGCACCCGGCGCTGCGGGTTCTGTGCTGTCCCCAAAGGCCGGCCCGGACCCATCGACTGGGACGAACCGCGCCGCGTGGCCGACGCCGTCGCTACGCTAGGCATCAAACACGCAGTCGTGACCAGCGTAAATCGCGACGATGACAACCTGGGCGGCGCCCGCATCTTTGCGGAAACCATCCGTCAGATCCGTGTACTGGCGCCCGACTGCCGCGTCGAAGTCCTCATCCCCGATTTCCAGGGCATGGACGAGGCCCTGCGCATCGTGCTGGAAGCCCGCCCCGACGTACTCAATCACAATACCGAGACCGTTCCGCGCTTGTACCGGGTGGTTCGCTCCGGTGCACGCTACGAACGCACCTTGCAGCTTCTGGACAATGCCAGAAAGATTTCGCCCGCCATCGTGACCAAGTCCGGGGTCATGGTTGGCCTGGGGGAAACCACCGAGGAATTGGTGGAGGTGTTCCGCGACCTCGGCTCCCGCGGCGTCGGCATCCTGACTGTGGGCCAGTACCTCAGGCCCTCGCGCGACCATTTGCCCATCGCCCGTTTCTACGCTCCGGAGGAATTCCAATACCTGAAGCAGCAGGCGTTGCGATTCGGCTTTCGCCATGTCGAGTCGGGACCGCTGGTGCGCTCCAGCTATCACGCGCACGAGCAGGCCGACCGGACGTCAGACCTCGGACTTCGGACTCCAGGCTCTGAAAGCGGTGACGGAATCAAGCCCCTGAGGTCTGAGATCTGAAGCCCGACGTCAAAATACTTTGAAGTGAATGGTCAGGTACTTCTTGGGGTTCTCGCGTATCGACTTGACCAGTTCGCGGCTTTCCACCAGCATCTGGTCGGCGTTGTTGAAGAGCGACGGATCGCGCAACATCTTACCCACTGTCCCCTCGCCAGCTTCCAGCCGGTCCGAAATCGCGGACAACTTGTTCATGGTGTTCTGCAGCTTGTCGGCAAACTCCTGGTCCTTGGCGAACTTGCCCAAAGCTCCCTTGCCTGCGTTTACGTCGTCGGTGAGTTTCTTGACGTTCGTAATCGTGTCGTTGGCATTGTTGTACAGCGTCGGATCTTTCAGTAACTTGCCGGCCGTCCCCTTGCCCGCATTCAAGTCGTCAATGATGGTATTCAGCTTGTCCACCGTGGCGTTGGCCTTGCGGTAGAGTTCGTCATCCGAAATCAGCTTGCCGATGGTGCCATTGCCCTGGCTCACCTGGTTGACCAGGTCCTGAAACTCGCTCACCGTGGAAGCCAAACGGTTGTAGAGGGTGGCATCGTAGATCAACTTGCCAACTGAGCCCTGCCCGCTTTCGATGAACGCGATGATGCGATCGGTTCGTTTCAGCAGAGCATCCAGATTTTGCAGGGTACCCTGGCTGGCGCGTACCACGTCCTGAATGTCAGGATGGTCGCGAATGGGCAGCTCATCTCCATTCACGGCCGGCGGCTTCACAGCCAGGGAACTGTCGATATCGACATAGGTTTCGCCCAGCACCCCCGCCGTCGAGAGGGAAGCCATGGAATCCTTGCGCAGGTTTTCCCTGTAGGTGGTGCTGACCTTCATGGTGACTTCCACCGGGGTCTGTTTCCTGTCCGCTGCCGACACCACCTGGATCCTGGTCACGTTGCCGATGTCCACTCCATCCAGGCGCACCGGGGCCCCCACTCGCAAGCCGCCGGCATTGTCGAAATAGGATCTGACCACGATTTTCGGCGTGAGCCACCCGCCAGTGCCACTCATGAGGAAAATCAGGACAGCCAGAGTGATGCTCGCCACCAGCACCGTCAGCCCCACCTTCAGTTGTGACCACTTCAACTGCTTCTGGCTAGGCACAAGTTCTCTCCCGCAGCTTCATGGCAGACCACGCCGGGTCGAAATCGAAGAACCACGAATTTTGGCATGATAGCAGACCGCTCGCCCAAGCTTCATCTCAGGCACGGCGCAAGCCCAGAGTCCCGGTCAGCAGCATGGCAGCCAGGTACGCCAGGGCGCCAACCGCCAGGGTCGCGTTCAGTCCAAACTGGATGGCAATCACCATGGCCAGCACCGACCCCAGCACACTGGAGGCCGCATTCATGGCCCAGGCCCACTCCACCGCGTTCTGGTTGGTTTCGCTGCCTGTGGCGACAGGAAACTCCGGCACCGGAATACTGGCCAGCGCTCGCAGACCGGTGGGAAATGGCATCCCCATCACGAATCCCAGCGGGACCAGGATCACCGCGCTCACCAGCAACTTGGCCACGAAAGGCCAGCCCACCAGCGCGTTCAGCATTCCCGGCAAAAGGAAAACGTAAAGCAGCAGTGCGGCCACAATCAGCGCCAGGGGCAGCCAGCCCCGCGAAGTCTCGCCCAGCCACCGTCGCGAGGCCAGGCTGCCGGCACCGCTCGAAAGCAGCAGCAGAAACACCACCACCGTGAGCGCGTAGGTAGGGTGCCCCAGAAAAAGAACGAAACGCTGGATGAACGAGATCTCGACCAGGATATAGCCCAGCCCCACCGCCACAAAATACAGCAGGCGCGTGGCGCTTTCTTGCCGCCTCCCGCCCCGTACCGCCAGCGGCACAACCAGAAACGCGAACACTGCGACCAGGGAAATAATCAGCACTGTGCCCAGCACCGCCACACCCAGATTCACTTTCCAGTCGATGCCTTGCTGCAGCGACTCCTGGTGCAGCATCTGGTCAAGCTTCAGGGTAAAGAAGAAGAAAGGAGAGTTGTCGTTCACTGGCGCGACGTTGTAGGCATATTGCCGGGCAAAGGCGTAAGGATCGTTGCGCTCGATAAGCGCAGAGAAAGGGTTGTCCTGGTGTTCAGAGGGCAGGTAGATCGCGGCCAGGTCGGGATTGTTCTCCAGGTGGGCGCGCACGGCTTGCTCTTCTTCCGGGGTGAATGCGCTCTTTTTCGCCAGCACCGCGACCGGGATCCCGTCCTCGTTCAGAGCTCCTTCCGACACCACGATGAAGTTGCCCGCGGTGTTCTCCACCCCCAAGCGGTGCAGGGCCTCCATGGCCACCGAGACCACGCGCAGCGCTTCCCGCGGCTGGCGGAATTCCCAGCGGGTGATGGCAACCATCCCGTCCGGCTTCAAGTGCTCGAAGTACTCCTGGAAAGCTTCCACCGTGTAGAGGCTGTTTTCGCTCAGGGCAAAAGCGCCCGCAGCGGTCGAGGCCCAGGTATCAACCAAGGTCATCTGCACCACGTCGAACTGCTGGCTGGCATTGCGCACGAACGAACGTCCATCGGTGACGTGGATATGCACCTCGGGCCGCTCGTACAGGTGGTAAGCATAATCCGCATAGCGGCCGCGCATGACGGTGTCAGCGATGATGGGATTGATCTCGATCCCGGTAACGTTGGGGCTGCCATTGGCCACGGCACGCAGCACGTCCACGCCACCGCCCGGCCCAATGATGGCGTAGTCACCGTGCGGCCGCAGCACGTTGGCCAGCGCCGGCGGCGCCGACATCAGGTTGGTTTCCCAAACTGTCCCATGCCAATGCTTGGGATCGGCGTTCATGATGTAGGTGGAAGCATCGGCGTCAATCACGATCGCCTTCGCTCCCCCCTGGCGGTCTACTTCCACGCGGGAGATCGCGTTCCAGCGCGCGAACTCAACCCAGGAACGGTCGCGAAACAGTCCCTTGGCATAAATGACGTCAATCAGATTTCCCGAATAGTTTGCCGCAATAACTCCCAGCAGGACGACGGCCAAGCCGATGACTACCTTCCGCGCACCACTACTCACTGCCCATACCGCGCCAGCAACCGCTGCCATCACCGCAGCGAAGAGGATGGTATTGGGCCCTCCCAGCCAGTTGAGCAGCGGCACGATACCCAGGCATGCCGCGGCCCCGCCGACCAGGTCGGCTCCGTACAGCCGCGGGATGTGTCCCGATTCGCGCGCAAAAATGATCGAGAACTCCAGCCCCGTCACGAAAAAAGGCACGGCCGACGCCAGGTAGATGGCGGTGAGCCGCAGGAAGTTGATCCGCGAAACCTCGAGCGAAACCGGAACGTGCAGCACGATCTCGAGCACGATCGGTACGACGATGGCGTTCACCGTGCAGAGTAAAGTGAGCAGTCCGCGGGTCCGGAACCGCGCCAGCCACCTCTTCCCCAGGTAGGCAAACACTCCGCCAGCACCCAGTCCGAGCAGCGCAATGGAGATGGCCAGGAACGCGAAGTGATAGAACAGCACCACGGAAAAAACCCGGGTTAGCGCCAGTTCCAGCAGTAGCGCCGCAAAGCTACTAAGCGCAATACCCGCCATCAAGGCGCGATCGTGGCGCTTGGTGGAAGCGGTCATTGGATCTAAGGCGGAGGTCTGACTCATGGTTGGCTTGGAGGCGACAGTCTAACAGACGACAGGAACTCAGCTCTCGAGAATAACCTGCGCGATGGCCTGCTCGGCGGTGTGAGAGAGTGACAGCGCGACGTGAACCGCCCCCAGCTGGGCTGCGAACTCAGCCGCTTTCCCGTGAAACGCAATCGTGGGCCGGCCGCCGGGTTGGCGGCACACTTCGATATCGCGAAAACGCACGCCATGGTTCCAGCCCGTGCCCAGGGCCTTCATGCCAGCCTCTTTGGCGGCAAAGCGGGCGGCATAGCGTTCGATGCGGTTGGCCTTAGTGTCACAGTACTCGATTTCGCCTTCGGTGAAGACGCGTCGCAGAAAGCGATCGCCGAAGCGGGCGATGGCCTCCGCGATGCGCGGTACTTCCGCAATGTCAATCCCGGTTCCGACGATCATGCCCGCATCATTTCAATTTGCTGAATGTCTTATTTCACCATAGAGGCACAGAGGCACAAAGAAATACAAATCCGGCTCTCCAAAAGCGGAGACTGGGCGGAAAGAATCCGAAACGAACTCTCCGTGTCTCCGTGGTCGATGTTCTTATCCTGCCACCTGCACAAGCGCCTGCGCCACCGCATCGTCTTGCTCCGGAAAGACCGTGCGTAGATCGAGCAGCACTCGTCCGTCCTCAACGCGAGCAACCACCGGCGGATCGCAGGCACGCAAGCGGACGGCGATTTCATTCGCACTCAAACCGTCGCCGGTCACAGCCAGCAAGCGGGTAGGCAGCACGGCAGATGGTGCTGAGCCGCCGCCGATCACGGACTCTCCATCGATCACCTCAATCGCCAGCCTGGGCAACTGGCCCCTGGCAGCAATGGCGTCCGCCCGTTTTCCGATCTCCTCTTTTGACAAGCGCATCATGCGCAGGGCCGGGATGGAATCGTGATCGCGTTTCACGTAGGCCAGCAGCGTGGCTTCGAGCGCCGCGTAGGTCAGCTTGTCCACGCGCAGCGCGCGGAACAGCGAGTTGGCGCGCATGCGGGCGACGAGATCGGCGCGCCCGCTGAGCAAGCCTGCCTGAGGGCCACCCAGCAGCTTGTCACCGCTGTAGGTGACCACATCCACACCAGAGCGCAAACTGTCCAGGACGCCCGGTTCGCCGCTCACGCCCACCGAGCCCAGATCCAATAGCGCCCCGCTTCCCAGATCCTCCAGCAGTGGAACATTGCGCTTCCGAGCCAGTCCAACCAGTTCCTCGATGCTTGCCTGCTCGGTGAATCCGGTGATCTCGAAATTGGAGCGGTGGACGCGCAGCAGCAACCTGGTTCGGTCGTTGATAGCGCGCTCGTAGTCGGCGATGCGGGTGCGGTTGGTTGTCCCCACCTCGCGCAGGATGGCGTTTGACTTCGACATAACATCGGGGATTCGGAACGAGCCACCGATCTCTACCAGTTCCCCGCGAGAAACGATGACCTCACCGCCGTCGGCCAGCGTATTAAGCGCCAGCAGAACCGCCGCGGCGTTGTTGTTGACCACGATGGTGGAGATGACCGGCGTCGCGCGGACGCCCCCGCCCGCTAGTTCTTCACTCAGCAACTTGCGAAAGAGCCGGTCCACATGGACGTCGCGCTTGCCGCGCTCGCCGGTAGTGATGTCGAATTCAAGATTTGAGTAGGTCGCAGCGCTCTCGCGGATGTGTTCAAGAGCCGAAGAGGACAGCGGGGCACGACCGAGGTTGGTGTGCAGAATTACGCCTGTGGCGTTGATGACCGTGAGCAGCGAGTAGCCCAGCGCCTGGCGGAGCTGGCGTTCGACTGCGGCACCGAGTCCAGAGAGAGCGATATCCACCCCATGGGCGTCGAGCCGCCCGGCAGCAATCTCTTCCCGCAGGCGCGCCAGAACCGCGCGGGCCGCATCGTTCACTGCGACCTGTCCCTCCTGAGAGACCAGCGCGGCCACTTCAGGCGCACGTACCAGTTCATCCACCGAGGGCAGTTTGCGGTAGAGGTCGGACTTGGAAGCGGTTTTCACAGAATGCGATTATCCCACAGGGAAATCAATGCGCGCCGGACTAACCCACTTCCACCAGGCCGTAAGTACGTTGCCAGCGGGTACGCATTTGCCGCAATGCCCGGTTGATTTCTTCCTGCGAAATCTCCGCATTCGGGCCGGCCAACACTGACGCGGCCTCACGTTTGGCGGCTTCCAGCAGTTCGCGATCGCGGATCAGGTTCGCCACCTGGAAACTGGGCAGGCCGGCCTGACGGGTGCCGAAGAATTCCCCAGGCCCGCGCAGCTCGAGGTCCAACTCCGCAATCTGGAAACCGTCGGTGGTGCGGACCATGGCGTCGAGCCGGCGCTCGCCGTCTTCCGAAATTTTCCCGCCGGTCATCAGCACACAATAGGACTTGGCAGCGCCGCGGCCAATTCGTCCGCGAAGTTGGTGCAGTTGGGCGAGGCCGAAGCGCTCAGCATGCTCGATGACCATCACGTTGGCGTTGGCCACATCCACACCCACTTCAATGACCGTCGTGGACACTAGGATGTCGAGATCACCCTTCTGGAACATGCGCATGACCTGCTCTTTCAGGTCAGGCTCCATACGGCCGTGCAGCAAGCCCACGCGAAGGTCAGGAAAGACTTTCTTGTCCAGTTCCTTGTACATCTTCATGGCCGCCTTCAACTCGGTCTCTTCGCTTTCCTCGATGACCGGGTACACGACGTAGGTCTGGTGGCCCGCGGCGACCTGTTTGCGCACGAAATCCCAGACTTCGTCGCAGCGGTCGTCAGAGATGCGGCGGGTAACGATGGGAGTGCGGCCGGGCGGCATCTCGTCGAGAACACTAATGTCCAAGTCTCCGTAGAGGGTAAGGGCAAGGGTGCGCGGGATGGGAGTGGCGGTCATCACCAGCACGTCGGGCTCTCCCAGGGCAGGGCCCACGGGTCCTTTACTGCCTGCGTCGCCTGACTTCTTCATCAGCTTGAAGCGCTGCAGCACCCCGAAGCGGTGCTGCTCGTCCACCACCACCAGGCCCAGCCTGGCAAACTCGACTCTCTGCTCGATCAGGGCATGGGTCCCGATCACCAGTTGTGCGTTGCCTTGGGCGATGTGGCGGCGAATCTCGCGCTTGCGATCGTCCTCCAACGAACCGGTCAGCAAAACAACGCGGTAGCCGGCATTTTCCAGGATGCGGCGCGCGGAAAAATAATGCTGCTGAGCCAGGATTTCCGTGGGCGCCATGAGCGCGACCTGGTATCCGTTCTCGATCGCAATCACAGCCGCTTCGAAAGCTACGATGGTCTTGCCTGAGCCGACATCGCCCTGGAGAAGGCGGCGCATGGGAGAGGGCTTTTCCATGTCAGCGGCAATCTCTTTGAGCACACGCTTCTGCGCGGCGGTCGGGTGAAAAGGCAAGATTTTCTTGATCGCTTCGCGAGCGCGGTCATC
This sequence comes from Terriglobia bacterium, assembly GCA_020073665.1. GTDB lineage: Bacteria > Acidobacteriota > Terriglobia > Terriglobales > Acidobacteriaceae > JAIQEU01. The sequence continues at coordinate 47,739 of JAIQEU010000007.1, forward strand.
CAGCCGGAAGGCAATCCCCGTCTGCGCCTTCTGCTCCCGGCGTTTGAGTTCCAGACCCAGCTCAATAAAGAACAGCTCCTCGAAGATCAGGCGGATATGGGCGGGAGCGCGAAACGCCTGAAGGTCGCTGAAACTTTCTCCCGGGTCAGGCCAATGCACGTCCTCCAGGGCCTGCCGGGGCGCGATCAAGCCCAGGCGACGGCGCACTGCGGACGGGATGGTCTCCGGCAAGTCCGGCGTCAGATTGTCGAGAGCAGTGCGGATGATGCGGCGGAACCAACGCGAGGTCAGCCGGCCGTTGCCAGCCGACTCGTAGATGGGGACGATGCGCCCGATTTCGAGCGAGGCCGCTAGTTTCTGTTCGGGACCATCCGCCGATCCTTCTTCGTTCGACTCCCCCAGAATCTCAAACTGGGGTTGGATAATTTCCAGCTCGCCGTTGCGGCCGGCTTCCACCTTGCCGTACAGGGCAACCATCTGGCCGGGCTTAAATTTGTCCTGAAGGTAGGTGCCATGGAACCATAGACATTTCAGGCGGGCCCGGCCCTGCCCGGCCGTCATCTGGAAAATGGGCATGCGCCGTGTACGGAAGAGCCCGGAGTTGCGGACTTCGGCAATCACCGTGGCCATTTCACCGGCACGAAGTTCTGCAATCCCTCTAGGATTCAGGCGGTCTTCGTAGCGAAAAGGGAGATAATGCAACAGGTCGTCAACCGTGTGGATGCCCTTCGCCGCCAGCACTTCGGCGAGACGGGGACCGATGCCCTTTACGTATTGAATGGATGTGGCCGGCTCCAGCATCTCAAGCGATGGTAGCAAAACCAGCAACTAGCCATTAGCGCTTAGCATCTAGCTTGGGAGGCTGTAGAAACCCAGCACAAGCATTTGACGGCTAAATGCCAAGTGCTAATTGCTAATGGCTGGTTTCGGTGTTTCCGGTGTCTAAAACAGCAGTGGCTAACTTCATACACGCCTTGGTCGCGGTCCTGGCGGGAAACGCGGCGTATTTCCTGGTCATGCCCTACCTGCCCCCGCTGGCCCAGCATGTGGCACCCCGGCTGGACCTGGGACTGGTTGTGGATTTCTGGTTCTGCCTGGTAGCCCTTGCCATCGTCAAGACTGCGGCGTGGCTCACACGGCGACCCCGGCCCAAAACCCAGTAAACCCGCGAAATTCGACACCCCGTGGTCCAGTTACTTTCGGAACCTCGGTAACCTGTCCGAAAAAGACTAGAATTTGGCAAAACCAATGCAGAAGATCGCCATCCTGTATGACGCGAGCCAGGCCGTCCTGTCCACCTTTGACTTGGACGAGGTGCTGCAACAGATCCTGACTATCGCGCGGGACTATTTTCACCTGCAGAACGTCGCTATCTTGTTGTTGGACAAGGAGACAAACGAACTCTATCCTCGCCGCCAGATCGGCTGGGACGAGGGGAATGACAACATTCGCTTGTCCGTAGGACACGGAGTCACGGGCGCCGCCGCCAAGCAGAAGCGCCCCATCTACGTACCCAACGTCAGCAAAGATTCACGGTACGTGTCGTCGGCTGCGAAAACGCGCTCCGAACTGGCCGTCCCGTTGATGGTGCGCGACGAGGTCGTGGGTGTACTGGACTGCCAGAGCGAGAAACTCGATTTCTTTGACAACGAGACCATTGACTTGTTGACACTGTTTTCCACCCAGGCCTCGATGGCTCTGCAGAACGCGCGACTGTACTCGCTGGAGCGGCAGCGCGCCTCCCAACTGGAAGCCATCAATGCCATCGCTCAGCAGACTACCGCGGTGCTGGACCTGAAGGAATTGCTCTTGAAAGTGTGTTCGCTTATTCAGCAGGCCTTCCACGTGTCGCATGTTTCCGTGCTGTTGAAGGAGGACGAAGACCTGGTGCTGCGTGCCCATAACGGCAGTCTCACGCTTCGCGTTCCTGAAGGCGGCCGCCTGCCGGCCGGGGTGGGCTTGTGGGGACGAGCTCTGGCCACGGCCAGAACGGTGATCGAGGATGACGTGAAATTGGCTCCTGACTATATCGGGTTCTACGCCGAAACCCGATCCCGCATGTGCATCCCCCTGGTTTCGTTCGGACAGACGCTGGGGGTGCTGGTGCTCGACAGCGCCGAAATGGGCGCGTTCCGCAGCGGTGATACGCAGCCGCTGGAATCTGTGGCTGACATCTGCGCCACCGCCATCCAGAACGCCCATTACGTAGAGCGGGTAAAGCAACTGGCCTATATTGACGGTCTCACCGGTATCTTCAACCGGCGCTTCTTTGAGTTACGAATTGCGGAAGAGATCGAGCGCTCGCGGCGGTTTGGCGTAGGCATGGCCCTGATCATGATTGATATTGATCAGTTCAAGCGGCTGAACGACGAATTCGGGCACTTGCTGGGAGATGAAGTGCTGCGCCAGGTATCCTCCATCTTCCACCAGCAACTCCGGAAGATCGACGTAGTGTGCCGCTACGGAGGAGAGGAATTCGCTATCCTGCTGTCGCAGACCAATCCCCAGCACGCTCTGGGAGTGGCGGAAAAACTGCGGCGGCTGGTCGAGACCTGGCAATTCCCGGGAGTCCCGCGGCCGGTAACCATCAGCGTCGGAACCGCAACCTACCCGGATCATGGCAGCACACGAGACGATCTGGTTAGGGCCGCCGATGCCGGGATGTACGCCGCCAAGCAGGCTGGGAGAAACCGTGCTGTTCTGGCCCCTGACCCACAGAAAAGCGCCGCGCACGCCGGCACTTAAGCCAGCCGTATACCTGAGACGCGGAGAACCTAGATGTCGGCTCCGCCCTGCACCGCACGTCCCAGTCTCTCCTGCAATTCCTGTTGCTGCTCTCGCAGTTCGTTCTGTATTTCCTGCGAGTCGTCCTGCATTTGTACGCGTTCCCGGCACAGTTCACGGGCCATGCGCTCCATTTCCGGCTTCATGCGCTCCATCTCCCGTGCGGCGCGCTCCATTTCCGGTTTAGCCCGCTCCAGCTCGCGGTTTACGATCGCCAGCTGCGGTTTCACTCGCGCCATTTCTGTTTGCGCCTCGCGCATCTCAATGCGGGTCTCGGCGTCGATCTCCGGGGCCTCAGAGTTCTCTTCCAGCGATCCCGACTGCCTGCGCTCCGGCAATGTCAAGGTGAGCGTCTGCTCCTTCTTGTCGCGGATAATCCCCACATTGACGGTATTTTCCTTGCGACCACGCAGTTCGTGGCTGAAGTCGCCGCTATCATTGATCGGTTCGCCGTTGACCTTGACGATCACGTCACCAGCGCGGAAGCCTGCCTTTTCGGCGCGGCTGCCCTTCTCTACCGAGCGGACTAGTACGCCTCGCCCGTCCTTGGAGCCAAAGAAATCACCCAACTGCGGGGTGAGGTTCTCCACCATGAGTCCACTCCGCATGGACGAATGGACTACCACCACCGACATGGGTACGTCGATGTCTGGAAGCTCCGGAATGTTGGGCATGACGAACTTGAAATTCTCCGCGTTAGGCGGATTGGGCGCAAAAACAAAGGCCTTCTTGCGGTCTGCCAGCTGGGCTTTGACGGTCACCGGTTGTCCGTTGCGGCTGAGGCCGAGGGTGACGGTCCGTCCCGGTGGCACTTCCCGAATCATGCGGCGCAATTGTTCGACGCTCTCCACTGCCGTTCCGTTCAAGGTGAGGATAACGTCGTGCTCCTTGATGCCGGCTTTTCCGGCGGGAGCATCCTGGTCCACCATGGTCACTTCAACCCCGTGCTCCTCCTTCAGGTTGAGCGCGCCAAGCCGGTCCGAGGTGACGTCGCGGGTGTCCACTCCCAGATACGACCCGCCACCGAACATTTCATCGCTCGAGTAACCAAAAGATTCCTCGAACGGCGCGAAGGAAAGACACTCCGCTGCGTAGGCGGCTGCCGCCATTACCAGCAGAACCAAAATTGTAATGAGAATCGATTTGCGCATGTTCGCCCCCTTCCCTCGCGGGAGAATTCACCTTTAGTGGCTGCGGCGGATCGAGATGTCCCCGGTGGTCGTGCGCACCTTCAGGACTGGGCCGCCGCCGTTCAAGCTGCCCTCCGCGGTGATGGTCCTGGGACCATACTCACCGCCTTCCGTCGTAACCCTGATTTCGGAAAAATCCGAGCGTATGTTGTGGCCGTTGGCCAGTTCAATCGCCGCCCGGACCGTGATGTTCACATTCGACGAGAGATAAACAACAATGTCACCAGCCGAGGTCTCCAACAAAGAATCGACGTGCTCCCCAGTGGCGGGAATGAACTTGGCCACGATTCCGCCCGCGCCGGTCTCGGCCCGCGCCGAAGGCACTCCATTCAGTTCAATGCTGCCACCCCCGGTTTCGGCGCGCACCGGCCCGGAAGCCGAACTCAGGCGGATGCTGCCGCCACCGGTCTCCAGCTCCGCCGGACCAACGATGTCCCCCAAGTCGATGCTGCCGCCGCCGGTCGTCGCTTTCAGGCGTCCGCTGCAGCGCTGCACCTGGATGTTGCCACCCCCGGTCTCGAGCACGGCGCCTTGCAAACCGGACATCAGCACCACGCTACCGCCGCCGCTTTCCGCCGAGATCTTTCCCTTGGCAGACGTAATCTTGATGCTGCCCCCGCCGGTATGCAGGCTGACATCACCGCCAACGGAGCCTACGTCGATGCTGCCACCACCGGTCTCGGCATTGATCGCACCGCCAATATCTTCAAAATGAATGCTACCGCCGCCGCTTCCGGCATCTACTCGTCCGGCGATCCCGGAGCTGCTGACATTGCCACCGTCGGTTTCCAGCTTGACCCATTCCATGTCCTTGGGCACAGTCACCGCAAAGTCGCCGGAAAACTTATGCGGGCTTTTGCCCTGCCAGTCGGCCACGATCCATGCCGTATCACCCTTAACGTAAGCGCTGATCTTGTACGCGTCGAACTCTTGGCGGGCTTTCTCTTCAGACGAGGAATAAGAACGATTATGAATTACGTAGCTGATGCCTTGCTGCGAACCGCCTTCCACGCGTACCGAGCCAACGTCCACCTTCACCCGCAGGTTCTTGGCCGCCGCCAGCGTGCCAGTAATTTCCCGGGCCCAATTTCCACCCTCCCGGTAGACGCGGCCTTCCTGGGCGCTGGCCAACGGCACCAGTACCAGGAGCACCGCAACGAATTTGGAGAATTTTTTCAATTAATAACCTCCCGCTCTGTCCTCTTCACTGCCACTTCAGTCAATCTCGGTGAGCTGCGCTAACACCGAGCGCGCTTCCGAGCGAATGTATTGGTTCTGATCGCTTTCCGCCAGTTTCTGCAGAACTACCCGCACGCTGCTGTCCGCCTTAACTGGCTCCAGCAGGTGCAGAGCCTGGGTGCGTAGGCCAGGGTTGGAATCATTCATCAGCGCTTCCAGCACCACGTCGCGGACTCGAACGTCGTCCTTCACGTACGGACCCAGCCCTTCCAGCGCTTTCAAGCGCACCCCGGGATTCGAGTCGTAACGCAAAGCGTAGATCAGGGCCTCGCGAACGTGGATGTCGTTGGGCTTTTGGGTCAGGAGATCGACCGAATCCATGCGCACGCCCGAGTTGTAGTTGTTGCGCGCGGCAAACAGCAGCAACTGCTGGATGCGCTGGTCGTTCAGCGAACCTTGCGCTTCCTGCGTGGATACGGTGTCGTACTTGATGCTGATCTGGTTGGAGCCAGCCTGCTGCGAGATGGAGCGAATACCGCTGATGGAGGACTCAGTTGCAACCGCAGGCAAACCTTCGATGCTTGGGCTTCCGTTGTGAAGCACCGAGTAAGTTGTCCCCACCCCGCCGGCAAATCCAACCATGAGAATCGCGGCAGTGAGCGCCGGGGCCAGACGAACCTGCTGCAACCAATTGAGCGGTTCAAACACCAGGCGATGCCACCAGCCGCCCTGCTCAGCGGTTTCCAGCGCCTCTTGCAGCCGCATGCGCGAAGCAGTCACCAAATTGGGGGAGGGCTCATCCACCGGAAACTGCGACAGCGTGGTATGCAGTTTGCGCGCTGCCTTCAACTCAGCGGTGCAATCGCTGCAGCGCGCCAGGTGCTGCTCCAGTTCGTAACGAGCGTCGTCGGCCAGCTCGTTGTAGACGTACAGCAGAACGTTTTCTTTGACCCACTCACATTTCATAATTGCACCCCTTCAATGGGGAGAAGGTACAGGTCATCGCATATCCGCCAGAGCGCCGCGCAATTTCTGCGTGGCGCGGAATAAAGTATTCTTGGCCGTTTCTTCTGTGGTGTGCAGGATGTCGCCCACCGTCCGTAACTTGAGCCCGTGATAATGCTTCAGCTCGAAAACCATGCGTTCGCGGGGAGTCAGCTTTTCCAGAGCACAGCTGATGCGATTGCCCAGTTCCCGGCTCATCAGATCGCGTTCCGGGTTCGCCCCGGCGCGGCCGTCCGGTACCTGCTCGAGAAAATCGTACTCCTGGCCCTGCCCGTCAACCGCAACCGGCCCACCTTCCTTGCGTACCTGCCGCTTGCGCAGGTGATCGAGGCAGAGATTGGTAACGATGCGATAGATCCAGGTGTAGAAGGAGCATTCGAAGCGGAAATTGCCCACGCTCTTGTACGCCTTCAGAAACGCTTCCTGGTATATGTCCTGGGCTTCGTGTTCAGAACCGGTGAGATGCATCGCCAGCCGGAGCACCGCCTGGTCGTAGTGCCGCACCAGTTCCTCGAAGGCGGCGCGGTTACCGCGCTGCGCCTCGCGAACCAGCTGTGTGTCGTCGATGCGGCCTAGACTTTGCCCAGCCATTTGGCCCCGCCATGTGGGGTCCTGGGATTCGCTGCTGCCCTTGTCCACCTGGCCGCGTTTTGCGCCCCGATGGGAACACTCGCCAACCGCAAAAGGTACCGCCAACGCATCGGCCGGCATGGTTTTTCGTCCTTGACAACCGGGTGCCATGCGTTCTCCCGGCTTGCACTGCTATGGACGTGGCAGCAGTTGTTCCGTGAGCAGGAATTATAGGAGTTTGGCAGGAAATTTGCTGGAGGAAGGTCTCCGTAAGAGACTGCACCCGAAGGGGTTTCGGATGCAGCTTTGTCGCAGTTACGAAAGGGGCGAGATCCACTTGCGCGGGATTCCCCACCCCGTTTTTCCTGACGACGGACGACTGATGACGGCTACTCCGCGGCTTCCTTCTCAATCACCACTTTGAAATGCGTGGTCACGTCCTTGTGCAGCTTGAGCGGGACGGTGAACTCGCCCAGAGTCTTCAAGGGTTCGTGCAACTGGATCTTGCGGCGATCTACGTCGAAGCCCTTCTTGGCCAGGGCGTCGGCGATGTCACTGGAGGTGACCGAACCGAACAGCTGATCGTGCTCGCCAGTCCGGCGCTGGAACGATACCGACACGCCCTCGAACTGCTTGGCCAGTTCTTCCGCCTGCGACTTTTCCTTGGCGGAGCGGCGCACCGAGGCCGCCTTCATCTGCTCGATCACCGACTTGTTGCCGGTCGTAGCTTCAATGGCCAGTTTCCGCGGCAGCAGGTAGTTGCGGCCGTAGCCTTCAGCAACCTTGACCACGTCCCCGCGGGAACCCAGTTTGGCTACGTCTTCTTTCAGTATGACTTCCATAGATGACTCCGTTTCAAATGTCGTTGGGCCGCGGTGTCACGAAGTTTCAACGGATGATTTCTTGCAACGATTGATCCGTGAAGATCCGTGCGAATCCGTGGCTGCTTTTACTACGAAGCCCGTCCGGCAAACGGCAGCAGGGCGATGTTGCGGGCCTGCTTGATAGCCGAGGACAAGCGGCGCTGGTGCGGAGTACAAACCCCCGTCAGCCGCCGGGGAACAATCTTGCCGCTCTCGGCGACAAACTGCGCCAGCAGCCGGACGTCCTTGTAGTTGATGGCTTCAATCTTTTCGACGCAGAACTTGCAGACTTTCTTGCGCCGGAAATACTTGCGGCCGCCTTCACGGCCTCCCGGGCCTCCGGGCCCACCCGGCCGGGGAGGACGACGCTCACGATCGGGACGCTCGCCGCCACTGGGACGGTCGCCGCCACTGGGGCGGTCGCCACCACTGGGGCGGTCGCCGGAAGACGCTTCGGCACTTGCGGTTGCTCTGATTTCGTCAGCCATGATGCTCCTTAGAATTAGTCGTCCGTCATCCGTCGTCAGCCAATCGCCCGTACCTGGCGACTGCTCTTACGCCGTGACCGCGGCGGGGTCGCCACCGCTACTTTCTGCGGCCGGAGCGGGTGCCGGCTTGCGGCGCGCTTCCTTGATGCTCTTAATCTTGTCCAGTCGTTTCTGCTCTTCGTCGATGCGCACGGTGATGAATTTGATCACCGGTTCGGTGACCCGCAGACGACGCTCCAGTTCATGGATAAGCCCCCCGCCGCCCTCCACCGTCAGCAGCATGTAGAGGCCTTCATGAAAGCGGCGCACCATGTAGGCCAGGCGGCGCTTGCCCATGCGCTCCACGCTCTTCACCGTGCCGCCCGACGTAGTCACGGCGGATTCCAGGGTCGAAATCAGCTTGTCCTGGTCTTCCTCCAGCATGTCGGGGCGAACGATGAACATCAGTTCATAAGTACGATTCATTGAGTATCTCCAAATCTAATCTTCTGGTTCGGCCTTGCGATTGAAGCGGTTCATCGCTGCAGCCGGGCCCTCTTTCAAGATCACGTTTACGGCCTCGGCGGCAGTATCGAGGACCGCGTCCACCGCTTTGAGCTGGGCCTTACGAAACGGCGTCAGCACATACTTCACTCCGTCGGTCACCTTCCGGTCGGGCGCAATGCCCAGCCGGATGCGCATGAACTCTTGCGTTCCCAGCGCACCGATGATCGATTCCATCCCGTTGTGCCCCGCCGAACTGCCCCGCTGGCGGATACGAATCGTCCCCAACGGCAAATCCAGTTCGTCGTAAATCACGATCAGGTCAGCCTCTGGCCTGACCTCATGCTTCGCCACCAGGTCCCGCACCGACATCCCGCTCAGGTTCATGTAGGTCTCCGGCTTGGCCAGGAGAACCGGCTCTGAACCGACCACCGCCCGGGCAGTCAGCGCATGGCAATTGCGGTTTCTCACTTCCACCTTGCATTGTTCGGCAAGGCGATCGATGGTGAGGAATCCCAAATTGTGGGGCGTGAACTGGTACTCAATACCGGGATTGCCCAGCCCGACGATCAGTTTCACGCAATCAGCTCTCAGCCCTCAGCTTTCAGCCCTCAGCAACCCGCGACTTGAAGGGCCAAAGGCCAACGACGAACAACCAACAACTATTTCTTTTCTTTCTTCTCGGGCTTCTCCGGCTTCTCGGGAGCGGCCTCGGCACCTTCCGCACCCTCGACCTCCTGCTTGCCCTTCTTGATGACTTCGGGTTCGGCAGGAGCTGCGCCTGCTTCCGCAGCCACCGCTTCCGGCGTAGCCACCACTTCTTCCTTCACGGAGACCACGTGGGCCACCGGCTGGTTGGCATCGGTCAGGAACCTGAGTTTCTCGCTGCGCGGCAGGTCCGACACCCGCAGCACCTTGCCGTGCACCAGGTGACTGACATCGGCCTCGATCGAGCTGGGAATATCGGCCGGCAAGCACTCGATTTCCACTTCCCGCAGGATCTGCTCCAGAATGCCGCCTTCTTGCTTCACGCCCGCCGCTTCGCCCTTCAGCACAATGGGCACGCCGACCGTGAGTTTCTGGTCCATGGCGATGCGCTTGAGGTCGATGTGCAGCAGCGATCCCTTGATCGGCTCATACTGCCAGTCCACGATCATGGCCTTGCTGCGCTCGCCTGCCAGGGTGAGGTCGCAAATCGTGTTGTACCCGGTCTTGGAATGCAGAATGCGCGAAACCTGGCGCGGATCAAGGCTCACCGGGGTCGCCTGTTTGCCGGCTCCATAAACCACGGCGGGAATCTTGCCGCCACTGCGCACCCGGCGGGCATCGTTCTTGCTGCCCGGTGTCCGCGGTTGCGCTTCCAGAATGTTGCTTTCGGTTGCAGTTGCCATAATTTTGATTCCTGTTTACAAAAACAATTTGCTGACGGACGTTTCTTCGTGAATCGACTGGATCGCCCGTCCGATCAAACCAGCGATAGAAAGCACTTTAATCTTCGGTTCCTGCCGGGCCGCTTCTGACAAGGGGATGGTATTGGTTACCACCACTTCGGCAATGCAGGACTTGGCAATGTTCTCGACCGCCGGGCCGGACAGCACAGCGTGCGAGGCGCAGGCATAAACCTCGCGCGCGCCATTTTCCAGCAGCGCACTGGCCGTCTTCACCAGCGTGCCGGCCGTGTCGATCAGATCGTCGATCACGAGGCAAGTACGGCCGTGGACGTCTCCGATCACGTGCATGACTTCGGCGACATTCATTTCCACGCGGCGCTTGTCGACGATGGCCAGCGCGGCATCCATCTTCTTGGCAAAAAACCGGGCGCGTTCCACGCCGCCCGCATCCGGTGAAACCACCGTGAGGTTGGGCAGGTTCAGCCGCTTGAAGTGGTCCACCAGCACCGGGGAAGCGAACAGGTGGTCCACCGGAATATTGAAAAAACCTTGCAACTGCGGCGCGTGCAGGTCTACGACCAGGGCCCGGTCCGCGCCCGCGGTGGTCAGCAGGTCGGCGACCAGCTTGGACGAAATCGGAACCCGCGGCTTGTCTTTGCGGTCCTGGCGCGCGTAACCGTAGTACGGAATCACCGCGGTGATGCGCCGGGCCGAAGCCCGCTTCAGCGCGTCCATCATCAGCAGCAACTCCATCAGGTGCTGATCGACGGGCTGGCAGGTCGGCTGCATCAGGAATACATCGCAGCCGCGGACGTTCTCCTGGATCTGCACGTAGGCTTCGCCATCCCGGAAGCGCGTGACCAGGGCCTGCCCGCGCGTCAGCCCCAGGAAGGCGCAGACCTCGTCGCACAGCGGCTCGTTGGCCGTGCCGCAGAAGATCTTGAACTTATCGTCCACGCGGGCACGCTGGGGCTTGCGCTCCGGTTTTTCGTCGGCGCTCATCTGGCCCTTCTTCTCCGTCGCTGTCGCAAGAGTTGCCATCGATTTTAGCCTTTAGCTTTTGGCTCTTAGCCTCTAGCCCAACCCTGCAGCCGCTAGCTCCCGTGCCAAGCTACGAGCTAAGGGCTAACGGCTAAGAGCTGATTCTGGCTGGGCCGCTAGGATTCGAACCTAGACAAAGTGCTCCAAAGGCACTTGACCTACCATTAGTCGACGGCCCAAAACCCGGTTTCCAGTTTCCGGTTTCCAGTTGCGAGAAAAAACTGTATGAGAGACCACCAGTTTACTCGAAACTAGAAACCGGAAACTAGAAACTTCTTCCAGTACTGCGGCCGAGTCAGAGTGGTCGAAACCACCGCTGGGATGCCGTCGCTGCGCAACCGGGCCGCAGCCTTCGCCGCTGCCGCCCGCGATCTGAACAACCCGTAAGTCGCCGAACCGGAGCCGGACAGCGAAGCATAAGAAGCGCCGCCGCGCCCGAGCACACGCTTGACCCCACGCAATTCGGGATATTGAGGAAAGACGACTTGTTCGAAGTCGTTTTCGATCCCGGTACGGACGAGGTCGAGAAGCGGGGTCTCGGCCCGGCCCCTGCCTTTGCTCACAGGGACACCGGATAAAGCCCTCCCAGACTTGGCGTTGCTCTGGGACTGACCGCTCAGCCACGCAGATACGGTGCGGCCGAACAACAACATTCTATCGGAGGGGGAGAAAGGCGTCAATTTTCCGGATGCCGAGCCGTCCGCGCCATTCAACCTCCGGTCCCAGTCGGCGAATGCTTTCGGCGTCGAAACCCCGATGTCTGGCGTGGCCACCACACACACCGTCTGAGGCAGGTCCGGCAGGGGATAGACCTCTTCGCCGCGGCCAACTCCCAGAACCGTTCCCCCGACCAGGAACAAAGGCAGATCGGAGCCCACCTCGGCCGCGATCCGCAACCGCTCGGGAGCCGGCATGGTCTTCTGCAACACACGTTCCACCGCGACCAGTGCCGCCACTGCGTTGGCAGAAGCTCCCCCGAGCCCACCTTGTACCGGCAGGCGCTTCTCGATTTCGATGATCACCCGGCCGCGCGCCTTGAGCACCGCCAGCGCCCGCGCCACCAGCCGATAGCAAGTATTGGATTCATCGGTCGGCACCCGCGGGTCGTCGCAGCGGATCTCAATTCCACTGCCCCGCGCGAGGTGTACCCGGACCACGTCATGCAATGCGATGGTCTGGTACACCGTGCGCAGTTCGTGGAAACCGTCTGGACGCAGCGCGCCAATGTGCAAGCCGAGGTTGATCTTGGCGAAAGATCGTACGGTTACGGGCATGGAGGAATGATTGTAAACACAAAGGACGCAGAAGTGACACGGGCCCCGACTGGAGCGTGCGGTTCGTGGATTCGCCAGGCCGGATGAGGAGACCATCTGACCCTGTTTGACCTCTTGTGCAAGGCAGATTCTTATAAGAAGCTAAGCTTTGCTTTCCCTTAGAAAAGGTCTCGTGCTGTCGATCGCGAGCGGCTTTGGCCTCGCCCTTATTGCTTTGTTGCTGCCCCGCATCCCGCAGCCGCAGGCCTACCACAACTTCGCCGACCACCGGGGCTGGCTGGGCGTCCCGAATTTCGGCGATGTGATGTCCAATCTGCCTTTTGCCATCGTGGGAGCTTGGGGGCTGGCATGGCTGCTCCGATCAAGTTCTGCGGATTTCCTGGATGCCCGCGAACGCTGGCCTTACGTCATGGTGTTTGCCGGATTGCTGCTGACCGCGTTCGGTTCGTCGTACTACCATCTCGCTCCTGACAATGCCCGCCTGGTTTGGGACCGCTTACCGATCACAATGGTATTCACGGCTCTGGTCTCGGCGATGATCGTCGAGCGGTTCAGCGTCCGCGCCGGAATCTGGCTGATGCCATTCCTGGTCGCGCTGGGCATGGCCAGCGTCGTCCAGTGGTATGTGAGCGAGTTGCACGGCGCAGGCGATTTGCGGCTATACGCGGCGGTGCAGGTGTACTCGGCGCTGGTGCTGCTGATTGCTTTACTGTTCCCGCCACGGTACGAGCGTGGGTCGGACCTGGCCGCGGTAGTGGGCTTTTATGCGTTGGCGAAGGTATTTGAGACTCTGGATCGGCCAATCTTGACCCTGCTGGGAGGCGCGGTGAGTGGGCACACGTTGAAACACCTGGCAGCCGCCACAGCCGGCTACTGGATTCTCCGCATGCTTCAAAAACGGGTGCCGATAAGAACTAAATTGGACCAGCCAATGACCCAGGTGAGATGAACGGCGCGCCGTAATCCCGAACCCCTACGTCCGCCGCTTGTAGTAAATGGCGAACTCATATCCCGGATTCGCCGGAAACAATTCCGCCACTTTCCGCAGCCGTTCGGCCATTTGCGCGGGAGCAAGCAAGGGATAGTCGCGCTCGCGCAGGTCGTAGTAGTCCACGTCAATAAACAACGAGAGCAGGTAGATCGAAATGGCGTCGGCGAATGTAGCCGCGAAATATTCGTTCTTGTACCGTTCAGCCTCCGGTCCGGAACTGGTCGCCAGTTTGCGCGACTCCCAGGCGTCGAGCGAAGTTTCGCCACGCACTCCGGCTTCCACCTGCTTCCACACCAAGTCGGCGAAGGCTTGCGATACTCCAGCGAGTTCCACCACCGCGTGACCTACGTTGATGTAGAACTCAAAGGCGACGGAGAACTTGTCGTCCATCAGCCGAGTGGAAATGAAGACGCACTGCGAGTCGCCCAGGTCGAGGTTCCGGTGGCAGACCGCGTTGTCGCTAAGCGCTACGTCGTAGCGATCGGCAATTACGGTTTCGTCCCCCTGATTGACCGTGAGCGGAACGAAATAGTACGCCTTGCGTTTCAGGGCCGCCGCCGCCGGGTCAGGCACAGCCGCCACCATCCGCTCCAGATCGGCTTCCGCGATCGTGATCTCGCCAGAGACAGCGAAGCAGATACCATTCGGCGCTTGCGAGACCGGAGTCTGACGGACTACCTCCGCCGGGGGGCGCGTGATTGCAGGCGCAGCCTGAGACATGCTGGGTATTCTAACCCATCATGCGCAGGGGCAGCCGCCCCCGCGGTCCAGAGAAGCAAAGGTCGGGTGAGCAAAGCTCGCCGGAAAGCGGCTACAATCTGGGTGATGTCCCCAGCCAGAAAGCCCGCCCGCTCCCCGCGCTGGTTCTGGATTCCAGCCCGGGTGGTGGTGTTTACCTTCATATGTACGCTGCTGGCCTTTGCGATGAGCCTCCTGTTAGGGATTCTCGGCGTGATGGCCGGGGCCAAAATGCGCGGCGGAACACCGAATATGACCATCGCCTACCGGGAAGTGGCTCTACCCGCAGCCCTCGCGGTCGGCGCCATCGTCTTGGTTTCGGTAGCCTTCATGGAAATCCGTCACTATCGCCAAGCCAAGGCACTGGCAGCGATCGAAAGGGCCGGTTGAAAGCATGCGTCCCCGCATAGCCATCCCCATACCCCATTCGGGCGATCTCGCCTACGCCGAACGTGCGTTGCCGCAATACGAGCGCGCAGTTGAAATGGCCGGGGGGGAGCCGGTTCGGATCCCGGTGGACCGCGCCCCGGCTGAAGTGATGAAACTGATCGAGCGCTGTGACGCGGTGCTGCTGCCGGGCAGCAAAGCCGACGTGGATCCGGAAAAGTATGGAGCGACGCGACACCCAGAGACTGCCGCCGCCGATGCCAGGCGCGACACCGTTGACGAACTACTGCTGCAAGATGCCTACAACATGCGCAAGCCGGTGCTGGGGATCTGCTACGGATTGCAGATCCTGAATGTCTACCGCTCGGGGACGCTGCGGCAGCACATCGAGTCGCCGGTAAACCATGATGCTGGACGAAAGGTGCCCTTGGCTCACTCCGTCGAAGTGGATCGGCAATCAAAGCTGGCGGAGATCGTTGGCGGGGCTGAATCCCCTGCGGAGCAGGCTCTCGTCCTGCCGGTGAATTCCAGTCATCGCCAGTCCGCGGAAGTGATCGGTGACGGGTTGCGTGCGGTAGCACGCTCTCCGCAGGATGGAATCATTGAAGCCGTGGAAGGCACATCTCCTGACCACTTTGTGCTGGCGGTGCAGTGGCACCCGGAGCGTTCCGTGGATGACGACGAGCCCTCACGGGCGATTTTTCGGGCGCTGGTGAAAGCAGCCCAGGCTCGGCACGCCAAGCTGGTAGGGGAGTTCGAAGCGCTATGAGAAATTCCCGATTGGCACTTTTCGATTGAGGATTTGAAAACGGCCTGCGCTGTCGCCTACTTTGCAGTCTTCCGTCTTGCCGGCGCTTTTTTCTGAACTTTCTCCAGCAACACGGCCACATGCGCAATTGCCGCGTTGTCCGTTCCCATGCCTTCCGGAGTTTTCGCCTTGATGCCCACGCAATCGGGAGACAGGTCCATCAGGGCGCAAACACTCGCGCGGATGGCGGCCGCATGCGGGCCAATCTTGGGCGCCAGAAGAATCAAGGTGGAGTCCAGGTTGACCACGGCGTAGCCCGCCTGCGCCACTCGTTTCAGGGCCTCCCGCAGAAACACGGCAGAGTCGGCCCCTTTCCATTGCGGATCGGAAGGAGGAAACAGCGACCCAATATCAGGCCCGGCCATCGCCCCCAGCAGAGCGTCGGTGATGGCGTGCAGAAGTACGTCCCCATCGGAGTGTCCCCCCAGTCCCTTGGGGTAGGGCAACGTGACGCCGCCTATTCTGAGCGGAATGCCGCGCTTGAATTCGTGAGAGTCCCAGCCGTAGCCGATGCGCATTTCAGGTCTCAAGGTGGTTTGCCTGGCTACTAGCTACTCGCCACTAGCCTTCAGATAGAATTCTGCCAACTCCATATCCGCCGGCGTGGTGATCTTGATGTTCCTGGGTGATCCCATCACCACCGCCACTTCATGTCCCGAGCGCTCCACCAGCGAGGCTTCGTCCGTCCCCATAAAACCATCGGCGGTGGCTTCGTCGAAGGCTTTCTTCAGGACGTCGTAGCGAAAGCCCTGCGGAGTCTGCGCCATCACCACGCGTTCGCGCGGAACCGTGGCGGTGATCAGGGCGCCGGCGGCCGTGCGCTCCACTTGCTTGACGGTATCGACGGCCGGCATTCCTGCGATGGCGGCCCCGTATTTTTGCGCGGCCTGGATCACATCCTTGATGATTTCCTCGGTCACAAAGGGCCGCACTGCGTCATGAACCAGGACAACGTCGTCCGCCGCGGCCGACACCACAGCCAGGGCGTTGGCCACCGACTGTTGGCGATGCTCGCCACCCTCCACCAGCTGAACCTTCTTCTTCAGGATGTCATTGCCCTCTTTTTCCAGGCGGGCGCGAAAGCTGCCGATTTCATTCTTTCGCAGAGCAATGCAGATCTCCGAGACCTCAGGACTGGCGGCAAATTTGCGCAACGTGTGGACAAGAATCGGAGTACCACGCAGTTCGGTGAATTGCTTGGACGGCGCCGCCTTCTTACTTTTGGCACTGGGCATCGGAGCCATGCGCGTGCCCAACCCCGCCGCCGGGATTATGACCACCACCTTCATAGAGGGCGATCAGTATACGAGCGCAGCCACCGGAGTTCAAATCACGAGACGTTTTGCTCGGTACTCGGCGCTAGGTACCCGGTACTGTTTTTGGAGGTTCCCACAACTCGATGCGGTTGCCGTCGGGATCCATGATCCAGGCGAAGCGTCCGTAATCGTAATCTTCGCGGTGCGGATCAATCTCCACGCCTTCTTCCTGCAGCGCTTTCAACAAAGCATCCAAATCGTCCACGCGGTAGTTGATCATGAAGCTGGAGCGGCCGGGATCAAAGTACTTGGTGGTATGAGGAAAGATCGACCACACCGTCATGCCCTTTTCCTGGCCGCTCTCGGCGTCACGCCATTCAAACATGGCTCCGCCGCCATCGGGTGTCCGCTGTATCCCGAGGTGCTTTTTGTACCAGTGATAAAGGTGGTCCGGGTTTTCCGACTTGAAGAAAATGCCGCCGATGCCGGTTACGCGTTTCATTAAGTCTTCTCCTGTCTGCTCCGGAATTCGAAAATGTCCCGCCCCATTTTGCCCGCTTCGGGAACTTCTTGCCAGAACGACGTGGTGCCCGGTTGACGATTCCTCCCAGACGTCCACACGCAAACCAATTGTCAAGAAGAACTTGACGTGTGGGCAGTCACGCAACCTCTGTGGCAAGCCAGTTGCAATGTCAGTACGCGTGGCCTTGTGCAAAGGGCCGGTCTATGGAGGGAATGGTGCAGACGCAGAACCGCCCGTGGCTCGCACTCATAACCTACTGCACCTTGGCGGGCGCGGTCGCCGCGTTCGCGCTTGCCCTCTTGTTTGCCAGTGCCACCCTGGCGTTCGCGGTTGCACAGTCCGCGCGATCGGAAAGCAGAAACCCGGTGAATGCTGTCTCCTCACGCACCAGGACATTTTCTGGAATGATCACCGACTCGCATTGCGGTGCGAAACACAGGATGTCCGACAAGAGCCCGGCGGAATGTGCTCGCGCCTGCTTGCGAAACGGCGCACAGTACAGACTGGTTGACGGCGACAAGGTTTATGCTCTGCATGGCAACGAGCAGGAACTCGCCAGGCGGGCAGGCCAGCGGGCCACTGTCGCCGGAACACTCGACGGCAATGCCATCCGGGTGAGCGCAGTCAACAACTAGAAGTGCCGGTCAACATAGAAGAAGGCGGGAGATAAGTCCCGCCCTGTTTCTGGCACCCGGTGCGAGTCCGGCCGCGCTTACTCGTTCGGCCGATCCGCCATGATGGGCTGCGGTTTCTTGATCTCGGCACTGGGGATGGGTGCGGCGCTGATCGGCGCGCGCGACTCGGTTCTCGCCGCGGCGCGTTCGTCCCATTTGCCGAAAATCATCTTGCCTGCCGTGGTCTGCAACACCGACGTCACCGAGATGTCGATGGTCTTGCCGATCATCTTGCGCGCGTTGTCGACCACCACCATGGTGCCGTCGTCGAGATACGCCACTCCCTGGTTGTACTCTTTGCCTTCTTTCAGGATGAAGACCTTCATGGTCTCGCCCGGCAGCACGATGGGCTTCAGCGAGTTGGCCAGTTCGTTGATGTTCAGCACTTCGACTCCCTGAAGCTGGGCGACTTTGTTCAGATTGAAGTCGTTGGTGATGATCTTGCCTTCGTAGAGCTTGGCCAATTCGATCAGCTTCATGTCCACTTCGCGCACCGTGGGGAAATCGTCCTCGACGATCTGAATCTGCAGCGTGGCAACCTTCTGCAGGCGTTGCAGGATGTCAAGACCGCGACGTCCCCGGTTGCGCTTGAGCGAGTCTGCGGAATCAGCGACCAACTGCAGTTCGCGTAACACAAACTGGGGGATGACGATGATGCCGTCGAGAAAGCCGGTTTCCGCAATATCTGAAATGCGGCCGTCGATAATGACGCTGGTGTCCAGGATCTTGTAGCTTTTCTTGCCCTGCTTCTCACCGCCGAAGATCCCGCCCAGCGCCGAGAGGTTGAGCAGGTCGCCCTTGGCTGCGCCCACGGCCAGACCGACGTAGGCCATCAGCAGCATCACCATGATCTGCAGGAAGCTCTTGGTGGGGCCGTCCGGAAGGCTGCTGTGGATAACCAGGGCAAACAGGTATGCCCCGATGATGCCGAGTACGCTGCCGATCGCGGCGCCGATCAGGCGCTTCAGGCTGATCAACCGCAGACGCCACTCGAACAGCACGATGGCGACGCCGATAAGCACGCCGACGCCCGCGTCCAGGTTGGATGGCAAACCAAAGGGTTGAATACGAAAGCAAGCAAATCCAACAAAAAGAACAAATAAGAGACGAATCAGGAATGCGTCCACTTACAGGACCTCCTCGGAACCCGCATGCCGCAGAAACCACGGCGTACAGTTTCCGCACTGGCCACCCACGTGCCGAATGGTCGGCAGCCAGTGATCTGATTAAGCGGAGCCTATGATCAAAATGAATTTGGCGCCGCACCGTCCCGCCAAACCGGGCCGGCAAAGCAGCAATATTTCACTCGAAGTATATACCCGCAACCTAATTCGGACTGCCGCTTCCTCCAGGCCGAGGCAAGAGCGGAGTCCGTTTTGGGACTTCCACCCCGCCAACCGGCTGCTACACTGGCCTGCATGAAAGCCATTGTCATCAGCCGCTTAGGCGGTCCCGAGGTGCTGGAGCTGCGAGACGTGCCCACGCCGGTTCCCGGGGCGGGAGAAGTGCTGGTTCGCGTGGAAGCGGTGGGCATTAACTTCGCCGACATCATTACGGCTCACGGCGGCTATCCCGGATCCCCGAAGCCTCCTCTGGTCGCCGGACGCGAGTTCTGCGGCGTAGTCGAGAGCAGCGGACAGCGGGTCATGGGCTATGCCCAGTGGGGAGCGTTCGCGGATTACATCGCCATCCGGCCCGAGTTGCTGTGGGCGGCGCCGGCGGGCTGGAGCGCGGAGCAGGGCGCAGCTTTCCCGGTCAATTACTTCACCGCGTACTTCGCATACTGGAAGGCGGGCTTGCTCGATGGCAACAGCGGACCCGCTCCTCGCGTATTAATTCACGCGGTGGCTGGTGGCGTGGGAACCGCGGCCGTCGAGATTGGCAAGCTGCTGGGCGCAGAAATGTACGGAACCTCTTCGTCGGAAGAAAAGCTGGCACGGGTGAAAGAGCTGGGGCTGCAGTACGGCATCAACTACAAGCAGCGTGATTACGAAGAAGCCATCAAGGACTTGACTCACGGCGAAGGCGTGGACGTGGTGTTTGAAATGTTGGGCGGTGAACACACCGCCAAGAGCGTCCGCTGCCTGCGTGATTTCGGGCGGGTAATCGTCTACGGCTCCGCCACAGGACAGCGCTCTGAAGTCGATACTCGTTCGCTGTACGCCAAGGGCGCGAGCGTACACGGACTGTGGCTCACCTATCTATCCGCGAAACGCGATCTGATGCAGGCAGCGTGGAAACAACTCTCTGCCTGGGCTGCACTGGGGAAATTGAATCCGGTCGTAGGGCACGTGCTGCCGCTGGAGCAGGCCTCCGAAGCCTATCGTCTGCTGCTCGAGCGAAAGAACTTCGGCAAAGTGGTGATGACGCTCGCGTAGCCCAGTGGCCCCGGCTGCCTCGCCGGCCCAGGTGTCCGCTTCCGAACGTCACCGTTCCACGAGCGGACATCGCCTCCGTCTGCATGCCGCCGCACATCATTTGGAATCAATCGATTTCACCCGGCGCAGAAGGCCGTTCACATGCATCACCTCAAACCGCAGGAGGCCGCGTGCAGTCGCGCGCGATGGCCCGCTTACACAATACAGACGGGCGTTGTGGCCCGCGGGTGCTTGCTAACGACGCCGCGGGGAGAGCGTCCAAAAGAGTGATCGCAAGAAAAAATCGCAACGGAACTTTTGCAGCACGAGTAGCGTATCTGGAAGCGATGAGTGGGAACCGGGAGGAGAACCAGCCGCCCCGGTAGCTTAAAAGAATTCAGGGGTCAAAGGGACTGTCTCAATCTCGGTTTGGCGGCCCAGGTGAGAACAAATCCCTTCGCAGCGAGCACGCGGCCTTGCGGCCATTTGCTTCTACTTGACCCCGCCGCAGCATTGTAGGCCTTTCGCGGACAAACGCAAGTTTCTTCGTGAAGGGAAGTCCAGGCCGCCCAGAAACCGGTTCCCGACGTTTTCGGGAAAGAAAAAAGGAGTGGTATGAAAGCATTGAAGATTTCCAAGGGCTTGCTGCTGGGACTGGCACTGCTGCTGGCAACGAGCGCGTTCGCAGCCAACAAGGGTTCATTGAAGGTAGACGAACCCGTCAACGTCAACGGAAAGCAGCTGACTGCCGGCGACTATAAGGTGAGCTGGGAAGGCAACGGCCCCAGCGTGGAGCTGCACATCATGCAGGGCAAGAACGTCGTAGCCACGGTACCGGCCAAGATGGTCGACCTGCCGCGCGCGGCCTCGGATGACGGCGCGGTCGTCAACACCAACGGTGACGGCAGCCGAACCCTGTCGCAGATCCGTTTCTCCGGCAAGAAGTATGCCTTGGCTATCGGCGGTGATACTGCCAGTGCTGACATGAACAAGTAAGTTTCCTGCAAACAAGAACGGGGAGCTTTGTGCTCCCCGTTACTCTTGCTGCTTATCCGTTGCTAGTTAGACGCCAGCACGTCGGCGTTATGGTTGATCATGGCGCGGTGAGGCGGGTCCTTCAATCCCTTCAGCGGAACTTTCTGGTCGATCGTAGCGTTGCCTTGCATCCGCGCCCTTCCCATGAACACCGTGCGCCCATCCGCCAGTTCCAGGTAAATCGGAACCAGCATGAGGAAGTGATCGTCGACGTTCGACTGTGTGAGTTTAAAACCAAATACCACATCGCCGTCTGAATTCTTGTCGAACGAATAGTCGAATTTGTAAGCGGGCAGCTGCGTCCCATAGACATATTCGTTGAAGAACCAATCCATCGTGTGATTGCCGTCGAGGTCCATCTCCGGAGTCATGTGCTTTTCCACCATGGCCTTGAAATCTTCGGTGGTGGCGGCGCGTCCGGAGTAAGTCTTGACGAAGTCCTGCATGGTGGCTTTGAAGTTGTCGTCGCCGGTCCTACGGTCCCACATCATCATGCGCACCATGTGCAGGATGTAGGCGCCCTTGGGATAGATGAGGCGGCGGTAGGTGTCGAAACCTGCCTTGCTGTTGCTCGTCCGGAATCCCATGGTCAGCGGGCCTGCATCAATCGCGCGGAAACCTTGCGGACTGCGTTCCAGCAACAGATCTCGTTCATCATTCCAGAACTCGACGAATTTCTTGGGGTTCTTTTCCACCATCTGCAAGAAGAGTGAGGCGGACATGTCGGCGAAACCCTCACTCATCCACTGGTCGCGGTAGGAACTCCAACCGACCGTCTGTCCCCACCACTGGTGCGCGACCTCGTGCGGCGTCACGATCTTCCAGTAGCCGCGGTCACCCCAGTCCATCCCGAGCTGGTGGCGCACGGTGGTATCAAAGAAATAACAGAGGGGAATGTACACCAGCATGGGCCACGACTGGCCGAAGTCGCAGGCGGTCTGTTGCGTGATCGCGACCCGCTTGAACGCACTGGGGCCGAAGTAATCAGTGTAGAGTTGGATGGCCAATTGTCCTTCGGCCAGCGCCTTCTTGCCAAGCCCGGTGGTACTCATATTGCCCAGCGCGACGTCCGAGCGCAGACGAACGTCCTGACTAGGCAGGTCGTTGCCGACTGCGTGCTGCAAACTGGTGACCCAGTCGGGCGGCTCTTGGTTGGCAAAAGACTGGACCAGGTATTCCGGCTTGGTCAGTTTCACTTCTTCTTCCTTAAATTTGCCGAAGTTGAATCCGGCCACGGTCTGCGGGCCCTCGCTCTTCCACGTGGTTACGTTATGCCCGCCGTCGTTGCTCTCGCTGAGCATATCTCCCGTCGCGGCGATCTTCATGCCCTTGGGAATGT
This sequence comes from Terriglobia bacterium, assembly GCA_020073665.1. Classification (GTDB taxonomy): domain Bacteria; phylum Acidobacteriota; class Terriglobia; order Terriglobales; family Acidobacteriaceae; genus JAIQEU01. The sequence continues at coordinate 70,115 of JAIQEU010000007.1, forward strand.
GGAAGGTCATGGCATACGTGACATACTCCCCCGAGGTGCGGGCATTGTTGGGATACCAGTTGTCGCGCGCATCCGGGTTCGGAAAGTAATTGCCGCCGCCCTCGTTATACACAGCGTCTTTGCCTGTGTAGTTCGTGGTGATCGCATACTTCTCCCCTGCCGCAAGGGCTTTAGGAAGGATTACCGCAAAGTCCGAGTCGTCGTTCTTATCTTCCTGGATGAAGGCCAGGGGCTGGCCTCCCTCTGTGCTCACACTCTGCACGCGCAAAGTCCGGAACAGGTTGAAAGGAACCACCCGTAAACCATCGAGCTGGGAGGTAATGCTGGTCACAGACTTGCCGCTAAGATTGGCGTTTTTCTCAATCGTAGTGTCGAGTTGCTGGTGCTCGATACGAAATCGGTTCCATCGCACTGCCTTCCGTGCGCTCGCGTCGGTCAGATGGAAAGCCGCCCAGACGCCATACTTATTCTCATCATAGGTTTCAAACACAACCTGATCTGGCGAGCCGTGCGGATCGACGATGTAGAGTTCTTTGTCGTTGTAACGTTTGCCGTGAACAAAGGCAGCAAAAAACGCGCCCGGCTCGGGGCTGAGTGCGTCTTCCAGAAGGCGGGCCTCGAAGTTGTCCTTGAGTTTGTGACGAGTCACGTTCTGACTGTCCTTCAGCAATCCCGGGTCGCATCCGCCTGAAGCCGCGTTACCGGCCTTCTTCAATTCGTCGTAAGAGGTATCTGTAAAGCGCAGAACCATGTGGCTGAAGTTCTCGCTAAATTCGTCTTCTTTAGTCAGCAGCTTCAACATGCTGCGCTCGGCCGCCGAAGGCGCGCTGATCACCAGATTGCCGTCACCCACGAACACCGCTCCCGTAACTTTTCCCTGTACCGGCGAAACGAAACAGAAGCTGCCGGATTGGAGATGAAAAGTGGCTGCGTCCCGCTTGAACGTAAAATTGCTTACGGTGACCGACTCGCCGCCCAGCGTAAGGTTGCGCAGTTGTTGGTAAGTTAGGTCAGTGTTAGCGCCGGGCGCGGCGTCGGCCGCGAAGGCTGTGGGAACTAAAGTTAAAAGACACACGAATGCGCAGAGACGAAGAGCGCGTAGATAAGGCATGGATCCTCCCGGGGGGAAGGGTGGAACGCGCCATTATGAACGGATTCTGGAGAATTGCAATTAACTTCGAAGAGGCAAATGGACCAAGTTGGGATTCTGAGTACCGCTAAGCGGCAACGCGGTGTAATATCGGGCGGCTTCGCAATCCGGAAACATCATCAGGCAGACAAAGACAAAAGGCATCTGGAAAGGGCGTATGAGAATTGCGGCGGCACTTCTTTTCCTATTGGTATGTTCTGCGGCCACCGCGGAAAACCTGGAGAAGAACCAGAAGAAAGAACTCGAAGCCCAAGTCAAAACGATGCAGGCCGAGGGAGAGCGCCTCGAAAAGGCCGGCCAACTGGCAGAAGCCCGCGCCAAATACGCCGAGTCTCAGGCGCTCATCGAAACCAAAGATGTTACTGACGCCATCAAGCATCTGGATGAAGAGATTCACAAGCGGGTAAAGGACACGCTGAGCGCATCGCGCAAGTCTTACGAGTCGCGCAAGTTTAAGGAGGCTGCGGCGTCGCTCGAGGATGCCCTGAAACTGCAGGCGTCTCAACCGGTGCTCGCCTACAACCTTGCGCTTTGCTACTACCAGCTTGGGGATCGTGACAAGGCGCTTGAATATCTCGGCAAAGCTGCGGTCGGTACGCCTGACCCGAAGCAGAAGCAGAAACTCCTGCAGATGCTCACTTTCTTCACCACGGGGGAGGGCGCCGTCTCCGTGAATGACAGCGACAAAGATCGCGTTGGCCGCATTAACCGCCTCGCCGAAAGCATTGGAGTAGAGGCTTCCCTCGAAGATGAAGGAGGGGAAGAGGATCCCCTCGTGGAGGCAGGTCCTTCAGCGCCGTTTCAGGAAACCGCCACGACTGCAACTCCCGCCAATCCGCACAGTCATAGCGCGGCGGGGAAAAGGTCGAGCCTGTGCAATGCGCTGGCCGACCTGAAGGGTCCGCTAGCCGGCAGCCCGGCTGCAACCTTCAACCTGGCGAATTGCGCCGAAAGCAACGGACGAACCACCGAGGCGGCTACGCTGTTGGATAAGTATCTGCAGATGGCTCCGACAGCCCTCGACACCGACGGAGTGCATGCCCGCATCGCAGACCTGAAGTTGTTGCTGGGGCTTCCGGGGCCGAGCGGCGCGGAAACTCGCCGCCTATATGCGTCGGCTTACGGTTCGCTTGCGGAGCATAACTACGATCGCGCTCTGGTAGACCTTAACAAGGCGAGCGACGCAGTTCCTGATTTTGCTCTTACCAAATGGAACCTGGCACTGCTGTACGAAGCCATGGCCAACATCGACAAAACGAAAGAAAATTTCACGCGCTACCAGCAGCTAGCGCCCGACCAGAAAGCCAAGGACGATGCCGCACTGCACCTCAGCACCCTGGACGCCCGGCGAACCAAGTATGACGAGGAGATCGACGAAGCGGAAGACATCGTTTCCGACTTATTCAACCGGTCGATGAACCTGTCGTTTAACGGATCTGAGAAGCGCAGTGCAATCCATGCCCGCCGCGCGCGGGTGAAGAAGAAAGAAGAGAAACAGGCCAAGAACCGTGTCGGAGGATTTGCGGTTCCGTACGCATACGCTCAGCAACAGCTATCGCGAGCGAGTGAGCATCTGCAAATCGCGTTAGCACTGTTCCCGCTCGGAGCCGAAGCCAACGAGCTCATGGCCCAGGTCTTCCTGCAGGCAAACGACGGCCATTCCGCGACCCAGAGCTTTGACGTGGTTGCCAGCCAGAACCTGCCGGTGTCGTTCTACGCCGAAATGCGCGGCCATAAGCAGGACCAGGCCGTGAAGTGCGAATTGACGCGAGACCGGATCAGGCTCATTTTTTTGTCGTCGTATGACAAGAAAGGGAACCCGGCGCCGCCCAGCAAGCCAGCCGGCGAAGATGGCCTTGGAGATCTGGTTGTGGATCCCTCAGTTCCACGCCAGCAGGACTTCGATTCTCTCGACTTGACCCAGGCCGACATCAAGAAGGTAGAGACCAACAGCGGCCTGCTCAAGCTGAAACTCGCGAAGCAGGATCTCTATCTAGCCCCGATTTACCTGCCTTCATTTACTCCGGTGGAGGGTCCACCGGCGCGAAGGTTCGCCAACAACTACACCCGGCTGTTCGTTCGCTATCCGGGACTTGAGGATTCCAAGCTGGGAACCGAGGGGATGAGCGGCGGCGAGAAATTCAGGATGGGAATGGACATCGCCAACGCCAGCATGGATATTGCGATGTCGGGCTTCACTCCCATCAGTGCGATCAGCAGTGTTCAGGATGCGATCAAGATAGCCCGCACCATCCAATCGGCCATGGCGTCTTTGAGCGTGAGCTTTGCGTCGTGGGAGAAGAGTGTGGATGCGCAGCAGCAACTGCTTGCGGGGAAGTCGTTCAAGTCAATTCCGACTCAGCCGGTAAATTTGGGGTTTGTGCAGGAGATGAAGTAGCGCGGGCGAGTCGCCCGCGCCCACACGGTGCGCTGAGAACTGAGAACCGGCGACTGACAACTGCTTTTAATACTTCGGCATTTTCGTATCTACACGGTCGGCCCAGGCCAGGATCCCTCCGGCCAGGTTGTGCACTTTCTTGAACCCGGCCTGCTGCAGGAAAGTCACCGCCTTGGCGCTGCGCACGCCGGAGCGGCAATGGGCCACGATCTCGCGGCTGGAGTCCAGTTCGTGGATGCGTTTGGGCAAGTCGCCCAGCGGGATGAGATGTCCGCCAAGGTTGCAGATCTGGTATTCATGCGGTTCACGGACGTCGAGGACGAACAGGTCATCGCCCGCATCCAGCCGCCGTTTCAGTTCTTCCACCTGTATCTCGGGTACGCCTGCGTCCACCGGTTTCTCCTCACCGCGGATTCCACAAAACTCGTTGTAGTCTATCAGCTTGGTGATGGTCCGATGGGTGCCGCAGGCGGGGCATTCGGGATTCTTGCGCAACTTCAGCTCGCGGAATTTCATGCCCAGGGCGTCAATCAGCAGAAGGCGTCCGATCAGCGGCTCGCCTTTGCCCAGGATAAGCTTGATCACTTCGGTGGCCTGTATCACGCCGACCAGACCGGGAAGAATTCCCAGCACTCCGCCTTCCGCGCAAGAAGGCACCAGCCCCGGGGGTGGCGGCTCGGGATACAGGCAGCGGTAGCACGGGCCAGCTTCCGTTGCGAACACGCTGGCCTGGCCTTCAAAGCGAAAGATCGAACCGTAGACGTTGGGCTTGCCGGTCAGCACGCAGGCATCGTTCACCAGGTAACGAGTGGGAAAATTGTCGGTGCCATCGGCAATGATGTCGAACTCGCGGAAAATCTCGAGAGCATTCTCGCTGCTCAGGCGAGTCTCAAACTTGCGGATGTTCAGGAACGGATTGATCGCCGCCAGCTTCTCCGCAGCCGAGTCCAATTTCTTGCGGCCGACGTCGGCGGTCGAGTGAATAATCTGGCGCTGCAGGTTGGTGTAGTCCACCACGTCGAAGTCCACGATGCCGAGCGTCCCCACCCCGGCGGCCGCCAGGTAAAGCGCCAGCGGAGAACCCAGACCGCCGGCGCCGATGCAAAGCACCCGCGCGGCTTTGAGCTTCTGCTGTCCCTCCATGCCCACCTCGGGCATGATCAGGTGGCGCGAGTAACGCAGAATCTCCTCGTTGGATAACGTACCCGGTTCGGGTTTCACTTCGGTTGTGGTAGCCATGGGGACCCTTTAATTTTCAAATTTCAGAATTTTCGGATTTACGAATTGAGAAACGGCAGAGCTACCGGCAACAACAGGCAGGACAACAACACAATTGGCAGGAGCAGTTCAATCTAGCAATCCTCAAATTCGACAATCCGTCCATTACCGCCCTCCGGCGATGGAAGGCACGATAGAGATGGTATCACCGTCGCCCACGGCGGTGGCATCCTTCTGCAGGTAGCGGACGTCTTCGTCGTTCACGTAAACATTCACAAAGGCGCGCAGCTTGCCATCGTCGGTATAGAGGTGGCGGCGCAGATCGGGGTGCCGGGCCACCAGCCCGGCCAGAGCCTCACCCACGGTAGTTGCCTTGACCTCCACCGCCGGCTGCTTGCCCGCATACTGGCGCAACGGGGTAGGGATGTGGATCTTAGTCATGATGTCTTAATGATGCACAGGCAGGGTCAGGGGATTCATGGGATTGGCGTATCTTATTGACTGGCATGCTCTGAGCATGCGGTGAGCAGATGGCCCACACCACGCCGGAGCAGCAACCTCGAGGTTTTCTGGCCCTGGGAATTTTCTTCTTCTTCGGGGCGCTGATGGCCACATTTGCCGCCACCACGCTGCTTAAACCAGGAACTTTCCTCGACCGCGCCTGGGTTCTCAACCCGACCGCCCATGTTCAACTCGTCTCCGTGGGAAAGATTGCAGGCTTTGGGTTTATCGCTCTGGCTGTGCCGCTGCTGCTGGCAGGTGTGGGCTGGTTCCGGCGGCGCTATTGGGGCTGGGTGGTGGGCACGTCGGTGATTGCGGTGAACCTGCTCGGCGATCTGGGGCAGATAGGCTTTGGCGAGCGGCTGAAGGGTGTCACGGGAGTGTTGATTGCCGGACTGCTGCTGGTTTACATGACGCGGCCCGGCGTGAGGAATTACTTCCGGTGAGGCTCGAAGCCTTGATGGGTCCTCTCAAAACAGGTCAATCTTTTCATCAAAGAATTTCTTGTCCTCCTCGCCACTGCCATCCAGCAGGAAAGAACTGGTGGTTACCGCTTTCCCTTTCTCCACGCTGGTGATGACGTAGGAGCAGCCAAACCAGTGCGCGTCAGCCAGATCGGTTTGTGACCAACTCGCGGGATGGTCGGGGTGCGAATGGTAGAAGCCCAGGATGTCTTCCTCCCGATCCCGCCCTTCGCGCTGAATGCGCACCAACTCGCGGGGATCAATGTGATAGCGGTTTTGCGGCGAATCCGTACGCGTGTTGCCGCAGCGCGCCAGCGAAGTCACCACCCGCCCGTCGCCATTCATGCGGCCGAGAAGCACCCCGCAGCACTCGTGGGGATAGGTCTCCTCGCCGTGCCGGCGGATGGAGTCGTAGACGGATTGGATCAGCTTTAGCATGGCCAAGAATTGAATCATTGAGAGACTGGGTCATTGAATCATTTCAATCTCTCAATGACTCAACGATTCAATCGCTCAATCGTTTCATTCGTTCCAGAACCGCTCGCTCAAATACTTGTCCCCGGAATCGCACAAGATGGTCACAAAGACAGCCCGCTCGTTTTGCCGGAGTTGTCGCGCCAGTTGCAGGCAGCCGACCACAGCAGCGGCCGCCGAAACTCCCACCAGCAGGCCTTCTTCGCGGGCCAGGCGCTTGGCCATGATATAGGCATCTTCGGTCGAAATTCCGAGATTGGCGTCGGCCAGCGAGGCATCGTAAATCCTGGGCACGATGGCGGTGGCCATGTGCTTGGTGCCTTCGATGCCGTGGAAGGGCGAGTCCGGCTGCAGAGAAACGCAGCGTATGCGTGGGTTAAGTTCTTTAAGCCGCCGCGCCGTCCCCATAAAAGTTCCGCTGGTGCCCAGCATGGAGACGAAGTGAGTGATACGTCCTTGGGTTTGTTGCCAGATTTCGTTGGCTGTGCCATGGTAGTGAGCTTGCCAGTTGGCATCGTTGGAATACTGGTCGGCGTAGTAATAAAGGTCGGAATGCTTGGCGGCGAGTTCTCGCGCCAGGCGGATAGCGCCATCGGAGCCGTCGGCCGGATCGGTGTAAATGATGTTTGCGCCGTAAGCGTGCAAGATGCGCTTGCGCTCGACTGAAACATTGTCGGGCATGCACAACGTGACCGGAAAACCCTGAGCCGCGCCGATCATCGCGTAAGCAATGCCCGTGTTCCCGCTGGTGGAATCGAGCAAAATCTTGCCGGGGCCAAGTTTTCCGCTGCGGCGCGCCTGGGCGACGATGTTGGAAGCGGCACGGTCCTTGATCGAGCCTCCGGGATTGAGCCACTCGGCTTTACCCAGCACCTCCACCCCGGCAAGGTCGCGGGGTACGCGCTCCAGTCGCAGTAATGGAGTGTTGCCGATGCGGTCCAGGGTATGCTGACCGAGCGAGCGCGCAGGCATCGCTGCGGCCGCATGTGCCGCAGAATTAGCAACTTCCGCGAGTTGCGGAGATGCATGCCGCGCTAAATTGGGCAGATCATCCATGACTATCGTAATGTGTTGGAACGGTGATAGTAGGAGTCAAAAGCTATTCATTGGATTATAAGAGAGCCTGGTTGGATGCATCCAATGTGTGCAATGCACCTTTTGCGCGGAAACGCATCTAACCAGAAAGCAAGACAGAAGGGACCGTAACAACGAAATGTCGACCAAGGTAGAACAACGCAATTATGACGAAGTGTTGAGCTGGCTGCGCGAGCATGGCTTTGATCTGATCGAGGCTCCCGGCACCCAGGGGCGGGTATTCCTGAAGAAGTACAGTTGCTCAGCCGCCATCCAGAAAGATGGCGACAATGGCGTAAAGATTTTCGCCTACCCCGGATGCATGATTGGCAGCGAGATTTCCAAGCTGGTGAACCGCGGATACCAGCAGTTTCTGAAGACCGCGAAGAATGAAGTCCCCGCAACCGCCGATCATTTAAAAGCGCTGCACCAGTTCTCCGAGGAACTGAAGGAGGCCCTGGGAACACCCAGCCTGTATAACGAGTCGCTGGGCACGGTCAGCGAGTCCTACCAGTACGATCGCATCGCCGACCGTGACAAAGCCAAGGCTGACCGCCCGAAGCGTCCGTGGGAAGTGGCGGGAGCGTTGGTGGCGAAGAAAAGCCCGGCGTAACAACAGTCGTCAGTCGTCAGTCGTCAGGACTAGTCGTTGGTCGTTCGTCGTTGGTCAAGACTATTCGCGTCCGCATGTTTGCGGAGTCCAAAATACATATCTTCGCGTTTGGTTGTGCGACACTGGTTCCCCTTGGAGGATGCCATGCGCACGATCGGGTTGGTGCTGGGCCTCATGTTGGTTTCTGCCGTGATCTCAAGCTCACAAGACACAAACGAGTCGGTCAGGTCTGCGGTTCAGTCGGTGATTCAGCATCAACAGGATGCCTGGAACCGGCACGATCTCGAAGGTTTCATGGCCGGATACTGGAACTCTCCTGAGCTGACGTTTTTCTCCGGCGCCAAGACCACCTCGGGCTGGCAGCCCACTCTCGACCACTACCGCCAGAGCTACCAAAGCGGAGGCCGCGAGATGGGCAAGCTGGAGTTTTCGGAGTTGAATGTCCAGCCGATGGGGCCGGAAGCGGCGTTTGTGCGCGGCGCGTGGAAACTGACCTTGTCCGACGGCAAGACGCCGAATGGAGTGTTCACGCTGATTTTCCGGAAATTTCCCGCGGGGTGGAAAATCGTGCACGACCATACGTCGGCAGCGGAATAGGTAATCTTGTCGCCTTCGGCGACCCTGGACAGCCGAGGGCGGCTGCCCCTACGTGAGCTGTCTCTTGACCCTCACCTGCACCCGCGTCCCCTCCGGTAGTTCACCATCCCGCAATTCGACCTTGCCGCCTCGGACTATCCCTTCAAATTCCATGTTGCCGCTGACCGGCGAGTGCGCTGGCGCGGGGCTCGCCGCCACACGTCCCATGCCTTTATCCATCGCCTCATTGGCCAGGCGATCGGCTTCCTGGTTGTGCCCGCGCAACACATGTTGGATGGTGAACCAGTCCAGCTGTCGAATCAATTGCTTCGCGCGGCTGTAGAGGTCCTGCAGGGTTGGGTTCTTGACCTTGTACTCACCACGAATCTGCTTCACCAGCAGTTCGGAATCGCTGACCACCTTGAGCGCCTTGGGCCCGTGCTTCAACGTGTACTCCAGCGCCCCGATCAGTCCCTGATATTCGGCGACGTTGTTGGTCTGGTGGCCGAGGTATTGGCTCAGCGACGCGACCTTGCGCCCGGCTTCGTCCTGTACCACCACTCCGTAGCCGGCAGGGCCCGGGTTGCCGCGCGCGCCGCCGTCGCTGTAGGCAACCAGGTAATGCTCGGGGGCTTTGCTGCTTGGGGTGCTGAACAGGTCTCTGGTATGCGAAGAATGCGAGGGCATGGCGGAAGTTTACACTGGACTACTGCAGGCTGTGCTTCTGGAAAAACTTCCATATCTCCCGCGTGGCGTCCAGGTTGTGGCTGACCTTACCAATCAGAAACCCCGGCAGATACTGCGAGCCGCCGGGCCAGGTGTGGCCTCCGCCGACGATGGTGTACACCACGACTTGGGTTCCCTGTTTGCCGCCATCGAACTCCTCGCGATGAACCGTAGTGCCGTCGTTCGCATGATCGGGCAAGTCTTCCGTCATCGCTTGGGGAGTAGTCTGGTCCAAGTCGCGCCAGAATTTTGCTGCGGCCGCCAGCGCGATCGCCACGCCGCGGTCACGTAACACCGGGCCGCCTTCGATGTGCACCAGCGGGTCCTTGGTCCCGTTCATGAACATCACTGAGATCGGCTGGGAGGGCTTGCACACCGGCACCAGGCTCTCGGGCATAGTCGCGGCGACGGAGGCTACGGCGGCGATCTTGTCGGCCAGATCGCAGGCCAGGCGTTGCGAGAAGAATCCACCAGCGGAGATACCGGTGGCGTAGACGCGCTTGGGGTCGATTCCCGTGGAGCGTTGCAGTTCGGCGATCAGGGCGCGAACAAAGCCGACATCATCGGCCGGGGAAAGGCCGCGAGTATCGTTCCAGCTCCGGTTGAAGCTGTCAGGGTAGGCGACGATGAACCCCTGCTCGTCGGCGAGGCTATCGAAGTGGGTGAAGTTCGGCATGTTTCTGGCATGGCCGCCGCCACCATGGAATACCAGCACCAGCGGTGCAGGCTGGCCGTGCGGCAGCGAACCGGGAACATGCAGCAAGTAACGGCGAGCTACGCCGCCGACGGTGATGGTTCCCTGCTTGTCGTCACTCTCACGCCCGCTCCACGCGTTCCCGGTCAGGCTCGATGCCAGCAGCGAAATTGCGATTCCAACCCGAATAATCCGACCGTTACCCATGACGACCCCAGATCAGGTATTTAGGGGAAATTAAAACATGCAAACCGTAGCGGGGTGTTGGCGACTTATCTTCCCGCCGCCAGACGGGTGGCCAATCGCGGAGGCAAATTGGCGCCGAAGATTCGATCCTGCGCGGACTTCAGGTTGTAGGGTGTGCGGCAGAAGCTGACGATTTGGGCGTCGCTGTCGAACACCGCGAACGCAGCCCGCCAGTCCCCGTCGCGCGGCTGTCCCACCGAGCCGGGATTCACCAGGTAGCGGATGCCGGCTTTCAGCGGGAATTCAACCGTTTCGGTCTGGCCCACGGTCCGGTATTCGGGACGAAAAACGTCGCTGTTGGCGTTATTGGTTGAAAAACTCCCTTGCAGGTGCGAATGTCCGAAGAAGGTCAGGGGCATGGAGGATAGCAGCAGCGGTTCCAGCGCGTCGCGCACCGAAACCACGTACTCGTCTTCATCCACGGGAGAACCGTGGACGAACTGCACCCCCGCCAGGCCGTTCACCTGGATGGGGCCGCGCGGCAGGTCGCTTAGCCACTTCAGGTTTTCCGGAGTGAGCTGCTCTCGGGTCCACAGCGCCGCCATCCCTGCAATGGGATTGAAATCCTTGAGGTCCATCACTCCGGCGGCAGCCTTGTCGTGATTGCCACGAACAAAGAATCTTCCCAACTCGCGCGACCGCTCGATGACCTCATTGGGGCTGCCGCCATAGCCCACGATGTCGCCCAGATTGACGACCAGGTCGTAGGCCGGGGTCGCCGCCAGGCAGGCCTCCAGGGCTTCGAGGTTGCTATGGATGTCGCTTAAGAGCAGAATGCGCACGCGTCACCGGACGAAGTTGGGATTATAGACCTCCGCGCCAGTAACTGGCACACTGGGCCGGGTATGTGTTCGAAAAACAGGACACCAACCCTCACCGCGGCCCGGGTGGATTGAGTACTGGGCACCGAGCCCAGTGGTGGGGAGCCACTTCCACCAGAGGCGGAAACGCCGCCGCACATTCAGCCAATCGCGATTCACAGCGCGGTTCGAAGGGACAGCCCGGAGGGACCGCGTGCAGCGCCGGAACCGTTCCCTCAATGGTCTGCAGCGGTTTGCGGCGGTCGGTTGCGAGTGTGGGCACGGCCTTCAGCAGGCCTCGGGTGTACGGGTGCGCCGGTGCCTGGAAAATATCGCGCTTCGGGGCGAGCTCGACCAGGTTCCCTGCGTACATGACCGCCACCCGGTCGGCCACCTGCGACACCACGGCCAGGTCATGCGAGATGAACAGCATGGCCAAGCCAAACTTCGACCGCAACTGGGCGAGCAACTCCAGGATCTGCGCCTGGATGGTGACGTCCAGCGCGGTGGTGGGCTCGTCGGCGATCAGCAACTGCGGACGGTTCACGATGGCCATGGCAATCATCACCCGCTGGCGCATTCCGCCAGAAAGCTGGTGAGGGTAATCGCGGGCGCGTTGTGCGGCGTCGGGAATGGCTACTTCGTTCATGGCTTCGACCGCCCGGCTCCACGCATCCGGCTTGGACGTGTTTGCGTGTGCCATCACGGCCTCGGCAATCTGGTCACCTACGCGCATCACCGGGTTCAGGGCGGTCATGGGCTCCTGGAAGATCATCGCCATGCTCGCGCCCCGCAGCTCGCACATACCCTCGTCCGCCAGCTGCAACAAGTCGTGGGCTCCTTTGCCATTACGGTAGAGGATTTCGCCGGTCACGCGGGCATGTGGCGGCAGCAGGCGCATCATGGCAAGCGAGGTAACCGATTTTCCCGAGCCAGATTCGCCGACTAGGCCCACCACTTCCCCGGGCGCGATGGTCAAACTGAGGTCTCGGACAGCCGCAAGATTCATTCCCCGATCGCCCGGGGCAGGAAATTCCACACGCAGACGGCGGATGTCGAGCAGTGGGGCCACGGCGTTATCGTAACAGGCTGCCTTCGGTCGGGTACGGCTCGGCCCGGTAGCTCCGATCCTAAATATGGCCTACTGGCCCAAGATCAGCGGCAGCCCGTTCTTGCTGTTTCCAATGACAACCACTTTCGAGTTGGAGCTCTTGGCCAGGTTCTCCGTAGCCTCAATGCCCTTCCACTCCAGCAGAGCCGGGCTGATGCCCTGCGCCACAATCTGCTGGAAGTCGCGGATGCCGGCGGCTTCAATGCGCTTGCGCTGGGCCTCCTGCGTTTCCTTTTGCAGGCGGAAGTTCATGGCCAGGGCTTCCTGTTCAGCCTGCTGCTTGGATTCGATGGAAGCCTTGAGGGTGGCCGGCAGCTGAATGTCGCGCAGCAGGATGCTTTCCACGATGAACCCGCGTTGTCCCAGCAGAGAGACGAGTTGGTCCTGGATTTGCTTGGCCACCATTTCGCGCTCCCCGGTATAAAGCGCGTTGGCCGAATGCGAGGCCGTAGATTCTCGAATCGCAGCGCGCAGGTTGGGCTCAATCAGCCGCTCCTCGTAGGACTGTCCAATCTTTTGATAAACCTCCGCCGCTTTCGTCGGATCGACGTGATAGATCAGCGAGGTGTCCAGGTTCATCACCAGTCCTTCGCTGGAAGGTACGCTGGCGGATTCCTTGAGGCTTTGCGTCTGGATCGACATTTCATTGTTGGTCTTGAGCGGATTAATGAGGTGGATGCCTTCCGGCAGCATTTCGCCGGTTACGCGCCCGAACAGCGTCAGCACGCCCACGTGACCGGTGCCAACCTTGGCTACGGAACTGAACAGAAGGATCACAACCAGAAACGCGGCGATGGCCAGCCCGATCAGCCGAAGGCCAAAGCCTGGGTTGGCGTCAATCACGCGTGTGTGACCTTCATTGAATATCGGCATAAAGATACCTCCCTCGCGAAAGTGTAATCGCTGGACCGGGTCATGCTAAGTGACTATCCGCGCTACTAGTCTGTGACCCCCGCCCGGGCAGACATCGTAGGGACACTGCCCCAATCGCTGATCTGTTAGGGATCGTGGCCGTTCGTGCGTCTTTCCCTTAGGGCTGTTCGTGTGTCATAGTGCGCAGGCCCGCATCAAACGTGAATTACTTTCGCGTAGAAGGAAGTCCTCATCAACAGACCAGCACAGGGTTCCTGCGATCGAATGGCCTGCTCTCTCTTCCTGATGGCCGTACTGTCGCTTGCACTTTTTGTCCCGGCCGCCCAAGCCCAACTTACACTGCTCAAGATCAGCGTGGACACTTTCACCAATCCCAGCAGCCAGCACAAGAGCGAGGTTGAACCGGACACCTTCGCCTGGGGATCGACTATCGTGAGCGCCTTCCAGGTGGCTCGCATTTCTACCGGTGGTGGAGCAGACATCGGATTCGCTACGTCTACCGACGGCGGCATGACCTGGACCCGGGGTTATCTTCCCGGGCTTACGGTCAATTACAGGGGAGGAAGCTTCTCGGCGGCCAGCGATGCTTCCGTGGCGTTCGACGCCAAGCACGGCCAGTGGCTGATTTCAGCGCTTCCCATTGGCAACGCTGTCGATGTGAGTGTGAGCCGCTCGACCGACGGCATCCACTGGGGGAGGCCAATTCCGGTGGACCGCGGCGGCGGGGACGACAAGAACTGGATTGTGTGCGACAACACCTCCACCAGCCCTTTCTACGGCAACTGCTACACCGAATGGGACACGCCCACCATCTTCATGAGCACCTCAAGTGACGGTGGGCTGACGTGGGGAACCGCCAAGGGCACAGCTGACCACGCTGCCGGCAGCGGAGGTCAGCCCCTGGTGCAGCCCGATGGCACAGTGGTGGTGCCGATCACCGGCGGCAACGGCCTGATCGCCTTTACTTCCACCGACGGAGGCGCCACTTGGAGCAAGACTGTCAACCTCTCCAACGTCACCGAACACGGGGAACAGGGCGGTCTGCGAAGCCCCGGACTTCCGAGCGCGGAAATCGACGCCTCAGGAAAGGTGTACGTGGTCTGGCCGGACTGCCGCTTCCGTACTGGTTGCAGCAGCAATGACTTGGTGCTGAGCACCTCCACCGACGGCAAGACCTGGACTGCACCGGCGCGCATTCCGATCGACCCGGTCAACAGCACCGTCGATCATTTCATTCCCGGGCTGGGTGTGGATCCCAACACTTCAGGAGCAACCGCTCATTTGGCGCTGACCTACTATTACTATCCGGTCTCCAAGTGCGGCAACACCTGCCAGCTGGATGTGGGCTTTGTTACTTCCGACGATGGTGGCAACACCTGGACCGCTGGACAACAACTGGCGGGGCCGATGCAGTTGAGTTGGCTCCCCAACACGTTTTCCGGCCTGATGGTGGCCGACTACCTGTCCACCTCGTTTGTAAATGGCAACCCGTTTGGAGTGTTTATGGTGGCCAGCGCTCCCAGCGGCGGCCTTCTGAATCAGGCGGCCTTCACCACCACCACCCCGCTTCTGGCTTCGGCAGATGCCCCACGACTCAGCTCGCGGGATGACAGGCCTGTACCCAACGCCAAAGGCGATCACGTCAGAAAGTACTATGACGACGAATGGCGCTTTCCCATTCCACCGTCCAGCAAGCACTTGAAGAAGTAGATGAGAGGCAGGGCCGCCGCTCGAGACACCAAGCGGCGGCTTCCTTCTCTGCAATCGATATGCAAAGTTGTTCACATTGACAGTGACACCTTGCCGACATATAGTTTCCGGCACGCCAGGCCACGTGCTTCGCTTGCTGCTGGCCAGCTGTACCCCCTTTAAGCAGCGGCGCGCACGTTTCAATCTCAGCGTATAAGGATTCCCATGACTCGAGTTTTGAGTGTATCCGCGATCCTCCTCGCCATGCTTGGGCTCGCCGTGACCTTGATCCAGCTCAGCACCGACACTTTTACTAACCAAACTAGCCAGCATATGACCGAAGTTGAGCCCGACACCTTTGCATTTGGTTCTACGATTGTTACCGCATTTCAAACCGGCCGGATCCAGGACGGCGGCTCCGCCGACATTGGATTCGCGACCTCGACCAATGGCGGGGCCACATGGACCAATGGCTTTCTGCCCGGAATCACAACGTTCTTCATGGGTGGGACCTACACTGCGGTCAGTGATCCCGCCGTCGCCTTCGACGCCGCCCACAGCCAGTGGCTGATTTCCTCCTTGGCCATCACCAATGCCGTCGGAAAAGCCGTGCTGGTAAGCCGTTCTTCGGACGGTGTTACCTGGGGCAATCCGGTCACCGTGAACAATCAGAACAGCTTCGCCGACAAGGAATGGATTGCCTGCGACAACACCAGTAGCAGCCCGTTCTTTGGCCACTGCTACGCGGAGTGGGACGATGCCGGAAACGGCGACCAGGTCAAGATGAGCGTCTCTAGCGATGGCGGCGCGACCTGGGGCGCGGCCAACACCTCCTCGGGCGCCTTCGATCTTGGCGGCCAGCCCGTGGTCTTGCCCAACGGGACCGTGGTTGTGCCGATGGAAGGCGTAATCGCGTTCACGTCTACCAACGGCGGTGTGAGTTGGACCAGACCGGTCACAGTTGCCAACACTACCGATCACGGAGTCGCCGGCGGCCTGCGCACGTCACCGCTGCCTTCCGCCGAAGTTGACGCGGCCGGCAAGGTCTATGTGGTCTGGCAGGATTGCCGCTTCCGCACCGGGTGCAAGTCCAACGATATCGTGATGAGCACCTCCACCGATGGCAAGACGTGGTCCGCGGTCACGCGCATTCCAATTGACCCGACCAGCAGCACGGTCGATCACTTCATTCCCGGCATCGCGGTCGATCCGACCACTTCCGGAAGCACCGCACACCTGGGCCTTACCTTCTATTTCTATACCAACACCAGTTGCACCGCCTCGACGTGCAAACTCGGGGTTGGCTTCGTTTCTTCCAAGAACGGTGGCGCGACTTGGAGCAAACCGGCCCGGATAGCAGGACCCATGAACCTCAGCTGGCTTGCCAACACCACCCAGGGCCGCATGGTTGGCGACTACATTTCCACCTCGTACGTGAACGGCAAGGCCTTCGGCGTATTTGCCAAGGCGGTCGCACCCACGGGCGGGGTCTTCAGCGAAGAGATGTTCACGCCCTCGGGTGGCCTGAGCACTGCGTCCGATCTGGAGCCCACGTTCAGTTCGGCGGGCGATCAACCCGTTCCCGATGCCCATTCGGACCATGGTCCCAGGAAGTTCTACGACCAGGAAGGCAGGGTTCCGATACCGCCGGAGAAGCAGCAATAAGCTAAATCCTGTTGATTCAGCCGCCAGCCTGCCTAGGCTGGCGGCTTTTGTTTTGGACGTAGACCACCAACTCCCGCCCCACTCCAGAATTTAGACACATTTTGCACATCCAGAAATTGGCGCGCAGTCGTGCATTGGGAGGGAGCGAGAGCAGTCCAATCTGTGAAAATTCAAGTCACCCAGCGATTTCTGAAGAAACTCCGATGGCAGCTGCACCAAATTCGGTCATAGGCCTGTGATGTGGCTGCACTCGATTGCATTCAAAGCAGATGCACTTCGGCATTTTTCATTGACTGTAGAAACAGGAGGAGTAAAACCATAATCGTTCTTTGACACGTTCTGAAGTTTACCCGGTTGGTGCGGCGTCCGGGGCTCAAGCGAAGTCACTTTGCACATCGCAAGATGAATGCAAGGAGGGCGAGCGAGGGTCTACAGCTAAGCGCTGGTTGAGGCGAACAGGAGCGCACGTCAAAGGCAAGATAGAGTCCCGAAGCGTTGAACAGGTTTTTCCGGTTGGCGGTAAGCCCGGAGCCCGAGCAAAGATCGCTCATAGCACCCCGCAAGGGAGGCCATGAGGTCAGGTCGGCAAGGGTCTAAAGCGAGCTACTGGCCGAGACGAATACGTTCAACATCACTTCGGGACTCTTATTTTTTGTTAGCACTGCTCCTCCTTCTGTGGAATCTCCGAATCTGCCCTCTAGTATTTTGCGTCTCATCAGGGCGTCACCACCACTAGATGCGCCTGTCGCTGTTCCACAAAATAGATGACCTTCGTGACAGGATTCACGGCGATTCCAGCGGGAGACAGTAAGTCCGGAAATGTTCCCGCTTAGCAACTTCGGGACCCTATTTTTGTGAGGCCGAGCAAGGTTCTGCCATCGATAGGGAAGTTGATGAAAACGTCTAGCGAAGCAACCAAGGAACCGTCTCTACAGCGGTATATTCCCATGCTTCTTCGGCGGGTTCTTGTCGCGCTTGGTTTGCAGCATCTCCAGCGCCTGGATCAGTCGTTTGCGGGTCTCGTGTGGTTGGATCACCGCATCTACGAATCCTCGTTCCGCCACCACGTACGGGTTGGCAAAGCGCTCGCGGAATTCCTCGATCTTGTGCTGGCGCGCTTCTTCCCGGTTGGCCGCGTGCTCCAGGTCGCGCTTGTAGACGATGTCCACCGCGCCTTCCGGACCCATCACCGCAATCTCGGCGGTCGGCCAGGCGTAGTTCACGTCGGTACGAATGTGCTTCGACGCCATGACGCAATATGCGCCGCCGTAGGCTTTGCGCGTGATCACCGTCAGCTTGGGTACCGTGGCCTCGGCAAAAGCAAACAGCAGCTTGGCGCCGTGCTTGATAATTCCGCCGTACTCCTGGGTGGTTCCGGGGAGGAATCCGGGCACGTCTTCGAAGGTCACCAGCGGAATGTTGAAGCAGTCGCAGAAACGGACGAAGCGCGCGCCTTTGATCGACGCGTTGATGTCGAGCGTGCCGGCGAGGATGGCTGGCTGGTTGGCCACGATTCCGACCGGGCGTCCGTTCAGGCGGGCGAAGCCCACCACAATATTTTTCGCGTAATGCTCCTGCACCTCAAAGAAGTATGCGTCGTCGACCACCCGGTTGATGACTTCTTTAATGTCGTAAGGAATGTTGGACTGCGTGGGCACAATCTTGTCCAGCGCGCTGTCGGCGCGGTCTATGGGGTCGGTGCAGGGTTTGCGCGGCGGATCATCCACGTTGTTCGAAGGAATGAAGCTGAACAGCTCGCGCACCATCGACAAACATTCAGCATCGTCATGGGCCAGGAAATGGGCGACGCCGGAAGTCTCGTTGTGGGTGTGCGCGCCGCCCAGCTGGTCTTTGGTGACTTCCTCATGGGTGACGGTCTTGATCACGTCCGGACCGGTGATGAACATGTACGAGGTTTTGTCCACCATCAGGATGAAGTCGGTGATGGCGGGTGAGTACACGGCACCGCCGGCACAGGGGCCCATGATTGCTGATATCTGCGGCACCACGCCGCTATAGATGGTGTTGCGCAGAAAGATGTCGGCGTATCCGGCCAGCGACATGACGCCTTCCTGGATGCGCGCCCCGCCGGAATCATTCAGTCCAATCACGGGCGCGCCCATCTTGGCGGCCAGATCCATGATCTTCACAATCTTGGCGGCGTTGGATTCCGAGAGCGATCCGCCAAATACCGTGAAGTCCTGGGCGAAGACGAACACGACCCTCCCTTCGATGCGCCCATGTCCGGTAATGAAGCCGTCGCCGTAGATCTTCTGCTCGGCCATGCCGAAGTCGGTGCAGCGGTGGGTGACCAGCTTGTCGGTCTCTTCGAAGGTACCCTCGTCGAGCAGGAACTCGACGCGTTCGCGGGCCGACATCTTGCCTTCTTTGTGCTGCCGCTCCTGGCGTTGCGGGCCGCCACCGGCTTCAGCCAGGCGGTCGCGCTTCTTCAGTTCTTCCAGCTTTTGTTCAAGGTCCATAGCGGAAGGATTATAGCGGTTGGGCGGACAAAGCGTTGTGACGGAGAGCGCCCGCAGACTGGGAGGGTTAGGCTCCCGGCGCTTGTCTCCGAGCCTGGTTCCCTATTCCAGGTTGGAGCCGAGCGGCTGGTACTTGTACTTTCTTCCGTCCCAGAACACGCTGGAGGTCATTTCATCGGCACTTGCTTCTTCGGCGTAAATCGCCGTGACGGCCTTCTTTTTCACCATCATTTTTCTCGCTCGGAGCTGCTTGAAGGGCAGGTTGATGATGACAAACTTGGCCTTGGGGGTCGCCGAGCGCCATGCCTCCGGGCCGGCGCCGTGGATGATGAGCAGGGAGCGCCCGCGGAATTCCGGGTCTTCGGACGCGAACCCGTTCGTGATCTTGGGGTCGCCATATCCGAAGAATTCGTTGTAGGGATCCACCACTTTGAATCTGTTCTCCGCCTGGTCCATCATCGGGTTGGTGCACTTGGCTGGAATCGCAATGTCATCAGTGCCATCGCCATCGAAGTCGGCCACAATCGGCGGTACCCCGGGTAGCAGCGTGCAAGTTATGCTGAACACCCTCTGGATGAACGCATTGTCAACCGGCGCAGCGGCCGGCACGTTCTGTGCAACCGCGGCAGCTGACAGCACGCAGAGCAAGCCAGGAAGAAAGCACACATCGGGGAACTTCATATCCCTACTCTAGACCTGTGGCCCACACAAGAATAGAGAGAGAAAAGGTACGTTGGTAGCTGGCCCGGGGCGCACCCTTCGCCAGTTGTTAGCAAAGTCCCCCGCCCGCTCGTCTTACTCGCAGAACGGGAACGAAGCGCCCCGCGCGGGAGCGTGTTTAACCTGGTTTGAGCAAAGCAAGCCTCCAGCAGTTCAGGTTTCTGGTATCTGCAGCTCTTCGTTGATGCGAACGGACAACACCTCCTTGGCGTCCGTCCTCGAAATGGGGACGGATTTTTTTGCGCTGGAGCCGGGCGACGGCGGGTCTTTCGAACTCTGGTCGCTGGCTGCGGCGTGCCAGTTAAAATGCCGGTGTGGAGAGCCATTCCGGATACCGCGGACGCCTGGCGCCTTCGCCCACCGGCTGGTTGCATGCCGGCCACGCTCGCACCTTCTGGGTGGCAGCGCAGCGAGCGGCGCAACAGGGCGGTACGCTGATCCTGCGCAATGAAGACCTCGACCCGCAGCGCTGCCGCCCGGAGTTTGTCAGCGCCATGTTGGAGGACCTGCGCTGGCTGGGCATCGCCTGGAGCGAGGGTCCGGACTGCGGCGGACCTTACGGGCCGTACTCACAGAGCGAGCGGCGCGCGCACTACCTTGCGGCTTGGAAAGCGCTGCGCGATGCCGGAGCGATCTATCCCTGCACCTGCTCGCGCAAAGACCTGGCGCAAGCCGCCGCTGCACCCAACGATGCCGATGACGAACCCATCTATCCAGGCCAATGCCGTTCGCGAAGCGATGCCGCACAGTTCGCCGAACCCGTGGGCGTGAACTGGCGCTTCCGGGTCCCGGATAGCAAAGGCGAAGAGGTGAGCTTCACGGACCTGCACCTGGGTCCGCAACGCTTTCTCGCCGGACGTGACTTCGGGGATTTTGTCGTCTGGCGGCGTGACGATGTGCCCGCCTACCAGTTGGCGGTGGTGGTCGACGATGCCGCCATGCAGATCACCGAAGTGGTACGCGGCGCCGACCTGCTGAAGTCAACAGCCCGTCAAATCCTGCTCTGCCGCGCACTGGGAATCCCGATACCGGCCTATTTCCACTGTGACCTGGTACGCGATCAGGCTGGCGTGCGCCTGGCCAAGCGGCACGACGCGCTCAGCATTCGCCATCTGCGGGAGCTCGGCTGGCGGCCGGAGCAGGTGCTGGAGCTTTCGTAGGGTCTGACAAACTGTCCAAGGGGCGGGGTGGCCGGCGAGACGCTGGCGCTACGGTTCAGCCCCGGAAATGCTCCCAGCCCTGGGCCACGAGTTCGCGTCGCACGCCGGTCTGATCTCTCAAAATGATGTTCCGGCCACGGGTGATGCGGCCAATTTGTGTGATGGGGACAGCGGCGATCTGTGATGGCACGCGTTGGCCTCGCGGCACGGTGAACAGCAACTCGTAGTCTTCCCCGCCATGTAAAGCAAAGTGCCGAGCCACTTCGCGCGCTGGCTTCCCGATAGTCGCGACCGGGATAGCTTCGGCCTGCAGTTCCGCTCCTACGCGGCTCTCCGCGCAGATGTGAACCAGGTCGGTGGAAAGGCCGTCGCTGAGGTCGATCATGGCTGAGGCCAGGCCTTTCTCGCGCAGCATGCGTCCCAGGACAAGCCGCGGCTCGGGGAAGAAATGCCGGGGAAAGTCTTTCGGGTTCAGCTTGCGTTTGGGGTGCTTCCTCATCTGCTGTAGCGCGGCGGTGGAACCTCCCAGTTGCCCGCTCACGTAGATGCCATCTCCCGGTTTGGCTCCTGAGCGCAGGATCGCTTTCCCCCTCGGGACCGAACCCAGCACCACGATATCGGCCAGGACGCCATGCGGAGACTCCGCTGTATCGCCACCTGCCAAACTGACGCCGAACTTGTCGGCAAGATCCAGCAGGCCGCGCATGAATCCATTCACCCATTTTTGGGGCAAGCTTCCCGGCAGCGCCAGGGAGAGAAATGCCGCCACCGGATCACCTCCCATGGCGGCGATATCGCTCAGGCCCCGGGTCAGGCAGCGGTGTCCGATCGCCTTGGCGGAGTGCCAGCCCCGGCGGAAATGGATGCCTTCCAGGGAGAAGTCCGTGGTTACGAGGGCTTCGTGGCCGGGGGGTATCCGCAACACGGCGCAGTCGTCGCCAATCCCGGCCAAGACCCTCCGGCTAGGGTGTGCCTGGCGGCGAATCCTGGCAATCAGCGCTTTTTCGGCGAGGGGCAAGGCGGAACCAATATATAAGACCGGGCCTGGCCAGGTCAGCGGACCGGCAGTGGCTTGCTGGTTACCGTAACACGTCCCCAAGGACGGTTTTTGTTACCCGGCCTTGGTAACCGCACAAAGGTGCCCTACGACATTGACAGGGGGGAACCTACTTTGCTACCTTTGCCAAGCTGTTCCCAAACACCTTTGGCCGATCTAAGTGCTGCATCCGGTTGGGATTGCAGTAAAGTTGGCTTTTGGATCTTACCTGGTTCCGGTAGGGGTACGGGCACGCAGTCACCTCATCGCCGAATGAGGAAGTAGCCTGGCATCAGGATGGCGCGCAGGGCTCTCGTAAACGCGAGCCGGCCTTGGAGCAGCCAAAACCTGATAACTACGGAAGGCGAATATTGCGTAAACGTTTCTACATTCTTTTTGTAGCCCGTGGAGATGACGGGCAGCTCCGTAAGATTCCCATCCCCGTCCACTACCTGTACGTATTCCTGGTGGGCGGAGTGATCGGCTTTCTGAGCTTGACCGGCATTGCCAGTTCGTACTTGCGGATGCTGCTGAAAGTCTCGCAATTCAACGAACTTCGCACCGAAAAAGACGAGCTGAAAAACCGCTACTCCCGGCTGGAACAGGTAGCCAAGGAGCGGGATATACAGGTCGCATCGCTGGGCTCGCTGGCCAGCGAGGTTTCCTCGCTGTACGGTCTGAAATCAGACCCTGGCTTGGTCTCGGCAAATTCTGGAAACCTGCAGGACGCCCAAGTTACATCCTCCCTCGACCAGTTGTATGCCTTGAGGACCTCGGCGCTGAGCGGCGCTACCATGACCGGCATCTCGCTCGGCCTGACCCGCAATGCGACCACGGCAGATTGGCTGCGGGCCAATTCGGCACCCAACTTGTGGCCGGTTGAGGGTCCAATCACCGGGTCTTTCGGCGAACGCATTGATCCGTTCAACGGAGAAGGCGCTTTCCATTCCGGAGTCGACATTTCCTCCTCCGTGGGGCAGGCCATCATTTCGCCGGCGGATGGCGTAGTGGTTTTCGCCGACTTCATGGGTGGATACGGACGGGCAGTGATAGTGGATCATGGCCATGGCATCACGACCCGCTACGGGCACCTAGCAAACTTTGCAGTGACCCCGGGACAGCATATCCAACGTGGAGATACCATCGGCTACGTCGGCCTGAGCGGCCGCAGCACCGGTCCCCACTTGCACTACGAAGTCCGCATCAACGACACCCCGGTAAATCCCCACAAGTACTTGCGCATCACTTGGGCGCGCAACGGCGGGTTCGCCGCCGGCAGCTAAGAGCAATCGTCAGTCGTCCGTCTTCAGTCGTCAGCCAGCCCTATTCATCCACGGATCAGAAGTGCGACCTCGCCTCGATTTGTGATTTTGGCTGATGGCGGACGACTGACGAGCGACTGCTACTGCCTTAGCCCCATCCATCGTTCCGAAACCACGATCGAGTTGCCCGGGTTTTGAGGATCGTAGCGGACCGAGGTGGGCAGGCCGAGGCGGCAGGAATGCAGGTTGATCCTCTGGCGGAGGTAGGTCACATCCTGGGAGGCTTCGTAGGAGACTCCGGCCACATCGTATTGGAAGATCAGCAGGGTCGCCGCCCGGTGCTCGTTAGTACGAAATTCCTGGACATCAATCACCGTGCCATCGGTGATGCGGCCCACGCGGTCGAGCCATTCGCGGCGCTCGCGCTCCAGGTCCTCCGGAGTCTTGGGCTTGCTGCGCAGAAGAAAGTACGCCGCCAGCAGCACGATTGCGCCGCCAACCACAAATGCATAGAGGGGCCATGGAGTCATGAGTTGCAGGAGGGAAACTATCGCGACGCAGCGACGTTCTCCTTAGCCATCCAGCATAAGCCGGAAACTCGCCTGGCGGAAGAGGTTGTCATGGTTACCAACGTCGCAGACCCGCGCTATTCGTCCACCACGGGGTTCTGCAGCGTGCCTACACCTTCCACGCTCACCTCCACCACGTCTCCGGCCACCACCGGACCCACGCCCTTCGGAGTGCCGGTCGCAATCAAGTCTCCGGGGTGAAGCGTCATGACCTGCGAGATGTAGCGGATCACGTCGCCCAGCGCAAAAATGAAGTCCTTGGTATTGCCCTGTTGCCGAACTTCGCCGTTCACGCGAGTTTCCACCGCCACGCCGGTCCAGGGGTCAAGGGCGTCCACCACCAGCGGGCCAACCGGGCAGAAGGTATCGAAGCCCTTGGCGCGGGTCCACTGGCCGTCCTTGTTCTGCAGGTCGCGAGCGGTAACGTCGTTGACGCAGGTATAGCCGAGAATATAGGGGCGCGTATCTTCGTTCGATTCCAGCCGGTAGCATCTTCGAGCCATCACCACCCCGAGTTCACCTTCGTAGTCCACGCGCTCCGAGAGCTTGGGCCGGCGAATGCTCTGGCCGGACGCGATGAGGGCAGACGGCGGTTTGAAGAACAGCAGCGGTTCGGCAGGGACTTCGTTGCCTAGTTCGGCAGCATGCTCGCGGTAATTGCGGCCGACGCAAACGATCTTCGACGGGCACACCGGCGCAAGCAAAGTGGCCTGAGCCAACGGCAGGTGGTCCATGCGCTTGCTGGGCAGGTCCTGCAGATCTCCCCCTTCGGCACTCTCTGGCGAGGTGAGCAGCAGCCGGGTGATTTCTTCATTTCCCGCAACGGATTCAACCAGGCCGTAGTGCGCCTGGCCATTGAGCTGGAATCGGCAATATTTCATAAGACCTCAGCAGTTAGCACTTAGCATTTAGCTAGATCTCTCGCGCGCACTGGCTTTGGCTAAATGCTCAGTGCCAATGGCTAAGAGCTGCCTTTATGGTACCGCCTCGCTCGTCTCTTCCGAGTGAGCGCTCTCGTTTCCGCGCACATCCACCGCCGAAACCGCATAGAAATACTTCTTGCCCGGCGTAACCCCGGTGTCCCGATACGCTGGCGCCTTCACCAGTTCAGAATTGACCCGCGCCAGAGCTTCGCCCTCTTCATGGCGATAGACGTTGTACCCGGCAAGGTCGGCTTCGGCGTCGGGAGCCCAAATCAAGTCCACGAACGCCGATTGCCCCACACCCGAGGCTACGGCCTGGAGGCCCGAAGGCACAACCGGCGGGAACACATCGGCGGCGACAACCTTAACCACTGGCGTGTCGTCCCCTTCGACCTGAAGCTCGGCTCCACCGGGTGCTGAAACGAACGTCACCACTGTCACCCGGTAAGAGTAGCTCTTCTGCCACTCGAAACCTTGATCCAGGTAGGACGACGCACCAACGGGTACCTCGCTGGCGACGGTGTCGGTGGTAGTACCTTCCAGGCGGCGGTAGACGCGGATTACATGGCGCAAACCCTGCGCTTGCTCGGCCACGGCTCCCCAACTGAGGGCGACTCCGTCGGCGGTGACCTGGGCTTTGAAGTCTGGAGGCGGCGATAGCACGGGAGCGGCCGGCACCTGGACCTGGTTGGAGAGCCCGGCGGTGTGACCATCCGCATTGAACACCGAGACGGCATACGTAGCTTTGGCTGCAGGATTCTGCTGCAAGTCGGGCGCCAGGGTGTCGGCGTAGCTGGAGCGCGCTTTCTGAGGTGTGTTGCCGGGCTGTTTTGGGACAGCGCCCGGAGCCGGTACCGGCGCGGCGGGAACTTCTCCCACCGCGTTTGCACAGTTGGTGATGGCCGCGCCGAGGCTGCGGCAAATCTTCGTCATGCCTAAATGCCGGATGCTTTGAAGGTCGGTAGTCTGGGTGGGCACGGTCCAGGCCAGATAGACTTTGTCGCCCTTGCGGACCGCGCGCAGGTCGGTTACCTGCTTAGGTAGTTCGAGGGATGGCGGCAGCGGAATTCCAGGACTGCCGCAGGCGGTGAATAGGGCCATGACCAGCGCCACGAGCACGAAAAAAAGATGGCGGAGTGACTTCATGCGGCAGAGTTACGAGAGTACCACGAAGGCCGTGGCAGGTCGCAGGCGGCAGGTCCAAGGTCGCCCTTGCAGCTAAGGATTGGAGTCCCTGCCCCTCCATCCGCGACCTGCTACCCATCCCGCGCCTATCCCACCAACTCTTTCACCGCCTCACGAAACACACGCGAATGGTGATCAACATCCTCTTTCGAAGTGGCAGGCGACATCAGCGCCATGTTGTGGAAAGGAGTCAGCAGGATCCCGCGGTTCATGGCATAGAGATGCATGAATCGCTCCAGTTCGAAGTCCATGGCATCATGCGCTTCGGTGCCGTTTTTCGGACGGTTGGGCGAAAACAGGTATTCCGCGCGGCAGCCCAGCCGGGTCACATGCCATGGCACGCTGAAGTCGGCGATAGCCTTTTCGACCCCGGCAGTCCAGCGCTCCGCCATGGGAATCATTTGATCGAAGGCTTCTTTGGTAAGCACCTTGGCCAGCGTAGCCCGCATGGCCGCCAGGGAAAGCGCGTTGCCGGCCAGGGTGCCGCCGATCCCTCCGGTGTCGCAATCTTCGAGGTTGTGCTGGTCGCTGATGCACTTCGCCACCTGTTCGGTGAACCCGTAGGCCGCACCCGGAACTCCGCCCGCAATGGCCTTGCCGAACACAAAAAAGTCCGGTTCCAGGTTTTCTACGCGGGTGTAACCGCCCGGGCCGGCGCAGATAGTATGAGTTTCGTCAATGATGAGCAGCGTGCCGTACTTGCGCGTGATTTCACGCATCGCCTTGTGATAGCCGGGATCGGGGTGCACGATGCCAACGTTGGTCAGGGCCGGCTCGGCCAGCACGCAGGCTACGTCCCCCGGCGCGAGCGCCTGCTCGAGAGCAGCCAGATCATTGAATTCGACCACTTTCGTAGTAACCGCTGGATCCACAGGTGGGCCAATGTTGCCTCGTCGCGCCTTGGCGACCCCATCTTTCAGCGTGATGAAGCTCTCATCCACCGTACCGTGATAGCACCAGTTGAACACCAGGATCTTGGGCCGGCTGGTGATGTGGCGGGCCAGGCGAATAGAAAACCGGTTGGCATCGGTTGCAGTAAGCGCGAACTGCCAGAAGGGCAGACCGAACCGCTTTTGCAGTTCTTCGCCGACAAAGACTGCGTCCTCGCTGGGCAGCATAAGCGTAATGCCGCGGCGCAGCTGTTCCTCAGCAGCTTTTACCGTCGCCGAAGGCGAGTGCCCGGTCATGGCTCCGGTGTCGCCCAGGCAGAAGTCGATGTAGCGGTTGCCGTCCACGTCGTAGAAATGCGCCCCCTGGGCCTCGCGCACAAACGGCGGGAAGGCGCCGGCCCACTTCATCATCCAGTTCATGGGCACGCCGCCGAGGAGCGATTTTCCGGCACGTTCAAACAGCGTCTTGGATTTGGGGCGGTCGTCCACGAAGCGCTTCTGCTCGCGCTCCATAAGGGATTTGAGACGAGTGCGGTCGATGGCTTTCATGAGTCTTCCCGAGAAGTTGGGTTGAAATGCTTGACAACCATTTGACCACAGAGGAAACAGGGGACACCGAGGAAACAATGCACTCCCTCCGTGTCCCCTGTGTCCTCTGTGGTTAGAACTGTTTGCTTCTACAGAATGTATCGGCTCAAGTCCTGGTCCTTCACAATGTCAGCCAGCATGTGGCGGACGTAGTCGGCGTCAACCTTGATGTGCTCGCCTTTTTTGTCGGGCGCGTCAAAGCTGATCTCGTCGAGCACGCGTTCCATGATGGTGTGCAGACGGCGGGCACCGATGTTTTCCGTTCCTTCGTTCACCCGGAAAGCAAAGCGCGCAACTTCGTCAAGGGCCTCGCTCGTAAACTCGAGCTTCACCCCTTCGGTCTCGAGTAGCGCGGTGTACTGCTTGACCAGTGATGACTTGGGCTCGGTCAGAATGCGGATGAAGTCTTCCATGGTCAGCGATTGCAGCTCCACACGAATCGGGAACCGACCCTGCAGTTCCGGAATCAAGTCGCTGGGCTTGGAAACGTGGAACGCTCCGGCGGCGACGAACAAGATGTGGTCGGTGCGCACCATGCCGTAGCGGGTGTTGACCGTGGTGCCTTCGACGATAGGCAGGATGTCGCGCTGCACTCCTTCGCGGGAAACATCTGGACCGTGCCCGCTCTCCCGGCCGGCGATCTTGTCGATTTCGTCGAGGAAAATGATGCCGGAGTCTTCCACGCGATCGATGGCCACGCGCGTGACCTGGTCCATGTCGATCAGGCGCTGCTCTTCTTCCTGGATCAGGTATTCGAAGGCTTCATTCACCTTCATCTTGCGCTTCTTGGTGCGCTGTCCGAAAAGGTTGGGCAGCATGTCTTTGATGTTGACGTCCATCTCCTCCACGCCCTGGTTGGAGATGATTTCAAACGACGGAAACGACCGCTCGCGAACATCGATCTCGACTGTCCGCTCGTCCAGTTTGCCCTCGCGCAACTGCTGTCGCAGCTTTTCGCGGGTGCGGGTGTGCGACTCGCCGGTGGTGGTCGAGCCTTCGAGCACCAGACCTCCAGTCGGCTCCGGCGCACGCGGCGAGGCCGGGGGTAGCAGGATATCGAGCAGGCGCTCTTCCGCGTTGAGTTCGGCCTTGTCGGCCACGTCTTCCAGTTTCTCCTCGCGCACCATGTCAATGGCAATCTCGACCAGGTCGCGGATCATCGATTCGACGTCGCGGCCTACGTAACCGACTTCGGTGAACTTCGAGGCCTCGACTTTGAGGAATGGCGAGTTGGCGAGCTTGGCCAGGCGGCGGGCGATCTCGGTTTTGCCCACGCCGGTCGGGCCAATCATGATGATGTTCTTGGGAATAACTTCTTCGGCGAGATCAGGCGGGAGCTTCTGCCGCCGCATGCGATTGCGCAAGGCAATGGCCACCGCACGCTTGGCCGCCTTCTGGCCGACTACGTATTTATCCAGCTCGGCGACGATCTCACGCGGCGTGAGTTCGTCCAGAGCGATCTGCTCTTCGTCCACGGTTCCAGGTAGGTAGATGGCCATAAGTCAGTCGTCCGTCGTCAGTCATCCGTCTTCAGCCGTCTTTGCTGACGACTGTCGACCGATGACTGACGACTAGAGTTCTTCAATCGTAACCTTGTCATTCGTATAGATGCACATTTTGCCGGCAATCTTCATGGCTTCTTCAGCGATCTGGCGGGCCGAGAGCTGCGTATGCTCGGCCAGGGCCTGCGCCGCGGCCTGGGCATACGGTCCGCCGCTGCCAATCGCAGCGATCCCGCCATCGGGCTCAATGACGTCGCCTTGTCCGCTGAGCAGAAATGTCTGCTCTTTGTCCGACACCAGCAGCAACGCCTCCAGATGGCGCAAAAACTTGTCGGTGCGCCAATCCTTGGCCAGCTCGACTGCGCCTCGCCCGATGTTTCCGTGGTATTGCTCGAGCTTGGCCTCGAAACGACTGAACAGCGAAAACGCGTCGGCGGTGGAGCCCGCAAAGCCCGCCAGGATCTTGTCCTGGTAAAGGCGGCGGATCTTCTTGGCGGTATGCTTGATGATGGCTTCGCCCAGGGTGACCTGGCCGTCTCCCGCCATGACAACATGGCCATCGCGGCGCACGCACAGCACGGTAGTCGAGCGAACTAAACGCTTTGTACTCATGAGGGCAAACCTTGATTATAGCAGCGCGCGGCGGGTTTCCGGAGGCGCAGCTTCGCCGTGACATACGTCACATCCGGTTGTGCGAGACGGGTTCTATACTGCCGCTTGCTTCCAAATCATCCAAGGAGAAATCCATGAAATCCGCCGCAGTCTGTCTTGCCCTGGTTCTGCTGTCCGCTTGTTTGTGGGCGCAGGGCGCTCCCGCCGCGCCACCCCCGCCGTCCGCACCGCCGCACCATCACGAGATGGGCGCCATGCACGACCAGCACGTCGCAGAGATGAAGGCGCAGGTAGAAAAGATGCGCGCGACTCTCGACCAGATGAAAGCAAACCTTGCCAAGATGAAAGATCCAGCCACCAAGCAGCAGGGTGAACTCGATCTCAGCCTGTGGGACGCCATGATCTCGCACATGGAGGGCATGGTGAAGATGATGTCCCAGCACCCAGGGATGGGGATGGGCATGATGCACGGCGAGGGTCATGACGGCGGTATGGACTGCTGCACCGGCATGAAGGAAGGCGGCTGCTGTGGCGGTGGCAAGTGCATGCGGGGCCCGCACCACGCCATGGACGACAAGCCTGCTCCGCCCGCGGATGAGAAAAAATAGAAGCGCGAGTGGCCTACCGGTTAAGACAGGACTCCACCTAAACGTTCCACGCGGTGCGAACCCGTTCCCGAATTCCGCGCAGGCGGGGGACGGGTTCGTTGGAATACGCCAGGCGCAGATAGTTGGCAGCCTCCTGGCTACCCCAGTTGCGCATGGGAGTAGCGGCGATCTTGCCTTTCTCCAGCAGCAGCCGGGAGGCAGTTTCACTATCCAGGTCAAGCTTCGCGACGTCTACCAGCAAGCACCATCCGCCGCTCGAAGGAACAACGGGCAGCCCCGCGAGCTCATCCATCAACACGTCTCTTCGCCTCTGCCACTCGGCGACGGCGGCTGCAACTCCGTCGTCTGAAGTCGTAAGCGCGGCGGCCGCGCCTGGCATGCCGATGCCAACCTGGCAGACGACATTTGAGATCGTGACCAGGCCGATGTCGCTCATGACCGCTTTGGGGCCGACGATCCAGCCCACACGCCAGCCGATCATGCGGTATTCCTTAGTGACCGCGCCTACCGTGATGGTGCGTTCGGCCATGCCGGGAAGACTCGCGGGATGCAGGTAGGGATGGCCGTCAAAGAGAATCCGCTCCAGGGCAGAGTCGTAAAGCAGCCAGGCGTTCGCCTCATGGCAAAGTTCGGCAATCGCCTGCCAGTCGTCGCGGCTGAGAAAAGCGCCAGTCGGAAACGACGGGTTCACCATCAGCACGACGCGCGTGCGGGGCGAGGCGGCGTGTTTGAAAGCATCGCGATCGAGAGTCCATCCGCGAGGACCCGGAATCAGGGGAATGAACTTGGGGACCCCTCCGGCAAGGCGCACACGGTTCAGCAGTCCGACATAGATCGGGTCGTTGAGGATGACTTCATCTCCGGGTTCGAGCAGCGCCAGCAGCGTGTTCAGGATTCCGTTGCAGCCTCCGGCGGAGATGATGCACTGGTTTTCCCAATCGTAGGCGACTCCACTCAGCCGGCTGACATGGCGTGCCGCCGCCTCGCGCAGAGCGTGCTGTCCCATAAAAGGCAAATAGCTGTTGCAGGCGTCGTTCTCGATGGCCTGATGGGTGGCAAGAATGGCCGCGTCCGGCGGCGGGATGTCGGTGTCCATGTTCTCGAGCCGGAGAATGTCGGGATCGTGGGCCGCGTCGGCTGCGTTACCCATGCGGTCTACGCCGATGGGGGGAACGTGTTGGAGTCGGGAGACGGGCATCGGCTTCTAAGCCGCAGTGATGGACCCGCGGCTACCCTGAGGTTATCTCATAATTCTGCCGCATTGGCCTCCGGATGAGATCGCCTTGGTTCAGGGCCCGATCCAAAAACGCCCAACCTGGCAGCTGTCTATACATTGTTTTGCTCCGCACGGGACCCACTAACCGCGGCCAAGATTGCTCGTCTAAAGGGGCTGTGGGCCAAGATAGCAGTTTGTAAGAGACGGGGGCTGACGTGGTCAGTGCCGAAAATCCTGCGTTGCGTCTCACGGTCCGTCCGCCGGAGAAAGCGCCGGGGCAAGGCCGGCTGCAGGCAGTCGACGCGTTGAGAGGCGCGGTCATGATCCTCATGGCCCTCGATCACGCCCGCGACTTCATCAGTTCGGCGGCCATGTCGTTCCCTCCCACGGACCTGACGCGCACGACCACATCGCTGTTTCTTACCCGCTGGATCACCCATTTCTGTGCTCCCGTGTTCGCGTTTACGGCTGGGATCGGGTCCTTCCTGTGGCTGCGGCGAAACCGAACGACCCGGCAGTTGTCGCGATTCCTGGTCACCCGCGGTCTGTGGCTCATCATTCTCGAGTTGACCGTGCTTCGCTGGATTCTGTTTCTCCAGGTGGAGATGAATAACCGACTGATCATTCTTGAGGTCATCTGGATGTTGGGCCTTTCGATGGTGGTGCTGGCGGCGCTCGTCCATTTGCCCGCGCGCTGGCTGGCCGCGCTGAGCATCGTGGTTATCGCAACCCACAACTTGTTTGATTCCATCGCACCTGCGCGGTTCGGGTCGTTGGCGTGGGTCTGGGACATTCTTCATCAGCAAGCGGTCTTCCCCGTTCATGGCGTGAACTTCCTGGTGGCCTATCCACTCGTTCCCTGGGTTGCAGTGATGGCAGTCGGCTATTGCTTTGGCCCGGTATTGCGGTGGGAGTCCGCCCGGCGGCAGCGGTTCCTGGTGAGGCTTGGGATTTCGCTGAGCATCGCGTTTATTGTCATTCGTGCCTTGAACCGCTACGGAGAGCCGGCTCCCTGGGCGGGGCAGCACTCCGCGCTTTTCACCGTGCTCTCGTTCCTGAACTGCACCAAGTACCCGCCCTCGCTGGACTTTCTCCTGATGACGCTGGGGCCGGCACTGGTCGCCCTGGCATGGCTGGAACGGGTGCGCTTTTCCGACGCCAACCCGTTGATCGTATTCGGAAGGGTGCCGCTATTTTATTTTGTCGTTCACCTGGCTGTGATTCACGCCCTGGCCATTCTCCTGGGATTTCTTCGGTACGGATGGCACGGGTTCTTGTTGCTTCCCGCGCCATCCATGGGTGGCCCGGCGAAGTTGTTTCCGCCCGATTATGGAGTCAGCCTGTGGGTGGTTTATGGAGTCTGGGCTGCTGTGGTCGTGATGCTGTATCCCGTGTGTCGCTGGTACGCGCAGCTGAAACAGCGCCGGCACGACTGGTGGCTGAGTTACCTGTGAGGAATTGGGTGCTTTTCTCCGAAGCTGCGCCCTGCGGGACAGCCGAAGGCGGCTGTCCCAACGAGGTTCTTTAGCAAGCGGCTTTGCTCCTACGCGTGCACCGGCTGCGCGCTCGGCTTAGCGCTCAGCAACTGCCGCAGCACGTACTGCAGAATGCCGCCGTTGGCGTAGTACTGCGCCTCCTGCGGCGTATCAATGCGCACCAGGGCGCTGAACTCGGAGGTCTTGCCTTTCACCTTGGCGCGAACCTTTACCTGCCGTCCGGGAGCGAAGTGCTCGACCAGTTCACGGACGCCGGTGATCTCCAGTACTTCTTCGCCGGTCAACCCGAGCGACTGCGCGTTTTCTCCAGCCAGGAACTGCAGCGGCAGGATTCCCATGCCGACCAGGTTCGAGCGGTGAATGCGTTCGTAGCTTTCGGCAATGACGGCGCGCACGCCGAGCAGCCGCGGCCCTTTAGCGGCCCAGTCGCGGGATGAACCTGAGCCGTATTCCTTCCCGGCGAGAATCACCAGGGGCACGCCGTCGGCAATGTACTTCTCCGAGGCTTCGAAGATGGTCATTTCGGCGCCGTCGGGCAGGTGGCGGGTGAATCCGCCTTCGGTGTTCACCATCTTGTTGCGCAGGCGCACGTTGGCAAACGTCCCGCGCACCATGACTTCATGATTGCCGCGACGCG
Organism: Terriglobia bacterium; assembly: GCA_020073665.1. Taxonomy (GTDB): domain Bacteria; phylum Acidobacteriota; class Terriglobia; order Terriglobales; family Acidobacteriaceae; genus JAIQEU01. The sequence continues at coordinate 103,271 of JAIQEU010000007.1, forward strand.
AGCCGTAGGAATTGAAGTCCGCCGGCTTCACCCCATGCTCGATCAGATACTTTCCGGCCGGGCCGTCTTTCTTGATGGAACCAGCGGGCGAGATGTGGTCGGTGGTGACGCTGTCTCCAAGCACGGCCAGCACCCGGGCGCCGGTGATGTTCTCGACCGCAGGCGGCCGTACCTTCATTCCGTCGAAGTAAGGCGCTTGGCGGATATAGGTGGAATCCTTCGCCCAAGCATAGGTCTCGCCTTTGGGCACCACCAGCGAGCGCCAGCGCTCGTCGCCGTCGTAAACGCCGCCATAGCTCTTGCGGAACATGCTGGACGTAATCGATTTCTCGACGGCTTCTTCAATTTCGCGCTGCGTGGGCCAGATGTCGACCAGGTAAACCGGCTTGCCATCTTTGCCTTTGCCGAGCGGGTCTTTGCGCAGGTCAGTGTCAATGCGTCCAGCCAGCGCGAAGGCCACCACCAGCGGCGGCGACATCAGGTAATTGGCGCGCACTTCTGAGTTGATGCGGCCTTCAAAGTTGCGGTTTCCGGAGAGCACCGAGGCCACTACCAGGTCTTTTTCCTCGATAGCCTGTGAGACTTCCATGGGCAACGGCCCGGAGTTTCCGATGCAGGTGGTGCAGCCGTAGCCCACAATGTGGAATTTCAGCTTCTCCAGATACGGCATCAGGCCCGCGTTTTGCAGGTAATCGAGCACCACTTTCGAGCCGGGAGCGAGCGAGGTCTTCACCCACGCAGGGACTTCCAAGCCGCGTTCCACCGCTTTCCTGGCCAGCAGACCCGCGGCCAGCATCACCGAAGGGTTCGAGGTGTTGGTGCAACTGGTGATGGCCGCAATTACCACACTACCGTGGTGCAAGGCGCCTTTCACGTCCTTGGCGACGTGCTCATGCACGTTGGGATCTTCGACGCCAACCGCGCTGGGGCTGCCGCCCTCCTGCTCCCAGCGTCCGACTTGGCTAATCGGGGCGGCGGTCTTGGCGCCTGACTTCGGCTTCATCAGCGTGGGCAAGGCGGTGTTGAAGGAATTTCCCGCTTGCGACAGCACCACGCGATCCTGCGGACGCTTGGGCCCGGCCAGGCTGGGCTCGACGGTGGCGAGGTCCAGTGACAGCAACTCGGAGTATTGCGCCTCCGCCGTCTTCTCATCGTGGAACAGGCCCTGCTCGCGGCAGTACGCCTCGACCAGCGCAATCTGCTCATCGGAACGTCCGGTGAGACGCAGGTAGCGCAGGCTTTCTTTGTCGACCGGGAAGATGCCGCAGGTGGCGCCGTATTCGGGCGACATGTTGGCTATGGTGGCGCGGTCGGCCAGCGGCAGGTCTTGCAGGCCGGGGCCGAAGTACTCGACAAACTTTCCCACCACCCCGTGCTTGCGGAGCATCTCGGTGATGGTGAGCACCAGGTCGGTCGCGGTCGCGCCTTCACGCAGGCGTCCGGTCAGCTTCACGCCCACAACCAGCGGGATCAGCATGGAAACGGGCTGCCCGAGCATGGCGGCCTCGGCTTCGATCCCGCCAACGCCCCAGCCCAGCACGCCCAGGCCATTGATCATGGTGGTATGCGAGTCGGTGCCCACCAGCGTGTCGGGATAGGCGGCGCGCTTGCCATTCGATTCCTGCACGAACACCACCCGCGCCAGGAATTCGAGATTCACCTGGTGCACGATGCCGGTGTCGGGCGGAACAATTGCCAGGTTGCGGAAGGCGGTTTGTCCCCAGCGCAGGAACTGGTAGCGCTCCTGGTTGCGCTGGAACTCAAGCAGCGCGTTCATGTCGAAAGCGTTCGCCGAGCCGAATTCATCTACTTGGACGGAGTGGTCAATTACCAGTTCGGCGGGCTGCAACGGATTGATCAGCCCGGGATCGCCTGACAGTCGCTTCATGGCGTCGCGCATGGCCGCCAGATCGACCACGGCGGGCACGCCGGTGAAGTCCTGCAACAGCACGCGGCTGGGGGTGAAGGCGATTTCCTTGTCGGGCTTCGACTGGCTGTTCCAGGCAGCGAGAGCGCGAATTTCTTCTTTCTTCACATTGCGGCCGTCTTCACACCGCAACAGGTTTTCCAGCAAGATGCGCAGCGAAAACGGCAGGTGCTTGGTGGTGATGCCTTGCTTGTCGAGCACATCCAGGCGGTAGATTTCGTATTCCTTGTTGCCGACGCGGAGGGTAGAACGGCTGCCAAAGCTATTCATAGAAGAGTGCCTTCCTGAAGAAATAAATCGGGGCCTGGGCACTGCGGGCTGCGGCGCAAGCCCGAACCTCTTAGTTTAATCCTCCGGCTTCGGTTTGTGCAGGCCGGGGCTCTCCGCTGTTTGACATCATCCCCGCAGCCCCCTAACCTGTTCTGTCCCGGACTATGAAAGTTCTCGTCATTGGAAGCGGTGGACGCGAGCATGCGCTGGTATGGAAACTGCGCCAGTCTCCGCGCGTCTCCAAGGTGTATTGCGCGCCGGGCAATGGCGGCATTGCCGGCGAGGCTGAGTGCCTGCCGACGGACATCAAAAATGTAGAGACGTTGCTGGCCCTCGCCCACCAACTGCGTCCGGACTTGACTGTGGTGGGTCCCGAGTTGCCGCTTACGCTGGGCGTGGTGGATGAATTTACCCAGCGCGGCTATCGCATTTTCGGTCCCACCAAGGCGGCGGCGCAACTGGAGTCGAGCAAGAGTTTTGCCAAGGAATTCCTGCAGCGGCACCACATTCCTACCGCGCATTACGCCATCTGCAACTCGGCCGACGATGTCCACGACGCCCTGCCGCACTTCCACACACCAATCGTGGTTAAGGCCGACGGCTTGGCCGCGGGCAAGGGTGTGGTCATCTGCAAGAGCAAAGAAGAGGCGGCGTCGGTTTCCGCCGACATGCTGAGCGGAAAGATGCTGGGCGAGGCCGGATCGCGCGTGGTGCTCGAAGAGTGCCTGGTTGGTGAAGAGCTTTCGTTCCTGGTGATGAGCGACGGTGAGCGCGTGGCCGCGCTGGCCGCAGCCCAGGACCACAAGCGGGTTGGCGACGGCGACACCGGCCCCAATACCGGCGGCATGGGCGCCTATTCCACCTCCACGCTGGTAGACGACCAGATGCGCAACTGGCTGCTGCAGCACGTTGCCAGGCCCGTGGTGGACGGCATGAAGGCCGAGGGGATGGAATACAAAGGCGTGCTCTATTGTGGGCTAATGATGACGGCCAAGGGACCTATGGTGCTGGAGTTCAATTGCCGCTTCGGCGATCCCGAGACCCAGCCCATCCTGATGCGCCTGGAGAGCGACCTGGCGGAGGCGCTTGAGGCCTCGATTGAAGGCCGAGTCAGCGAAGGTGACTTTCGTTGGTCGACGGATGCCTCGGTGTGTATCGTGATGGCTTCCGGCGGGTACCCGGGCGCGTTTGAAGCGGGGAAGAAGATCATTGGCCTCGAAGAGGCGGGCAGGCTGGAAGGCGTGAAGGTTTTCCACGCCGGCACCAGCGCGCGCGATGGCGCCTGCTACACCGCGGGCGGGCGGGTGCTTGGAATCACGGCGCGGGCCGCCGACCTGCAGACCGCCGTGAGCCGGGCGTACGACGCCGCGTCAATGATTGGGTTTGAAGGGGCACATTATCGGAAGGACATTGCGGCGAGGGCGCTGAAGGTGAAGTGACCGTAGGAGCCGTTTCAGCGACATTCAGGAGGGCTATATGCGAAAAGAACTGCGGAGAGGTTTGGTTATGTCCCTGATCGCGGCCGCGATGGGTTTTTCTGCCTTCTTGCGGATGCAGGGATCGGAGAATGTGCGGGCGGTGCAGATCGTTTCACTGCTGGCAACCGGCATTGGTCTGGGCGTGGCGCTGTCACATGCCAGGGTTCTGTGGGGATTACGTAAAGAGGACAAGGAAGCATGAGCAAGCCACTGGTTTCTATCGTTATGGGCAGTGATTCGGATCTCGATGTCATGCGAGAGGCGGCCAAGGCGCTTGAGGAGTTCGGGATCGCCTATGAGATCGATGTGACTTCGGCGCACCGCTCTCCGGACCGCACGGCCGACTACGCCAGGAACGCCGCCACACGAGGAATTCGCGTGATTATTGCCGGGGCTGGCGGCGCCGCGCATCTCGCCGGCGTAATCGCAGCCCACGCCACGCTCCCGGTAATCGGAGTGCCCATCTCCGCCACTTCGCTGAACGGGCTCGATTCCCTGCTGGCCACGGTACAGATGCCTGCCGGCATTCCCGTAGCCACGGTGGCTATCGGTAAAGCCGGGGCCACCAACGCCGGCATTCTGGCCGCACAAATCCTTGCCCTCTCCGATGCCGGACTGGGGAAGAAGATGGTGGCTCACAAACAAAAGCTGGCCAGCGGTGTGGAAGAGAAATCCAAGAAGCTCAAGAGTGCACTGGGAAGCTAAGAATCTCCGGATTGCCAATTGCCGATTGGACTCCGTTCGGCAGTTGGCAATTGAAAACTGGCCATCGACAATCCCCATGAGTGCAGGTATCCAATTCGCCGAACTGCTCGCTTACAACGAGGAGGAGAACCGGCGATGGAAGCAGTTCTTCTCCCGCCATCCGCAAGCGCTCGACTTGCCGCTCGATATCGCCGGCGACGTAGGCAAACTGGTGCTCCACATTTTTGCTGTAGAGCTATTTTTCGCCAATGCCGTTTCGGATGGAGAAAAGATCGACCTGGACAAACTTCCTTCCGAAACGCTGGATGAAATCTTCCTCATCGGAGAGCGCGCCAGCGGCATGTACAGGGAGTTTCTCGCCAAGGCCAAGCCGGAAGACTGGGTGGAGGCCATCGGCGTGGGGTTTGGCGAGCTGAGAGCCAGCCGGCGCAAGCTAGTGGCGCAGGCGCTTACCCACAGCCTGCGACACTGGGCACAGATTTCCACCTTCCTGCGCCAACAGGGACTCAAGCAGGAATGGAACCACGACTTCCTGATGAGTAAGGCGATTGAGTAGGGTGGATTGCCGATTTGAGATTGCATTCAGATATGAAGACCCAGACTTTTGCATCATCACCGCCCACAAATCTGAAATCTGCAATCTAGAATGGTCCCTTACAGATTCAAGCTCTTCAGATATTTCCGCAGCGGTTCCCCCAGGTCCGGCCGTTTCAGGGCAAACTCCACGGTGGCTTTCAGGAAGCCCAGCTTGTCGCCGGTGTCGTGACGCCGGCCTTCGTACACGTAAGCGTACATTTTTTCTTTTTTCAGCAGCAGACGCATTCCGTCAGTCAATTGCAGTTCTCCACCGGTCCCCACGGGCGTGTTCGCCAGGGTTTCAAAGACCGCGGGGGTAAGGATGTAGCGCCCGATGATGGCCAGGTTCGACGGCGCCACTTCCGGTTTGGGCTTCTCCACCATGTTGACGATCTCGTACAGCCGGCCGCCAAAGCGCCCGTCCGGCGGTTTCACCTCGAGCACGCCGTAGGAGGAGATCGCCGGCCCGTCGATCTGCATCGTGGCGATCACCGAGCACTGGGTTTCGGCAAAAACCTGCATCATCTGCTTCAGGCAGGGCACTTCGGCATCAATCACGTCGTCGGCCAGTAACACCGCGAAGGGTTCGTTGCCCACCAGCTCGCGCGCGGTCAGGACGGCATGGCCCAGGCCCAGGGCTTCCTTCTGGCGCACGTAGGCCACGTGGATCATGTCGGAGATCTGCCGCACGATTTGCAGCAGGTCGGTCTTGCCGCGCTCCTGCAGCATTCTCTCCAGCTCGTAGCTCACGTCGAAATGGTCTTCGATGGCCTGCTTGCCGCGGCCGGTGATCATGATGATCTGGTTGCAGCCGGCGGCGAGCGCCTCCTCTACGCCGTACTGGATGATGGGTTTGTCCACCAGCGGGAGCATCTCCTTGGGCTGGGCCTTGGTGGCGGGAAGAAAACGCGTGCCTAATCCGGCCGCAGGAAAAACCGCTTTGCGAACTTTCATGGTCATGGGATTCAGTCGTCCGTCTTCAACCGACTGCCGGAAGATTGTAACTGCTGGTCGCGGAAACTGGCGAATGCAGCGCTGGAACCTACGTGGTCTGGGCTGACACTTCCCGGGCGGTCAGTTCTTCCAGTAGATCCCGGATCGTTTGCAGTATGCCCTCGGCGCTGGTGGCCCGCATGGCAAACTTCAGCACTCCGTCCGGCGTAAACTGCGCGCCGCGCTGCGACGAGACAAATCGCGCCAGCTTTGCCGGATCAATCACGGCGTCCTGGCGGAACTTGATGGTCACGATGTCACGCTTGCGCTCGATCCCGGTCACACCCACCCGCACCGCCAGCAGTTTGAGCGTGGCGTAATCCAGCAGATTGCGCACCGCGGCTGGCGGCTCTCCGTAGCGGTCGGTAAGTTCGGACCGCACGTCATTCAACCGCGGCCCGCTTTCCACTCCCGCAATCATCTTGTACATCCGGAGACGCTGGTTCTCCTCCCGAATGTAGTCCACTGGGATGCGGATATTGAGTCCCAGGTTAATTTGGATTTCCACCTGGTCTGCAGCCGCTTCGCCTTTCATCTCGCGGACGGCGCGGTCCAGCATCTGGGTGTAGAGCTCGAAGCCCACGGCCTCGATGTGTCCGCTCTGCTCGCCGCCCAGCAGGTTGCCGGCGCCGCGCAACTCCAGATCGAGCGCGGCGATCTTGAAGCCCGCGCCCAGATCGGAGAATTCCTTCAGCGCCGCCAGCCGCCGGCGCGCGATCGGGGTCAGCTCGATTTCGGCAGGCAAGAGCAAATAGGCGTACGCACGCCGGTTCGAGCGTCCGACGCGGCCGCGCAGCTGGTAAAGCTCCGACAGCCCAAAGCGGTCGGCACGGTTGATGAGGATGGTGTTGCAGAGCGGAATATCGAGCCCGTTTTCGATGATGGTTGTGGCCACCAGGATGTCGGCCTCGTGATGCATGAATTTCAGCATCACTTTTTCCAGCGCTCCCTGTGACATCTGGCCATGGCCCACAATTATGCGCGCCCGCGGCACCAGCGCCTGAATCTTCGCAGAGATTTCCCAGATGCTCTCCACCCGGTTGTGTACAAAATAAACCTGGCCCCCGCGGTCGAGTTCCTGCTCAATGGACGACTGGATAAGCTTTTCATCCCAGCTGGCGACCACCGTTTGGATGGCGATGCGGTCCTTGGGCGGGGTCTCGATCACACTCATGTCGCGCAGTCCCACCAGCGACATGTGCAGGGTGCGCGGAATAGGGGTGGCCGACATGGTGAGCACATCCACCTGCTTGCGCATCTGTTTGAGCCGTTCCTTGTGGCGCACACCAAAGCGTTGCTCTTCATCTACGACCAGCAGGCCGAGATCGGCGAACTTCACATCTTTCGAGAGCAGGCGGTGGGTGCCGATCAGGATGTCGACTTTCCCGGCTTCCACCTTCTGCAGAATTTCTTTTTGCTGCTTGGCGGTGCGGAAGCGGCTGATCATTTCAATGCTGACTGGAAAGGCCGCGAACCGCTGCTTGAAGGTTTCGTAGTGCTGAAAGGCAAGCACAGTGGTGGGCGCGAGCACCGCGGTTTGCTTGTTGTCGTTGACCGCCTTGAACGCCGCGCGCATGGCGATCTCGGTCTTACCGTAGCCTACGTCACCGCACAGCAGTCGGTCCATGGGCTGCCGCGATTCCATATCGCGCTTGACATCGGCAATCGCCAGGTCCTGGTCCTCGGTCTCGCTGTATTCGAAGGCGTCTTCGAACTCCCGCAGCCACTGGTTCTCGGCCGAGAAAGCGTGCCCTTCTGCCGTTTTCCGTTCGGCGTAGAGTTTGAGAAGTTCGTCGGCCATGTCCTTCATGGCCTTGCGCACCCGGGCCTTGGTCTTGGCCCAGGCGGCCGTACCTAGATGGCTGAGCGGGGGCTTGGCGCCTTCGGAAGAGCGGTATTTCTGGACCAGGTCCAGGCGAGTCAGCGGGACATACAACCGTGCCGCCTCGGCGTACTCGAGCAGCATGAACTCGGCATTGCCGTCGCCCTGGTTGATGTCCTTCAACCCCAGATACTGCCCGATTCCATGTTCCACATGGACCACGTAGTCACCGACCTGCAAGTCGCGGAAATCTGAAAGAAATGCCGACACTTTCGACTTCTGCCGCTGCGGGCGCAACGCTACGGCGTCCGACTCGTCGAACAAATCGCGGGCGCCGTAGATGGTCAGATAAGCGTCCGGCAGCACCACACCGTCGGGCACGTAGGCTTTTACGAACGTCGTGATCAGAACTTCACCGGCGAAATAGGCGGTCTCGTCGGCGTAGCTTTCCCCGCCGCGGGTACGGCTCCCCAGCCGGAACGGGACGCTGTATTCGGTGAACATATCCGCCAGGCGCTCGACTTCGCCGGTATTGGGAACAGCGATCAACACCCGCTTGCGCTCCGCAATCTGCTTCTTCACTTCTTCGATCAGAGAGGGGACTGACCCGTGGAAACGCTGCGTGGGCTGAGTATGGAAGCTGACCGCGGCACCGTTATCCTGCGGACGGTCGATTCCCAGGTGTTCAATGCTGGCACCGGGCAGTCCCGCGACTTTCTCCCACCAGTTCTCCGGGGGCAGGTACAGGTGGCTCGGGCGCACCAGGTTGCCGATACCGCTGCGTTCGTGCGCCTCTTCAATGCGCGCCCAAACACGATCAAACTCCTGCCTGATGTTGTCAGGTTCGTCCGCCAGCACCACCGCCTGCGGCAGCAGATCGAACAGCATGCGGTCAGCGCCGGCCACCGGCGCGTAAAACTCCCATCCGGGAAAAACCGTGACCCCGCCGGAGCGCACGGCTTGTTCTATGACTTCTTCCGTGCCGGTGATGCGTTTCCCCGAAAGCCGGGCGTGAATGGCACCAAGCAGGTCTTCACTGACCGGGGTCTCGGTCAGAGGAAGCAACAGGACTTCGTCCACGGGATTGGACGACCGCTGGGTTGCAGGATCGAACTTGCGGATAGACTCGATCTCGTCGCCAAAGAATTCGATGCGCAGCGGCCGGTCAGCTTCCGGCGGATACACATCGAGAATGCCGCCCCGCAGGGCATATTCCCCCGGCATTTCGACTACATCCACCGCCGTGTATCCGACGGTATTCAGATGACGGAGAAGCGGCTCGGTATCCAGCGCCTCGCCACGCTTCACGGCCCGCGCCAAGTCGGCATAGTACTCGGCCGGACGCAGGCGCAGCGCGGTGGCCGCTACCGGTGACACCACGATAGACACCGCGCCCGTCGCAATCTTCCACAGCGCAACCGCGCGCTCCTCCTGAATTTCAGGGTGAGGAGACAGGTTCTGAAAGGGCAGGACATCGCGCGAAGGGAGACCCACGATGGAATCCACATCGGAACCTCCGGTCAGTTCGCGAAAGCTCTGCAGCACCGGGACAAACTCTTCCATCACCCGGTTGTCAGAAACCACCACAATCAGTGGGCGTCCGCAGGCTTTTTGCAGCAAAACCAGGGTAAGCGCTTTGGCAGCAGGGCTGAGTCCGGAGACACTAATTCGCCCCGCGTTCTCCCGGAGGTGGGAGGCCACACGCTGAAAGGCCGGGAGTTTTTCCACGTCCGCGAACAGATCGCGAACGAAGGGGAGAACCATTGCCTGTTGATTTTAGCAGGCGAAGGGGCAGAGGAGGGGCTTCGCTACCGATATGCCACGAGGAATTCCACTAGCCCCGCAGCAAAGGCCGAGTCAAACATGTCGGACCACCGCTGCCGTTGATGCACAACTCCGATCCGGCAAACGTGCGCACATCGAATCCTGCCTGCCGCAGCTTCTGGTTGGTCTTTGAATTCTCCTCCAGCGCCAGCAAGCGCTTGCGTCCTAACGAAAGCACGTTGCACGCCAGCGTGTCGCGCTCCGAGGGATCGATTTCGATGAATTCATATCCCCGCGCGCGCAGCAGTTCAACCGTCTCCACCGCCAGCCACGCAAGATCCACCACCGCAGTTTCGTCGTCGAGCAGGCTGATCAGGGACATCAGATGCAGGCATGCCGACGGCCCCGGGCCGTAAGGGAGGGGAGCGGAAATCACTTCCACGCCATGCGGCGCCAGCAAAGCTCGCATCTGTTCAATGCCGGCTGAATTAGTGCGGTAGCCGTTCCCCACCAGCAGAGTCTTCGAGTCCATCCAGACCATGTCTCCGGCCTCGGTTTTGCCTGGAGGCTTGATTTCGCCCAGGATGGGGATGCCGAGCCCTTGGCAGAATTCGCGGTGACGGCGCGCTTCCGGCACGCGGTTGGGCTTGCCCGGATGCATTGCGATCAATCCATAGTCGGTCGCGAGCGATGGGTCGTGGGTATAGACCGCGTCCAGCGAAAGATCGGAAGCGGTTGGCAGGTGAACCACCTCGGCCCCGGCCGCCTCCAGTTGATGGCACAACCCCTCGTGCTGCTTCTGGGCAATCGCGAAATCTGGCTCGTGGTGAAAACCCAGGTCGCGCCAGCCTGCGCGGCTACTCTGCTCCCAGCCCGCCGAACGCGGCGAGCACACCATCACCCGCATCAACTGCCCCACCATCGAGTGACCATTGAAGTGTGTGGCCAAAGTTTGCGACCGCCTTCCTGTCGAGCCATCTAACGTTAATATGGCAAAGGCAATTTGGGAAGGCGCAGTTCTCGCCGAGTCCAAGCAATGCGTTGAAGTCGAGGGCAACCAGTATTTCCCTCCTGAGGCAATCAAGCGCGAATACTTCCAACCCAGCGCAAGCCATACCGTGTGTCCGTGGAAGGGCACAGCCAGTTATTGCGACGTAGAGGTAAACGGCAAAGTGAATCACGACGCCGCCTGGTATTACCCTGAACCCAAGCCGGCAGCAAATCAGATCAGGGGATATTTCGCCTTCTGGAAGGGCGTGCAGGTGGAGAAATAAAAACAGGACAGCTCGGAGCCCCCCGAAGCTGTCCTTAAAACCCTCCCGGTTAGAAGGGCGTGTACTGACCCAGAGCCTACCTTTCGCATGTTTCAATCGTATTGCGGAAACATGAATTTCTGATGAATTCCCTCGCTGGCGAGGCTGTGCTTTGGGTCACAGCTCCCAGTGATTGATCGCGCTGCCGCGCTGGCTCCCGCTGCTATAGTTGGTATTTAGGGGAATTGTTCCCGCAGGAGGTTCCCATGGCCCGCAGCTACGAGCAATCGCGCAAACTGCAGAAACGCGCCGAGCAGATGATTCCCGGAGGAGTCAATTCCCCGGTGCGCGCTTTTCGGGCCGTGGGAGGCGATCCGCCCTTCATCGTGCGCGGCGCGGGCTCCCACCTGTGGGACGCGGACGGCAACGAGTTCATTGACTACATCGGGTCCTGGGGTCCGCTCATCCTGGGACATGCCGCCCCGGCGGTGGTCGAGGCCATCACTCACGCCGCGCGCAACGGCACCAGTTTCGGCGCCTCAACCCCGGCCGAAGCCGACCTGGCGGAGATCGTGCTCTCCGCCTTTCCTCACATGCAAAAGGTGCGCTTCGTCAGCTCCGGGACGGAAGCGACCATGTCAGCCATCCGCCTGGCTCGCGCCCACACGAAGCGCAAGTACATCGTGAAATTCGAGGGCTGCTATCACGGACACGCCGACGCACTGTTGGTGAAAGCCGGTTCGGGCGTCGCTACCCTGGGCATTCCCGGCTCGGCGGGCGTGCCGGAAGAATTCACTCAGTTCACCCTGGCGCTGCCCTTCAACGACGCCGATGCCCTGGAGCAGGCCTTCAAGAAATTCAAGCATCAGATTGCCTGCGTGATTGTGGAGCCGGTAGTCGGCAACATGGGATGCGTGCCGCCGGCGCGAGGCTACCTCGAAGACCTGCGCGCCATCACCCAGCGCGACAAGACTGTCCTCATTTTCGATGAGGTCATGACCGGCTTCCGCGTGGCCTTCGGTGGCGCGCAAGAGTTGTACGCCATCCAGCCAGACCTGACCACCATGGGCAAAATCATCGGCGGCGGCCTGCCCGTGGGTGCCTACGGAGGACCCTCCGAGATCATGGACCTGGTGGCTCCACTCGGCCCCGTGTACCAGGCGGGAACGCTGTCGGGAAATCCTCTCGCCATGGCTGCGGGACTGGCCACGCTGCGGCATCTGCGCGATCACAAGAAAGAGATTTACCCACGCCTGGACAAACTCAGCGGCGAACTGGCAGCCGGAGTAGCAGCCGCTGCCAAAGCCGCAGGAACACCGATCTGCTACAACCGCGTGGGCTCGATGTTCACCTGGTTCTTCGCGCCGTGTCCGGTGACCGACTGGAATTCGGCAGCGAAGTCGGACACCGAAGCCTTCGGCCGCTTCTTCCGCGCCATGCTGGACAATGGTGTCTACCTGCCGCCCTCGCAATTCGAGGCCGCGTTCCTAAGCGCCGCGCATACCGAAGAGGACATCCAGCAGACGATTGCGGCAGCGAAGCAGGCGTTTGCGGCGGCCGTCAGCCATCAGCCCTCGGCCGTCAGCTAAGAGCTTCCGAGCTTAGCCCGACTGGACAGCCGAGGGCTGCTGTCCCTACGAAATGTCTAGCTGACAGCTGAGAGCTGATGGCTGACATCTTTCTGCATCATCTCGGGAATAGTTACGAACTGGCACCCTTCCGCCTTGTAGCGCGCGATCAGCCGATCAGTCGCAACGACCGTGGAGGAGCGGTCGGCTCCGAACACCAGGTGCCCGCCATCGTGCAGCAGAATCACATCGCCGCCGCGGACCTGGCTGGTGACCTTGCGCTCGATGTGCTCCACCGACGGCGCGCTCCAGTCGTAACCAGTCACATTCCACATCACCGGCACCAATCCGCGCTCGCGGACGATGCGCATAACCGCCGGACGGCGTCCACCGAAAGGCGGCCGGAACAGGTTGGAATGTTCGCCCACCGCACCGGTCAGAGCGCGCTCACAATTCTCCAGTTGAGTTCGGATTTCAGCAGCTGGTTGAAAAATCAGCAGTGGATGAGTAAACGTGTGGTTCCCCACCACGTGCCCAGCCTTCACCAGTTCGCGAACGATATCCGGACGCTGCTCGACGTAGCGGCCAATCAGGAAAAATGTGGCCCGCACCTCGTGCTTGGCCAGAACTTCCATCAGACGCAGGGTGTGAGGATCGTTGGGGCCATCGTCATAAGTCAGCGCCAGCTGCTTCGATCCTCGCGGCAGGCTGGTGAAAGTCGCGCCGTACCACTGCCCGGTCGGGGCCATCGACTGGTAACCGGCAGCCGAAGCCGCCGCCGCAGCTGCCACCGCGCCGATCAATTGGCCCATCATGATGATGCGATTGTAAACGGCTCTCTTGGGGTTAAGCCGCACATTTCAGACCCAAGGCTCACCCCGCGACCTATAGCGGACCAATCGGCCGTTGCTCGGAATGCGTGGAAGGCACAGCAGCCACAGCCGGCTTTGCGTCACGAGTGCCCAGTCCGATGACCATTGACATGTCCTTGGGATAGACCACATCGCGTCCGCGCGCCAGGAAATGGGAATAGACCGACATACCAGCGCCGTAGAAGCCGAATCCGGAAGCGACAACTCTGGAATGTACGAGCGCGCCAACCACCGTTCCCACCAGCTTGAATCCCGACGCCCCATTGGCCGCACTTCCGCCGGGGTCACCTCCTCCGTGTACCTCGCGTTCGTGATCGGGAGCTACAGACGCACTGGCGAGGGCCACAGCAATTCCAGTTGTCAGGTATCTAGTGCGGGGAGTGGTGACCTCCGCGCCGCCTTCGGAATCGAGGCTGAGGTGTTCTGCTTTTGCCGCCTCGACTGCCTCCAGGCTGGCCTCTACCTTCTGCTCGATGCCGCTGGGAGGGACGACTTGGTGGAATACAATCCGGAGATGCCCGTTCCGTCCCAGCCGGCGTGCGGGCCGCGCCTGCAGCACCGTGCCTTGAATGCGGCTGCCTTGCGGCAGAAACAGCTGGTCCGCGACGAACAAGGGTTGGGTAATGACCGCTTCGACCGGCTCACCTTTCTTGGCAGTGGCAGAATTCAGCGCCGTCACCAGCTGGGCGTGTACCACGCTGCCGGCGGGAGGCGGCGTTCCGATGGCGGAAAGCGTTTCCGGTTTCAGCGTCTCAGTCCCGAAATCGAGCGGCTGTTGCAGATCGGCGTTGAAGCTGGCCCCGGCGTCCAGATACTGCGGGCGATAGGGAAGCTGGGCAACCGCGAACCTTTCCAACCGGTGCACCTTGCCGGGTTCGTGAATCTGCTGTTTGGCGGTCTCCCAGTCGTGCCTGATTTCCTGCCGTACACCGCTGGCTTTCCGCGATGCCAGCGTCTTGCCCCGGTCTCCAATTCCTTCTTTTGCCTGGGCTTTCGCCGGCACAAACTGCAGGACGCCTTGCGATCCGGGGCTGACCGTCGTTGCCAGCGGTATCTGCCGTCCGTCGCCCAGTCGCAATTCATCAAACTCGATGTGAATCTGCCGTTCCGGCGAAAAATCCGCGTTCATAGCGGCGAGAGTGCGCCTTTTTTTCGAGATGGCATCGATCGCCGTGACTTTGCCTGTGATTTCGGTTCCGGATGGGACCACCAGCTTGTCGAATGCATATACCGGCTCCACTACTTTCCCGTGAATCGGCTGGCCCGCATTCCGAATGCGCGTCTCTATATCTAACGCCACTTTGATTGGAGTGCCTCTCGGCACCGTGAGCAGAATCGAGGGAGTGCCAGTGGCTAGGGGAGCTGAATCGGGCGAAGGGTTAGGGGAACCCTCCGGCCGGCGGCTGAGAGTTTGACTCAAAGCCAAGCCGCCGCAGAGGCAGGCCAGGAGAACAGCAGGAATCACGCGCCGCATGGGCTATCACCTATTTCCCGGTGGTCGATCTGGTGGAAAGTAGTCGGGCTAACCCGACTCGGGATGAGTTGCAATTTGTTGCTATCTTACCATCGGATGTGACGCTCCGTTGAACTGTTGCCCGAGCCGCGCCCATCGCTTCGCATTCCCGCCTGTTAACTCTTTCCACAATTGCCTCCCGAGCCCAGCCGAGATATGCTGCCATGGAATCGCGAGCCCCCTGACTCATGGCCAATCTTTTTGAGCTACCCCGGTACATAGCAGTGGAAGGTCCCATACGCGTCGGCAAGAGCACGCTCGCGAAGGTGCTGGCCGAGCGCCTGAACGCCCAGCGGGTCATGGAGCCAGAGGACAATCCTTTTCTCAAGTCCTTCTATGAAGGCGAGCCCGGGGCCGGGTTCCAGGCGCAATTCGCGTTTCTAATTCGCCGCTTCGAGCAGTTGCGCGCACTCGACCTGGGGCCGCGCTCGCAGAAAACCGTCGTCACCGATTTTATCTTCGAAAAAGACAAGCTGTTCGCCTGCCTGAACCTGACCGACCAGGAACTCGACACCTACAACCGTTACTACAATTACTTCCGCGAACAGCTGCCCACGCCCGACCTGGTGATTTATCTGCAAGCCACTCCTGAGGTATTGAAGAAGCGTCTCAAGAAAAAGAACGCCGCCGGAGAGAAGGCGATCAACGAAGATTATCTTGGCGAGGTGATCAAGGCCTACGAGCACTTCTTTTTTCATTACACGTCGTCGGACCTGCTGATCGTCAATACCTCGGAGATCGACTTCGTGGAGCGCAACGAAGACCTGCAAGAGTTGCTACGAAAAGTCTCCGCGCCTATCAAGGGCACGCAATACTTCCTGCCGCTGGGGAGCACGGAGGCGGCCAGCGCGTAAGATAATCGTTGGTCCTAGTCCTTGATCGTTGGCTTAAGCGAACATATTTGTATTAGTTTCAATAAGATAGACCAGACTTGGCCAGCGACCAACGACTAACGACCAACAACAGATTCTGCGCTACAATACCCGCAGCAGCATCCAAGATGCATACAGGCTCTATCCGCCACGGCGGAGGGGCACTGGAGGACATCGTGAGTCTTACCCCTATCGGCGAACCTCGCCACAAGATTACCGTCGCTTCTCTTCGCGAAAAGAAAGTTCACCACGAACCCATTACTTGCCTGACTGCCTACGACTATGCGAGCGCGCGCCTGGTCGACGAGGCCGCAATCGACATCGTCCTGGTCGGCGACTCGCTGGCCATGACCATGCTCGGCTACGAGAACACGCTCACGGTTACGGTGGACGAAATGCTCCATCACGCCAAGGCGGTGCGCCGCGGCGTGAAGAATGCTTTCCTCGTTGTGGACATGCCCTACGGTTCGTATCACCTCGGCGCGGATGAAGCCGTGCGCAATGCTTCGCGGTTCATCAAAGAAGCCGGCGCGGAGGCGGTAAAGATCGAAGGCGGCGAGAAGCGTGCGGACCTGATCCGGCGCATCATCGACGCTGAGATCCCGGTCACCGGACACATCGGCCTGACCCCGCAATCGGTAAACGTCATGGGCGGGTACAAAGTGCAGGGCAAGAGCCTGGCGGCAGTCGAGCAACTTATGCGCGACGCCGTGGCTCTCGACCGTGCCGGCGTGGCCTGCATTTACCTCGAAGGCATCCCACGCGAAGTGGCCGCCATGATCACCGCCGAGGTGCAGACCCCGACCATCGGCATCGGCGCCGGCCCCGAATGCGACGGGCAGGTGCTGGTGTTCCACGACATCCTGAACCTGACCTTCGGCCCACCGGCGAAATTCGTACGCCGCTACGCCGATGCTGCGGCACTCATCACCGAGGCCGTGCAATCGTTTCGAGCGGATGTGCGCTCCCGGCAGTATCCCTCGGACCAGGAGTCATATCATCTGCCCAAGGAAACGCAGGCCACGCTGGAAACGGTGTTGGAGCGGAAACGGGCGATGCGGCGGTAAGAGAACAATTCACCACAGAGACACAGAGTCACAGAGAAAACAAATTCCCAAGTTCTTCTCTGTGGCTCTGTGTCTCTATGGTGAGAACCTCCTATGAAGATCTGCACGACTGTTAAGGAGATGCACGCGGCTGCGCACGCCGCCCGACGCGAAGGCAAGCGCATCGGCTTCGTGCCCACCATGGGCGCTCTGCACGAGGGACACCTCTCGCTGGTACGGGCCGCGAAGGCCCAATCTGACACAGTGGTGGTTTCCATTTTCGTGAATCCTGTCCAGTTTGGACCCAACGAGGACCTCAACCGCTATCCTCGCCCGTTCGAGCGCGACCGCCAGTTGCTGGAGAACGAAGGTGTGGACTTTCTGTTTGCGCCGTCAGCGGAGGAAATGTACCCGGCGGGCGCGATCACCTATGTAACGGTGGAAGGCTTGAGCGAGAAGCTTTGTGGAAAATCACGCCCGAGGCACTTTCGCGGAGTGACGACCGTAGTCGCAAAGCTCTTTCACATTATCGAGCCCGACCTGGCTTGCTTCGGCCAGAAGGATGCCGCGCAAGCCGCCATCATCCGCCGCATGGTGCGCGATCTGCACCTGCCAGTCGAGATCGTGGTCTGCCCCATCGTGCGCGAACCGGATGGGCTGGCCATGAGCTCGCGCAACGCTTATCTCGATCCGCAGCAACGGCGGTCGGCGCTGGTGCTCTCTCGTTCTCTCGGTCGCGTGGTCGAAGTTTTCGGTAAAGGGGAGCGAAATTCTGACCGGCTGATCGAGGTGGGCAAACAGGTCTTTGAGGACGAACCATCCGTCCGGCTCGACTACTTCGAGATCGTCGACCCTGAAACGCTGGAGCCGGTTGTAACCGTGCGTGGGGCTGCACTGGTGGCGGTGGCCGCATTCGCAGGCACAACCCGGCTGATCGACAACACCGTTCTGCAACCATAAAGTTGCCGAGCCTTCGCTCGCCCCACACAGCCGAGGCGGCTATCCCTATGTCTTTCCCTTGGGCCCGGACACAAACTCGCTTCCAGCGATGACGTATCGTAACGGACTGTCAGCCGCCTTAGTTATTCCGATCCGTCTGGTGGTCAACACTCGCGCGGTAGGGTAGCCATCATCGGCCAGCCAAAGGTGTGAGCGCGTGCTGGTGAGATCTTTGCCGTTGTCGCGCTCGCGGGTAATGCCGAAAGCCTCGGCCATTCGTCCCGGGCCACTGGTGAGTTTCTGCAGATCACGCGGATTGGCGATCTCCACACCGCGCGCACGCGCCATTTCCTCAATTCCGAGCAGCGGCTCCGCGGCTCGAAACAAAACTCCGCCGGGCACGCCGTCCGGCAGGCAGGAAACGTTCAGGCAATAGTGATTGCCGTAAATGAAGTACACGTAGGCGTATCCCGGAGGTCCGAACAGCACAGCGTTTCGCGGGGTTCGCCCGGCCGCGGCGTGGGCTGCAGGATCGTCTTCGCCGAGATAGGCTTCCGTTTCCACGATTCGCGCAGCCAGCAGTTTCCGTCCCGTGCGCCGGACCAGCACTTTGCCCAGAAGGTCGCGGCCCACGCGACGGGGATCGCGATTGAAGAACTCGCGTGGCAGCGGGTTGCGAAAACGGGTCAAGCTCCCACGATTCTTCGAATCAAGTTGCATAACGTCGAGCACCGGGAAAAGTGATATTTTTTGTGCAACGCCACCGTTCATATTGCCACTGCTTGGGTATTCGAGGAGGACTTATGCTCGGAAAATTCCTGAAGACCTTTTCCATGACGCTGCTGCTGGCAGCGGTTGCAGCCGCGCAGACGATTCCTGCCGGAACCAAACTAACCATACGCATGGGTTCCGAAATCAGCTCCGGTACGGCCAAGGCGGGTGAGAAATTCGACGCCACGCTGGCAAACAGTCTGGTGGTCGGCGGCAAGACCCTGGCCAAGGCCGGCGCACCAGTCCGCGGCAAGGTCACTTATGCCAAGGCCAGTGGGCGGCTGCACGAGCCCGGACAGCTTACGCTCCGGCTCACCTCAGTAGAGCTCAACGGCAAGATGGTGCCGATCTCCACCAGCGCCTATCACGCCAAGGGCAAGAGCCACACCAAGAGCAATGCCACGAAAATCGGTGGCGGCACAGCCGCGGGCGCGCTCATTGGCGCGGTGGCGGGCGGCGGCAAAGGCGCTGCTATAGGAGCGGTTGTGGGCGCCGGGGCGGGAACCGGCGTGGCCGCAGCAACCGGCAAGGAAGAAGCCATCGTTCCGGCCGAAACCGCGATGACGTTCTCGACCACGGCGGCAGCAACGGCAAAATAGCAACAATCCCTGAAACGCCGGGTCTCTGACTCGTCGAAACCGAGTCCGAGACCTGGCTTTAAGCCGCCCCCTTCAGATACGCCAGCACTTCTTCGGCGTGGCCATCCGCCTTTACGTTGTGAAACACGTGTGCGATTTTTCCATCCGGCCCAATCACGAAGGTGGTACGCGCAATCCCCATCACTTTCTTGCCATACATGTTTTTCTCTTTGATCACACCGAAGGCTTCACAGATCTTTTTGTCGGCGTCGGAGAGCAGGGTGTAGGGCAGGTCGTACTTATCTTGAAACTTCTTCTGGGCCTTGGGCGGGTCAGCCGAAATGCCAAGAACTACGGCCCCGGCTTTCTGCAGTTTCTTGTATGCGTCACGGAACCCGGACGCCTCTATGGTTCAACCCGGGGTATCGGCCTTGGGATAAAAGAACAGCACTACCGTCTTACCCCGAAGATCCTTGAGCGAGACGTCTTTGCCATTCTCATCGGGCAAAGTGAACTCCGGGGCCTTATCATTGATATCCATGGCGGTGTCTCCTTCTCGTCCAACGTTATACCGCAGGGCCCACCGGGCCGTCATCCTGGCCAGCGTGGCTCTGCTGCTGGCACAAGTCCTGGCGGCGCAGGTTGCCGCAAAGGCCAACAAGGGCCCGCGGGCTTTGGGATTGCTTGAACTGGCGCCTAACGGCAAGGCCCACCTGGTCCCGGTCACCATCCTGTTCGAAGGCAAGTTCTACGACGCGGCCGCGTTCAAGGCCTCCCCGGTGCCCATGGTCCTGGAATCGGGGACGGTTTATGAGGCGATCCGCACCGGCGTTTCACAAGGCTTGTTCACCGTGACCGGAGCGCTCCAGGCAAGAAATACCTGGCTCGGCGAAGGCACGTGGGTGCCCGCAGGATCGGCTCCGCCTAAGAAGGCTTTGGCTCCGTCGCGACCTCCCGATGAAGACGTGGATGCGCCTCCCGTGCTGCGGCGTGAAAAGCCCAAGGCGCCAGAACCTCCGCCTGCCGAAACCAAGCCGCAACCGCCGGCGGGAACGCCCACTCCACCCAGCCCTGCCACCGCCCCCACTGCCGCGCCTGAGCCTGCTCAGCCGCCCGACGACAGTGATCGTCCCGTGCTGCGCCGTGGCAAGCCTGAGCCGGCGCCGAAGCAGGCCCCCGGCACACCCAAAACATCCGCAACAGCCCCTGCGGCAGTCAAGAAACCGCCGGCGACCACGGCTGCGATCCAGATCATTCCCGCGATTTCTGACGCGGGTGGCGCTGAGCCCCGCCCCTACTCCTTCGCCCTGAAGCCCGATGAAGAGCAGCAGTTGCGCAAGAAGATATTGGCACTCGCAACGGATGAGGTCCGCACCCACGTCAAGACGATGGCAGCGGAGACGGTAGGTGCCGTGAAAACGAAATCCCAGCCACTGCAGCCCGGCTTCGACGACATCCAATTGCGCGTCTTCGATCTTTCGAACAGCAATGAGCCGGTGCTGGTGCTGATGGCAACCGTGCGAGTCCCGCAGGCGCCCAAGGCGGCGGCGCCAGGACAGCAGTTCTATCTCACGCTCGTCGCCCGCCAGGATCTCTACGGCGAACTGCACAAGGCGTTCTCCAGCGTGACCGACGCCAACCATCTGGACGTGACGCCGCGAATGGAATTGATCGACGCCGTGGATGCCGACGGCAATGGCAGCGGCGAACTGCTGTTCCGTCAGGTTTCCGATGCCGGCAGCGCCTTCGTGGTCTACCGGGTGATTGGCAACCAGTTGTGGCCCCTGTTCCAGGGCACGCCGGAATGAACCCACAGTCGTCTGTCATCCGTCGTCAGTCATCAGCCCATTCTGTTGATCCTGACGACTGACGACTTCTTCCGTGTACAATTCCCTCTCTTCGAGGTGAGCACGCATGCGTAAGCTTCTGATCCTTTCCGTGGCACTGACGTTTTCGAGCTGGGTCTCGGCCCAGGACCAGGACTTCAGCAAAGTCCAGATGAAGGTCAGCAAGGTTTCCGGCAACGTTTACATGCTGGCCGGTGCAGGCGGAAATATCGGGGCTTCGATTGGCGACGACGGCATTGTGATCGTCGACGACCAGTACGCGCCGCTGGCCGACAAGATTCGTGCCGCCCTCAAGGGCATCACCGACAAGCCCATCCGCTTCGTGATCAACACCCACTACCACGAAGACCACGTAGGCGGAAACGCAAACTTTCAGAAAGACGCGCCTATCATCGCCCACGACAACGTGCGCAAACGCCTGGAAGAAGGCGGCGTCGCGGGCAACAATGGCGCGGTCCACTTTGACGCCAAGCCCCAGCCGAAAGAAGCGCTGCCCATCCTCACCTTTGATCACGATGTCACCGTCCACCTCAATGGTGAAGACATCCGCGCCCTGCACTTCCCCAGCGGGCACACCGACGGCGACAGCGTGATCTTCTTTCCCAAGTCGAACGTCGTGCACATGGGCGACGACTTCGTCACCTACGGCTTCCCCTTCATTGACCTGAGTGGCGGCGGCAGCGTGGAAGGCATGATTGCGGCGCTGGAGCAGATCGTTCCCCAGCTACCCGCAGATGTGAAGGTGATTCCCGGGCACGGCCCAATCTCTAATCTGGACGATGTGCGCCGCTTCCTCGCCATGCTGAAAGACACCAAGGCTGTCGTCGAAAAAGGCATCCAGCAGGGCAAGACCATGGACCAGATGAAACAGGAAAACGTGCTCGCCCCCTGGCAGAAGTGGTCAGGAGATTTCATCTCCAGCGAGCAGTGGCTGGTGACTCTTTACAACGACTTGACGGGTAAGAAGACGGGCGAGTTTATCAAGCACAACTAGGCGACGTCGAGGTTTTCGAACGGCTCCGCCCCACAAACGCGGTCACTTCTGGGTCATCACCAGTTCGCCGTTCTCTACCTTGATTCCGCCCACGTTGTCGGGCAGCTTCAGGCGGTCGCGCTGTTCGGCCAAACGTTTCTGCAACGCGTCGTTGATTAACGACACGGGGATGCTCAGATCGCCGACTTTGAATTCGGTCGGCTCGAACGTCGCATAACCGTCCTTGGAAGCCAGGTGCCCGGCCAGGGTGACGTAAACATCCTTCCCGCCGATCTGGGTCAGGAACTGGCCGCGGGCGATGTCGCCATCGAAATTCACCTGGTAGTCCTTGACGTCCGGCGAACCCGGTGCGACTACGGCATCGGGCGAGGAGAGGGTCGGTGTGCTGCCTGCAGGCTGCCCGGTGGCGGTAGAGACAAGTCCGGTTGCCTGCGCCAGGGCGGCGCCAACCTCGTCCGAGGTAAAGTGCACTTCGGCGGGCGCTTCTCCCGGCTGCTGCGGTTGCCCCAGTTGCTGCACCTTCTGTTGGAACGACTCGGCCGCGGCCGCCGTCACCGCTGCAGGTTGCGGTGTCGCTACCGGCGCCGGTTTCTTGATCACAAGGTAAAGGGCGAGCAGCGACGTGACCAGGGTCGCCACGCTGACAATGCGGTCCAGTTTCCACTTCTTCATGCCTTCACCTCCAGTTGCGCCTGCAATATGTTAGCGGGAGGGCAAGGGGACCTCATGTAACGGAAGGCTTTGACCGTGTGGAAGGAGCACCACGGTCCCCGGCGGTAGCTCTAGGCTTTCACGCTGCGCTCCCGTACCTGCTCCGAAGTCAGGCCATAAAGCGGTGGGGTGGGAACACCTAAAATCGCCAGATAAATGTAAATCTGGCCGCGATGATGGATTTCATGTTCCACCATGGCCCGCAACCACTTCCACACCGTGATGGAGGCTCCGTCCGGGGTGGTGCACTTGCGCTGCAGGTCGTCGGGACCCAGGCGGGAGAATATTTCGACTGACTCGCGGTGCATTCTTTCCATGAACATGACCACAGCCTCGTAGCCGTCGGCCAGTTCTTTGCCACAACCGGCGTAGCGGCTGGGGTTTCCGGCGATGGTTTCGGCGAACATGTAGCGCTCGATCGCCGCCATGTGGCGCAGCAGGTCGCCCAGCGTGAACTTGCCCTGGCGGAAAGACCACTCCAGCTTGTCCGGAGGGACGCAGCGCACTACCCGCATGGTGCGCTGGTGCACCTTGTCGAGGTATTCCAGGAAGATGTCGAGGTTTGGGATTTGCATGGCTTTTGCCCCGAGTTTAGACGATGGGCAAGTGCCGTGCGTGGTAGAATTTGCACAAAGTCCCGTACCCGAAGAGCCCAGGTTTGATCGAGCTTGCACCTTCGATTTTGTCGGCTGACTTCGCCCGTCTGGCGGAGCAGGTCCGCGATGCCACCGAGGGCGGCGGCACGGTCATTCACGTGGATGTGATGGATGGTCACTTCGTGCCCAACATCACCATCGGGCCACTGGTGGTAAAGAGCCTGCGCAAGGCCACCAACGCGCCGCTGGATTGCCACCTGATGATCGAGAACCCCGATCAGTTCATTCCCGAGTTTGCCGAGGCCGGGGCGGACTGGATTTCGGTCCATCAGGAGGCGTGCCGGCATCTGGACCGCACCCTGCACCTGATTCGCAGCCACCAGGCGCTCGCGGGAGTCGTGCTCAATCCCGCCACTCCAGTGGAAACGCTGAGCGAGGTGCTCGACATCGTGGACTATGTCCTGGTCATGTCGGTAAACCCTGGTTTCGGGGCGCAGAAGTTCATTCCCGGGTCGTTGCGCAAGATTCGCCGCTTGGCGGAACTTCGCGCCCAGCGCGGGCTCAGCTATCGCATTGAGGTGGACGGCGGGATCGGCCTGGATACCGTGGCTGAAGTGGTCCGGGCGGGGGCAGAAATTCTGGTGGCGGGCAACGCGGTATTCGGTAAAGGTGATCCAAAGAGTAACGCCCAGACTCTGCTCAAGACAGCGGTCGAGGCAACCCTGCAGAAGGTGTAATTCCTGCGCAGGCTCGGCACTTAGAGATTCTCCCGAGGTTTTCTATGTCACGTCGTATTCCGGTGTTGGTTCTTCTGGTCGTGCTGGCCGCGACCATCGCCTGCACCAACAAGAAGGTCAACAACCCGCTGGCCAACGTCGGCTCCAAGCAGCCCGACAAGGTTCTGTTCGACCGGGCCATGGACGCCATGAAACACAACAAGTACGACGTCTCCCGGCTGACCTTGCAGACCTTGATCAATACCTACCCGGATTCCGAATTCATCGCCCGTGCCAAGCTGGCCGTGGCCGACTCCTGGTACGCCGAAGGCGGGAACGCCGCACTGTCGCAGGCGGAAATCGAATACAAGGATTTTGAGACCTTCTTCCCCAACATGCCCGAGGCTGCCGAGGCGCAGCTCAAGATCGCCAACATCCATTACCAGCAGATGGAGAAGCCGGACCGCGATTTCACCCACGCCCTGCGGGCCGAAGAAGAGTACCGGCAACTGATTCTCCAATATCCCGATAGCAAGCTCCTGCCCGAAGCTAAACAGCGTCTGCTCGAAGTGCAGGAAGTGCTCGCCGAGCGCGAGCTCCGCGTCGGGCGTTTCTACTATCTGCGTGAGTCCTATCCCGCATCCATCGCCCGCTTGCGATCGGTGGTGGACAAGTATCCGTTGTACAGCCATGCCGATGAAGCTCTGTACCTCCTGGGCCAGGCCTACGAAGGTGAAATCGAGATGTTGCGCGCGCGCAAGCTCAACGAGACCGCCAAGGCCCGCCTGATTCAGGATTTCACCAAAGGGGCCACCGACGCCTACTCTCGCATCCTGACGCGCTATCCCTTGATGGGCCGGGCGGACGACGCGAAGGCGCGTCTGCAAGCCTTGCACCAGCCCGTACCCAGGCCGACCCGCGCCGCCGTAGCCCAAAACAAAGCCGAGGAAGACAGCCGCAAAGAAACCGGTATGGTCTCGAAGATGTTGGGGAATTTCAAGAAGCATCCCGACGTGGCCCAAGCCACCAAAGTGGGTGAACCTACGCTGGTCGATCCCACGCCGGTCAGCGCCACCGAAGTGGTGCAGCGGGCAACCCGCGCCATGATGGGCACCGGCGGAAAAGGTACGCTTTCGGTAGAGACCGTTGGAACCGGCGCGCCGCCGCCGGACCAGCCGGCTCCCCGCTCCGACACGCCCCCGGACAACTCGGCTGCCCCGGCGGACAACGCCACTCCGGCGGACAGCACAGCTGCGGCCAGCGACTCCGCAGGAACGCCACCAGCCGCTGGGGAATTGCAGCCCAACGTTCCCGCCGACGCGAATGAGCTGAAGCCGAATGTGGCCGACGGCAATGGCCAGACCCTGCCCCCGCCACCCCAGGTGAACGAGATCCAAACCGGTGCGCCAGACCAGGGCACAGCCAGCAGCACTTCGAGCCAGCCCAGCGATACTGCCGCCGCAGGCAGTCAAGACCAGGCGGATGAAACCGCTGTTTCTTCCAGCAAACGTAAGAAAAAGAAGGGCCTGAAGAAGATCATTCCCTTCTGAAACACGGGCGTTTTTGCACCGCCTACCAAGGGCTCGCACAGGGCACCCGAGCTTCCCTATTTGGGGCTTGGCTCCGAACCCTTCTCTACCCACATGGGGTTGACCGCTCGTAACCTGTTACTCGCCTATTGTCATTGACTTAGGGCGCCGGACGATTTAATTTCGCGCTATCTCCCCCTCACCAAAGGAAACCCTTGGCGCGGAAAATTCTGCTCGCGGACGACAGTGTGACAGCCCAGAACATGGGCCGGCGCATACTCACCGATGCCGGCTATGAGGTGGTCACGGTCAACAACGGCTCGGCGGCGCTCAAAAAGATCGCTGAGCAGGCGCCAGACCTCATTGTGCTGGACGTCTACATGCCCGGCTACAGCGGCTTGGAAGTGTGCCAGCGGATCAAGGAAAACCGCGAGACCTCGCGCATTCCGGTGTTGCTCACCGTAGGCAAACTGGAGCCTTTCAAACCCGAAGAAGCCCGCCGGGTTCGCGCCGACGCTTACATCGTCAAACCCTTTGAGGCCAGTGAACTCCTGACCGCGCTTACCAAGCTCGAAGACAAGATCGTTCCCCAACCGGAACCCTACAAGCCCGGCCGCTTCGCCAAAGCAATCGCCTCGGTTGAGGGCAAAGGGGAAGACTTCGGTGACCGCGAAACCGGATGGAAAGAACGGCTGATCATTCCGCCGCCGGTACACAAACTGCACGAAGAACTGCCGCCGGAAGCGCCTGCGGTGGCGACTGCCACCTTCCGCGAACTGGCCCGCCCGGAAGACTTCAAGCCGGCGGAAGTGAAAACTGAATTTGAGCGCCCCATCCCGGCGGGGTTGCCGGCAGACATTACCCCCGAAGAAATCGCGGCGATCACGGCCGCGGCAGCAGCGTTCAGCGGCAAACCAGCGCCGGCTGCTCCCGCGCCCGACGCGCCGGTCGCAGCGCTGGAAGAAATGGCGGTAACGCCAGAAGCAATATCTCCGGCAACGACGCAAGCGGAAACTACGGTGATGCCGGAAGCGGTGGATGCTGCGGCGGTCGTGGCAGACGAGAACGCCGCCGAGCCTGCTCCTGCGACCTTCGCCTCCGTGGCACCGATGGAGGCTTCGCCCGCCGAGAGTGCTCCAGCCGAGAGCGTCCCCGAGCCTGCTCCTGCATCCGAGGAGACCGCACCGATTCCCGCTCCCGAAGTTGCGGCAAGTGAACCTGCTCCCACCGAAGAAAAGTCCGCCGCGCCCGCAGAAACAGAATCACAGCCCAACGCCGCGGTCGAGCCGATCGCGGAACCCGCAGTAGCCGCCGACAGGTCTACGCATCACGATGCCGAAGTCCTGGCGGCCGTGGCCTCCCTGGGAGCACCCACGAACGGAGACGGGCGTGACTCTGCTGGACCGGACGGCGACCTGACCAACGAAACTCCGGCCAGAGTTGCCGCCGCCGTGGCGGAATTGGCCGCAGTCGGCACATTCGCCTCCGGACCCCGGTGGATCGCAGAGCCAATTCCTCTGGCGGAAGAGGAATCCACTCTCATTCTGGAACGCGAGATGGAAAAGTCCTACGCCGCCTTCGCAGCCGCCGATGCGGCCCGGACCGCTTTCGCCGCAGCCAGCCTGGAAGTCGCTGCGGCCGCGTCGATCGCAGAGCTTCCCGCGATCGCGCCGGCCGAGTCCGCTGCGCCAGGCACAGAACCATCCCGCGACGTTCCTGCGGACCCGAGTTCAGAACCAGCAGTTGCCATTTCCGAACCAGTCCCGACGCCGGAACCGATTCCGGCGGAGGCAGTTGCAACCGCCTCGGAATCTTCGCCCGCGGAAGTGAGCGCGCCCGTCGCGTCGATCGCTGACAGCGCCCCGCCTCCTGCACCGGCAGAAGCAGCCTACGCGGCCGCGGCCTCAGCCAGTTCCTCAGCCGGCGAATCAACCACCCTGGAACCTGTCTCGCCGGCCGCAGACTCCGACGATCGCCAGCGCGAAGCCGAGCTCGCCGCCGCCTGGGCCAATTGGCACCAGATTCGCGACTCGATTATGGGGTCGCAGATCGCGGTGCAGATCGCTGACGCCGAAGCCGGATTCAACGTGCAGAAGCCAGAGCCAGCCCCGCCGGCTGAGCCCGAAGCCAGACCCGAAGTGGAATCGCAAGCCGCTGCCACACCCGACGAGCCCTCACCGGACGTCTCCAGCATCGTCGACAACATGCTCGCCGAACTCAAGCCCAAGCTGATGGAAGAACTCGCCAGGAAACTGGGCAACGAAAAGAAGAAAAAGAAGTAGGCTCACCCCGCGCTCTCCGGCCTAAGTCTCCAGTTCGTACGGACTGCTAACTGGGGACGCTGGCGGGTGGCCCAGACATTCCGTCCTCGAGAACATAAAGTGCCGAACCTTGGGGGTGCCCCACTCATTCGCGCACTTTGCGAATGAGTGGGTCTTCTCGCCATCTGATGAATTGGTGGTTGCAGTCAAGCTCGAAGTCTGGCACTTACTCTACGGGGATGACCCAAGAACTGCTCCGGCTGAGGAGTTTGGAGTGGTGAGAGTCGCCCACTCATTCGCAAAGTGCGCGAATGAGTGGGGCACCCCGAACTTGTATGGGCCACCCGCCAAATTCCCGAAGCTCTGGCCAAACAAACGGACTTCCAACGTCGGCATTCTAGAGCACGCTCGTCATGGGACGAATCCAGCCAACCGGCATGGCTCACCCCCGAGTTGTTCTCGCAGAAAATTCAGCTGCTACTCTCGAATGTTGCGACATCTGTCATTCGATCAAGCATAGGAGTATCCCGCGTCACGGATTTAGTTGCTTCACAAGGGTTATACTGCGGCGAATCGCAGTGCCAAAATCCTGTGATGTCAGTCGATCTACACCCCGACGCCTGCAAGCGCTTTGACGAAGTGGCGACCGAGATTCTGCGCCAAGTGCAAACTAGGCACCCTAAGTCGTCTTCAAAAGCAACATACATACCTGACATTCAACCCAAGGCACAGATTAAGCAAGGCGATATCATAGGCCCGATTACGAACACAACCTCTATTGTGGACGGAAGAGGCGTCGAGGTCGGTCGATTCATCGAACGGGACGGGTACAGAGTCGGACTTGAGGGCAGCGCTTTCGAACAGCTCAAAAAACTTGCTTCACGTTTGCAAGAGTGTTCTGTGCTGCGAGATGTGATTAGTGAAACATTCAGTCTGGACGCCGTATTTGAATGGCTTATCGGTCGCCACCAAGGTGGGGATTCAACAGAGTTGTCAAAGTGTTTTC
Source organism: Terriglobia bacterium (assembly GCA_020073665.1). Classification (GTDB taxonomy): domain Bacteria; phylum Acidobacteriota; class Terriglobia; order Terriglobales; family Acidobacteriaceae; genus JAIQEU01. Next base: position 131,878 of record JAIQEU010000007.1, read on the forward strand.
TTGAGAAAGTTAACTCTGCACTGATAGATGCAACAATCTGGATTCCCCTTTATCGTGTCCATTTGCAGTCTGATATCACTCTTGGACAAGTGACATTCAAGACCATCACAAGGGAGTTTATAGATAAGTGGCAAGCGGCTGCAATGTCGAAATCCCCAGATCACAGAAACTCTCTCCAGCAATTCTTTGACCAGGAGCGTGCAAGACTTCAGGGTGCGTGCGCCGCAGTGGTGACAATTGCTGGTGCCGAAAAAGCGCGCGCCGTTGAGATTGCGCGAGAAAAAGCACTGACAGCAACATCGTTGCTTCGCTTTTTGTCCATGGCAAACCGTTCTCCTCGGCTGCAGTCCTTCTGCACGCTTTTGGGTCGGGAGGCGGTTTACATAAATTCAGAGTTGATCTTCGTGGGACAAGGGAACATACCTCAATACGTCAGATCAGCAGAATATTCCAAGCAGACAGCGTGGATAATCGACAACAACTACATTTCACAGATGCGTGAGGTTATCCGTTCCTTATCAACACTGGCTACCCAGGAGAACCAAACTCCATTCAAGAAAACGCTGCTTGATGCCCTACTCCTCTATTCGCGGAATAGTGTTGCAAGCGATCCCGCAGATAAGCTGGTCTACGTTATGGTGGCGCTTGAATCAGTTTTTCTGCGCAACGAAAACGAGCCCATCCAGAAGTCAGTAGCAGAACGAATGGCTTTTGTCGTCGGGGATTCCCAGGCAAAACGAAAGGCAATTGCATCCAATTTTGCGCAGACGTATAGCCTACGATCATCTTTTGTCCATCACGGCAATTCCATAGCCGACTTAGATGTTCTTGAAGAGTTTTTGGTGAATGCGTGGTCGTGCTTCATTGGTGTGCTTGGGACGATTGAACGCTATCGCACAAAGGAAGAGCTCATCAACGCGCTCGAAGATCGCAAGTTTGCGTAAACAACCCCGCAACTCGCGAGCGTGCCCCGGCCTGGCCTACTAGCGCACGAATTCCGGCTAAACCCCAAACCTTGGCTGGCAGTCTAATTGGATGGAGGTGTGGCAGTTTTGCCGTCCTCTCCTTCCACCCCGTCCGCTGTTTGACGGGTATGTGTACAGCGACGGCAAAATGCTCCCTCCCCTGGGCCGGACCCGCCCGCGAGTAGCCAGGCCGGGGCGCGCGCGCTAGTGAGCGGCGCGGAGCGGCGAGCGCCACAGCTTTGTGGCGTTTACTTAGCAATCCACCCGTATGCTGGATGCTTGGGACCCCGTGGGGGATAGGGACCCACGAGGCTACAAACGAAGGGATTACCAACGTCCCGCGTGTGTTCGTTATTTGTAAAGGCTCCGAGGTTCAAGCACAGAGCTCTAGGAACGTAAGTATAATCGCTAGTTCGCTCTCACAAAGAAAAGAGGTGGAAATGGCAACGGGTGAAGCTGAAACGATTGCCAAATTGCTTGAGGCTCTTACCGGTCAGCGTGCGCCGCTTTCCCAAGGGCTAGATCGAATTTCAAGTTTCCCTAAGACGGGTCTCGGCTACAGCCAATTAAATGAACTCCTGCTGCTATTCGGATACGATCGAGTTACTCGCACATTCTTTCAGTTCCTCGCTGACGGGACGCTCGACTACAAACCGGGTTGCGCGATTCGATCAATCCAGGAATTTGAAACGGGAGTGGAGCGGGCTCGTCAACTGTCCCTCCTGTTCTTTGGAAACGTTAAGTTTGGTTTCAAGAAGTTCGCTCGCGATGCGGACGAATTGCGTTTTTACCACGCTTCGACTCAGCCAGTTAACGAAGAGATGCTCAAAAACCGACATGACGCTATTCATCCGGTGGACCCGATTCCGTTGAATGAGACCTATTACCTTGGCTATGTGATTCAGAAGGAACTCAACGACAAGCTTGAGAAAAACCCACATGACGAGGTTGCGTTGGCTGCAAGAAAGGTGTTGGAGAGAGTTCGCGACAAGGGGATTCGCAATCAGCATGCCTACCTTGTTTCCGATCATCTGGACGTGTATGTGGCAACGTCAATGCGACGTAGGCATGAGTACGTTGAGGTTGCCCAGTTCGCCAACCAACTCTTCAACCATGACCTGATTAAAGACTTGAAGCTTCGCTGGTTCGACCCAACCCAAGCATACTGCGCGGATCGCATCGATAAGGGTTTGGCAGAGGCACTTATGCTGAAGCGAGCAAAGTGCACTCTTTATTTAGCGCAAGAATCCGATACGCTAGGCAAGGATTCTGAACTCGCATCCACGTTGGCCCAGGGAAAGCCTGTCATTGCTTACGTACCTTCGCCCACAGAATACGAAATTGTGGGTTCCGTTAAGAGTCTTTCGGCGCTTTACAGTCAGTCCGAATCGTCTGTCATCCTCGAACGACTTCAAGCTCTCTCCCCGAATCTCGCGTGGGAGAATCCCCAACTACGGCAATGGCTCGATGCGCCAGAAAAAGTGGACAGCAAGAGAGCCTTGGAACTGCTTGTGAAGACAGCCCAAGGACACTACGCGAGGCGAGCGGAAACACTAAGGGAAAGCCACCCTTTGGGAATTCAGGTGAATCTTGACACCGGCGTCGCAAATGGAGTCTTAGTGGTAAGGACATTAGAGGACTGCGCGAAGTTGATACACAGAATTGTCACAACAACTCTACAGTTCAGCATCGAAAGGAAATCTATTGGGGATGTCGAGTACCACCTCCTTCGAGAGACGGTCTCAAACTCGATCTTCCGTGTCATGACCGGCGATGCTATGCTAACGAATAGTTTTTGGAATTTTTACCTGGAACCTTCAGACTAGAGGCGCAAATATGAGCGAGAAACCGAAAAATCGGGTCAGTCCCTATGATCTTTGTGCGATGCATCGCAGCGCGTCTGGCGCCGAACTGAAGGCTCCATCTGTAATGCGACAGCCGTACACGCTCTCGTCTTCGCAGCGATTGAACAAATCGACAGTTGTGTTGCTCCGTACCAAGAAGTCCGCCTGATCCGAGCAGAGAGGCGCGATCCCCGCGCACGCTGGCAAACACAAGCGCGCTCCTACGCGCGCGTGGGCCCCCGCCCTGCATCCTGTCTCGTTCCGGACCGGCCCAGGGGGAAGGCTTCCGGGGCATCCCTGTGTACTTAACAGTTAACGTGAGTGCGCCAAGCTAAGCGGGGCGCGAGGGAGGCGGGCCGAGGGCGGGCGGTATCGAAAAGGGTCACAAACACGCACTACTTGGTGGGCAACTTGTCGACGGCGTAATCTCATTTTTGGCGGGACGAATCGGAACAGGTTCTGACTGAAAAGCCAAGGCATCAATCTTGTTGTAGGCCAGCGTCTCGACGGTCACTTCCAATATCAATGTTTCCCTGATAGAAATCAGACTCCAAGGATGGCTCTGCAACGCAATCGCGAAGAGGTCGTCAACACCCAACTGGCCATTCTCATTTCCAGTCTGGGAGTAACGGCTGATGCCGAAACCATTCACGTTCATGGTCAACATCGCCCGGACGTTCTGTTTCAACTTCGCGGCTTACGTGTTGTGCTTGAAGGGAAATTCGCGGACCATCCGAATGCGGAGCAAGTCGTCCTCGAGGATGCCCGCAGGCGGGTCCGCAGTGGTATTGCCCACATAGCCGCAGCGGTCGTCTATCCTGCCGCCCTTCGCAATACCCGCACCACCAAGATGCTTGAGGCTCTTCACAATACAGAACTCAAGTACCGGATAGTCGCTGAGACGCACGAAACCGAAGATTGGTTTGAAGGGAGGCCCGCTTCGCTGATGGATGCTCTCCGGCATTCGCAGGAAGCGCTTACGAAAGACGACATCGTTGAACAGACCGCGACATCCTTGTCTTTGCGGTTGGAAGGTGTCGCAAGACTGTGGATGGGGCAAAAAGGTGCGTGCGACCGATTGTCGGAAATCCTTGGGCTGACGCCTCCCAGGGGTGAAAAGCCGGAAAAGGCGGAAGATCGCCGGGAAACCGCAGCCAAGGTTTCCGCGCTTGTCTTAGCCAACGCTTTCATTTTTCAGGAACAACTTGCACAGACGGATGGACGCGTCACATCCTTACGCAAACTCGATAAGTTTAAGGATCTTGTAGGGTCTACTGCCAAGCATTGGAATTGGATTTGGGAGAACATCAACTATGTCCCGATTTTCCAGCTTGGCGAGAGAGTATTGAATGAGCTGCCAGCGAGCGGGAACTCCGAAATCGCAACGCGGGCGCTTCTGACGGAAGCGATTGACATTTGTTCGAAGCAAGCGGCCCTTCGGCATGACCTGATGGGCCGTATCTATCACTGGCTTCTGCACCACGCCAAATATCTCGGCACCTACTACACATCGGTTTCGGCTGCCACTCTGCTTTTGAAACTGACTATCGCAGCGAAATGGAAACAGGATTTTAGCAATCCCGCTGAGCTTGCGAATTTCAAAGTCGCTGATCTCGCCTGTGGCACCGGAACCCTTTTGATGGCAACAGCTCAAGCAATCTCCGACGCTTATATCACGGTTCGAGCAGAGCGAAATCTCTCGCTCGACACCAAGGACATGTCTACGTTGCATCGTGCCCTCATGGAGAATGTGCTGCACGGGTACGACGTTCTTCCGTCAGCAGTCCACTTAACTGCCTCAACCCTCGCGATGCTTGCACCGGACGTGGCCTTCGTGCGAATGGGATTATTTGTTATGCCGCTCGGAATGGACCATGGCATTGCCAAACTAGGCAGTTTGGATTTCCTGACAAGCGATTCGGTTAAGACCCAGATGGCGCTCGATTACTCTCACATCGAATCCATCCGCACCGGAGCAGGCTTTTCGCAGGCAACCACAGCGGAACTGCCCAAGCTGGACCTGTGTGTGATGAACCCGCCCTTTGTTCGGAGTGTAGGCGGCAACCTATTGTTTGGATCACTGCCGGACGAGCGGGGCGGACTTCAAGCAGAATTGAAACGGCGTGTGGGACAAATCGGGGCGAGCGCGACCGCCGGATTAGGCAGTGTATTTGTCGCGTTAGCCGACCGATGGCTGAAAACTGGAGGACGCCTTGCCTTCGTACTTCCCGCTGCGGTTGCCTCCGGTGAGGCATGGGCAGAGACACGACAACTGATTTCGGACCGTTATCACCTGGAAACAGTGGTATCGAGTCATGATGCAGAGCGCCAGAATTTCTCGGAGAACACAGACATATCTGAGGTTTTATTCATTGCGAGAAAGCGTGAGGAGGAGGCCCCTCCCGGACGGACGGTCTATATCAACCTGTGCCGAAATCCCCGTTCAATCCACGAAGCAATTGACCTCGCGAACCGAATCGTCCAAGTGCATAAGCCTGTGACCGTTGAAGGGGAGGGTATCTCCGCGATCAGTGGTCCGAGTGGCAGACTTGGTGAGATGGTTTCGCTCCCGCCAGCAAGCGGAGAACAAAACTGGTGTGGTGCACTCTTCGCCCAGACTGAGCTATTGCGCATCTACCGGACACTTGAGGAAAAAGCGCTTCGCATCCCTGGCAAAGGGCAAATTGTAGAACTCTCTCTATGCAGGTTGGATTCTCTCGGCGCCCTTGGTCCAGATCGCAAGCGTATCAGCGAGGGATTCAAGGTGACGAGGGATGATTGGACTCCATATCCTGGCTTCTGGGGGAATGACTCGGCCCGAGATGTCACGATTCGGCAAAAGCCAAATGTCCAACTCGCTGCGTGGCTGGAATCGCCTCGGGGCCCAAATTACGGAGCACATTTGTGGGAAAGAGCAGGGCGCATACTGCTGGTTGAACGCCTTCGTCTAAACACGCACCGAGTTATCGCAATTGGTTTTGACGAGGAAGTACTTGCGAATGTGTGGTGGGCTTTTAAACCAGACGGACTCAACGCTGAGCAACAGAAGGCATTGCTTCTTTGGCTCAATAGTTCGTTGTCAATTCTGCTCTGCTTCGGTCGCCGGGTCGTCACTCAAGGAGCTTGGACGCAGCTGAAGCAACCCGCGTGGCAGTCGATGCCGGTTCTGGATGTGCGTGCGCTTTCGTCCAAGAAACTGAAGGAGCTGGCGGCCATCTACGACCATTTCTCAGTTGAAGACCTGAAAGCTCTCTCGCAACTCAAAACTGATGTTGTCCGTTTCGAGATCGACCTCGCGGTCCGCACAGCGCTAGGCATACCTGAACTGACGTTCGTTCGTGACTTACTGGATCGAGAACCGGGAATGACGGCTGTAGGTATCGCGACGCGAAACAATATTCCCGATGATGCCCCTGAAGATGAAGAGGAGGCCGAGGAGGCAGAACTATTTTGAATTTTTCGCAAACTGGTATTTGTTGGATATTGCCATTGCTGGAAAAGACTACTTCCGCGCGGACAGAAAGCCTTACTGGTGGTGCTAGAAGTCGTACAAAAATATACCGCGTGCTGTGGTTGCACGCTGTTAAGAGTCAGTTGCTCGCCCGCCCTCCGAAACGCCAACCAGTTTCGCCAGCGCCAGCCAATGCCTCGGATGCGGGCGGTAGCCTTGACGGACCTTGCCCGCGTACCAACGTGAGACACCAATCAGTGATCGAATAGCAGATGTTGGAAGGTTCGCGAGCAGCGGCTGGATTTGTTGCGAGAACACTTCGCTCGTAAGCCAAGCTGGTTGTCTCGAAGCGTCCCATGCCGAGCAGGCCTGGGCATGCCGTTGCCGCGAGGCTACATGTTTGGCACGAGCTCCCGTGCTTCGTGCAGCCACTCGGCCGAGGCTCGCGGCACTAATCAAGCGTTCCTTTGCTCCGCCAATGGCACAATCAGCGCAATTAGTGCGTCCGTTTCGGATAGTTTTCCCGCATCCGCGACAGACATTCTCTCTGCGTGGTGGTGAAACTGGTGAAGGCAACGGCGACCCGCCTTTTGCCGCGCGTTTGTGGCGCTGAGTTAGGCGGGTAGGTAGTGCAGCACCGCTTGGTTTGCGCCTTCCCGACCAAAGTGTCCAGGCAATCCATTCAGCCATCGGTGCGACCGCGCGGCCCCAAGTTGGCGCTGTTACAGAAAGCTTGATTGCGAGCTGAGCCATGAGGCGGCAATTCCCGTCTCGTCGCTCTAAAAACCATTCTCGCTTCAGGGGTTCACGCGTGATCCAATCGAGCAAAAACGCGTCCACCTGGGGCCGCACAGCCTCCATGAGATCACAAGCAAGGCTATCGCGAGCCGGGGCGTCTACGTGGAGAACTCCAATGCCAGGATCAAGGCCTAGAGCGGCAGCGGCTAACCGGGATTCACTTTCCAAGACTGCGTAAAGATAGTTGAGTATGGCATTCGGCGGGTTAACCGCTAGGCGAGGCGAGCCGGTTAAGGGCGATACGCGAGCGCCAAAAGAACGCCAGTGATCCGGCACGCGGGCCTCGTCCTTCCTTGGAAAAGTGATGGGCAATGTGCGCCATGCAGCCCAGTAAGCGCCAGCCGCCTTTGATTCAATTTGGCGAATGGATTCGGGCGAGTCACTCATCTCCAATGCCGCCCGGCAGCGAGAAATTGCGTCGGCGGCTTGAGTTGCAAGCAATTTGTAGCGCGCAACCCGCTCCTGCCCCGCAAGCTTCCTGTCGATCAGTTCCCGAGCGATCAGGATGGCGGCTCCCGAGTGATGTGCCAGAGCCTGCGCGCGTCGAAGCCGGGCGTCGGACGGGTAAACCGGACCAGTGGTCAAGACTACGGCCCCGTCGCGCTGCAGCATGACGAAAGACGCCTTTTGGTCCGCCAGCCAGCGGAGAGCCTCCAGGGTAACGAGGCCGTCACTGCCGATCATGACCAGCCTCTTTAGGCCATGATTTACGCGTGGCAGTCGGATTGTCCGCCGCTCGTCGGCGATCCCATCGTGCAACAGGAGATGGCCCGCGTGCATTTGGACGCGAATGCCATAACCAGCGAGGGTGAGGACGCCGTGCCGGGGTACCAGTGAATTGTGAGTTTGGGGAAGTTGGTATAGTTTTTTGGTAGCTGCCATTGGAGCATTCCTCCGATGGTGGTCAGGGCTTGTCGGCTGCTAGTAACAGACGGCAGGCCCGCTTGATACCGCTATCTCATTGTACATCAACTAGATAGAAGATTCACGTGTAGAGTTTTGGTCCGACCATGTGTACTGTGGCCTAGGTAACAGAATGAATCGCGCACATCTCCCCTACCGACAAGAATTCATATACACACAGGACCCCTTGCCGCATTCTGTCGCTTGGTTTAAATGGGAATTCCTCCGTCGAAATCCCGGCTATGGGCGTGACTACAAGAAATTCAAAGTCAAGTTCGGGGAATGGTTCAGACAAAGAGGTTATTGGTACGACTACGATCGCCGACAAGATGAGTGGAGCGGGGTGGACGAAGACTATTTTTACGATGAGATAGCACCTGAGATAGCCCGCCTTTGCCGAAAGTGGCAGATTGGGAATCTATTCCCTCCTAGCTGGCAATTCAGCAGGAAAAACGGAACCCGGAAGGTCGGCTCCCGGGAGCTTGGCCCGCCTACGGGGATCGCTCCCGAGTTGAATTGGGACGTCACCTACATGCAGCAACTACTTGAGATGGGGTTTACTGGTACAGCCGATTCGGCATTTCGGTATCGCAATATGCTGAGGGTGGAATTTGATTTGGACCGACCACTGAAGGATCTGGTGGAATACTCACGGTACGTCTTGATCCGGGCAATCGAAAACTACAAAAAAGAAGAGATGCAGGACCTAGGCTTCAAAACTCCGAAGAGCCGCCGTCGGTTAGAGGATTACGAGACGCACCTGAAGATTTGGGATCTCCGCAAAAAGAAAAAGACTGTGACGCAGATCGCCGAAATTGTTTTTCCTAATGAAATCCGAGACAGTGCGCTGCAGAAAGTTCGCGACCACCTCCGAGCAACCCAGAAACTGATCTCAGGCGGTTACGCAGAAATAAGGTGACTCCCTTATATCTTCTAGATTCTTTTTGGGCCCCATGGAATTCTGTGGATGGTCCTGAAAGGTCTATAGATGGTCGCCCGTCGCAATTCAAGCCAATCCAGGCTCTCCGAGCGCAGCTTCGCTGCCCGTGATCGTGCGTTGCACGCTCTGGCTGATATGCGGCATGGTGCTTCCCCGTCCGAAGCAGCGCGCGACAATGGCGTAACCCTACGAACGATCAAGAAGTACGTCAACGCGGCGCTCGTACAAGATCGTCCGGGCGGACGACTACGGGCAACAAAGGCCGACCGCCTTGTTCGCTACGTGCAAATACCAGGTCCGATCGGTCCTGTTGAAATAAAAGTTCGCGGTTCGAAGCAGGCGACTGACGCCGCAAAATATAATGCAGCAGTCAGCAGGTTTCTAAGTGGCGATCTTAACGCCTTAGCTCCGTGGCATGGAAAGAAGATCGGTGGCGTCGACGTTATAACATCGGGAATTTTCCTTAAAAAGCTCGCCCAAAAGGAAGTTCTTCCGCATTCTCTCTACCGCGCCCTCTCCGGCGGTATAGCATGAGCGCCCCTCCCCAGTGCAAGAAGTGTACACGCCGATGCTGCGCTATTTGTGGATCAACCAAGGACGTCGAGGAACACCATCTGGGGGGACGTAACCATGCTGCGTACTTCACAATTCCCCTCTGCCGCGTCCATCACGAGGCGGTCACCATCCTCATTGCACGGGCACGAGTAAGCATGCAGCCGACCAGTGATACAGCCGAACGTGCGAGGCTTGCGCGGCAGGCAGTATATGTTTTTCTCTGGTTTCTTGATGATGCAGTCACAGCTAATCCCAGGAGTAAAAAAGCATGACAAAACGAGTAAGAGTCGAGCACATCTTAATTGAAAAAGTCGAACTAGACTATGCCCGAACATTGTGCGGAAGAATCATCTATTACCCGGGAGCTACCTTTGGCACCTACCCTAATTTGGATTACTTCAGGCACAATCATCCAGATTGCCAGGACTGTCTGCGGAAACACTTTCCCCCCGAACATAGGAGCCAACGGTGACGAGCGAAAAGCACGACATTTTTCTGCGGGCTCTTGCGGTTGCGCCCGACAAGAAGAAGCGCAAAGGTAGCACAGCTGCAGGAGATGATCCCAAGTGGCCAGAGATCGCGCTTGTATTTGACACTGAAACCCGCACCACAGCGGATCAGTCCCTGACCTTCGGCGTGTATCGGCTGTGCAAGCTAGTGGATGACAATTACCTAGTCACAGAAGAGGGAATTTTCTGTGCTGACGATCTGCCCGCAAAAGATCGCAAGGCGCTGGACAATTACATGGGTAGCGCAGTTTCCGATGTGGCATCCTTTCCGCCACGATTCCCGCTATACTCCCGCTCCGAGTTCATGAAACGAGTGTTCTGGCCAGCGATAAAGTACCAGGGAGCGCTGGTAGTGGGGTTCAACCTGCCGTTCGACTTGGCGCGCCTCGCGCTCGATTGGACTAGAGGCGACAAAGACGAATGGTCGCTGACGATGTCGCAGTATCCAGACGGAACAGAAAATCGGAATTATCCCCGCGTAACAATTCAACCAATCGACAGCAAGAAGGCGTTCATCAAGCTGGTGCCGCCATGGAAGCCAGCGGAATGGAAAGACAAAGGCATGGCGCATTTCCTCGATCTGCGGACCCTCGCATGGGCGCTATACAACCAATCGTTTTCGCTCAGGACACTCTGCGAAGAACTGAAAACCGAACATAAGAAACTGGACCATGAGCCAACCGGGAAGGTGACTCCTGAAGAAATCGACTATGCCCGGCAGGACGGGCGCTGTACCGTGGACGCACTCAACGAGTTAAAACGGGAATTCGACCAGCACCCCATCGGCCTCAAACCCTACAACGCATACTCCCCCGCATCGGTGGCCAAATCCTACCTGGATCAAATGGGAATCATCCCGCCAGAGGGGAAGTTCGATGTCCCCGATGAAATACTCGGCATTGCCATGCAGGGCTATTACGGCGGCCGCTCTGAAACCCGCATACGCGGCTCAGAGGTGCCCGTCGTGCCTGTGGATTTTACCAGCGAATATCCAAGCTGCTGCGCTCTCTTGGGCCTGTTCGATGTCCTGACAGCCGAGAGCGTGAGCTTTGACGATGATACCGAGAATGTGCGTAGATTCCTGAACCGCACCACTCTTGATGGCTGCTTTGAGCCTGCGGTGTGGGAGTGCTACCGTTTCTTTGCCCTCGTGAAGCCCGATGACGACATCCTGCCCGTGCGCGCCGTGTACAACCAGGTCACCCAGAACATCGGTAACAACTATCTCACGTCCGACACGCCGCTGTGGTTTGCTGGCCCCGACCTGATTGCATCCGTGATCCGAACTGGCAGGGTACCACACATCCTCCGGGCTATCCGCATGGTACCGCACGGCAAGCAAGCCGGAATGCGGAGTGTAAACCTTCGAGGCATGGTTGAGATTGATCCGTACCAGGATGATCTATTCTGCAGAGTAATCGAACAACGTAAACTGCACAAAGCAGACGAAGCGCTTTACTACTGGCTCAAGATCTTTGCGAATTCCATCTATGGCTTCTTCGTTGAACTGAATCCCGAAATAGAGAATGGCAATGTAGCGGTCAAAGTGTTCTCGGGAGAGAAGACTTTTACCGATAATTCGGATGTGATCGAGAAACCAGGAGCGTGGTTCTTTCCGCCCTTAGCTTCCCTTATTACGTCTGGCGGTCGCCTACTGCTCGCCATGACAGAAGCGTGTGTAGAGGAAAAGAAAGGAACATATCTTTTTTGCGACACGGATTCGCTCGCAATCGTAGCCTCTAAAAAGGGCGGACCGCTTCATATCCCAGGCAGCAAAGGTGTCCTGATTCTCTCGTGGGCCCAAGTGCAGGCCATCGTCCATAAATTTGCTGCGTTGAATCCCTATGATCGCAGGATTGTGAAAGGTTCAATCCTGAATCTCGTGGACGCGAACTACGCTGACTCAGACCCAAAAAACCCGCAGCGCCAGTTGTACGGGTACAGCATCGCAGCGAAGCGCTATACCCTGTACGTAAGGATAGGCCAGAACGACATCAAGATCATTGATCCGAAGGCGCACGGCATCGGCTTCCTGTATCCGCCCAAGGATTCCCCGAAGGACTGGGAAGAAGCTGTGCCGCAGTGGATTTACGAAATGTGGGACCACATCGTACGGGGCGCACTAAAGCTAAAGCGCAAGAAACCGTCCTGGCTCAATCTCCCTCAAATGATGCGCCTGACCATCACTACGTACAATGTTTTGGAAATGCTTGGGGAATGGAAAATCGCTCGCCCGTACAATTTTCTTCTTTTGCCGATGGTTGATCCAACCTTTGGCTATGCGTTTTACAGGCGTGCAAATGAAAAAGTCCTGCTCATAACCGAATTCTCATCCAAGCAGGACCGCTGGTTTGACATGAAATGCGTAAACATTCATAGCGGCAAGAAGTACAAAATGGTGGATTGCACAAAAGAGACAAATCCTCCGTACAACGTGGTGTTTCCATCACAATTCGCGCGCCTCTTGATCGAGTACCAGGAGCATCCCGAAGCCAAGAGCCTCGCGCCCGACGGTAGCCCATGCGAGGCAGGCACGCGCGGACTACTACAGCGTGCGCACGTCACAGCCGGGGAGTTTCGCTACGTGGGCAAGGAAACAGATCGCAAGTGGGAAGAGGGTGACGACATCTCCGTTTTGGAGTTCAAGACTACCGAGTACGGTAGATCGAAAAAAGTACTTGCAAGCGAGGAAGTCAAGAACGGTATCAAGAAAATTGGCATCAACAAATGCGCTCGCGAGAGTGGATTTGATCGCAAGAATTTCGTTAGAAAAGTAGTTCGAGATATTCCCGTGAAACGTAAGTCGTACGATGAATTTGTGCGCTGGCTTCACGCCTACAAATCACACGCCAGTGCCGGGGAAGGGATTCTGAAATGATCTATTTAGTTCAAAGATTGATTCTGAATCAGTACGCGTGGACGAAACCGTCGCCTGGACGGATTGGGGCCGCCGGAGAAGGCGACTATGTCAAAGAGAACGGCTTCGGCCATGAAGATTGGAATTTCAATTACGAGCTTGCGATCGCCGACCATATCTTTGGGTACGCCTATTACGAACCAATCTCTGACAAAAAAGCAGAACTCTTTCAATTTGTCTTCGCCACCTACCAGTCCTCAAGGTGGTATTTGGCAGGATTTTACCTGGACACAACTTTTGCTCCCGACGGCCCTCCCCCTGACAGCAGAGTTCTAAAGGAGAAGGCGCGCCATCTCTTGGAGCTGAAAGCACTGAACAGTCTCGGAAAACCGTGGTCGAGCCTGACAGAAGCTGAAATTATTCGTAAATTGGAGAAAGAAGCACGTTGGCTCCGTTGGAAGGTTCGTGTTAAGAACGCAATTCGCCTTCCGGTGCCCATTGAAATTCCTCATCGCATCTATAACACGAGGAACTATCATCTCACCAGACCTCAGGGAATCAGTCGCTCCACGTTCGATGCATTGCGGCAGCTTTCAAATAAAACTGTTCTTCCCGAAGACGATGATGAGGCCGCGTTTCCCGAAGGACGCGAGCTGTTCCTGAAGCACCGGGCGCGAGAGAGGAATCCTGCCGTCGTTCGACACGCCAAAACCCTTTTTTTGCGAAGACACGGGAGATTCTTCTGCCAGGCTTGTGGTTTTGACTTTGAAAGAGTCTACGGCGAATTGGGCCGTGGGGTCATCGAGGCTCACCACACAACCCCCGTTAGTGAGTTGTCTAGTGGTGCAAAGACCAAGGTGAGTGACATAGCGCTGATCTGTCCGAACTGCCATCGAATGGTGCACCGAAAAAGGCCATGGCTGACGATCAATCAATTGCAAACCATTTTGAAGTGAAAAGGCGCAAAACTATCCCGCCCTTGTCCGCGACGGACGGCGGACTCCAGTCGTTTTTGTTCATCATGTGCTCACACCAGGTGCAGAACGGTGATGACTCCAACTCCTCTGGTTGGAAGAACAAACAGAGATGAAGGACTAGTTTTAAAAAGTTCGTTCTCGATACGAAAACAACCCAAAAGAGAGTGGACCGAAGACAAGACACCGTTTGTCCACATTCCTTTGGTGACATTAGGGCAGGCGGCCATGTAGATTCAGGCGCGCCGCACGCCCCGTGCTTTAAACCGATCCGCCGTGCTGGGGCGGACTCAAGCAGCCGTCAACCCCAGTTCAAAGGAATCTTGCTCTTTTCCTTTAAATAGGATGTAATTATAGGCAACAGGAACCTAATGTCAGTATGCGCCGCAAGAATCCAGTTCGTACCGAGAGAGCACAGCTTTCCCTCTCCGACACGACGAACAGCGTCCTTGAACAGTTGGCCCAGATCGGAATTCTAGGCAAGACGAAGGCAGAGATTGCTACTCGCATCGTGACGGACTGGATTTGGCAAAACGAGGACCGGCTACTACGACAAGGAATCACACTTCGTCGAAATCGTAACAAGGGGAAAAGATGATGTTTGCAGGTGTAGGAAAACTTGGAATTAAGGCTAGTTTTCCAAATCCGGTGGAAATCTTTGCGTGGACGTGAACGATTCCGAGATGTTAAAAGAAAAACCTCGCTAGGACGGGTTTAATTGGGGAGATGATGATGGCCGAGAACAAGCAGACAACACTGAGCCCAGCTGAATGGAAATCCAATAGTGATTATCTAATGGAGCTTAGCAAGCGGGTGGAGAAGGCGACGTCCTCCCAGCAGCAGATGTCGGCACAGCATGGGAATGGTACTGAGCCCCAAAACCCACCGCAGGACTTAAAAAGCAATTGACTTGACTCACTTGCCAAATGTCACCTAGACTGCCGCCACTTTCCCATAGTGGGTCGGCACATGAGCGAAGTCACTGTCACCGAAATTATTGCCCTCGTTTTCGACTTGGACGATACATTAATGCTGGATTCTACCAGCAAGTTTTTGCAAGCCCACTCGATCAAACCTGAAGATTTCTGGCCCCGGTCCTACGAGCTCCTCAAGCAGGGCTACGATCAGCCAAGTGCCTACCTCAAACTATTGCTGGATAATGTAGGCGAAAGCAAACCTCTCGGAAGACTAACCAATGCTGGGTTGAGAGGTTTTGGAGAAACCCTCGACGGAGATTTCTTTCCAGGGCTCCCACAGTTTTTCGATGATGTGCGAAACCAGGTTGCGAATCGATTCAAGAATATTGACGTAGAGTTCTACATCATCTCTGGCGGTCTACAGGCGATCATGGAGGGCAACAAAATCGTAAAGAAGTATTTCAGTGCTGCTTACGGCTGTCAACTTGGAGAAGATCCGGACACAAAAATCGTAAATCACATCAAACGTAGCATTACCTTTACCGAAAAAACGCGCTACCTTTTTGAGATTAACAAAGGAATTAAACAGAGGGATTCGGAAATCAATCCATTTCTCGTAAACAAGGATGTTAAGCAGGAGAACCGACGAATCCCTTTTAAAAACATTGTGTTCATCGGTGATGGACTGACCGATATCCCATGTTTTTCAACCGTTAAGCAACTTGGGGGACAGGCTTTCGGGGTTTTTGATCCAACAAATCCTGAAAAAACAAGGCGAGCGTTATTGGAATTTCTGGTACCGAAGCGAGTAATGGGGATGTACAGGCCACGCTATGGGGATGGCGACGAACTTGGCGCGTTGCTCCGCATGTGGGTATTTAACCGCGCCGCTGAGATCCAAATCGAACGCGATATATCCAGGAAAGCAACATCGAACTCCTCGTTGTAACCAACCTTCGCTTCCTCGCCCCGCCCCGGCTACTGCGCCCTGCGCCCGCCAGACCCCGCTCACGACCCACTAGCGTCGCGCCTTAGGCCCTTCTCCCGTACGAGCAGCTAGTCCCTCGGAGCCCGAAAGGCAGGGGAGGGAGCATTTTGCCGTCGCTGTACACATACCCGTCCGCTGTTTGACCGGCTTTTCTACCCGCCTGTAATATCAAAGTTTCACCGCATTCAGCACTTGGCAACAGGCAATCAGTCCTGAGGTGCAGTGTCGCTTTGGCTAGTTGCTAATTGCTAATTGCTAAGAGCTGATTTCATGCCCCACGAACTCCCCAAATCGTACGAGCCGGGCGCGATTGAAGCGCGCTGGGCCGAGTACTGGGTCAAAGAAAAACTGTTTTCCGTCAAGACTCCGCCGCCCGGCGAGACAGGTCGGGTGTTCACGTTGCTTTTGCCTCCGCCCAACGTCACTGGACGCCTGCACATGGGGCACATGCTGGAACAGACGCAGATGGACATCATTGTGCGCTGGTTCCGCATGCGGGGATTTCTGACGCTCTGGCTGCCGGGTACGGATCACGCCGGCATCGCGACGCAGATCATGGTGGACCGCCAGTTGCGCAGCGAGGGCAAGTCCCGCCTGGCCCTGGGACGCGAGAAATTCGTCGAGCGGGTGTGGGAATGGAAGCGGCATTACGGCGGCGCGATCCTCGACCAGATGAAGCGGCTGGGCGCGTCGGTGGACTGGGACCGTGAGTACTTCACCATGGACGAGAACCTTTCGCGCGCGGTGCGCGAGGTGTTTGTCCGTCTCTATGAAGAAGGGTTGATTTATCGCGGCAAGTACATTGTGAACTGGTGTGCCGACTGCGGCACTGCGATCTCCGACCTCGAGGTCAAGCATGAAGACGTTGCCGGCAAGCTGTATGAGATTCGCTATCCGGTTGTCGGAACCAGGCCCGGCAGCGAGGAATTCATAACCGTTGCGACTACGCGTCCGGAAACCATGCTGGGCGATACGGCGGTAGCGGTAAATGCAGCCGACGAACGCTACACCCACCTGCATGGGAAAAAGGTTCTGTTGCCGCTGATGAATCGCGAGATTCCGATCATCACCGACGAACTGGCGCAGCCCGAGTTTGGCACCGGCGCGGTCAAGGTCACCCCGGCGCACGATGCGAATGATTTCGAGGCCGGCCGGCGGCACAACCTGCCGCAGATCGAAGTAATAGACGAGCATAACGTGATGAACGCGAACGCCGGCGCCTACGCGGGGCTCGACCGCTTCGCGGCGCGCGCGCGCGTGCTCAAGGATCTGGCCGAGCAAGGGTTCCTGATCGCCACCAAGGACTACACCATCGCGCTGGGTAAGTGCGACCGCTCGGGCACGATTGTCGAGCCGCGTCTCTCCACTCAGTGGTTCGTCAAGATTAAGCCCCTGGCAGAAAAGGCAGCGGCTGCGGTCAAGAGCGGCGAAATCACCATCGTTCCCGACAACCACCGGGTGGTGTATCTGAACTGGATGGAGAACATCCACGACTGGTGCGTCTCACGGCAGTTGTGGTGGGGACACCGCATCCCGGCTTGGTATTGCGGAGCGTGCAAGGAGATGGTGGTAACGCGTGAAGCTCCGGCAAAATGCTCGGCATGCGGTGGCACCCAATTCGAACAGGACACGGACGTGCTCGACACCTGGTTCTCGTCTGGGCTGCTGCCGTTTACCACCCTGGGCTGGCCGGAAAAGACTCGTGATCTGGAAGTGTTCTATCCGAACACGCTGATGATTACCGGCTTCGACATTCTGTTCTTCTGGCTGGCGCGCATGATCATGTTCGGCTGCCACTTCATGGAAGGACATCAGCAGGATGCGGCGATTAAGCGGGATAGCGGATTTCAAGAAAAGCAGGATGACGCGGTTCCGTTTCGCAATGTTTACATTCACGCCTTGGTGCGCGACGTCGACCGGCAGAAGATGTCGAAGACCAAGGGCAACGTGATCGACCCGCTGGAGATCATCGAGAAATACGGGACGGACGCAACGCGGTTCACTCTCGCGGCAATGTCGTCGCCGGGGACTGATATTGCGTTCAATCCCAGCCGTACCGAGGGTTATCGCGCCTTCGCCAACAAAATCTGGAACGCCGCCCGGTTTATGTTCATGAACATGGACCAACTCGAGAAAGCTGGGACTTGGTCACTTGAGGAGTTCAAACGAAAACCCACCAACGAAAAGCCTGGGATTCCGGAGTTCAGCTTCGATGCCGTTGAGGATCGCTGGATAATCTCGCGCTTTAATGTGGCTGCTGCAAATGTGCACCTTGCACTAGCAGATTACCGATTCGACGATGCTGCTAATCGAATATACGAATTCTTCTGGGGGGACTTTTGTGACTGGTATATCGAGCTGTTGAAACCGAGGCTGTTATCTTCGAATAGCGCAGAAGCTCGGGTCGCCTGCAATAACCTCGTTAGCTTGTTTGAAGCTGCCCTGCGTTTGTTGCACCCGGTCATGCCCTTTATTACGGAGGAGATATGGCAAGCGATCTATGACGGCAAGCCCCCAACACGATCAATCGCATTGGCACCGTATCCTGTCAGTGGATTCTTCGACCAGGTTGATCCGGCAGTGCTCAGCGACTTGGAAATGCTGCATCGCCTCATTTACAAGGCACAGGAAGATGAGCCTTCACTGGTGCAGATGGCGATCCTGCAAGACCTGATCGTGAGCGTGCGCAACCTGCGTGCCGAACTGAAGGTGGAACAAAAGCAGCGCGTGCCGATCCAGGTATTCACCGCCGAACCCGCTGTACGGACGCTGCTCGAGCAGAACCGTGGCGCGGTCGAGAAACTGGCCAGCGTCGAGAGCATGGCATTCGTCGAGACGTCGCTGGCCAAGCTGGCGGCGGTCCGGCACACCGCACGTTTCGATGTCCACGTAGAATATGAAAAACAGGTGGACGTGGCCGCCGAGCGCGAGCGCCTGAAGAAAGAGCTGGAGCGCATCGAGAAAGAAATTGCCAACGGCCACCGCCAACTGGGCAACGAACAATTTGTGTCCAAAGCCCCGCCCGCAGTGGTGGAAGGATTGCGCAAGAAGGTGAACGAACTGGGAATTCTGCGGGAGAAGACGAAGAGTAAATTGGATGAACTCGGTAGCCAGTAGCTGGTACCTGGGAGCTTGGAAAGCCCATGGCTCCGATCTCAGCTACCAGCTACCAACTACCAGCTACTGATCTTTTCTTTATGGACTGGAACAGCCGCCGCATCACCGCCATCATCGAGAACGCGTTGCTCGAAGACCGGGCCACGCGTGATGCCACCAGCTACGCCTGCATCGAGCCCAACCAGCGCGCCACCGCGACCGTCATTGCCAAACAGGATTGCATCCTGGCCGGCGTGGGCTGTGTGCCGCGCATCCTGGAAGCCTATGCGACCCTGGACGGCGCGGTGGTCTCGCATTACGAAGTCACCAGCCATCCCGAGATTTTCGACGGGGTGCGGCTCCACCCGGGCCAGGCGGTGGCGGTGATTCGCCACAACGCCCGCGTCATCCTCTCCTGCGAGCGCGTGATCCTGAATTTCCTGCAGCGACTGAGCGGCATCGCAACCCTCACGCGCCAGTTCGTGGACGCGGTCTCCGGCACCAAGGCGCGGGTTCTCGATACGCGCAAGACGATTCCCGGCCTGCGCGTGCTCGACAAGTACGCCGTCCGCTGCGGCGGAGGGCAGAACCACCGCCTCGATCTCTCCGACGGCATTCTGATCAAGAACAACCACATCGCACTGGCCGGAGGAATCGTCTCCGTGCTCGACCGCGCCCATCGCAACCGGCGCGGTTCACAGCCCATCGAGATCGAAGTCCGCAACCTCGCCGAGTTGGAAGAAGCGTTAGACCACGGCGCGGAAGCCATACTGCTCGACAACATGTCGGTCGGGGACGTGAACAAGGCAGTAGAACGCTGCTCTCGCCTGGATCGCCGGCTGCCGCTGGAATGCTCCGGCGGCATCGTCCTCGAGAACATTCGCAGCTACGCCGAAACCGGCGTGGATTTCATTTCCGTCGGCGCGCTGACGCATTCGGCGAAGGCTGTAGACATGAGCCTGCGCGTGGTGCCGGCTTAGACCCAGTCGTCCGCCGTCCGTCGTCAGCCGGCTACGCCCATTCCTCCGCGTCAACTGTGTCCTCTATGGTAATCCCTGCTTTTGCAGTTGTGTTGGCTGAAGACTGACGACGGACGGCTACCCAGCTATAATTCCCGCATCAAGCGAACCACCAAAAAACGGCCAGCCCGGACTGGAGCGCCGGCATCTCTTCCCGGCATTGCGCAGAAGACCGATGTCCGTCTGGGACGCATCGTCCGCCTGCTGATGGACAACGCTACGGTTGTGGCCAGCGGCACCAAGATCGCCGAAGAGATCGGCACCAGCCGCTCGGAAGTGTGGCGGCTGGTGCAACAGCTGCGCAGCCTGGGCGTGGAGATCGTCGGCCACCCCGCGACTGGCTACCGGCTGCAGTCGGCTCCCGATCTGCTGTTGCCGGAGATTCTCGCGCCTTTTGTGAAGGGCACTATCTTCGGCAAGAATATTCATCACTATTACAAAATCGGTTCCACCAGCGCAGCTGCTATGGAGGCGGCCGCGGCCGGCGCGCCCGAGGGCACCGTCTTTCTGGCAGAACAGCAGACCGCCGGACGCGGACGCGGGGCTCACAGTTGGCATTCTCCGCAATCCACGGGCATTTATTGTTCCGTGGTGCTGCGGCCAGCACTGCCGCCGTCGGAAGCACTGGTTCTCTCCTTGGCTGCCGGTCTGGCGGTGCACGCCGCGGTGCAGGAAATCGACTCCCGCGTGCAGCCCGACCTGAAATGGCCGAACGATCCGCTGCTGGATGGCAAGAAATTCTGCGGCCTCCTGACCGAAATGAACGCCGAGGCGACGCGTGTCCGCTATATCGTGCTGGGCATCGGACTGAACGTGAACCAGACAAGTTTCCCCGCGGAACTGCAGCCGCTGGCGACCTCGCTGCGCCTGGCCACCGGCACGGAGTGGTCGCGGATGGAACTGTGCGCATCTTTGCTAAAATCGCTCGACCGCGAGTATCGCAGTCTGGTGGAGAGTGCGGGCGCGCATGATTCGATCCTACGGCGCTTCCAGGAACGTTCTTCCTGGATCCGCGGCCGGCAGGTTCGGATCGAGGAAAACGGCGGCGGCTTCGATGGCGTAACCGAAGGCCTGGATCCACGCGGCTTCCTGCAAGTTCGAACCGCGCAGGGATTACGCACGGTGCTGAGTGGGACGGTAACAGCAAGATAGAGCGCCCGGCGTGGGACTTGCGCTGGCAACTGATCACTGGCAACCGACAACTGACTTTCATGCTCTTAGTTCTCGATGTCGGCAACACCAACACGGTGCTCGGCGTCTTCGCCAAAGTGGCGAAGGTGCATCCTGCCCCGGACGGTCCGGCGATGACAGACTCGCCGAAGTACGGGCTGCTGGTGGCAAACTGGCGCGTGTCCACCAACCAGACCCAGACGGTCGACGAATACGGCGTGCTGTTCCGCAACCTGTTCGCCATGGACAACCTGGAGGTCGCCGGCATCCACGGCATCGTGATTTCCTCCGTGGTACCACCGCTCGATTCCACGCTGCGCCAGGTGTGCGAGCGCTACTTCAACATCAAGCCGCTGTTCATCGAGCCGGGCGTGAAGACCGGCATGCCGGTGCAATACGAAAACCCCGCCGAAGTGGGCGCCGACCGCATCGTCAACGCGGTGGCGGCATTTGAGAAATATGGCGGTCCCTGCGTGGTAGTGGACTTCGGCACCGCCACCACCTTCGACTGCGTGACCGCCAAAGGCGAGTACCAGGGCGGAGTAATCTGCCCCGGCATTGGAATTTCCGCCGGCGCCTTGTTCGAGCGCACCGCGCGCCTGCCCCGCGTTGACATTCGGAAACCCGCCCGCGTGATCGGCTCAACCACCGTGGGCAGCCTCCAGTCCGGCCTCTATTACGGATACCTGGGACTGGTGGATGGCATCCTCGAACTGCTGCTGGGCGAAATGGGGAAAGAGACGAGAGTGGTAGCCACCGGCGGCCTGGGTTCGCTGATCGGCACGGGATCGAAATACATCAAGCACGTGGATGATCTTCTTACCCTGGAAGGCCTGCGCATCATCTGGGAGCGCAACGCTGCCTCCAAGCCGTCGCGGGAAGCGGCGCCCGCCAAAGCTCAAAAGGCGGCTGCCCCAGCTGCCGAGAAGCCGTCGTCCAAACCCTGGCCCGGCAGTAAGCCGCGCTCCTCTCGCTGACCCGTCGTGGAAAATTACTTCAACTATTTCACCGAAATCGAAGAGCAATTCCAGCGCCGTCGTGGCGGAGGTCTGCTGCTATCCACCCTGGACTGGGCATTGATTGAGACCTGGAAAGACGCGGGCATTCCGCTGGAAGCTGTGCTGCGCGGGATTGACGCTGCGTTTGAGAAATTCGAGAAGCGTCCGGCGCAGCCCCGCAAGGTAAACAGCCTGGCCTACTGCGCCCAGGAAGTCCTGGCGGCAGCCGAGGAAATGAAAGAAGCCGCGGTCGGAGCCGTGCGAGGCGAAGAGCAGGGCAAGACCGATCGCGGGCTTCCGACTGTCGAGATTATCGCCTTCCTGCGGCGTAACGCGGCGCAACTGCAAGCGGCGAAACTGCCCAAAGGTAGCGGTATTTCCGGACAAGCCCTGGCACAGGAAACCGCTCAAACCCTTCTTGACCTGGCTTCCGGTCTTGAAACCCAGAAGGCTCCGCCGCGCCTGGAAGATCTGGAACGCCGGCTGACCGTGCTGGAAGAAAAATTGTTTGCCGTGTTGCTGGCCGCTACTCCAGACGAAGAGATTGTCGCCGTGCGGGCCCAGGCCGATCGCGAACTGGCGCCATATCGCCGCAAAATGCCGGCAGCACAGATTGATCAGTTGCAGAAACAATACGTTCACAAACGGCTGCTCGAGCGCTACGGCCTGCCGCGGCTGAGCTTGTTCTACATGTGAGCTCGTTGACTCATAACTTCGACGCCATGATCCTCGGTGGAGGCGCCGCCGGATTGATGTGCGCCATCGAAGCCGGCAAGCGCGGCCGTCGCGTGGCTGTGCTTGAGCGCGCCGACCAACTCGGCAAAAAAATTCTCATCTCCGGCGGCGGACGCTGCAATTTCACCAACATGCACTGCCGCCCGGAGAATTCCCTCTCCGCCAATCCCCACTTCGCGAAGTCGGCTCTGGCCCGCTACACGCCTGCAGATTTCATTGCGCTGGTCGAAAAGCATCACATTCCGTATCACGAGAAGACCCTGGGCCAGCTCTTCTGCGACAACTCCGCGCGCGACATCCTGAACCTGCTGGAAAACGAATGCCGCGCCACCGGAGTGAGCATCTTCTTGAAGAATCGAATTCGCGAAGTCACGCGGACCGATGGTTTCGTGGTCAAGACCGAAGGTGACGAGTTCCACGCTCCAGCGCTGGTAGTGGCCACCGGCGGCCTCTCCATTCCCAAAATCGGGGCCACCTCGTTCGGATACGACCTGGCTCGACAATTTGGCTTGAAGATTCGCGAGCCCTGGCCCGGCCTGGTGCCGCTCGTTTTCGACTCTGCCGACCGCGCCCGCTATTGCGATCTCGCCGGAGTGTCCGCCGAAGTGGTGGCCTCGTGTGACGGCCAGAGCTTTCGCGAGAAAATGCTGATCACTCACCGCGGATTGAGCGGCCCCGCAATACTGCAAATCTCGTCGTACTGGAAGAAGTCCCAGCCCATCCTGATTGACCTGGCTCCGGGCCGCGAGATAACTGGGGCGTTTGGCGACCCCAAGACCCCCAGAAATTTGTCGGCCCTGAAGTCGGCACTCCAAGCATCTCTGCCCACGCGGCTTGCCACGCGCTGGCTGGATCACCATCCGCCCGCCGCCTGGACCAACGCTGCCCTGGCCCAACTGGAGCAGCAGGCCCACGCCTGGGAGATCATTCCCTCTGGCACGGAGGGTTACGAAAAGGCCGAGGTAACCGCGGGAGGCGTAGATACCGACGAACTTTCAGCCAAGACCATGGAGAGCCGCAAAGTCCCTGGCTTGTTCTTTATCGGCGAGGTAGTGGACGTGACCGGCCATCTCGGTGGATTTAACTTTCAGTGGGCTTGGGCCTCGGGAGCCGCGGCAGGCCGCGTCCTGTAGGGGAACATGTGGCCCAGCCGGTGTGGACACGGGCGACTCGCCCGCGTCGTCGTAGCATAGAATTATCCCTTGCAACTAACCATAGAGAAGCTGATCTACGGAGGCGACGGCCTGGCCCGTCTGCCTGCCGATGAGCACGGCCGTGGCAAGGCCGTGTTTGTGCCGTTTGTTCTACCGGGCGAACAGGTCACCGCGTCCGTCACCGAAGAGAAACCCGGCTTCGCCCGCGCCCGAGCCGACCAGATCTCGCAAGCCTCTCCCCAGCGCATCGCGCCGCACTGCCGCTATTTCATGCGCTGCGGCGGATGCCACTACCAGCACACCGACTACGCGCACCAGCTCGAGATCAAAGCTTCCATCCTGAAGGAAAATCTCCGCCGCATCGCCAAGCTGGAACTGAGCCAGGATCTCAAGATTCATCCTTCGCCTCCGTGGCATTACCGCAACCGCACGCGCCTCAGAGTCCAGACCTCGCCCGAATTCGCGCTCGGATACTATCAGTTCAATTCCCACGAGTTCGTACCAATCGATCAGTGCCCGATCAGTTCTCCGCTGATCAACCGCGCGATCGCCGCCCTGACCACAAACGGCAGGAGCCAAGCCCTTGGCTCCCTACAGGCAATCCAGGAAATCGAATTCTTCGCCAGTGCCGACGACACTCAGCTTCTGGTCGAGGCCTGCGCCGCCTCCCAGACATCAGCCGAGCAGTCTGAGAAATCGGCGCATGCCCTGCAAAGCACCCTGCCCGAGGCCGTCGGAGTGGTGGTCTTCGAGCCGGCCAAGAACGAGCCCAAACCCATTGCCTGGGCTGGTTCCGGCAAGCTGACCTACCAGACCGCCCGCGCCTGTTACCGGGTCAGCGGCGGCGCCTTCTTCCAGGTCAATCGCCACTTGACCGATGAACTGGTCAACATCGTCACCGAGGGCCGCTCCGGACGCACCGCCCTCGACCTCTACGCCGGGGTCGGCCTGTTCTCCTCAGTCCTATCCCGGGAATTTGAGCGCGTGATCGCGGTGGAGTCATCACCGATTTCTCACTCCGATCTGCTGTACAATTCGCCTGAGAATGTGAAGGCTGTTGGTTCGATGTCGGAGCAGTACCTCAGAAACGTTGCTCGTAAGTTGCAGCCCGATCTGGTGGTGGTTGATCCGCCACGCAGCGGGCTGGGTGAAAACGTAGTCCATGCCCTGGTGAACTTGGGAGCGCCGCGAATCACCTACGTGTCGTGCGATCCGGCTACCCTCTCCCGAGACCTCGGCCGCCTGCTCAAGTCCGGATATCAGGTCGAGCGGGCGCACCTGGTGGATCTGTTCCCCCAGACCTACCACCTGGAAAGCGTTTTCCATTTAGTTCGTTAGGCCTTCCATTCCTGGGTAGCCTTGACTCCCGAAGCCAGTGCGATTTCTGCGCCTGCCCGGCCGCACTCAGGCGGACGCCAGCCCCTGCTGTGGGCCGCGCTGGCCTATTCCGCCGGCATCGTCGCCGGCGTCTACCTCTGGCGGCCTCCGGTGTGGTGGCTGGTAGCGGCCGCGGCCCTGGTTGCATTCACCATATTCTTTCTGCAACGGCGAGCGGGAGTGGCACGGATCCTCGGCTTGAGCGTCCTGTTTGCCGTCGGCGCTCTGATGATCGAAGTGCGTCCTCCTGCCGATCCCGGCAACTCCGCCATCCTTGCTTTCGCCGATGGCCGCGAAGTTGTAATCACCGCGCACGTGACCGGCGAAGGCAATCTCCGCGAAGCGGGTTCCGGCGGAGTGCGGCAGGTGCTGGATGTTGAAACCGAACAGATCGCTACCCAAGGCCATGCGCAGGAAATTCATTCCGGCTTGCGCATCAGCTTCTATGCCAAAGAAACGGCAAACGAATCGCAGGATGAAACCGCCGCGGCCGCGATGCCTCTGTTTCGCTACGGAGCCCGCTTGCGGTTTCCGGCCAAACTTTCTCCGCCTCACAATTTCAGGAACCCCGGCGCCTTTGACTATCGCGGCTACCTCGCGGACAACGGAATTGCGGCTTTAGGTTCGGCCAAAGCCAGCACCGTCGAACTGTTGTCCGGCTTTAGCGGCACTCGCGCAAAACTGTGGCGCGCCCAAATCCATCGCAGCATCATCGACAAGATCCACGCTTTGTGGCCGGCCAACCAGGCCACGTTGATGGATGCCATGGTGCTGGGTGAGCACGCCTTCATCGCCCAAGCAGCCCGCGCCGATTTCCAGCGCTCCGGCACGTACCACTTGCTGGTGGTCTCCGGTATGAACGTGAGCATTCTGGCGGTTGCCACGTTCTGGTTGATGCGACGCCTGCGCCTGGGCGACGTTGTGGCCAGCGTGGTCACCGTGGCGCTTTCGGTGGGCTATGCCTTTGTCACCGAAGTGGGGCCTCCGGTATGGCGCGCCGCGCTCATGCTCACGCTTTACCTGGGCATACGCTTGCTCTATCGCGACCGGTCCGCGCTCAACACGATCGGCGGAGCAGGGCTGGGCCTGCTGCTGTTCGATCCCCGAGCCCTGTTTGGCCCCAGCTTCCAGCTGACTTTCTTGTCAGTCCTGATCATTGCGGCCATCGGGGTACCTCTCCTGGAACGCACCCTGCAGCCGGTTCATCGCGGGTTGCGGCACCTGGACTCGCTCACCTACGACGTGACGCTCCCTCCGCGAGTGGCGCAGCTCCGGATCGACCTGCGAATGATCGCTGGACGCCTGCAGCGCTTCTTTGGAAAGCGAATTCCACTTGTGGTGTTGGGCAGGGCCAGCCGCACGCTGATTGCCGGCTGCGAGGTTCTCGCCATTTCGGCGTTGATGCAAATCGGGCTGGCGTTGCCCATGGCGTACTACTTTCACCGCGTGACCGTGGTGGGCCTGCCTGCGAACGTGGTGGTCATACCCCTGACCGGGGTGCTGATGCCGTCTGCAGTGCTGGCCGTGGCGCTCGGTTATGTCTCGCCTTTTCTTGCCAAGGCTCCCGCGCTCATTGCGGGTGCGGCACTCGAAGCGATTGCCGGGACGGTGCACGGCCTCGGCGGCCTGCGTGTGGCCGACGCCCGCGTGCCCACCCCCGCTGTCATCGTGATCGTGCTGGGCGCGGCGGCCCTGCTCGTGGCGATGCTGCTCGCACGCCGCCGTCCCCTATTCGTGGCGGCGGGTTTGGCGGCGTTGATTGCCAGCGCCGCCTGGATCGCCCTGGTTCCTCCGCATCCCCAAATTCGGCCTGGAGTTTTGGAAATCACAACCATTGACGTTGGCCAGGGCGACTCCATTCTGCTGGTCTTGCCCCAGGGCCGCACCTTACTGGTAGATGCCGGCGGCTTGCCTCACTGGATGCATTCGGAGTTCGACATGGGCGAGGAAGTGGTCTCACCCTATCTGTGGTCGCGAGGTTTCGCGCGCCTGGACACGGTGGTCGTGTCCCACGCCCACGCCGATCACATGGGCGGGATGAGCGCAGTCATGGCAAATTTTCGTCCCAAGGAGTTATGGCTGGGAGTAGACACGCCCTCTCCTGACTTGGACAAACTGCTGGCGGAAGCCAAGCAACTGGGTGTCCGTGTGGTCCTGCACGAAGCCGGCGAGACCTTGGCCGTGGGCGGCGCGACCTTCCGCATTCTCGCGCCCGCGCCTGACCCCGAGAGTCACACCTGGCGCGTGAATGACGATTGCCTGGTGATGAAAGTCTCGTACGGAAATACCTCAGCGCTATTGGAAGGCGATGCGGAACCGCAGGCCGAACGACGGATTGCGGGCGAACAGCCGCAGGCAGACTTGCTGAAAGTGGCTCACCACGGCAGCGCAGCTTCCACGATTCCGGAACTGCTGGCCGCGGTGCATCCGCGATTTGCCGCGATCAGTGTGGGCGCGCGCAATGTCTATGGGCATCCTCGGCGGGAGACCCTGGCCCGGCTGGCACAATCCGCCGTGGTCACCTACCGCACCGACCTTGACGGCGCCGTCAGCTTCTATCTTGACGGCAACCGCGTCGCCGCTACGCCGGTGGCTCTTCGCTGAGGTCGATCTCGGCGGTTTCGTCGCCTGCGGGCGCCTGGCGATATTCATCAATCAGGCTGCGCGCGCGGTCCGCATCCTCGGCGCGCACCAGGATCACGGTGCCGCCCACCCCGGGAAGGATGTCCTGTTGCGCGTCCAGGGAGGTGACGTCGCAATCAATGTCGGCCGACTCGAGCAGGCCACGAACTACCAGCGCCTCCGATTCCTGTTCGGTGTCGAACACCCGCACCAGTTTCTCGTTCGGATTCGGACGCTCCGGTGTTTCTTTGGGGGAACCAGCAGGGTTTGCCATTGATCCTCCGATCGGGGCCGCTTCTGGAACAGCTGGGGAACCCAGTTCCGCTGCCGCTGTAATTCTAACTCCGCCAGGCCGACTGCGGGTTGGAGTGCTACCCGGGCTGGAGGAGGGGGCTCGTTCTTCTCCCCCACCTCTGCGAATCTTCTGCGTTCTCTGCGGTTTAGGCCGTTGTTGGTCGCCAACCTGCGGTTCCTACACCTTTGTGTAGTTGCGCCCGGCCTGCCTTGCTATCACAATGAAGGCAACCGGGGGTGGGCGCAACGCCCGAGCGCGGCGGCACATCTAATTTTCATCAGGATGGCGCGGGCGCGACCGAGGTTCGGCGGCTGCATCCGACTGGGGGCACAATGGAAAGGCCGGAGCCTGTTACAAGATCCGCATACGCGTTCGAAAAAGAAGAGGAAGCTCGCAAGATCCGCCGCCTGCAAATCGTGATCGGCATGGTCATGTCGGTAATCAGCCAGGACCCCAACCTCACCCTGGAAGAAGCTTCCGAACTGGCCGCCGGCGCCAAGCGCGCGGCCTTGGCCATGTTCCCCGACAAGGAACTAGCCTACGACCTTCTCTACAAACCCCGCCTGCAACGGCTGATGAACGAACGATATCGGTTGCAGTAGGGCATTTGCGATGGTGCCCCGCTTTGCGCTTCTTGCAAATTGTGGAGCGCCAACGTCCGCCCTCGCCTTCTAAAACTACTTGCTATCTCGGTGTTTCTGGGGTTAAATGCGCTCGCGCGACGCCTTCGGAGGACCTCTATGCTCAAAGAGGTTGCCAAAGCTCTCTGGCCATTCGTGGTGGTTTCGGTCGCTCCCGCCCTCGCCGTCGCGCAAATCGCCAACTTTCAACACGTCATCGTGGTTATCCAGGAGAATCGCAGTCCGGACAATCTGTTTCAGGGCCTGTGCGTTCCGCCGTTCGGCACCAGCAGCTCCTGCAGCGCAAAGCCAAGCGGACCGCAATACAACATTCTCACCAGCAACTGGCTCGACAAGAACTCCCCAACGGGTTTCACCCAGCCACTCCCAATCCATCTGGGCATCGCGTACGACTTGAGCCACTCGCACAAGGCTTTCGTCAGCATGTACGACCGTGGCAAGATGGATGGAGCCGGAGGCGTTGTTTGCCTCGGCGCGTGTCCCACCACGCCCCAGTACAAGTATGTCGGCAATAAGCAGCACACCTTGGATCCCTACCTGGAGCTGGCAACCCAATACGGCTGGGCCAACTACATGTTCCAGACCAACCAGGGATCAAGTTTCCCAGCCCACCAATTCCTTTTCGGGGGCACTTCCGCCCCCAGCACCCCTGACGATGCAGCGGGCATATTCGCGTCCGAAAACTCGACCCCGGTCGGAGCCACCGCGGGATGCATCGCGTTAGCCACTACCAGCGTGGAATTGATAGATCCCACCGGCGAGCACCAGAGAATCTTCCCCTGCTTCGAGCATCAAACTCTGGCCGACCTGCTCGACAACGCCGGCATCGCGTGGAAGTACTACACGCCCGGCGTGGGCCTGGACTGGACTGCGCCCAACGCCATTGAACACATCTGCCAACCGAGCGCGCCCACCGGCGGAAAATGCACCGGTCCCGATTTTGTGAACAACGTCGACCTGAAGCCGGCGGATGTGCTGACGGACATCGGAAATTGCAAGCTGGCGGCGGTGAGCTGGGTAATTCCGAGCGGAACCAATTCCGATCATGCGGCGAAACTCGTCAATATAGGCGGCCCCGCCTGGGTGGCGTCCATCGTCAATGCCGTGGGCAACAATCCCGTGTGTCCCAACGGAGAGGTCTATTGGAACAACACCGCCATCCTCGTCACTTGGGACGATTGGGGAGGCTGGTACGACCACGAGCCGCCCACCGTTTTGCCGCAGCCCCAAGGCGACTACCAGTACGGCTTCCGCGTTCCATTTGTGTTCGTGTCGGCCTATACCCCGGCAGCGTACGTGGACAACCAACGCCACGATTTCGGCAGCGTCCTGCGCTTTATCGAACATAACTTCGGCATCACCGAGGGTGCCCTGGCCTTCGCTGATGCACGCGCCGCTACCGATCTCACCAGTTTCTATAACCCCAACCTACTGCCTCGGCCCTTCCTGACGATCAGCGCTCCCAAAGGAGCCCAGTACTTCATCAACGACACGACTCCGCTGACTGATCCGGATGATGACTAGGGGAGCCGGCGGGGTGCCGCTTGCTCAAATCTCAAACGCGGCGTGACCGAACTGCTGGTATCGATCAGTATGCCCGCGCGCAAGGGCAACTCGGGTTCGGTTCGGAAGCCCAGGATGGCCGCTGGCGGTTTGTTGTCGTCCAGAACAGTGATGTCCTCCAGGGTGAGGTCGCCGGCAAACTTGCCGTGACGGCCGGCCACAAATGACACGTTGACCTCATTCACCTGTTTTCTGATGGTCCATTCAGGGGCGGGAACGGGAGCATCCAAAGTCAGGGGGGGCGCGCAGCGAGCACAGTCCTGCGCCTGGGTCGAAGCGAAAATCGCCGTGAGAACGGCTGCCAGGGCAGCAGGCCACCAGAAGCATTCGCTGCCACCCTTTACTCCAGGCGCGAAGTAAGCCAGGTATGGCCCCACAGGCACCCCATCGATAAACGAAGCCCGGCACGCAGGGGTGTATCCCTTTCCCCCTTTGAATAGCCTACCCCTCGCCGGTTTGACCCCACCCCCACCCCGCGCTAGACTCCCTACCCAGTGGGGTGTTCCATGCGGCGTTCCATCTTTGCTCTCCTGATCGCTTTGCTTTTCGCCTGCTCGGCCGTCGCCGACGACGAGCACCATCACGAAGACCTCTCTCCCGAGCAGTTAGGTACCGTCCACTTCCCGGTTTCCTGTGCAGCCTCCGTCCAAAAGCCGTTTGAACGCGGGGTCGCGCTGCTGCACTCGTTTTGGTACGAAGAAGCGGAGAAGCAGTTCCAGCAGATTTCGAAAGACGACCCCACTTGCGCGATGGCCCGTTGGGGCGTAGCCATGAGCCTGTGGCATCAGCTGTGGGACACTCCTAAGGAAGACACGCTCGCCAAGGGTCTGGCCGAGGTAAAGCAGGCCAAGTCGCTCCACCCCAAGACCGCTCGCGAAGGCGACTACATCGCCGCCACGGAAGCGTTTTACAAGTCCGGCAAGCGCGACCACCAAGCCCGGGCGAATGCCTACGCCCAGGCCATGGAGCGGATGTACACGCACTATCCCGAGGATCGGGAAGCAGCGGCATTCTTCGCGCTGTCCCTGCTGGCTTCCGCCCCTGACCACGACACCACGTTTGCCAACCGCAAGCGCGCGGCTGCGGTGCTGGAGCCATTGTTCAGCGCCGAACCCAATCATCCCGGCGTGGCCCACTACCTGATCCACAGCTATGACAAACCCCAGCTGGCCCAGCTGGGACTGCCGGCCGCCCGGCGCTACGCGCAGATCGCGCCGGCCGCGCCCCACGCCCTGCACATGCCGTCCCATATCTTCGCCCGCCTCGGTCTGTGGCAGGAGGATATCGGCTCCAACCTTGCCTCCATTGCCGCCACTCGCAAGACCGCCGCCATGCACATGGGCGGGGAAGCTCATCAGTTCCACGCCATGGACTTTCTGGACTATGCCTATCTACAAATCGGGCAGGAAGCGGAAGCGCAGAAGCTGGTAGACGAAATCCGAGCCATGCCGCCGCAGGCCGATATGTATGGCATGGGTGATCCCCGGCCGTGGGCGTTGGCACTGTTCTCGGCCAGAAACGTCATCGAGCTGCATCAATGGCAGGAGGCGGCGGCTCTGTCTCCAGTCCCGGGTGCACGTCCCGGGACGGATGCTCTGACCTACTGGGCCCGGGCCATTGGCGCCGCCCGCAGCGGAAAGCTGGACCAGGCGAGCCAGGACCTTGAGCACCTGCGTTCCCTTCACCAGACGCTGGTCTCGCAAAACAAGACCGATGTCGCCTATGACGTCGAGCAGGAACGGAAGGAAGCCCAGGCATGGCTGGACGTTGCCCAGGGCAAAGGCGATTCGGCTGTCGAGGCCCTGCGTGCCATCGCGGAGAAGGAGGAAGCCGAAGGCGCCGAGACCGGAGCATTTCCGGCGCGGGAAATGCTCGCCGACATGCTGCTCGAAATGAAGCGTCCGGAGCAGGCGCTGGCGGAATATCGCACCGACCTGAAGTTCAATCCCAACCGCTTCGATGCCCTGTACGGCGCGGCCCACGCCGCCGAGGTGGCGGGCAAATCCAGCGAAGCCGGCGCCTACTATGCCCAGCTGGTGAAGAGTTGTGACGGTTCGACTTCAGACCGGCCCGAACTAGAGCATGCAAGAGCCCTGCTGGCGAAGAAGTGATCTTAACCACAGAGGACACAGAGGCATTGATGCGGCCTTAGTTTCCGCTGTGTCCTCTGCGGTTATTTTTCGATTCTCTGCAGCCGAAACAGCAGCGTCCCCCATCCCAGCTTGGAGCGCATCTGCACTGGCGTGTGGTTGGGATCATTGGTGAACCAGACCCAGACTGAGCCTTTCCCCTGCAGCGGACCGGAAACCGGTTCTGCCTTCACCCGCACGGTCTGAAAGGTTCCAGCGGGTACCTTGACTTGTTCGGGGGCTTCCACGCTGGCCATCACTTCCGTGGTCTTGCCTCCATCGTTGATAGGAAAGGTGTAGGTATTCCCCGGCTGCAGCGGCAACGACGCCAGGTAATAAAAGCCGCTGATCACGTCAGTGACGCAACCGGGAATATCGTTCTCCACCTGCTTGCTCTCGCCGGTTTTCAGGTTCTTGTCTTTGAGGATGCTCTTGCGCCGCGGGTAATCGAAGCGCACCTCGGTGTCATGCCGGCGCTGTCCTTCTTCGGTGTGCTTTGTCACCTGCAGCGAGCAGAAGGACTTGGCACCAAAAGACGCCTCGAAGCGGTCATGCACTTTGAAAAGTACGCTCACCACGCCCGCGGAATCGCCGTACGCGCTTACATGCTGGTCCGCGCCCGCTGATTCCAGCTTCACTGTGGCACTGCCGGCGTTGAACAGGTGCCACTCGACCCCAAAGACGTAACTCTGCCCATCTGGAAACCGGTAACCCGGGGGCGGAGGCACGATCTGCGCACTGGGCGCTGCGCTCACCGAACTGCCGGCGGACGCCGGAGGAGTGGCCTGTCCCTGCCCGAAAAGGCCAGGCAGCGTCGCCAGCCACAAGACCGCCAAGCCCGAATTCTGAAGAAGGCGCATTAGCTCCTTGGACGGATGACTCAAGTATTTGGTGAGACGCTGAAACCCGGAGCGCGCGCTGCTTTGCAATCCCCGGTTATCTGGAAATCCACATCAACTTGGCCGCCAGCGCCGCCATGATAGCGACCGCGCCCACCGTGGCATTGTACTCGCGGTGCTTGCGATACAAGTCCCAGGAAAATGTCCCTCTAGCCTCGCGAAAAGCACTAAGCCGCGGCCAAAATCGCGGCACTGCGCGTTCATATTCCGCAAACTGGGGGAAGTGCTCACGCAAGTACGCTTCCTCGGCGCGGATCACCGGAAGATAGATGGCAGCAAGCATTACTGCCATGACAACCACAATCCACCAGCTGCGCGCCGCTACCGCACACCCCAGCGCCAGGATGAATGAGCCCAGGTAAAGGGGATTGCGGGTATAGGCGTAAGGTCCCGCGGTAGTGAGTTCCTCGTTTTTCTGCACGTGCCCGGAGGCCAAGCCGCGCACCACCAACCCTGGGACCATCAAGGCTGCACCCAGCATCATCGAGCGGACGCTGGGCTGCGCCAGCCACAAGTAGACGACCGCGAAGCCGAACCCGAGCGGCACGCGGATGCGTCGCGCGATGGCGGACCAGCTAGCCACTGGAACTCCTCAGCAGTTGCCGGGCAGCCTCAACCACTGCATCGGAACTGATCTCCAGCAAGCCTTCGTCCGGTTGCGCACGCCTGGCGTGCGTGGTTGCGCTTGAAGGACTGCGCAGAATCACGCTCTTGGTCCCGAAGGGCCCGTTGCGCGCGGGATTCGTCGGCCCAAATATCCCAACCACCGGGACCCCCAGGGCTGCGGCTAGGTGCATGGGACCAGTATCGCCGCCAATGAACAACCGCGCGCGCCGGGTCAGCGCAATCAGCTGAGTCAGAGAGCACGCAATGCCTTCCGCCGCGCCGCCGCTGGACGCCTCTACCGCGCGTACCAAATCCTGTTCACCCGGACCGAAGTTGATAAGCGACTTCACCCCATCTTCCGCCAGCCGCTTGGCCACGTAGCCATAGCGTTCCGCCGGCCATTGCTTGGCGCCCCAGCCGGCGCCCGGATTCAGGATGGCGAACGACTCGATGTCGTGGTCTCGCAGGCGGTGCTCACTCTCCTGTTCCGCGGCAGCTTCGTGGGGAAAGTCGACTTTCGGCATCGGCAGCGAGCGCCCCGCGATGGCCTCCGCCAGCGAGAAATTCTGCTCCACAATGTGCGTGCCGCGCGCCAGCACTTGCCGCGTGTAAAACATGCTGGCGGCATTTTCGCGGGGCTGGGCCACGCCGTACACCACCGACGCTCCCGACCAGCGCGCCACCAGCGCCGAGCGCACCGCGCCCTGGAAATCGACCGCCATCTGGTACCGGGGGGCACGCAATTCACTGAGGCCGGCTGCAACCTGTTCCCAGGTCTGGTTCGACATCAGCGAGGAGCGCCACCGCGCCGTATTCACCGTATGGATCTTGTCCACCAGCGGCCGCTGCGGCGAACGCGGCCCCGATCGCGGCGTGCGCAACGTACACAGCAGTTCCGCCCAGCGCTCTTCAATGACCCACCCGATGATGGACTCCGGAAATGCCTGCCGCAGCGCCGTTGCAGCCGGCAAGGTATGAATGATGTCACCCATGGCGCTGAGCCGCACGATCAGCAGTCGAGGAGAGCCAGCGTTGGCGGGTGGCGTCCTCACTTGCGCGATGGCCCCAGCCGGGAACGGATAATCTCGCTGGCCGAATGGTCCTTGGGATCACCGACGATTTTCACCTGCCCACCGTATTCGAGCACCACCTCGCGCTCGGGCACGCTCTCCGCGGTGTAGTCCGTGCCCTTCGCCTGCACCTCGGGCTTGATTTCGCGGATCAGCGCGCGCACGTCCCGCTCCGGAAAAATCACCACCGCGTCCACGTCTGCGAGCGCCGCCAGGATTTCCGCCCGTTCGGCATCCGGCATGATGGGACGGCCTTCTCCCTTCAGCGCGCGCACCGATTCATCCGCATTAATCGCCACCACCAACCGCCCGCCCAGTTGCTTGGCTGCATGCAGGTAGCGCACATGGCCCACGTGCAGCAAGTCAAAGCATCCGTTGGCGAGCGTCACCGTCTCGCCGGCATGGCGCCAATCCGCCACCCGCTGCCGCAGTTGATCGCGATTCAGGATTTTGTTGTCAGCTGTGCTCAATGAGGTCTTGTCGCAGGCGGAGCTTTTTCCAGCGCGTGCAGCAACTCCTGCTGCGACACCGTGGCCGTGCCCCGCTTCATGACCACGATCCCGCCGGCATAGTTGGCCAGTTGGGCGGCCTCCTCGGTGCTGGCGCCCGCCGCCATGGCCGCGGTGAAGGTCGCGATCACCGTATCGCCCGCGCCGGTCACGTCGGCCACTTCGTCCGACCCGAATATCGGGATGTCCACCGGCTTGTGCTGTCCGGCGAAGGCTACCATACCATCGCGTCCCCGGGTGATGACCAGCGACTGCAACTTCATTTGTGCCATGACCTGCGCGCCGGCCGCACACAGGCGCGCCCAGTCATGCCCGATGCGCATCCCCATGGCCTCCTCGACCTCCGGCTCGTTCGGGGTCGCCGCCGTCACTCCCGAATAATCCAACATGCGGTGACGCGAATCCAGCACCACGGGGACCTGGTCCAGCCGCCCTCTTTGACGGATCGCCTCCAGGATGCCGGGCGTCGCCGCGCCGTAACCGTAGTCGGAAACCAGCAACGCGTCGGAAACCCGCGCATACTCTCGCGCCGCCAGCACCAGTTCGCGTTTCAAATGACGGTTGGGTTCAGCCTCGGGCTCGCGGTCCACGCGCACCACTTGCTGCCGCGCGGTGTGCGCCATGCCGGCAAGAATGCGCGTCTTGGTGACGGTAGTGTAGCTCTTGTCTTTCAGCACACCGCTGACCGGAATTCGCTTGTGCCGGAAGCCCTTGAGCAGCAGGCGGCCGGGCTCGTCGTCGCCCACCACACCCACCGGCAACACGTTGACTCCCAGGTCCGCGAGATTGTTGATGGCGTTGGCGCCTCCGCCCGGAACCACGGTGCGGTCGCGATGCTTCAGAATCAGCACCGGCGCCTCCCGCGACACCCGGGAAATCTCGCCGAACACAAATTCGTCCGCCACCAGGTCGCCCACCACGGTAATCGTGATCTTGGGAAACGACTCGATGATCTTTTTCAGCCGCTCGGTTTCTTTGGGATGCTTGCTCATTCTTCTGGTAGCAATTTTCTCACGCCCGGCGCCTTCGCTCCGCGCTGACCCGCAGCATGGTATCCACAGCGTTAGCCGCGTCCACCAGGTCCATCTTCACCGGAACCACCGCGGTCGGCTGCAGGGCGGATAGATATCCGCCCAGGTTGATGGCATCTTTTTCGGTAGTCACGAAACCGCCCGCCTCGCTGCGCTGGCGCAAATTCAGCAAGTCGCGGACATCCTGCTCGCTGTAAGCGTGGTGGTCCCGAAACAAAGCTTCCGCCACCGGCTCAATACCGGCCGTCCGCAACTGCATCAGGAAATTCTGCGGACGCGCGATGCCGCAGAACACTACCGGACGCTCCGGCACGTTGTTGGGCAGGATACCGCGGCGCACCCGCCACACCAGCTTACCGTCCAGATGAAATAGTTCCGGCGACGCACCGCTGGTAAGCACCACCGCGTCCGCGCGGGCGAGCGACTTGGTCGGCTCCCGCAGTCGCCCGGCCGGAAGCAAGCGGTCGCGAGCATCGTCGGGTGTGACCAGCACGATGTCGAAATCGCGGGCCAGGGCGCGGTGTTGGAAGCCATCGTCCAGCAAGTGCAATTGCGTGCCGAATTTCTCCTCTGCGAACAGGCCGGCCTGGTAACGGTCCTCGCCCACCACCACGGCGACGCCCAGACGTCTGGCCATGAGCAACGGCTCGTCGCCGAACTCGCGGGAGGAGCCACCCGGGTCCACCAGCGCCACTCCGCGAGTGGTGCGGCCGTAACCGCGAGACAGAATGTCGAACGTGATCGCGCGCGCCTTTAGTAGCTCGCCCAACAAAAGCACGAACGGCGTCTTGCCGGAGCCGCCTACCGACAGGTTGCCAATGCTGATCACCAGCCCTTGCAGCCTCTGCGCCCGCAACACGCCGCGATCGTAAAGCGCATTGCGCGCTCTCACACCCAGCCCGAATAGAGATGCCAGCGGGTTCATTTGGGGGCCTGCAATTTCTCCAGCGCCGCCACGGTCCTGGCCGTCGCGCCGGCCTGCGTCCGCAGAGTTTCCGCTGCCCGGCGCCCCAGTGCGCTGCGTTCCGCGTCATTCGAAAGCAACTCCATCAGCACCAGCGGAAACTCCGCCGGACCCACCACCCGCACCGCGTCCCGGCCCTGAAACAAGCTCACGATGTCGCGAAAATTCTCCGTGTGATTTCCTACCAGGATAGCGACCCCGTGCTGCGCCGGTTCGATGATATTGTGGCCGCCGCGCGGCACCAGGCTTCCTCCCACGAAAGCGACGTCGGCCAGGGCATAAAGCCAGGCCAGTTCGCCAATGGTATCCACCAGCAAAACTCCGCCGCCCAACGGCTCACCGCTCCACAACGAACGCCGCCAGAACTGGATGCCGAGCTGTTCCAAGGCTTGGGCCACTTGGACAAAGCGTTCCGGGTGACGCGGCGCCAGTATCAGCAGCGCGCGCGGATAGCTGGCGAGCACATTTTCGAATGCCCGCAGCAACAACGGCTCTTCATCATCCACCGTGCTGCCGCACACGATCACCGGTCCAGCCCCAGCCCCTTCGATGGCGGTGCGAAGGCTGGCCACTATCGGCGGCGCCGTGGGCAAGGGAACATCAAACTTCAGGTTTCCGCTTACTTGGACGCGCTCCGGTACCGCGCCGATCTCCACCAACCGGCTGCGGTCGGTTTCGGTCTGGGCCAGAAAAAGATCCACGTGCTCGAGTGCCCTGGCCAGAAGCCGGCGCAGGCGGCGATATCCCGGCCACGACCGGTCCGAGATGCGCGCGTTTACCACCGCAATGCGCGCGCCCTTGCCGGCGGCAAGCCGCAGAAAGTTCGGCCAGAACTCGGTTTCCGCGATCACCACCAGGCTGGGATGAAGCGCATCGAGATAAGGCCGTATCGCAAACGCAAAATCCAGGGGAAAGTAGAAAACGCTGTCATCGCCAAAGCGCTTCCGCGCCAGCCGCTGGCCGGTGTCCGTGGTAGTGGAAACCACCACGCGATGCTGCGGATAACGCCGCCGCAGCTCCCCGACCACGCCGCTGACGGCCAGCACTTCGCCCACCGAGACCGCATGCACCCAGATAGCGGGCCGCGATTCCTTCAAGTAGCCCGGCACTTTCCCCAGCCGCTGCCGCAGCCCTGCGCGATACTTGCCATGGCGCATCATCTGGATCAGCCAGTAGGGCAGGCTCAGCAGCAGCCCGACCGCCAGCAGCGCGCTGTAGACAAAAGCCATGGGGGAAAGGACATTCTAACTGCCATCCCCCCTCTATGCGGCACCGTTCCAGCCGGATGCATCCTATAATCATGACCATGCTTCGCAGGATGCGGAATTCCTTCGCTTTGAGAATGCTGTGGGTGGCGGTTTCGGTTGCGCTGCTGTCGCTGGTATGCCTCGCCGGTAAGGACTTCGTGATGCCGGCAGCGCAGCCCGCCAAGACCTATCCCGCTCGTGACGAGCATCCCACCGAGTCGGTGACCGTGGCTGTCGACCCATACGA
Source organism: Terriglobia bacterium (assembly GCA_020073665.1). Classification (GTDB taxonomy): domain Bacteria; phylum Acidobacteriota; class Terriglobia; order Terriglobales; family Acidobacteriaceae; genus JAIQEU01. The sequence goes on from JAIQEU010000007.1 coordinate 170,951, forward strand.
CATGGCCGACAAGGCCAGCATCTTTTCCATCCACTACAACGAACTGGTTTTTCTGCCAATTTTTGTGGTCATCACCAACGATGGCGACCAACCCGTCGCGCTCGCCGACATGAAGGCTCAGATGGTGACCGTGGACCGCACCAAGATTTCGCCCGCCACTGTGGATGACATCTACCGCAGAATCTCGCATCCCTCGGCCACGGGCCGCACCTCGCCACTGCCTTTCCCCAGCAAGAAGGTGAAAGGCACAGTCAGTTCCCAGCAGCAGGATGAAATGCAGCGGGCGCAATTCGCCGCTCGCGCCGTCGAGCCTCACTCCACCCAGTCCGGCTTCCTGTTCTTTGATGTAACGGGAATCTCGACTCCTCTAGCCGGCGCCCATTTCTACCTCACCGGGGTGCGCGACGCCAAGGGAAACGAGTTGATGTACTTTGAGATTCCGATGGAGAAGTACCTGAGTGCGCCCCCCGCCGCTCACTAACCCAGGATCTCGACCGGACCGCTCAAGGCGTCCCAAAACGGTCGTGCCCAGATTTGGGAATTGCCACCGCAAGAACTCTGCGCCGAAATGTCGGCATTTCTTTACCTGATCCCCTTACTTGTGAGCCCATTAGTACATCCGACAGTCTCCCGCCGGAAAGGTTAGGTGTCTTTTTTGGAGGTGTCTGATGTTCTCCCAGAGAAAGAACTCATACTTGTTTTCAAACCTCGCGGTTGCTTGCCTGATGCTAGTGGGGTTGCTGCTGCTTACTCCCGCCTGTAGCGGCGGCGGTGGGGTGAGCGGTACGCCACAGCAGCCCTCTCCGACCGCCGTGCAGATCAAGATGGGCGATGCTCCCGCGGATCGGCTCATCGGGCTTGAAATGAACCTCACCGCTGCCCACTTCAAAGATAGCAAGGGCAACCAGGTCAATGTGCTGCCGGCAACACGCCGCCTGGAATTTCTTCACGTGGCGGGCACCCTCGAGCCGGTGGCGCTGCTGCAAGTTCCCCAAGGAACCTATACGGAAGCTACTCTCGAGGGCGGCAACATCCACGTCAGCTATGTCAGCACACTCAGCGCCTTCCCGTGGATGGGCATGAGTGAGGTTACGAGTCCGGGCAGCAGCAGCATCGTTGTTCCCATCTCGCCACCGCTGACCGTTCGCGACCAACCCATCATTGTGAGTGTTGACTTTGATGTGGCCAGCTTCATCAGCTTCGATCCGGTGAGTGACCTGCCGATCCTTAACAATCCCAAGTTCACCTTCTCCACGTCCCCCATCCTAGCTTCGGGAGAGCCGAAGCCGGAACAAGGAGGACTCGAGGACATGCTGGGCATGGCGACCACCGTCTCGGGCTCGTCCTTCACCATGAAACTGGGACAAAACGGAACCCTAATAACTCTTGCAACCGATAACAACACGATCTTCAGCAACGTCAGTCTCGCCACTCTGCCGAACATGATCGTAAAGGTCAGCGGCTTGACCCAAGCCGACGGTTCTCTGCTGGCACAGCAAGTCGAGGGTCTTGAGAACCAGTACGGCGCGGAGACTGAAGGCATCATCTATTTCAACTGGAGCGAAACTCCTACCACCTGGTTCTGGCTTTCGCCGCAAGACGGAAATGGAACTGGCTTCGAATTGACCCCAACCACTGCCCTGGGACAGGTGGTCAACGTAAATGTCGGCACCGGAACCAGTTATGCCGTGAACACGGACGGGATGGACATGACGGGGGCCAACTTTCCCTTCGACGCCAACGTCGATCCGACCACGATGCGCTTCGGCCAGCGGGTGCGGGTGGAAAGCAGCACCGGCATGATCCCCGATCCCGGCAAAACTGCCGGCCTTATAACCGCACAGAAAGTGACGTTGGAAAAACAATCCGTGAGCGGGACCGTGGCCAAATACACGACATCAGGCGGAAGGTCGTTCTTCGTGCTGCAGTTGCCCTCGGATTCCTACCTGACCATCCTGAACCGCGTTCAGTCCCCATCGGCCCCTTACATCAACGTATGGCAGCAGGCTGGAACCGATCTTCACGGTCTCACTAGCATAGGGAACGGCGACACGGTCCACGTGCGTGGGCTGCTGTTCTCATCCAGCGGTAGTTTTGTCATGGTGGCGCAGAGAATCTGGAAGTAACGGGTCAAATGCCACGTTCACCGGCTGCTGATGGAAAGAGGCAGCCGGTTTTTCCTGGACTTTGCAACCTTGCGTGGGAATGAGTTAGCGCGCCCATCAAGGGCCGGCCGCTTCGGAAAAAAAGCCCCGGATTTCGCCGGGGCGGTTCAAAGGGAAGTTAGCTTTTGCACCTTACTGGCAGTTGGTGAACTTGAACGAAGCTAGCCGCGTCCTGAAGTTGAAGCTGCTGTTGGTGCTGTAGTACTCCTGCGAGTACCAGAAGGTGCAGTCATCGGCAGGGTCGATGGCCATGCTGCTGTAGTCGCCCCAACGATGCTGGCTGTTGGTCTGCACTCCGGCGCCGGCAATGATAACGCTGGCCGACTCCATCGTGCCCAGCGGATCCGTGGGAATGCGGCCTACGTATTCGATACTGGGTTTCGCCGTCTTGCCCGACTTGCTGTAGCCCAGGGCGATGTCCCCAACCTTGTCCATGCCGATGCTGCCCATCCACTGCGCCAGGGCGCTGGTGCCGCCGCCCACCGTGCCGGACTGGAATATGGCTGGAGAGGCGCCCGGGCTACGGACCTCATACCAGCGCACGGCCGAGGCCGCTTTGCCACTTCCCGAGGCCTTGATCGAGTGCGAAGCCACCAGGGCTTCGTGGTCGCCGAAGTTGCGATACGCCAGCCGGAACATCAGCCGGTCGCCGAGAGCGTCCAACAGTTCGCCCGGACGCGGCTGCGGAATGCAGTCGCCGGTGCTGGCACATGCATCGCTGTAGGATGCCACCGTGAGCTGTGTAGGACCGGTAAAGGTCGAGTTGGTCGGCACCGTGAAGTCCACGTGGAACTTGTACAGGTTGATCTTCGTGGACGTGGCCAGGTCCATCTGGTAGTTAGGAGATCCGCTCGGGGGCGCGGTGGCGCCGTCGAGATCGGAGGGCAGCAGCGCGAAGTCGCTGGTGTTGCGCTGGAAGCAGATCGAGGTGGCGGAATTGCCCAGCAGCATGTTGGTCCGGTTCAGGGCGCAGGTTTCCGCTCCACTAAACAATCCGCCGTTGGGGAAGCTGTCCGTGGTCACGTAGTATGCGTCCGGCCAGACTCCCACCTTGGGGTAGTCCGGCAGAACTGAGCCGTACGAGAACGAGTAGAGGTGGTAGGTCCCGGTCGCATCGGAACTGGTAGAAACCGCCGTGCACAGGTTGTTCTGCGAGAAGCTGTTGTTGAATGCGATCATGCTGATGACCCAGCGCGCCGCGGCTTTGTCGTAGTTCACGACCGGGTCGCTCAGGTTGCCGGTCGCGCACTGTCCACCTAGAGGGGAATACAGCGTCTGGATATTGGTCGGCCCAAAGACCAGCGCGCCGGTGCTCTTGTTGTAGACCGCGTAGGCCACATTGACCGTTTCCACCACCTGCGTCGCGCCTACGGAAGCGTTGGTGTCGGGAGGAACAAAACCGCCGCCTTGGGCATCGGTAATGCCGTCGAAATTGAGCAAGTTGGTAGTGCCAACCTCGGGAAGAATCACAGTCTGCGCCACGCTGTCGGGCGCGTTGCTGAGGTGCGGCCGGGGAGCCCGGTCATGTTCGGGCATCACCTTGCTCAAGTTGTGCCACGGGACCGGCGCCATGTCGCGAAACGGCACCGTGGTAGTGACGTGTTTTGCCTGGGTAACAATCGGGTTACTTTGCACTCTCTGCGCCTGGACAGCGAGGCTAGCAGCCGCCACCGTCAGCATCGCCAGGAAGGGAACAGAAAACTTCTTCATCGGATTGACCTCCAAAATGTGTCGCTCTTGGGTTTGATTTCGACTTTGCAGCCCCGCCCCACGAGTGGCCTGGCAGTGAATTGCGGCTACTTCTGACCCGGTGCTGCCGTTCTGGCTCCCACGTCGAAAGGGAGCAGACTAACAGGCGCGATGTGTGATTGTAGCTGTGCCAAAAAAAATTTCAACGAAAACTTGTTGCCTGTTCCGAATTCCGAACAAGCGGGCACTGGAGCGATAACCGTGCAAAATCTTTCACTTCCGGCATCCCACCTCGGACGCTGAGACGCCGGTCTATAATCGCAATTCATGGCCACCACGCCGGACATTTCGGTAGCCGCCCGCGCCCGGTACGAGCCGGTGATCGGCCTGGAAGTGCACGTCCAGCTCCTGACCGCGACCAAGATTTTCTGCTCCTGCTCCACCCGCTTCGGCAACCCTCCCAATACCAACGTATGCCCGGTCTGCCTGGGCCTGCCCGGAGCCTTGCCGGTGCTTAATCGCAAAGCTGTTGAGTTCGCTGTGCTTGCGGCCGCGGCCTTGAATTGCCGCATCCACGAAACATCGATTTTCGCTCGTAAGAACTACTTCTATCCCGACCTGCCCAAGGGCTACCAGATCTCGCAGTACGACAAGCCGCTGGCGGAGTTTGGCGGGATCGAGATCAAGACCGCGGGCGGCGTCAAGAAAATTGGCATCACCCGCCTGCACCTGGAGGAAGACGCAGGAAAGAGCCTGCACGAAGGCTTCCCTGATTCCGCCGAAACCACCGCCATCGATCTGAACCGCAGCGGCGTACCCCTGATTGAAATCGTCAGCGAGCCCGATATCTCCTCGCCCGACGAGGCCCACGAATACCTCACCCGCCTGAAAGAAATCATCCTGTACACCGGCGTGAGTGACTGCAACATGGAAGAAGGCTCGCTGCGCTGCGACGCCAACGTCAGCGTGCGTCCGCGCGGGCAAAAGGAGTTCGGCACCAAGACCGAAGTCAAGAACGTCAACTCTTTCCGCTTTATTCGCGAGGCGCTGCAATACGAGATTGGCCGCCACATCGGCGTCCTCGAATCCGGCGGCGTCATCACCCAGGAAACTCGCCTCTACAACGCCAACGAAGGCAAGACCTACGGCATGCGCTCCAAGGAACAGGCCCACGATTACCGCTATTTCCCCGAGCCTGACCTGCTGCCGCTCGTCGTGGATGCGAAGTGGAAAGCAGAGATCTTACGCAACTTGCCTGAACTGCCCGAGGCGCGCCGCCAGCGCATGGTCGCCGAGTATGGCGTAACCGATTACGACGCCGGCGTGCTCACCGCCAGCCGCGCACTCGCCGATCAGTTTGAAGCCGCCGCCAAGGCGGCGAAGAATCCCAAGCGCGTGGCCAACCTCGTCCAGGGCGAGCTCATGGGACGCCTCAAAGCCAAAGGCCTCGAGATCGAGCAGTCGCCCATTTCCATGCAGGGCGTGGCCGCGTCTGCTGATCTCGTCGAAAGCGGCGCCATCTCCGGCAAAATGCTCAAAGACCTCTATGATCTCTGCTTTGAACGGGGCAAAGACTTTCCCGCCGTCTACGAAGAAGCCGGCCGCCCCGAGCAGTCCCGCGACACTTCTGCGTTGGAAAAAACGATTGATGAAGTGATCGCCGCCAATCCCAAACAGCTCGAGCAATACCGCGCCGGCAAGACCACGCTCATCGGATTCTTTGTCGGCCAGGTAATGAAAGCTTCCAAGGGCCAGGCCAATCCGCAGCTAGTCAATGAACTGTTGACGAAAAAGCTCGGTGGGTGAAAAGGTCAGTGGTCGGCATCACCGAGAGCATCGATTACCTACCCACCCGCAAAGCGGCGAAAGAATGCAGCCCACCGCGCAAGGCACCCTGCAGACTTTCCCACACCCCTCCATGCTAAGCTCATCGGCTCCACATGCCCGCGACCGTCCAGTTCGTGCCCACAGCCTTCAGCCTGATCGCGGTCTTCTGCTGGGGCACCAGCGACTTTCTGGGCGGATACGCCTCCAAGCGCTCGGACTCGTTCCTGGTCACGCTGCTGTCGCACGTGGGCGGTTTCGTGCTGATGATCACGCTGGTGCTGGCAAGTCACGCCGTCCTGCCCTCGCGCACCAGCCAGCTCTGGGCCGTCGCCGCCGGCGCTCTCGGCGGCATTGGTTTGGCCTTGTTCTATCGCGCACTGGCCAGCGGCCGGATGGGCCTGGCCGCCCCGGTCGCGGCAGTACTGGGCGCCGCCATTCCCACAACCTTCGGCATCGTCGTAGAAGGATTCCCCGGGGCAATGCCGGTTGCAGGATTTGTTCTTGCTGGCCTGGGCATATGGCTGATCTCCCGGCCCGACAGCCGCACGGGCAGCGAAGGCCTGGGCCTGGCCTTCCTCGCGGGGCTGGGCTTTGCCGGTTTCTTTCTCTGCATCAATCAGACCGGTGTCGCCTCCGCGGTATGGTCCGCCGCCATCTCCCGCTTCGCCTCGCTGGTCCTGGTAGGCTTCATCGTGCTGGTTCGCGGCGGTGTGCCGAGAGTCCGCCGCATGGACGCAATCCTCGGAATCTTTGCCGGCTTCCTCGACTCCACCGGCACACTGGTATTCATCCGCGCCGACCAGACCGGCAGACTGGACGCCGCCGTAGTGCTGACCTCGCTCTACCCCGCCGTGACCGTCCTGCTCGCCCGCTTCCTCCTCAAAGAGCACTTTACCCGGTGGAAGGCGGTAGGCATCGCTGCGGCGCTGCTGGCCGTGCCGCTGATTGCGTTGCGGTAAGATCAGCCACGGATCCCACGGATACTTTCATTGGGTTTGTCTTGCTCGGTACTCGGTACTCGCAACTGAAGCACTCTGCTAACATCGGCCTCGTGCCCCTGCTCGAAATCCGCAATCTGACCAAGACCTTCCCCCTCGGCGAATCCATTTTCGGGGGAGACGCCCGGGGCGAAGTGCGCGCCGTGGACGACGTCTCGCTCGACATTCAAGCCGGTGAAACTCTTGGCTTGGTTGGCGAATCGGGATCGGGCAAGAGCACCCTGGGTCGCCTGGTGCTGCGGCTGATCGAGCCGACCGCGGGCAGTATTCGATTTAACGGCCGCGATCTGCTTTCCGCCCGCACCGGTGAGATGCGCGGCTTGCGTCGCGACATGCAGATCATCTTTCAGGATCCCTTCGGCTCGCTCGATCCCCGCATGCGGGTGGAAGAAATCGTCAGCGAGCCGCTGATCATCCACGAACGCATGAATCTGTCCGCCCGCCGCATGCGTGTGGCGGAACTGCTGCGCGCCGTCGGCCTCGACGAATCCGCCCGGCAGCGCTTTCCCCATGAGTTCAGCGGAGGGCAGCGACAACGCATCGGCATCGCCCGCGCTCTGGCGCTGCGGCCGAAGTTCATCGTGGCCGATGAACCGGTTTCCGCCCTCGACGTCAGCGTAGGCGCACAGATCGTAAACCTCATGGCCCGGTTGCAACTCGAGTTCGGCCTGACGTACCTGTTCATCTCGCATTCCATGCCGGTGGTGCGCTACTTGGCCACTCGAATTGCCGTCATGTATCGCGGGAAAATAGTGGAAGTCGGCCCCACCGAGCAAATGACGGCAGCGCCCGCACATGCCTACACTCGCAGCTTGCTGGAAGCCACGCCGGAAATGACGACGTAGGGCCAAGACGCAGATTTTCGGGGGTCCGAACAACTCTCTCCCAGACCTATCCGCGAAATCCGTGGCTGCTCTTTCTTTGTTACAATCCGGCCGTCACAGTCTCAAAGGAGGCCCATGTCCTCTGCCACCGTTCCTCCCGTTCCCGAAGCCGCTCCGCTTTCCGAGCCTGCGCGCATCGTCAACACCTTCATCGCTCCCAGCAAGACCTTCACCGACCTGCGCCGCAGCGCGGCCTGGTGGGGGCCGTTTCTGCTCATGGTCGTGTTCTCGATCGGGTTCGTTTACGTGGCGGGCCAGAAAGTCGGCTTTCGCAAGGCCATGGAAAACCAGATGCAGGCGCAGCCCAAACAGCAGGAACGCCTGGAACAGTTGCCCGCCGCCCAACGCGAGGAGCAACTGGAAAAGGGGGCAAAGATCACCGAGTATATTGCTTACGCGTTCCCGGTAATTCAGTTGGTCATCCTGCTGATCATCACCGCCGTCCTGTTTGGAAGCTTTAAGTTTGGCGCTAGTGCCAACGTTTCGTTCAAGGTCTGTTTCGCCATCGTGATGTATGCCGGCTTGCCCGGACTGCTCCGCGTTTCGCTGGCAGTGCTGTCATTGCTGGCAGGTTCTAGCCCGGACTCGTTCACTTTCCAGAATCCAGTTGCCACCAACCCTGGCTACTTCCTGAACCCAGCCGATTCGCCGTTTCTCTACAGCCTGGCCTCCTCACTCGATATCTTCCTGATCTGGACGCTGGTGCTCACCGCCATCGGCTTTACCTGCGTGAGCAAGGTTAAGCGTGGCACGGCGATGGCCATTGTTTTCGGATGGTGGCTGATTTTTACGCTGGCGGCCTCCGGCATGGGCGCGTTGTTCTCGTAGCGAACCGTTCCGCGTGGCCACTGTCACCCTGTGACAAAGGTCACAGACCGGCCACAACCCGATAATCCGCAGGTCTCGGAGGGCTTCATGCGTCTGCGATCGCTGTCTGTCCTTCTGCTGCTGTTTTCATCCTCCGTTCTGCTCTTTGCCCAGTCCGCCGCCACCGCCGCGCAGTGTATTGACTGCCACAGCAAAGTCACGCCCAACATCGTCTCCGACTGGAAACTGAGCAAGCACAGCCAGATGGAAGTCACCTGCATTTCTTGTCACGGGGACCAGCACACCTCCGCCGATGACGTGGCCAAAGTGCAGATGCCGACGCCCGACACCTGCGCCACCTGCCATCAAACCCAGGTCGAGCAGTACAAGAAAGGCAAACATTCCAAGGCGTGGGCGGCCATGCTGGCCATGCCGACCATCCACTGGCAGCCCATGGCGATGATCGAAGGCGAGAAGGGCTGCGGCGGTTGCCACAAGATCGGGCTGAAGTCTCCGCAGGAGACCGCGGAGCAGCATCGTCTGGAAATCGACTACGGCGGCGCCGCCTGCGATTCCTGCCACACCCGCCACACTTTTTCTGTGGAAGAAGCCAAACAGCCCCAGGCCTGCGAAAGCTGTCACATGGGATTCGACCATCCGCAGTGGGAAATGTATTCCTCGTCGAAGCATGGCGTGCGCAGCAGTTTGAAGCAACTGAAAGTACTGCCGGCTGACGCCGCCGCTCCCACTTGCCAGACCTGCCATATGCAGGATGGCAACCATGAAGTGCGTACCTCGTGGGGCTTTCTCGCCGTAAGCCTCCCGCTGCCCGAGGACAAGCAGTGGGCCGCCGACCGCGCCACCGTCCTCCAGGCCTTGGGCGTGCTCGATCCCGACGGCAAGCCGACCGCGCTGGTGGAGACAGTGAAAGCTGCCGACCTCGCCCGCCTCACTCAGGAAGACTGGGACCGCGAGCGCGACAAGATGATCAAGACCTGCAACCAGTGCCACTCGGTGAATTTCGCCAAACAGCAACTGCACCTGGGCGATGACATGATCCGCAACGCCGATCACCTGATGGCCGAAGCGATTCGCGTGGTTGCCGGCCTGTACAAGGACGGCGTGCTGCCCAAACCCAAGAATTACACTTATGCCTTCCCCAACCTGCTCACCATCCACGATGCCCCAACCGTGATTGAGCAGAAACTGTTCGTCATGTACCTGGAGCACCGCATGCGCACTTTCCAGGGCACCTTCCATGCCAGCAATGATTACGCGCTGTGGTATGGCTGGAGCGAAATGGTGCGCGACCTGACCGAAATCAAGGAACTGGCCGCCGACATGCGCCGCAACCATCCGGGTCCAGGCATGAAGCCCGCGATCAAGACCATGGGAGCGAAGAAATAATCAACTCGGCCATTTCAGTCGTTGGTCGTTGGCCTAAGCCACTGCATCTCGGCGATGCGCGCCGGATTGTATTGGCCAACGACTAGCGACCAATGACGTCTCTGACAGTCGGCAATTGGAAAATTGCAAATCCTGCCGTGTCTCCCCGCCCGACTTGGTTTATCCTTGGGGCGATTCCGGAGGCCTTATGAATCGTGCCCTCGTCGTTCTCTCGCTGTTTGCAAGTTTCACCGCCGGCGCCTTTGCCCAGACCAAGAACCCGGTCACCACGGTGCTGCGCGAGATCATGCCTCGCCAGCAGAAGAACCTGATTGCCGCCGTGGAGGAGATGCCCGCCGACAAGTACTCTTTCAAGCCTACCCCGTCGCAGATGAGCTTCGGACACCTGGTGGAGCACATGGTGGGGTCGAACTTCGAACTCTGCGCCAAGGTCGGCGACATCCCCGCGCCCAAAAGCTCCGCGGCCAAAGAGAGCGACGGCAAGGACAAACTGGTCGCTGCCTTGAAAGCCTCGTTCGACTTCTGCAACACGGCTGCGGCCAAGGCGGATGACTCCAAACTCGGGGACACGGTCGAACTGTACGGCGGACGCCAGGGTCCACGCGCGTTCGTGTACTTCGCCCTCACCAACGACTGGGCCGACCACTACAGCGCCGCCGCCATGTACCTGCGCCTGAACGGCCTGCTGCCGCCGACTGCACAGCCGAAGAAGTAAAGCCGGGCACCGCACCCGAGGGTAGGCCCGCGGAATTGAAAGCAGTGTCCAAGCTACGGTGGGCAGGAGTGATTTTGTTCGCGCTGTGCCCGCTGGGTGCCGCCGCCGGAAACTCCGCGCCCTCACCCTTGGCAATCCACGCCGCAATTCCGGTGCTGTGTACCGATGTTCACCTCGCGGCCCGCACGCGGGTCCGCGGCACTGCGGTGATTGTGGGCGCGAACGGCGTCATCCTGACCGCGGCGCATGTCATCGTCGAATCCCCTCCCACCTGCACACTTACGGTGCTGGTACCGAACGAGGAATGGAGTAAGGCGACCGGTTTCCGTGCCTTCTTCGTCGAGCACTGCGCCGCTGACAAGACTGTCGACCTCGCCGTCTGTTCGCTGAGACCGGTAGAGCCTCGTCCGGCGTGGACTGGTCTTCCCGTCGCCAGTCTAAAGCGTCAATTCCCCACAGCGGACTTGGACATCACCATTGCCGGCTTCTCCGGTTGGGGCCTGTTCCCGGTCGCCCGCCGGGGCCAGGTGAAAGGCCATACGCTATACCGGCGGCAAGACGGAGTCTACTGTGACTTCTCTACCGACGTGGTCGCCTTCGAAGGCATGAGCGGCAGCCCGGTCGTGACCAGCCAAGGAGAATTGATCGGACTGATCACCACTGCCGGCACCAGAAGATTCTCCGGCACGTCATTCGGCATCAGCGTAGAGCGCACTAGCGGGTTCTTGCAGGCGCATGGACTGCCGTTGCCGTGATACACCGGACCGCTGACTTGGGACCTCGGACCTCGGCCTCTTGTTTTCATAAACTTATCTCCAAGTTATTGAAAACGACGAAACCCACTTGGGAATTTCCGCCGAATGCGGTTGCCTTCATCGCCCAGAATGCCTCTAGAACGCGGAGAATTGCCCTGTGCGCGCAGTTTGAGGTAGGAGACGGGCAAAACCTCGTTCCCAGGCCAACGACCGCTTAAATCGTCTGGCATGGGTAAATTATCTTATAGCTAATCAAGCCCGGATTGTTCGATCTGCACCAGCTCGCCCGCTCCCGCACTTGCCGGTGCAGGTCCGGGAAGCTGGGGGGCGCGCCAGGAATCCAGAATGGATACCTGGTGCACGCAGGAAACGGTGCAGTGTGGGGCGCAGGATTTTTCGGTGAGATATTCGCGGCGAATGTCAGCCACGGTGTACTTCTCCAACGGGACCCCGGGATAGCCGCGCTGCTGCGAGCAGTAGTGCACCAGCCCGTCTTCGCAGATGTAGAGATAGCGGGCCCCGGCGCGGCAGCGCCACTGGTTGGGCCGGCCCTGGGCAATGTTGTCCTGGAAGGAGTTGATACGAGTGAAGCTGCGCTTCTCCATCCCCTTCATCTCGTGGTAGACGCGCCGTTCTTCGTCGCCCAGGGGCTGCAGCTGTCCATCGCCGTCGTGAATAATGCCCACCGTCGAACTGAAGCCCAACTCCAAAGCGCGTTTCCCGATGGTAAGCGCGTCCTGCGGGTTCGAGACACCGCCACCTACCACCGAGTTGATGTTCACGTGAAAGTCGGCGTGCTCGGCGAGCAGCTGCAGCTTCTTGTCGAGAACCTTCAGGCTCTTCTTCGAGACCTCGTCCGGGGTGACGTTATCAATCGAAATCTGCAGCCACTCCAGGCCGGCGCGGCCCAAACGCTGGATGCGCTCTGCGGTCAGCAGGTAGCCGTTGGTGATGAGTCCCGCGACCATGCCGTTCTTGCGAATGCGGCGAATGATCTGGTCCAGTTCGGGATGCAGCAGCGGTTCCCCGCCACTGATGGTGACCACAGACGTGCCCAGTTCGCCCAACTTGTCCACCCGCCGGAACATGGTCTCAGTGGGCACCGGCTTCGAAAAATCGTCGTACTCGTTGCAATACTCGCAGGCCAGGTTGCAGCGCCGGATGGGGATGATGTGCGCCAGCAGCGGGTGCTCGGTCGAGACCAGGGCGCGGAAAATCTTGCGCGCGCCGCGAAGATCGCGGTGCGCCTGTTTTAAGCGACGGCGCAGGCTGCCAGGGCTGGACGACATGGGAACTTATATCCGACTATTTAAGCACACCAAGCAGGTAAGTGCATCATTTTCAACAGCGTTCTGCGAGATTCGCGGGGCGAATGGCAAGGAATGAGCTCCAGGCCTCGGGCTGTTGTTCAGCCGCTGAGCCTAAAGACGGTGGCCTTTTTCCTCGATCAGCTTGCGCCAGGCTTCGTCATCTCCTAACAACTGGTGCCCAGCTTCTTGTAAGGCGCCTGCCGCCATGCCCCAAAATTCCTCTTGGACCAGAACGTAGTCGGTGTCGTAGGTGGAGATGGCAAAGATGGGCACTCCGCTTTGGGCAAGCGGGTCGATGAAGGCAGCAAGTATTCCAACTTGCGAAAAGGCAAACGGGCCTTGGAGCTTGAGGCAAATCCAGTGGGATTCGGAATTCACGTTCAGCGGAAGATTGTCCGCGGAGCAGACAATGGATAGCTCGTCTGAAGTTCGGGTCACCGAGGTAAAAACTCCGGCCAGCGCCCAATCGGGGATGGGGGCGTCGGCGGGAAGCTTGACGACGGCGAATGGACCGTTAAGCCATTCGAATTTGAGTTCAATCCGTTTGCGGGGCCGGTCGTCGTCGTCGTGATTGATCACAGGCATTGTTGGTTTCCCTGTCCAGCCTTTTCTCTAATGTCTTCTCCGTGACTCCGTGACTCCGTGGTGGATGTTTTCTTCCCTCGCTTCGCTCGCTGCCCGGGCGAGTCGCCCGGCCCACACTGGCCCACGTCTTACCCTACGGCTTTGCGTAGCGCGGCCCTGGCCAGCAGACGGGTTGAATCGAGTGTCGGCAGCGGCGATGTGTCCGGCGTAACCAGCAGCGGGATCTCGGTGCAGCCCAGCACTACCGCGTCACAGCCTTCGTCGGCCAGGGATCGAATGACTTCCCGGAAATACGCGAGCGAGCGTGGCGTGAACTGCGCGTTCACCAGTTCGTCGAAGATGATCTGATTGATCTTGTCGCGCTCCATCGGCCCGGGAATGCGATATTCCAGCCCGGCCGCCTTCAGCTTCTCCGGGTAGACCGGCCCTTCCATCAGGTAGCGCGTGCCCAGCACGCCCAGGCGCTTGTAGTGGTCCCGTTTGGCTTCGGCGGCGACCTCTTGCGCGATATGCAGCCATGGGCGCGGCGAGCGGTGCTCCACCAGGTCGAACGCCTGATGGATGGTGTTGTCGGGACAGAGTAGGAAATCGGCGCCGGCGCGGGCCAGCTTCTCCGCCGAAGACAGCATCAGCTCGGCAACACCTGCCCAGTCGTTCGCGTTGATGCACTTCATGTATTCCGCGAGCGCGTGGGTGTGCATGGAGACTTCCGGATGGTCGTGCCTACCCATGATCACCGTGCCTTCCAGGCAGATGGTGCGATAGCAGAGGGCGGCGCCCTCGGCGCTGCAGGCGACAATTCCGATGTGTTGGGGCATAAAATCAGTCGTCAGTCTTCCGTCGTCAGCCAAACCGGTGTTGCCACCGGCTGATGGGACGACAAAGTATAATTCTTAGACTCTTTAACCGGGAGGACCGATGCGCGAAGTCATTGCCACAAAAGATGGTCCGCAGGCGATTGGGCCTTATTCCCAAGCGATCCGGGCAAACGGTTTTATTTTCGTCTCCGGGCAGGTGGCGATTGATCCCTCGAACCAGCAGGTAATCAGCGGCGATGTGGCCGCCCAGACCGAGCGGGTGATGAAGAACCTCTCCGGCATCCTCAACGCTGCGGGCAGCGGGCTGGAAAAGGTCGTCCGCTCGACCGTGTTCCTCAAGAACATGGGCGACTTCGGCGCCATGAACGAAGTTTACGGGCGATACTTTACCGCTGCGCCTCCGGCCCGGTCCACGGTGGAAGTGGCGCGTCTGCCGAAAGACGTGCTGGTAGAAATTGACGTGATCGCGCTGGCGTAGGCAAGGTGGGTTGGTTTTGAAATCTACAATCTGAAATCACACTTTACAGGAGAGTTCATGAGAACAAGTCTGGCAGTACTGGCAGTGATCTTCTTGGCTGCGATGGTCAGTTTCGCGCAGGAAAAAGCTACACCTCGTCCGACCAGCGCCAGCGGGCCCACCAAGGTGACCGGCAAACCAACCACCCAGGCCGACGGGCTGCAATACTGGGACATCAAGGTGGGCACCGGCAAGACCGCCCAGAAGGGCGACACCGTGACCGTAAACTACACCGGCTGGCTGACCGATGGAACGAAATTTGACAGCTCGGTCGGCAAAGCCCCCTTCACGGTGGAGAACCTAGGCAACGCGCCGGTCATCAAGGGATGGAACGAAGGCATCGTGGGAATGAAAGTCGGGGGCAAGCGCCAGCTGCGCATTCCCGGGGATCTCGCTTACGGGACTCGTGGCTATCCTGGCCTGATCCCGCCCAACGCCACCCTGATCTTTGATGTGGAATTGCTGGGTATAAAGTAACGAAAATGAAAACCGCAGGGGACGCTGCGGACGCAGAGGAATTTGAAGACAAGAATCCCTCTGGTACCCGGCGTCTCCTGCGGTTTTGGTTTATTTACGCTTTTACGACTTTGCCGCTGCGCAGGCAGGAAGTGCAGACGCGGATGCGCTTGTTGGCGCCATTGACCTTGGCGTGGACCGGGCGCAGGTTGACGTTCCAGCGCCGCTTGCTCACGTTGTGGGCGTGGCTGATGTGGTTTCCGAATTGCGGCCCCTTGCCGCAGATATCACAAACTTGTGCCATGGACTACTCCAGATAGATTCAGATCTTGACCGGCAAAACATAGATTTTACCGGATTTGGGCGGTTTCGCCAAGTCCACGGCTACCCAGCCGCACTATGCGATACTGAATTCATGGCACCGTCGGCGGACCCCAAGTCGGTGAAAGTCAACCTCACCACCGGCAAGGGGGTGGACATTGAGTGGAAAGACGGGCACCAGTCCCACTATGGCTTCCCGTTCCTGCGGGATGCCTGTCCGTGCGCGCTATGCGACGAAGAGCGTAGCAAGACGAGCCGCAAGCCGGGTGATCCGCCGAAGCTAGCTCCCGGCGCCCTGCCCATGTTCAAACCCGCCGCCCTGCCGACGCTGGCCGATGCGGTGGGCAAGTACGCCATCCGCTTTCACTGGAACGACGGGCACGAGCTGGGAATCTATTCCTGGCAGTTTCTGCGGGAAGTGTGCCCGTGCGAAGAGTGCAAGGCGGCGCGGGCAGCGGCGAAGGCAGGATAGCCAGACACACAACATCCTTCACTGTCTGTCTATCCAATTTCAAAACCTGTCCCAATCTGCGGAACCTATCCTCCCCATTTTGCGTACGTCTACCAGTGTGCACTCATGACATGAGGAGCCGGAAAGATGATGAGGAGAACAAAGGTTGTGACCTGCTGTTGCGTGACGCTGGCGTGGTTGGTGGCGATTTCTTGCTTCGCCCAGAACACCATCCCCAAGACTTACGAGAAGGTGAAGGTCGCGGAGGGGGTTTATGCTTTCATCGCCGAGGAGCCGAAGACCGAAATCGTCAGCGGAAACTCGGTGGCGGTGATCGGCGATGACGGAGTCTTGGTGGTCGACACCATGCACTTCCCGTCGTTGACCCGCCGCATGATCGCCGACATCAAGCAGCTCACCGACAAGCCGGTGCGCTACGTGGTGAACACGCACTGGCATCCCGACCATCTAATGGGGAATGGAGAATACAAGCAGGCCTTCCCCGATGTGGTCATCCTGAGCACGCCTTCCACGCGCGAGCAGATGGAGAGCCAGGTCCCCACGACCTATATCCGGGACACCATCGCTCAAATTCCCGCCTACGTGAAAATCCTGCAGGAGCACCTGGATACCGGCAAAAAGAAGGACGGCAGCCCGCTGCGTCCCGTCGACCTTCAGCACTATCAGGATCTGATCGAGGAATCCAAGTTTTTTCTGCCCGAGTTGCAGCAGGCCAAATACACTCCTCCGAACCAGACGTTTGATCAGAGCATTACCGTTTATCTGGGCAAGCGACAGGTCAACGTGATGTTTCTGGGACGTGGCAACACTGCTGGCGATGCTGTTATCTATGTGCCCGACGCCAAGACGCTGATGACTGGAGACCTGGTGGTCTCGCCCACGCCTTACGCCTTTGGATCGTTTCTGACCGAGTGGGTCGAAACCCTGAAGAAGCTCGAAGCGCTTGGGGCGACGACGATTGTCCCCGGGCACGGCGATGTTCAGCATGACACGAGCTACATTGAGGAACTCATCAGCCTTCTGCAATCAACCACGTCGCAGGTACAGCAGGCGTTTGCTCAGGGGCTGAGCCTCGACGACACACGCAAGAAAGTCGATCTCAGCAGCTTCCGCAGGCAGATGGCGGGCGACAGCGACAAGTGGAATGAGGTGTTTCACACGGCATACGAAGTGCCGGCGGTGGAGCGGGCCTACCGTGAGGCGAAAGAGGGCAAGCTGAACGACGAGAACTGACGCATCTTTGGGCAGCTTCCATTCGCAAATCCTCAATCCCTTGTAAAATTGAGGCAGCGAACCCGGAGCTTTCCCGCTTTTGTCTTTTCTCGACCAACTCAATCCGCAGCAGCGCGAGGCTGTCGAAACTACCGACGGCCCGGTGCTCATTCTGGCCGGGGCCGGGAGCGGGAAGACGCGCGTCATCACCTACCGCATCGCCCACCTGATCGAAAACCTGGGCGCCATGCCGGAATCCATCCTGGCCATGACCTTCACCAACAAGGCCGCGGCGGAGATGGGTGAGCGCGTGGAGAAGCTGGTGGGTGGGCTTTCCATCGCCAAGCCGGTCATCTCGACTTTTCATTCTTTCTGCGTGCGCATGCTGCGGCGGGACATCGAGGCCTTGAGGATTCTTTCCACCGTGCCGGGCTCGCCGCCCATCGGACACACCAAGCAGTTTGTCATCTACGACGAAAGCGACCAGCAGCAACTGGTGAAGTCGGTGATGAAGCGGCTGGGGATCGACGACAAACAAGTCACCCCGCGCTCGGTGCTGGCGCATATTTCCTGGGCCAAGAACCACATGCTCAATCCGCAGGAAGTTTATTTGAAGTCGGACGATCCCAAGACCGAGCGGGTGGCGCAAATCTACGAGGAGTATCGCAAGGAGCTGCGCAAGGCGAATGCGCTCGATTTCGACGACCTGCTGCTGGAAGCGGTGCGACTGCTGAAGGCGGCGTCGGAGGTGCGCGACTATTACAACCGGCGGTTTCATTACATTCTGGTGGATGAGTATCAGGACACCAACCGTCCGCAGTACGAACTGATGCGCCTGTTGGCCGGGACACGGCACAACGTCTGCGCGGTGGGCGATGAAGACCAATCGATTTACTCGTGGCGCGGGGCCGATATCCGCAACATCCTGGAGTTTGAACAGGATTTTCCCGAAGCGAAGATTGTCCGCCTGGAACAGAATTACCGCTCGACCCAGAACATCCTGCAGGCGGCGTCGGCGGTAGTAGCCAACAACGTCCGGCGCAAGGGCAAGAACCTGTGGACGTCGCGGCAGGGCGGAACGCGGATCGGGTACTACGAGGCGCCTGACGGCGAGAACGAAGCGCTGTTCGCGGCCGATTACATTTCCAAGTACCTGCGCAAGGTGGCGGGTGAGGGCGAAAATGCCCGCGCGGCGGTGCTCTACCGCACCAACTCGCAGTCGCGCCTGTTTGAAGAAGCCATGCGCCGTTATCAGTTGAAGTATCACGTAGTCGGCGGATTCTCGTTCTACGAACGGGCCGAAATCAAGGACCTGATTTCGTACTTGAAGGTCATCCATAACCCCGACGATTCGATTTCGCTGCTGCGCGTGATTAATACGCCGACGCGCGGGATTGGCAAGACTACTCTCGAGACGCTGGAGCAAGTGGCATTGGAAACCGGAGTCTCGCTCTGGGGAGCGGTTGAGCAGGTGATCCAGCGGCAACTGCTACCGCCGCGGGCGTTGGCGGCTTTGAAGGGATTCCGCGACCTGATTGATGATGCCCGGGCCATGTTAGCGGGGACTTACGTCGAACGAATGCAGCGGACGTCGCAGTTGGACGAATCGGTGCCAGATGAGACCCTGGAAGACGAGCAGATTGCCTTCGATCCCGCGGCATTCAACAGTGGCGCCGGTGTCACGCCGGCAACTGGGGAATCGGAAGACACCGCGTTTCGCACTCCGGGCGGGCCCGCCAATACCGCCGAAATCCTCAAGTTCCTGATTGATCGCACGGGGTATATCAAGCAATTGGAGGAAGAAGATACGCCGGAGGCTTACTCCCGGGTCGAGAACCTGCGCGAGCTGGTCAATGCGGCCATGGATTCCCGCGATCGCGGCGAGACGCTCGACCAGTTTCTCGATCACGCGGCGCTGGTCAGCGACGCCGACGCTTACGATGAGCGCGCCCAGATCACGCTGATGACCCTGCACGCCGCCAAGGGCCTGGAGTTTCCCCTGGTATTTCTGTGCGGGCTGGAAGAGGGGCTGTTTCCGCACTCGCGGACGTTTCTGCAGCCCGACGACATCGAAGAAGAGCGGCGGTTGTGCTATGTGGGCATGACCCGGGCGATGGATTCGCTGGTGCTGACGCGGGCGGTGTACCGTCGGCGGTACGGAACCGACCTGCCGGAAGCCAGCGTGCCTTCGCGATTTTTGGAGGAAGTGCCGGGGGCTTTGATTGAAGACATCGGCACGCCTCGGCGGGCTCGAGCCTCTGCACGGGCGGGGGCGCCCGCGCCACACCAGCAGCACGCGGAGACCCACTACGCCTACGAAGATGAAGACCAGAGTGCCAGCTGGGTGGCCCCGGCCACGCAACGCCCGGCCGGAAAGTCGTACTCGGGAAAGACCTACAACTCTATCGACAATATTGCGGAGTTTTTCGCCTCGCGGGGCAAGAAGTTCAGCCTCCCGAAGCTGCCGGTCGAGGAAGTGAAAGGCAAGAAGGGGTTCCGACCGGGGCAGAAGGTGCGGCATCCCAAGTACGGGGAAGGGACCGTCTACCAGCGCGAGGGAGATGGGGAAGATGCCAAGATTACGGTACAATTCCCTCGCTACGGCTTGAAGAAGCTGGTAGAAAAGTACGCGCAGCTGGAGAGGGCGTAGAAACAGCTGCTAGCTTCCAGCTCTTAGCTCTTAGCCTTTGGCTAACAAGGACTAGCCACGGCGTAAGAGTGAAGCCCACGGCCTGAGTCGTGGGTTAGGGAAACGGCCGCCGGCATCGCGGCTAAATTATCGACAAAGGAAAATACGGAACTCATGGCAGATACAAGCAAACTGAGCAAAGAAGATCGCAAGAAAGCAAAGCGCGCGGTGCGCAAAAAGAAAAAAGCGGAAAAGCCGCTCGGTAAACGAACTGTGCCCCGTGGCTCGGCCAAGCGCAAAGTGAAGAAGATGGTGCGCGGCCAGTCCAAGCGGTAGTTGTCGGTTGTCAGCGGCGCGGGCCTCGGCCCGCGCCAGTCCATTTTTAAAAGAAGGCGCCATTGGCACAACCACCAACTAGCCAACCCGCAGCTGGGACCCAGTCGGGCAGCCAGCTTTTGTGCTGTAAATCCATCGACAAACTGATTTCCAACGCCGACGAGCCCGGGCACCGGCTGCAGAAAACGCTCGGCCCGTGGTCGCTGACGGCGCTGGGCATCGGCGCAATCATTGGGTCGGGAATCTTTGTGCTGACCGGCACGGCGGCGGCGGGCGAGCATTTCGAGGCGCCTTCCATCCTGCACGCCCAGGTGCTCGATCTGATCGGCAACTTCCTGCGTACCGGAAGCACGGCTGGGGCATTGATGCATGGGCGTCCGGCAGCGGGGCCCTCGATTGCGATTTCGTTTCTGCTGGTGGCGGTGGCCTGCAGCTTTGCCGGATTGTGCTACGCGGAGCTGGCCTCGATGATCCCCATCGCGGGCAGCGCCTATACCTACTCGTACGCCACCCTGGGCGAAATCTTCGCCTGGATTATCGGCTGGGACCTGATCCTGGAATATGTAGTCAGCAACGTGGCCGTGGCCGTGGGCTTCAGCGGATACACCAAGGCACAACTGGGGGCGTTCGGGATCAACTTGCCGGGAAAATGGGCAAGCCCGGTATTCGCTTCTGGGCACTGGACCGGGGCCTATTTCAACGTTCCGGGATTTCTGATCGTCTTCATCCTCACGTTGTTGCTGGTCCGCGGGGTGCGTGAATCGGCGGAAGCCAACAACATCATGGTCATGATCAAGATTGGCGCGATCCTGACCTTCCTGGTGGTGGGCGGCATGCTGGTGAACAAGGCGAACTGGACGCCGTTCGCGCCTTCCGGATTTGCCGGAATCGTGACCGGCGGCGCCATCGTGTTCTTCACCTACATCGGATTCGATTCGGTTTCGACTGCGGCCGAGGAATGTAAAACTCCACAACGCGATTTGCCCTTCGGCATCATCGCGTCGTTGGTGGTGTGCACGATACTTTACGTGGGCGTGGCCGTGGTGCTGCTGGGCATGATGAAGTACACGACTTTCGTCTCCGGTGAGGCGGCCGAGGCCCCGGTGGCCTACGCATTGAAGCAACTGGGAGCGCATCCGTTCTTCCGTTCGGTGATCGTTGTCGGCGCGCTGACCGGCATGATCTCGTCGCTGCTGGTGTTCCAGTACGGTCAGGCGCGAATCTGGTATGCGATGTCGCGGGATGGGTTATTGCCCAAGCTGTTCTCGGCAGTCCATCCCAAGTTCAAAACGCCGCACTGGTCCACGTGGATTGCATGTTTCGCAGTCGGCATTCCGGCGGGCATGGTGGACATCGGCGATGCTGCCGACCTCTCGAATATCGGCACGCTGTTCGCGTTCGCGCTGGTTTCCATGGGAGTAATTATTCTGCGCCGCAAGCAGCCCGACCGGCCGCGCGTGTTCAAAGTCCCATTTGTGCCGTGGTTCCCTCTGATCTCGGTGATTTTGTGCGGAGGGCTGATGACCGGACTGACGGTGATCACCTGGATCCGGTTCGTGGTGTGGCTTGGGATCGGCCTCTGCATCTACATTTTCTACAGCCGGCACCATAGTGAGTTCGCCAAAGGGAACCGGTAGTCGCGGAATGCGACTTCAGATTGCTGATTTTAGATTTCAGATTGATCAGGCTAATCTTTGCCGTGCTTGAATCTGCAATCTAAAATCGTAAATCTGAAATCATGAGCACTGCAGCCAGCCCCGTCGTTAAGCCACTGATCCTTTCCCTGCCCAAGGCCGAGTTGCACCTGCACCTTGAGGGCTCGGTCGATCCTTCGACGCTGCTGGAATTGAGGCAACGCCATGGCCGCAGCGGCACGCTGGCAGAAGTTGAACAGCTGTACCAGTACAAAGATTTCACCGGGTTCATGCTGGCATTCAAGGCCGTCACCGAAGACCTCACGACTCCCGAAGACTACGAGGTCATCACTTACCGGCTGATGGAGAAGCTGAAAGCAGAAAACATTCTGCACGCTGAGGTGTACGTCTCGGTGGGCGTGTGCCTATGGCGCAAGCAGGATTTCCACGCGATTTTCGCAGGGCTGGAGCGGGGGAGAGAGCGGGGTTCGCGTGATTTTGGAGTATCTCTGCTCTGGATTTTCGACGCTGTTCGCCACTTCGGGCCGGTGGAGGCGCAGCACGTGGCCGAGCTTGCGGTGCAGCACAGGGGACCGAGCGTGGTCGGCTTCGGCATTGGCGGAGACGAGCGGCGGGCGAGCCCGGAGCTGTTTCGTGACGTTTACGCCTACGCCGCCGACCACGGCCTGCACCTGACCGCACATGCCGGCGAAACCGCGGGGCCGGAATCGGTCTGGGGGGCACTGAACCTGCGGTCCGAGCGCATTGGTCACGGGCTGACAGCCTGGCAGGACAAAGAATTGGTGGAAGAGTTGGCAACTCGCCAGGTGCCAGTGGAAATCTGCCTGACCAGCAATCTGCGCACCGGCTGCTGCCGCGCGCTGGCCGAGCATCCGGTGCGGAATTATTTTGACAACGGCGTAATGGTCACGCTGAATACCGACGATCCCGCGATGTTCGGCACCTCGCTGGCGCGGGAGTATCAGATTGCGCAGGAGGCGTTCGGGTTTACCGACGAGCATCTGCGTGAGTTGGCGCGCAATTCCTTCGAAGCATCATTCTTGCCGGCAGAGAAGAAGCTGGAGTTTCTGAATTTGTTTGACGCTGCGGCAGCGCGATAAGGACCCGGGGCTAAAGCCCTCCCGCTTCTAAGCCGCTAACGCGGCTCTCAAGGGCCGCTCTTCCACGGGCCGCGCGGCCACCGGTCTTTCACCCGTGCACTAGATCTTCTGCAGTCTCTGCACATCGTGAACGCCGGGGATTTTGCGGACGCCGTTGATGATGTTTTCCAGGTGCTTGAGGTCGGCGATGTCGAGCACGATGTCGATATTGGCCTGGGCGTTGGCGGTGCGGGCTTCGATGTTGCGGATGTTGGTTTTGCTGTCGCTGATCACCGCCGTGATCTGTTTCAGCATGCCGAAGCGATCGTCGCAGAACACAGTCAGCTTCACCGGGTAGGATGCGGGCGTGGTGTCGTCGTGCGCCCATTCCACATCAATCCGCCGTTCCGGTTCATACATCAGGTTCAAGACGTTGGGACAATTCTGGGCGTGCACGGCCACGCCCTTGCCGCGGGTCACGTAACCCACCACCGTCTCTCCGCGGATGGGGTTGCAACATCGGGCGCGGTAAACCAGCAGATCGCCATGCCCCTTCACCCGGATGGCGTTGTTGTTCTGGTCGCCGCCAAACACGCGGCGGACGACGCTGGCAATGCCTCCGGTCTTTGCACCTTCGGCCTCGGCCAGCGGCTCGCTGCCGGAGGGGATCAGCTTGGCCAGCACCTGGCGGGCTGAATACTTGCCGTATCCAATGCCGGCCATGAGATCGTCGGGGCGTCCCAAGCCATAGTCGGAAGCCACTCTCTGCAGTTCGTCGTCCTTGAGCTCTTTCAGGGCGATGTGATATTTGCGGGCTTCTTTCTCAATGAGCTTGCGGCCGATTTCAATGGCGCGCTCCCGCTGGTGCAGGTTGAGCCAGTGCTTGATCTTGTTGCGCGAGCGCGACGACTTGACGATCGCCAGCCAGTCGCGGCTGGGCTTGTGCCCGGGCTGGGTAAGGATCTCGACGATGTCACCGCTATGCAGCTTGTGGCGCAGCGGGACCATGCGCCCGTTCACCTTGGCGCCCACGCAGCTGTGACCCACCTCGGTGTGAATGGAGTAAGCGAAATCAATGGGCGTGGCTTCGCGGGGCAGCACCACGACCTTGCCTTTCGGCGTAAAGGTGTAGACCTCCTCGGGGTAAAGATCGATTTTCAGGGTAGACAGGAATTCGTTTGGATCGGAGACGTCGCGCTGCCACTCCACGACCTGCCGCAGCCAGGCCAGGCGTTGCTCGTCCTGGGCGGACACCGGGCCGTCTTTGTACTTCCAATGGGCGGCGATACCTTCTTCCGCCATCTTGTGCATTTCTTCGGTGCGGATCTGGATCTCGAACGGCGTGCCGTCGCTGGTAATCACCGAGGTGTGCAGCGACTGGTAGAAGTTCGGCCGGGGCATGGCGATGAAATCCTTGATCCGCCCCGGCACCGGCCGCCACACGTTGTGGATGATGCCCAGCACGGCATAGCAGTCCTGCAGCGACTGGGTAATTACGCGCATGGCGAACAAGTCGTACACCTGGTCAACCGCAATGCGCTGCCGCACCAGCTTGCGGTGAATGCTGTAAACGCGCTTGATGCGGCTTTCAACCTTGGCGGTGATGCCGGCCTCGTGCAGCTTGTCGCTGAGAACCTGTTGCACCTTGGAAAGAAAGGCCTCGCCGGGCTTGCGGCGCGCCTCCACGGCTTCGCGCACCTGCTGGTAAGCAATCGGGTCCACGTAGCGGAATCCCAGGTCTTCCAGCTCTCCGCGGATCTTGCCCATGCCCAGCCGGTGGGCGATGGGGGCGAAAATCTCCAGGGTTTCTTTGGCAATCTTCTGCTGACGTTCCGGGTCGAGGTGCTCCAGGGTACGCATGTTGTGCAGGCGATCGGCCAGCTTGATGAGCACCACCCGGATATCGTCGACCATGGCCAACATCATCTTGCGCAGGTTCTCGGCTTGCGCTTCCTCGCGGGTGGCGAAATCGATTTTGCTGATCTTGGTGACGCCCTCGACGATGTGGGCTACCTGCTCGCCGAATTCTTTGCGGATGTCGACCACGGTCACGGAGGTGTCTTCGACCGAGTCGTGCAGCAGGCCGGCGGCAATGGCCACGGGATCCATCTTCATTTCGGCGAGAACCAGGGCGACTTCCAGGGGATGCACCAGGTAGGGTTCGCCGGAGGCCCGGGTCTGGCCGGCATGGTGTTTCTGCGAAAAATCGTAGGCTTTGCGGATGAGTTCCAGATCGTCAGTGGGCCGGTTGGCCTTGACCCGCTTCAGCAGTTCACGGAACTTGGTTACCGTGAGCGCGGTGGTCGCGATCTGTTGGCGTAGAGTCGCCATGAATGATTATAGCTTTGGAAGGCTTGCGCGGGTACGGTCGCTGCCGTCAGTCAGGGGGGGACTGAGTTTATTTTCCATTATAACTTCCGATGGTCCGCAACCGCGACCGTACGAGCGAAAGCGCGTTGTCATCCCGAGCGATGTGAGGGATCCAGGTGTTTGCCGGCAGCGTGACTGCTGCCGCTGCCTCCATCTGCTACATTTATCGCAATGCCTGCCAAAGACTCATCCAGCATTCTGGTCAGTGGAGTCTCGGGACCGATCGGTGCAGCCCTGCTGCCTTCACTTTACGCTCGCGGATATCAGGTCACGCGCCTGATGCGCAGTGCGACCTCATCGGGCGAGGGGCAGATGGCTTGGGATCCCGGGCAGGCTTTGCCGCCCGAGTCGGTTTCGGGGTTCGATGCGGTCATCCACCTGGCGGGCGAAAGCATTGTTGGACGCTGGACCGACGCGAAGAAGGCCCGCATCCGCGACAGCCGCGTGTCCGGAACAAGTAACCTGGCGGCGGCGCTGGCCAAAGCACCCAAGCGCCCGCGGGTGCTGATTTCCGGTTCCGCCATCGGATACTACGGAGATCGCGGCGAAGAAGTGTTGCGGGAAGACAGCGCGGCCGGGAAAGGCTTCCTTGCCGATGTCTGCCAGGCCTGGGAAGCTGCCACCAAGCCGGCAGCCGACGCCGGAATTCGCACCGTGCGCATACGCATTGGCGTGGTCTTGAGCAAGGCGGGCGGCGCTTTGCCGAAGATGCTGTTTCCATTTCGCATGGGCATGGGCGGCAACATGGGCAGTGGGCGGCAGTGGTGGAGTTGGATAGACGTTCAGGACCTGGTCGGCGCTATTCACCTCATCCTGAAAAGCGATCTGCTGCAAGGGCCGGTGAACTTGGTCGCGCCCAGGCCCGTGACCAACGCGGAGTTTACCAGGACGCTGGCCTCAGCGCTGTCCCGCCCTGCGATTTTTCCCATGCCTGCCTTCGCCGCCCGCCTGGCCTTTGGCCAGATGGCGGACGAACTTCTGCTAGCCAGCCAGCGCGTAGAGCCCACGAAGCTGGTCGCCACCGGATATCCCTTTCAGTCGCCGGATTTGAGGAAAGCGCTGGAGAATGTTCTGAAGCGTTAACTCATCGCGGTTTCTTTGTGGCGGGCGGTTTCGGCGCAACATACGTGCGGGTAATGCGGTCGTGCCAGCACAGTTGGTCTTCGTCGAGAAAGCACCAGGCATATCCGAGGCCCAGGGGCGCGCTGGAGAGCACGGACGCCAGCACGCGCCAGCGCCGCAGCGAGCGTTTGGCGGGGCTGCCATCGAACCGGTTCAGCTCCAGCCTGGTCAGCTTCAATCCCGGAGTCGCACCGGTATGCACCAGCATTCCGTACTGGTATGCGGCCCAGAACAGGCCCAGCAACCCGGCGGACGCGGCCAGCAGCTGGGGCAGCGGGGGCACTGCTGTCGTCACCCGGAGGAAAACGTAGGCAAAGAGTGCGAAGGCGAGAAACACCACCAGGGCATCAATGCCGCTGGCCAGCAGGCGTCGCGACATGGGAGCCGGCTGCAGCGGGATTTCGAAACCGGGGCGCTTCTCCGGGTCCTTTTCTTCCGCCGCTTCGATCAGAATGCCGCCCAGGGCGGGTGGAGGAGGGACAACTTCCGGCGCCTCCAGGATTCGCGGACGGTCGAGGACCGGGTCGGCCAGTTCGTCGAGGGGCCGCGGCGGAGCGCTGACGCTACGCGGGAATGCGAGAATCTTGCCGGTTTCCGCCGCTGGGGGTTCCGGCGGTGCTTGGGTCGAGTTCATCTGCACCGCAACCCTGACTGCCTCAGGTTCTTGCTGGGCCGCAGTTGGCTGGGTGACAGGCTGGGACGCCAGGGTGCCCTCCGTCCGCGGATGAGGGCTCCACTCCGGTTCCTCAAACTGCAGCCGCAGCGATGGATAGCGCGGGCCGCGCGTGGGACGGCGCGCGCGATAGTTATTGACACGGGCCGCGACCTCCTGCCGCCAGGAATCAGGCGTGGGCTCGAGCAACAGATTAGGCTGAGCGAGAGATGATTGCGGAGCTAGCTGCGCCTGATCGACAGAAGGACAGTTCTCGACCGGAGCGCTGAGCAAGGCAGCAGGGCCCAGCGCGCAGGGGGTCGATTCCTGCGACCTGCCACCTGCGCCCTGGCTGCTCTCGTCCACCACGAATCGAGGCCGGTCTGGGTTTTTTTCTTCCAGGCTGGCGGAGAACTGCTGTTCGCTGACGTCGTATGCATCCGGATCGAGCAGCACCGCATCCGACTCCCTGACTGGGCCGGTCGCAAGATCGGGTTCAAATCTGGATTTCATGCCGGGACGACTTTGGGCCGGGCGATTCTCCGGAACGCAGCGGCACACCTCGCCGCACCGCGGGCAGGACACAGACCGGTCTTTCGAGAACGATGCCAGAGCGTATTAGAGCCAATCTAGGAGCCAGGGACGCATTCCCACTTTGCCACTCGGGCCGGTGCCATGCTAACGTCACCATACCCCTGCGTGGATTTCACACTGGGGCGTTCGTGCGCTTCCGATGACTTCCCGCACACGATTCCTTATCACGGCCGCGTGGGTTTGTCACCTGCTAGTCGCGCCCTCATTAGTTACCAGCCAGTTGCTTTCCTCGTCGAACCAGGTTGAAACTGGGCCGGCCCTCCCCAATACTCCTTCCGCCTTGAAGGAAGAAGATGTGACCATCCGCGCGCTGGAGCAGGAGAAAGACGGCGTGGTCTATAAGCTGCGCGGCGCGGCAGAGATTCACTACGGAACCTACATTCTGTATGCCGATGAAATCACTTACAACTCCGAGACCGGAGACGCGACCGCGGACGGACATGTGGTGCTCGACGGTGGCCCTAATGACGAGCACGTTCAGGCCAGCCGCGGAACCTACAACGCCCGGTCGGAGGTAGGACACTTCGAGAATGTTGCCGGCACCACGGGCATTCGCTTCCACGGCACCCGGCTCACGCTGACGACTTCTAGTCCCTTCTCGTTTACCGGCAAGGTGGTGGAAAAAAAGGGGCCCGATCATTTCGTGGTGTTCGACGGGACCGTGACCAGTTGCGAACTGCCCCGGCCGAAATGGGAGTTTCGCTCCCATAAAGTCGTGGTGGATGTCGGCGGCAACGCCAAGATTTACCGCAGTACGTTTCTGATCGAGGGGGTCCCCATTGTTTATCTTCCCTTCGCCACCCATCCGGTACAGAAAGCGCCGCGGCAATCAGGCTTTCTGGTGCCCAACATCGGACGATCCTCGCGCAAGGGCAACATCCTGGGCGAGTCAGTATTCTGGGCGATCAATCGCAGCATGGATGCCAGCCTGGGCGCGGAATATTATTCCAAGCGCGGCTGGGCGCAGCAGGGCGAATTTCGGGCCCGGCCCAGTGACACATCTTTTGTAGACCTGCGCTATTTTGGCGTGCTGGACCGCGGGATAGGCACCCCCCCGGTGGATCAGGGCGGAGAAGATGTTCGGCTCAACGCCGAGGGCGCGTTTGGCCACAACTTTCGCGGGGTGGCCACGGTTGACTACCTTTCCTCGTATGTCTTTCGCCTGGCCTTCAACGAGGTTTTCACCCAGGCGGTGTATTCCGAGGTGAAGTCCCAGGTTTTCCTGTCGAACACCACGCGGGGATTCTCCTACAACGCCTCGGTGCAGCGGTACCAGAACTTCGAAAGCACCACGCCGGGCGATGTGGTCACGATTCTTCATGCCCCGAGCCTGGAATCTTCAAGCGTGGACCGCCAGATCGGGCATTCGCCGCTGTATTGGTCTTATGAAGCGGCAGCGGAGGGACTGTCGCGCAGCCAGCCTGCGATCTCGGCCGGCCTACTCCCTTTCCGAACCGGGACCCTGGTGGGACGCTTCGACCTGCATCCCAGCCTGTCGCTACCGCTGGTCTTGCGGGGATGGTCATTCCGCCCCGAACTTGCGGTTCGCGACACGATCTATACCCAGCAGCTTGCCCCGTCGCCCGGAGTGGGCGTGGCTACCAATGACCTGCTCAATCGCCGGGCCCTGGAAACTTCGGCGGAGATTCGGCCTCCCGCGTTGCATCGGGTTTTCGATCGCGAGTGGCTGGGCCGTAAATGGAAGCACGTGGTCGAGCCCAGCGTGGTCTACCGCTACGTCACAGGAGTAGACAGTTTCGAAGATATCCTGCGCTTCGACGATCGCGACATTCTCAGCAACACCAATGAGGTCGAATACCGAGTGGTCAACCGCCTGTACGCGAAGCGCACTTCGGAACAGCCCGAGGACTGTGATGTAGCGGGCATGCCCACGCTGGTCGTGGGCGGACGTCCCAACCAGACCCTCCTTCCCTGGGAACACCCCGAGACCCCGGAATCGCCTTGCACTCCCGGGCCGCCGGTGCGGGAAGTCATCACCTGGGAACTGGCACAGAAATATTTTATCGATCCGACTTTCGGAGGGGCGCTGGTCCCGGGCCGGCGCAACGTGTTCAGCACCACCGCCGACCTCACCGGCATCGCCTTCCTGACCGACGCCCGCAGGCTTTCGCCGCTGGTTTCCCGGCTGCGGATCCAGCCTACGCCGCACACCGACGCGGAATGGGACCTGGATTACGACATCAAGAAGGGCCGGATCAACGCCAGCACAGCGATGGTGAACTACCACGTCGGCGAGTTCACGATCGGCGGCGGCGACGCCTACCTGCGCACCCCCGGCGAGATTCTGCTATCCACCGCGTCTGGTCCCGAACGCTTTGACCAGTTCCGGCTGTTGTTCGGCTACGGACATCAGAACAAGCGCGGCTTCAGCGCCGCCACCAGCTTCGGTATCGACGCCAATCTCGGCTTCCTGCAGAACTCTACGGTGCAGACCACCTATAACTGGGATTGTTGTGGCATCAGCCTGGAGTATCGCCGGTTCGCCCTGGGCTCGGTGCGCAACGAGAACCAGTTCCGCCTCAGTTTCTCCCTGGCCAATATCGGAGCGTTCGGCAATCTGACGCGGCAAGAAAGGCTCTACTAGCCGGGACAGGCCGCACGGCCCGTATTAAGATATTCCTCATGCCGACAGTCATCGATCTCGCAAGCAAGGGCCGAGCCCTTGAGGCCCGTTTACCGGGCTTAGGCCGCACCCTGGTGGCCTACTCGGGCGGCGTGGACTCGGCTTTCCTCGCCTGGGCCGCACACCGGGCGTTGGGCGCGGACATGCTGGCGGTGATCGCCGACTCTCCGAGCCTGTCCCGAACTCATCTGGCGGACGCCATCGCCTTCGCGCGCGAACAGGGAATTCCGCTGCAGGTAATTACGACCGACGAACTGGAGCGCCCGGAATATGCCCGCAACGACGCTTCCCGCTGTTTTCACTGCAAGGACGAGCTGTTCACGGTAATGGAAGAATTTCGCAAGGCCGGCGGATATAACACGATTGTTTATGGTGTCAATGTTGACGACCAGGGCGATTTTCGTCCAGGGCAGGCCGCCGCGCTACAGCACCACGTGGCGGCTCCCTTGCTCGAGGCCGGACTGACCAAGCAGGACATTCGCGAATTGGCCCGCGCCGCGGGCCTGCGCGTCTGGGACAAACCCTCGTCGGCGTGCCTGTCGTCCCGCATCGAGTACGGGCGGCCTGTCACCCGCGAAGCGCTAAGCGTGGTCGAGCAGGGCGAAGACGCGCTCCGCGCCCTGGGTTTCCGCCAGTTCCGGGTGCGCCACCACGGCGAGATTGTCCGCATCGAGATTGCCCGCGATGAGATGCCTCGGGCCCTGACCCCCGAAATGGCAGCCCAGTTTACCCGCCTCTTCAAGGACCTCGGGTTCAAGTTCGTCACCCTGGATATGGAAGGCTTCCGCTCGGGCTCGATGAATGCTCTGCTGCCGGCGCAAGAACTGCTTCGCGGGCGTTGATGGCTGCGGCTGACACTGCGAAAACCCGCATCGGGACGCCCCTCGGCCCGCGCCCGGTATGAGATAATCTCTCTTTACTTTCAATGCACAGGCGGTTTCTAGTGACGCTTTTTCGACGTTCCCTGCTGGCGCTTTTGTTGATTTGCCTGGGCTGCTCGGCGCAGTCCGTGACTCCCGATATCTCCCTGCGTATTGAGCGCCAGGTTCGGACTACCTACAGCATTCCAGCCAATGTGAAGATCGTGCTGAGCCCTCTGAAGCCCAGCGAGTTCCCTAACTACGACGCCCTGACCATCACTTTCGAGAGCCCCGACAAGAAGCAGAATTATGACTTCCTGCTGGCCAAGGACCACCAGACGCTGGTTCGCCTGGTCAAGCTCGACATCAGCAAAGACCCGTATGCCGAGCTGATGAAGAAGATCGATGTCAGCGGCCGTCCGGTGCGTGGCAAGAAAGACGCCAAGGTGGTGGCGGTCAATTACGACGACTTCGAGTGTCCGTTCTGCTCCCGGTTGCACCAGACACTGTTCCCGGATTTGCTCAAGGAGTACGGCGATCGCGTGGCCTTCATCTACAAGGATTTCCCTTTGTCTGAGATCCACCCCTGGGCAAAGCGAGCGGCCGTCGACGCCAATTGCCTGGCGTCGCAGAGTAATGACGCCTATTGGGATTTCGCCGATTACATGCACGCCAACCAGCACCAGACGAATTTAGAGAAGGGCCGCGATGACCAACTCGCTGCGGTCGACCGTGCTGCCGTTGATCAGGCCAAGAGACACACCCTGGATCTGACCAAGCTGCAGGCTTGCATCAAGGCGCAAAATGACGACGTCATCAAAGCTTCCCTTAAGGAAGGCGAAGTGGTGGGTGTGACCGCGACTCCGACCCTGTTTATCAACGGGCAGGAGTTGGATGGCGCGGTTCCGATCGCCGAGCTTCGCGCCGCGTTTGACAAGGCCTTGGAGGCAGCCGGCGTGCCTGTGCCCGCACACCCTTCGGCCGCTGCGCCATCGCCCGTGGTCTCACAGCCGCCTAGTAAGTGAGCGCGGCCGGGCGCATGATTTCCTGTAACGAGCGGTATGAATCCCGCCAGTAGCGGACAGTTTGAGCATTCGCGCATGAGGCGGGGGAGGATCGATTGAAAAGTAATCCGCTGTTTCGTTGTGGTCTGGCTGCCGTCCTGGCCGCGTGTTTTTTCGCCACCCTTACCAGTTGCGGATCCAAGCAGGCCGGCGATGACGTCGCCGCTACTGTGGATGGGCAGAAAATTTACCGCACCGACGTGGAGAAGTACTATCAGAACCAGACGGCCGGTTCCGATCAGCAACCGGTGGGTGAGCAGGCGACCAGCCTGCGCTTGAGCATCCTGCGGGAGTTGATCGACAACGAAATCCTGATGCGCCGAGCGGAAAAGCTCGGCCTGCTGGCCACCGACGAGGAAGTGGAGCGCAAGCTCAACGAGATCAAGTCGCCCTACACCAAGGAGGAATTCGACGCCCGGCTGAAGGAAAAGAAGATCACCCTGGACGACTTCAAGCGCGACCTGCGCCGCTCCCTGACCGTGGAGAAAGTCCTGAACAAGGAAGTCACCTCCAAGATCAACGTCTCGGACCAGGACATCACCGACTACTACAACGCCCACAAGGCGGAGTTCAACCTGATCGAACCGCAATATCACTTGGCGCAGATATGGGTGACCACCTCGCCTAATCCGCAGGTGCACAATCTGAAGAACGACAAGGCGCAGAACGAGGCCGAGGCCCGCAAGAAGATCCAGATGATCATGAACCGGCTGGACAGCGGAGAAGACTTCGGCACCCTGGCCATGAACTATTCCGAAGATACCGAGACCTCCGGAAACGGCGGCGACCTGGGATTCACCCCGGAATCGGCCCTGCACAACACCGACCCCGTGACCCGAGAGGCCGTGACCAAACTGAAGGCGGGCCAGTACACCGCCGTCATTCCAGTGATGAATCCGATGTCCAAGCAGCTTGCCGGTTTGCGTATCGTGAAGCTGCTGGCCAAGGAACCCGCCGGGCAGCGCGAGTTGGCCGATCCCCGAGTGCAGCAAGCCATTCGCAGCCAGCTGCGGGACCGCCGCGAGCAGCTTCTCAAAGCCGCGTACTACGAGGTATTGCGCGACCAGGCGAAAGTAGACAATAACCTCGCCCAGAGAGTTCTGGATAGCAGCGGCGCCGCGAAGTAGGCTGACTTGCCCACAATTATTCCACTATCGCCAGCACGTCACCGGCGTTTACGTTGGCGCCTTCGGTAGCCACGATCCTCTGCACCGTGCCTTTCTTGGGCGACTTAATCTCGTTCTGCATTTTCATGGCTTCGACCACGAGAATGCCTTGTCCCGCTTCCACTTCAGCCTTCTCCGAAAGCAGAACGCGCACCACTTTGCCGGGCATGGGCGCGAGCAGTTTCCTGGGACCCTTCTCATCCGCGGCACCGGCCTTGCGGCTGCGCAGCGAACGCGGATCGTGCACCTCGACCTCGTAACGGGCGCTGCCCACCCAGAGATGAAGGTCATTGATCCCGCGCTCGCGCTTGATTTCGTACGATTTTCCGTCGATCAGCAAGGAGAGCACGTCACGCCCGGTAAGCACGGCGTCGATAGGGACCTCCTTCCCGTCGAGCCGGCATTGGCAGACTCCGTCGAGCGCCTGCACCTCCAGGCGGTAGTTCTTGCCGTCGACGATGATGTCGTAAGTCATAGCCAACCAGTCGTCAGTAGCTGGTAGTCAGTAACATCGAACCCTCAGTTCGGCCGCAGCGCATCCGCCCGGGCGGAACGCTTCCACTGGGAGGCTGGGATTTCTGCCCCGTTGCTGCCGCCTGCACCGTTCTTGTGTGCTGCGGCTGGATCCAACACGTGGAACAGCCCCGCGGCGATGGCCGCGATGGCCGCCTTTTCATGATCCGTGGGGTGGCCGGCCGGCTTGGCCAGCAGCCGTTCGAGAAATCCCGTGTCCAGTTTGCCGGCTTGAAAATCCGGATCGCGCAGGATGCGCCGGAACAAGGAAATATTGGTCTTGATGCCGGCAGCGAAGTACTCCTGCAGGGCGCGCTGCAAGCGCATGATGGCCTGGCGCCGGTCGGTGCCATAACCAATCAGCTTGGCTAGCAGCGGATCGTAGTCGATGGGCACGGTCCAGCCTTCGTAGGTGCCGCTGTCGTGCCGGATGCCCGGTCCCGCCGGCGGCAGCAGCAAGGTAATCCTGCCCGGGCTGGGGAAATAATTGTTGTCAGGATCTTCCGCGTAGATGCGGCACTCGATGGCGTGCCCGCGCAGGAAGACGTCTTCCTGCTTGAAGGGCAATGGCTCTCCGGCGGCAATGCGAATCTGCAGGTGTACCAGGTCGAGACCCGTGACCAGTTCGGTCACCGGATGCTCCACCTGCAAGCGGGTGTTCATCTCCAGGAAGTAGAAATTCTTCTCCTGGTCCGACAAGAATTCGACCGTGCCCGCATTGGTATAGCCCGCCGCTCTGGCCACTCGCACCGCGATCTCTCCCATGCGGCGGCGCATGTCGGGATCGACCAGCGGGGACGGCGCCTCCTCCAGCACTTTCTGATGCCGCCGCTGGATGGAGCACTCGCGCTCGCCCAGGTAGACGGTATTGCCGTGTTCGTCGGCCAATATCTGCATCTCGATGTGCCGCGGGTTGACGATGTACTTTTCGATGTAGACTTCGCTGTCGCCAAATGAACGCTGGGCCTCGCTGCGGGCGGCCTCGAGGGCCGAGCGCAGATCTTCCGGGGTTCCCACCAGGCGCATGCCCTTGCCACCGCCGCCCGCCGCCGCTTTCAGCATCACCGGGTAGCCGATGCGGGCCGCTACCAGCTCCGCCTCGTCGAACGACTGCAGGCCGCGCGATGTGCCCGGCACAAAGGGGACGCCGGCTTTCTCCATCTCCTGCCGCGCCCGGGTTTTCGAACCCATCATTTCCATCGAGGCCGCGGTCGGACCGATAAACTTCACCCCCGCTTCCTGGCACGCCCGGGCAAACTTTGGGTTCTCCGAGAGAAATCCGTAACCGGGATGGACGGCATCCGCCCCGGCGCGCCGGGCTACGTCGAGGATCTTGGAGATATTGAGGTAGGACTCGGCGGCTGGTGGCGCACCGATGTGATAAGCCTCGTCTGCTTTGCGCACGTGCAGCGCCGCCCGGTCCACATCGGAGTAAACCGCTACCGAGGGGATGCCCAGTTCGTGGCAGGCACGAATCACCCGGACGGCAATCTCTCCGCGGTTGGCGACAAGAATTTTCTTGAACATGCTTAGAGGACCTGGCGGGCCGTCGCCCGGATTTCCTATTCTACTGGACGTGCGGCCTTTCCCGACGGGGCTTTCCTTCCCTGACTGTAGCGACACTGCGGCCCTGGCGCGTGTGCGCCCAGTCACATGGGATTGTGTGGGATGGTTCGGTTAGCTTGCGGGGCGAAGTACGCCCCTTGGATTACGCCCGGCCTGGTTTGTGCCGGATTCCGGTCGCAACCAGGGCCGCCAGCCCCAGCATGCAGAGCCACGCGAACCAGTCTCCCAGCCGAGAATAGACGGTGCGCACACCCTTGGTCGGCACCTGCGCTACCAGCGTCTGGTCCAAGGCCTGGTAGTGGTCCATGGCCGCCAAGCGGTGACCTTGGTAGTCGTAAGCGGCCGCCAGCCCCTGGCTGGTATGCCGGATGAGGTTGAATCCCTGTTCGATGGCGCGGAAGCTCGCCATCTGGGTGTGCCAAGGGTCGATGGCTGGCCAGTCATTCGAAGGGTCCAAAACCACGTCTGCTCCCAGCGCACCGGCCTGCGCCAGCAATTGCGGGAAGTCCGCATCGAAACAGATCACCGAACTGATGCGTCCGTAGGGCGTGTCCAGGCTATGCAGCTTGCCGTCTTTGGCGACGGAGATGGCGGCCTCTCCCCCAGGCACGGGATGCGCCTTGAAGTACTCCCACGCCACCTGTCCGTCAGGCTTGATCAGCACCAGCTTGTTTTCCAGCGGAGGGTTCTTCCCCTGGTTCCAAGTGGCCAGCGCCATTCCCAGATAGATTTGATACTTGGCCGCTAACTCGCGGCCGCGGGCGAGGAGGGCGGGCTCGTCCGATTTCAGGACGGGAGCGTTTCCCTCACCCCAGAATACGATCTTGGCCCCGGCTTGAGCCTCGCGCTCGGCCCGCGCCAGCAGATCGCTGTCTATGGCGTTTGCCGCGGCGCGGACTTCTTCCGACTCGGCGGGCGTCGCCCGGTTAGCAAGCAAGTGCTGCCACGCGGTAGCGCTGGCATCGGGTTGTACCTTCCTCTTGGAAATCGAAGCCACACGCACGGTTTGGGCGTGCGGCGGAAACACCGCCAGCCTGACCCCACCCAGCAGCACGATCGTCAGCAGAATAGCCGCATACTCGGTCGCACCTGCCCGCGCCGGCCTTGACTGCCAGCCTTCCTCCCACAGCCAATTGCCCATCGACGCAAGCCAGGCAACGAGAAAGGTGATGCCCCAGAGTCCGGTGACCGAAAGCAGTTGCAGCAGCGCCAAGTTACCGAACTGGGCGTATGCCGCCGAGCCCCAGGTCCCATAGGGACCCAGCGAGACCAGGTATTCCGCCAGGACGAAAGCGGTGGGAAAAACCAACGTGGCAGGCAGTCCAGGCAATCGAGGCGAGAGTAGCCGGTCTGCGATGTAGGGCACCACCATGGGAATCCCGAAGCTCACCAGGAAGATGTAGTACCCAATGCCGGGAATCGGCACCATGCCGCGGAACTGGAACATGAAAGTCGCCATCAGGAACAGGTAGGCCGTAACCAGTCCGGTCCACACTCCGCGCGTCCGCACAAACCGGAGCAGAAACAGAGGCGCCAGCCACGCCGCCAGCGAAATAGTGTTCGCTCCATTGGCAAACAGCAGCAGTACCGCTGCTACCGCAAGCCACAGCCAGGAACGCGCCCCCGCCCGGGGCGGAGCCGCTTTAGGAACGGCTTCTTGCAGTTGAGGTTGCTGGGACGCGATTGAACTGTGCATGACGCACTCCTGCGGTTGCTTTTTCTTCTGAGCCCGGCATAACCGCCAGGCCGTCGACTGCGTTGTTGATGACTTGATCGATGAGTTCCTTGCGCCCCACCCAGGGGAAGGTGGGCCTTTGGATGAGTAACGAAGTGATTCCGTGGATCGCCGCCCACAAGGCCTGGCTGGTGGATTCCACGTCGACTGCGCGAAAACGCTGCTCCTCGACGCAGCGCCCTACCATGTGGCGAAGCACGCCGAACACCGGATGAACCCGGTAAGGACGCTTCTGCACCGGCCGCCGCAGCATGAAGGCAAACCGGTAGTCATTGGGATTACGCAATCCAAAATCCACATACGCCCGCAAGCCTTTCTTGAGGGACTCGACCGGGTCCTGTTTCGCGTGGCCGTTCTGTATCCCGGCCACCACCTTCAGCAGCCGCTCGAAACTCTCCTCCACCAGAGATTCGAAAAGCTCTTCCTTGGACTTGAAATGCAGGTAGATGCTTCCCGGGGAGTACTCGATGCGTTGCGCCAGCTTGCGCATGGAGAAATTTTCGTAGCCGTCGCGCACGAAAATCTGGCGCGCGGCCTCCAGAATCTGGGTCTTGAGTTCCGCCTTGTGCTTTTGACGGCGTGCGATGGCATTCATAGTGAACACTGTTCATTATACTGAACAATGTTCATTTGTCAAGCTCACGATAAGATGGCATGTTTCCCAGGGAAAATCATGCCCCTTCCCCCTCCCGCGGTGATTCCAGCGCGCAAGCAGGCGGTTTCCTACTGGCTCCCGTGGTCCTTGCTGGCCGCGGGCATGCTGGCTCGGCTGGTGGTGGCGCAGTCGGTTTTTCTGAACCCCGACGAAGCTCTGCATTACCTGCTCTCGGTGCAGCCATCACTGGCACTTACTTACCGGGCGACCCTGACCACCGCCCATCCACCGCTGTTGATCGTGCTGCTGCACTACTGGAGCGTTCTGGGCACCTCGGAATGGATGCTGCGGCTGCCTTCGGTGCTGGCGGGAACCGCCTTCTGCGGGGTGATGTTTCTTTGGTTGGAGCGGGTGACGAACCGGACGACAGCCCTGATCGGTCTCACCTTGCTGCTGTTCTCGCCCGCTCTTATTCATCTTTCTGCCGAGATACGGCAGTACGCGCTGCTGCAGTTTTTCGCGGCTTGCAGCCTGTATTTCCTGGAACGTGGAGTCGGCGAGAGCTCGCCGCGTATGGTGCTGTGCTCCGCACTGGCGCTTTACCTGGCGCTGCTGTGCCACTATGCGTCTTTTCTGTTCGCGTTGACCCTTGGGCTCTATGCTTTGCTGCGGATTCGCTCGGCGAAAGCCCCGGCGGGTGTGGTGATCGCGTGGGTTGCCGGCCAGCTTGGTGCGCTGGCCGAGGTTGGGTTTCTGCTGGTCACTCATGTTGCCCTGCTGAAAGCAAGAGGAGCGCCGCAGGCGATCGCCGACTCATATCTTCGGGGATCCATCTATCACGCAACCGAGGACCGGCCCCTTGTTTTCGTTGCGAGGAACAGCCTGCGCTTCTTCCATTACCTGTTCAGCCAAGGGGCAGTGGGGACGGTGGGGCTGCTGCTTTTCATTCTGGGGGTTGTGCTGCTGATCCGAGACCGCGAGCTCGGACACGATGAGGCTCGGCCCACATCACTCCTATTGGGTTTGTTGCTGGCGTTTCCGTTGGTGTTCAACTGCGGCGCGGCATTGCTTGGAATTTATCCTTATGGCGGTACGCACCACGATTCCTACCTGGCCGGTTTTGCCATGGCGGGGATTGCTGTCGCCCTGGCACGCTGGACGGTTTCAAACCCATGGGTGAAGCCGCTCACGATTGCTGCCGTGCTGGCGATCTGCAACCTCTTCCCCTCTCCCACGGGCCAGTACATCCAGGCCAAGGACCAGGACCGCAAATGGATGAGCCAGGCAGCGCAATCCCTGCAGTCCTTGCCGCCGGGGTCGGTTATCTTCACCGACGACCAGGGAGGGCTGCTGCTGAGCTACTACCTCTGCCACAGCCTCGTGAGCCAGGTGCAGCGGCCGTTTCAGCCCTTCCAGAACTCGCCTTGTGGCCGCCATCGCATCATCGCGCTCAGCCCCGACGAGTGGATCTTCGAGGCCAAGTCGTTCCCTGACGATCTGCAGGCAGTGCAGCGGGCATACGGTCTGCCTTCGGGAAGCACGGTCTGGTTGTTTCAGGCGGGCTGGCTCATAGACAAAGAGGAAGACCTGCACGCCGTGTTACGGCAGTACGGGGCAGGAAAGCCGCAGAAATTTGGGCAGAACATCTTGCTATGGCCGCTGCTGCTGCCGTAATGATGCGCGCGGCGTCTCAGGGAGCGGTCGCGATTAAATACAAAAGCCTCTTCCGCCGGGGGGCGAAAGAGGCCTGCATGAAACGAGTAACCCAGCCTACTTGGGCTGGTCCATGGTGATGCCCTGGGCTCCGGGCTGCTTTTCGGCCTTGGCCTTCTTGGTGGCCATGGTCTTATCGACCCAATCGTCGGCGGTCTTCAGGTCTGCCGCGTGGGCTGCCTGATCGCCGCATTGCAGGTCGGCCCGCTCGCGGTACATCAGGTTCATGTAGGCCAT
Organism: Terriglobia bacterium; assembly: GCA_020073665.1. Taxonomy (GTDB): domain Bacteria; phylum Acidobacteriota; class Terriglobia; order Terriglobales; family Acidobacteriaceae; genus JAIQEU01. Next base: position 210,419 of record JAIQEU010000007.1, read on the forward strand.
GGCGTCATCGTAGTCCGGGCGCAATTGCAGGGCTTTGGTCAGGTTATCGATACCATCCTGAATGATCGCCCAACCCTTTTCTTTCAGGCCTTCGCAGACTTTCTTGTCTTTGAGCCACTCTTCCGGTTTCAGGCCCAGCTTGGCACGCTCTTCCATGCGCGGCTGGTAGGATTGGGTCCAGTCGATCACCGCCACCGAGTAGTAGGGTTCGGGATCGTTGGGGTCGACTTCGATGGCTTTTCGGTAGTACTGCTTGGAGTCTTCGAACTTCTTCATTTGCAGGTACAGATACGCGATGCCCTTCACGCTGTTGATGTTCTTGGGATCGCGGTTCAGCACCTCTTTGTACTGGTCGATGGCCTGCTCGCCCATCTTGTTGTTATCGGGCGTATCGGCGCCGGGAATGTATTGCTGGGCGAATGCCGTAGCCAGGTACAAGCGGGCATTGATCAGGGTGGGGTCGTAGGAAATCGACTGCTGGAAGTGGTCGATGGCCTCTTCATACTTGGCGTTCTTGTAGGACTGCACGCCCTTGTTCAACTGGTCGCGAGCCCTCAGCTTATTGCAGCCCACGGTTGAAAACAGCGCCAAGCCGACGGCTATGAGTGCCAATGCGCGCACGTTGTTTTTCATTGCCTTATAAGTCTCCTTGCCAGGAATCCTGCGGCATCCTACACGCTTAAGAGCAGGCGAGACTCACGCCGATCCCGGAAGCGGACCAACGCGGGCCTGGCCGAAGCCGGGCCTGCGCGCAACGCGCAGGAGCCCGTATCGACCGCCGAGTATACTCTAGCCGCCAGCTTCGATCTTGGCAGTGATCAATCCGACTTTTTCCACGCCCGCGGCGTGGGCGATATCAATCACATTGGCGACATCCGCGAAGGGAACATTGCTGTCGCCCTTCACAAACATTACCTTTTCGGCGCGCGTCTTGAAGATGTCGGCGAGCCGTCCCTGGAGATTGTCCCAGGTGGTATCTTCCTGGTTGATTTTGAGCGCCGGGTCCTGGCCCGGGCCGCGATCAATCAACTGCACCACGATGGTGCGATCCGGCGTGGGCGGCGGTTGTTTTTGGTTTGGCGGTGGCGGCTGGGGTACCAGCGCATCCAGCCCCTTGGGGGTAAGGGGTGTGATCACCATGAAGATGATCAGCAGCACCAGAAGCACGTCAATGAGCGGTGTCACGTTGATATTTGCGTTCTGGCCCCCGCCCGGGCCGACTGCCATACTCATATCGAATCTCCTCTATTGTCCGCCGGTCGGCGCTGCTGCCGGTGGGGCTGCTGGAGCGCTCGTCTTCTTCTGGTCGGTGAGCAGGCCCAGTTGGTCCACGCCTGCCGCCCGCACGTTGTCCACGACATCCACCACCGAGCCGAACTTGGCCCGGGCGTCGGCCTTGATATAGACAAGCTTGTCCGGGCGGTTGGCCAGACGGTCCTTGATCTTGCTGGTCAGCTGGTCGACCGGGATCTTGTCATTACCGAAAAACACATCGCCACCGCGCATGACAGCGACGATGAGCGCATCTTCCTTGTCCGCGTCCGGCATCTGCTCCGGGTTGTTTACTTTTGCCAAGTCCACGCTCACGCCGTGCTGCAACATGGGCGTGATCACCATGAAGATGATCAGCAGCACCAGCATCACGTCTACCATGGGGGTGACGTTGATGTCGGAGTTGACCTTGGCGCCTTCGTTCCGCTTTGCCATTGACATAGGGTTAATCTCTCCCGCGTCTATCCCGCCCAAGGAATCACCGACGACCTTCGGGTTCGTATCCGGCGCCGGGATACCCGGCGCCGGACCAGCAACTCAAGATCGCAAGCCCTCAGCGGCGGCCCTTAGGACCGGCGCATGCCGCGCCGCTTCAGGAAGTAGTCGATCAGTTCGCTCGAGGAGTTATCCATCTCCACGTCGAACGCTTCCACGCGGCCGGTCAGGTAGTTGAACATCATGACGGCCGGAATCGCCACGAACAGCCCGATCGCGGTGGTGACCAGCGCTTCCGAAATACCGCCGGCGACCGCGGCCAGACCAGTGGCCTTTTCCTGGGAAATGCCTTTGAAGGCGTTCAGAATGCCGACCACCGTGCCGAACAGTCCCACGAAGGGGGCGGTTGATCCGATGGTGGCCAGCCCGCCCAAGCCGCGCTTCAGCTCGGCGTGGACAATGGCTTCGGTACGCTCCAGGGCGCGCTTGGAGGCTTCGATGGTTTCGCCCGGGATCTCACCGCTCTCCTGATGGGCACGGAACTCCATCAAGCCGGCCGTGACCACCTTGGCCAGGTGGCTCTTCTTGTTGCGTTCCGCCACTTTGATGGCTTCGTCGATCTTGCCATCGCGCAGAGCGCCAGCCACCGCGGGAGCAAACGAGCGGGACTGCTTGCGCGCCGCGCTGAACGCCATCCAGCGGTCAATCATTACGCCGATGGACCAGCCGGACATGATGAACAGGATCACGACCACGATCTTCGCCAGGATGCCCATCTGGTGCCACAGCGAAATCGGGTCCCAACCCACCGCCGTCTCCCCCTGGAAAATCCAGGTTGCGGTGGACATGTGACTAAAAGTAAGTGCTGCTAAGTTGGCTACGAACATGAGTTGCTTTTCCCTCCTGAGAACTCCAAAACCTGTGTGCTGGTTCTACCGCAAAGCACAATTTCTGGTTGAAAATCGGGCCGGGTGCGCGTAGCCAAGCCGCCGGCCAAGGTGGTCTGCGGAAAAGTCTTCGCTACTCAGCAACCTGGTGGTACTGCACGAGGCGGCCCTTCTGCTACGCAGAGGACTCGCTCCCCGGCCACGGGTGCAAGGTGGGGTGGGGGAGGTCTACCGCCACACACACAACTGACAACGCTAAATCGCTACCCACTGCCCGGGGGTTTAGCCTCCGGACAGGGAGAAAATCACCGTAACCTGGGTTTCCACTTCCACAGGTTCGCCGTTAAGAAAATACGGCTTGTACCGCCACTGTTTGACGGCTTCAATCGCGGCCGGAGCCAGCATGGGATGTCCGCTGACCAGGCGCAGGTTCTCAATGGTGCCGTCCTTGCTGATTTCAGCCTGCAGCACGACGTTGCCCTGGATGCGCGCCTGCCGAGCCAAAGGCGGGTAAAGAGGCTGCACCTTGCGGATCAGCAAGCCCTGCGACACGCCTTGGGATACTCGTACCCGCTGCGGGGTGGCTACTCTGGGCACCGCAACCGGCGTCGAACTAATGATGCCGCCGATCACCCCGCCCATCTGCCCACCGGGTACGCCTCCCGGAACGCCGCCGACGACGCCCCCTGTCGACATCACCGGTGGCGGCGCCTCTTCTTCCTTGATCATCTGGACTTTCTCGGGAATCTTAGTGGGGGTGCGCAACTGCCCGTTAACGATGTCACTTTGAATCTGTTTGACCACCTTGATGGGGACCGCGGCGGGCGGTGGCGGTGGCGGCGGTGGCGGTGGCGGTGCCACCAGGAACGTCATTAACTGCTGTTTGGGCAGGGCTTCGGTAAACAGCAGCGGCAGCAGGACCAGCACTCCGACCAGAAAAAACTGGAAAAGGAAGGAGATAACGGTCGTCGCACCGCGCTTGGTTTTGAGCCTTCCACCCGACTCTATGAGGCTGTCTTCAAACATAAGGTTTCTCCCAGCACAGACCCTACGTACTCTTAGACACCACCTGCGTGCTCTTTGCTCCCGCGCCCTGCCCTTGCCGGATGTTCTGCCCGCACGACCCTTATAGCGAAATAACCGTCTCTGAATCAGCCAGTTACGGTAGCCTTGGAACCCTTCGCCGAGCCCCCCGAGCTACCCTTGGGGCCTTTGCCTTCTCCGCCCGTCTGGCGACCCGCCCCCCCAGGTCCGAGGTGCGACCTTTGGCTTCGACCCACCCGCCAATCCTGGTAGGCGACCAGGATGGGAGCAGCAATCGCGATCGAGGAATAGGTCCCGATCAGGATGCCGATCACCAGGGCAAGCGAGAACCCGTGGAGCACTTCGCCGCCGAACAAAAACAGCGCCAGCACCGTCAAGAACGTCAGACCGGCCGTCAGGATGGTTCGGCTCAAGGTCTGGTTAATGCTCTTGTTGACAATGTCGGACAGCTTTTCCCGCCGCATCAGCTTCAAATTCTCGCGGATGCGGTCGAACACCACGATGGTGTCGTTATTCGAGTAGCCGATCAGCGTCAGGATCGCCGCGATGACGGTCAGCGAGATTTCCTTGTTCAGCAGGGAAAAGGCGCCCACCGTGATCAGGGTGTCGTGGAAGACGGTTACCACGGCCGCAACACCATATATCCATTCGAAGCGAAATGCCAGATAAACCAGCATGCCCGCCAGGGAATAGAGCACCGCCAGCTTGGCCTGGGTCTGCAACTGCTGCCCGACCTGCGGGCCCACGATTTCTACGTTCCGCACCCCGAAATCGGAGAGAAAGAAACCGTCGGACAGGGAGGTGACCACCGCGGGATCTGCCGCACCCTTCAATTCGTCGAGCGCATTCAGCACCCCACCCTTGACCTTGTCGCGATAGCTCACGATGGCCTGGGCCTGGGCGGTGTAGCGCTGATTGGCGTCGGTCCCGGCATGCAGCGGGTCCTTCTCCAGCAGGTAATTGGTCAATGTCAAAGAGCTGGTGTTGTTCAGGTCTTGCTTTCCCGAGGGCGCACTTGATTCCAAGGCGCTGATGATCTGGAGCTTACCGCGGTCCAGCGCAGCCTCGTTGGTCTCGCGCTCGGCCAGATCAATCAGCACTTCGTGATTGCCCACCGGGCCGTAATCCTGGATGCGGGCGTTCCTCAAGCCTGCGCGATCCATGGCGGAATGGATGGCGGCGTCATCCGGCACATGCGCAAACTTCACGTAGACCAGGGTGCCACCACGGAAGTCCACGCCCAGCGGAATGCCATGCCAGAACAGCATGGAACACAAACCGGCCACGCTGAACACCAACGAAAAAGCGAGAAAATACCACTTTTTCCCGAGAAAATCTATGTTTGGATTGCGAAAGAATTCCACGCTGCTTGAACCCCTTAATGTTTCACTCGGTACTATCCAATGCTCAGCGCTTCTCCACGCTGTTTGCGGCTCAGAATCCAGTCAAAGATCACGCGCGACACGAACACCGCGGTGAACAGGTTGGCCAGCAGACCGAAAGTCAGGGTGACGGCGAATCCCTTGACCGGCCCGGTGCCGAACAGGAACAGGATCGCCGCCGACACAATCGTGGTCACGTGGGTGTCCACGATGGTGATCCAGGCGTGAGCGAAACCCTGCTCCACCGCCGAAGGCGGGGTTTTCCCGTTACGCAACTCTTCCCGGATGCGCTCGAAGATCAGAACGTTTGAGTCTACGCCCATGCCGACGGTCAGGATCACTCCCGCGATCCCCGGCAAAGTCAGCGTCGCCTCGAAGTAGCCCAGGAACCCGAGCAAGATGATCAGATTGAGAATCAGCGCGATGTCCGCATTGATGCCCGCGCCACGGTAATAGACCAGCATGAAGATCAGCACCGCGAGCATGCC
>JAIQEU010000047.1 GCA_020073665.1 Terriglobia bacterium
AATCGAGCCCGCTTCCTCCAACACACAATACCAACTCGACCGATCCCCCAGATCCAGCCCCATCGTCAGCTTCTGTTCGGAGAAATTCTTGCCCTGCTTTGCCGCTGCGGTGCTAACCTTCTTCATTGCCGGTCTCCTTTTTATCTGTGCTTCGAGCACGTCGATAACTTGGGTGCGTACAGCATCCCGCCGGAGACCGGCCTTCTCATCCCATCTGATTACAACACGTTGGGCGTGGAACTGGCCTTTCAAGCAAGCGAGGGCACAGTTCACGAACAAAAACTCTCGATCCCATTTCGGAACCTATCCGGGGCAGACGACGCCATCGAACCCTCGATTGGCGAAACATCGCCACGTTATCAATTCTTGCCGAACTCTCCCAGCCGCGATACCGTACCCGTATCTATGTCCGGCATTCTCATCTGCAAATATCTGTGGATCGGCTTTTACGTTGTCTGGCTCCTCTGGGCCGTCTGGATCAAGCCTGCGGAAAAGCGCGAAAGCACTGCGTCGCACTTCGCGCACGGAGTTCTAGCTGCCGCCGGTTTCTTCCTGATGTTTGCTGACGTGCCGGCCCGCTGGCTCCGCATCTACCTCCTGCCCAGCGGCCCCTGGATGCAATCACTCGGCATCGCCATCACGGTCGCGGGAATGGGCGTCGCTATCTGGGCACGACGCTATCTCGGTCGAAACTGGAGCAGCTCCGTCACCGCCAAGGTCGGACACGAACTCATCCGCTCCGGCCCCTATCGGTGGGTACGCCATCCCATCTACTCCGGACTTCTGCTCTCTGTGTTTGGAACCGCGCTTGTTCGTCACCAGGTGTGCGGCTTCGTCGCGCTCGTCCTCATTTTCATCGCATGGAAATTGAAGAGAAGCGTGGAAGAGCGCATGATGATCAGCACCTTCGGATCGCAGTATCTCGACTACGTCCGCACCACCGGCGCCATTCTCCCGCGTATTCGCTAGAGCAGCTTAGGAATTGGTATGGCCGCCGTCATCCCGGCTTCTGTTTGCGAAGGGGATAATTCCGCAAGAGTCTGCCACATGCCGGACTTGATGTAACTTACGAGAAATCGCCATTACACTCATTGACCGGGTTGTGAGTGTAATGCCTGTTGGCGCCAACTGAGGGGATCTGCAGTGTGACACCTGTAACCGGCTAGTGATTACTATTAGGCACTCCGCGGTCTCGGGCCTGTCTAAGCCCTGCAGAATGCACACTGAAACTATTCGCTGACGAGGCCACTCATCCGGCCACGCCCGGGGGTAATCTGGTCGCCCCCCCGGCTCCGGTGACACAGTCAGCAGTCATGACCTATTTTCCCCAACCCAATCCGACCAACCGAGCGCGTCGACTGAAAGTCGGAGGCTCTGTCGTCGTTGCGATTCGCTCGGAAGGTGCTCAGCCAGTGCGAGCCAAGCTGCACGAAGTCTCTGCTACCGGGGGGCTGTTGGTCCTGTCCAAGGCCCTGGAACAGGGTGACTTTGTCGAAGTGGCATTTCAGACGAGCAAGGGCACGGTTCACGGCATGGCTGAGCTTCTGGCAGCAAGATGCGAATCAACCTCGGGCTGCTTGCAAGCCTTCCGGTTCGTTGCCCTGGACGATGAGGACCACACTCGACTGCGCATGGCTCTGGAATCGCTTATAGACCAGACCATGGTTGGTGTGCCGTCCAGCAAGCGACCTTCGCTCTAGAATGGCCAGAGCCTTCAAAGAGAACCGACAGGCGACCCAGATGCTAATTAACTATCTGGCCTGGAGGACTCCTAAACGTGGGCGGTGGAAGACGCCCGCAGGAAGTGGGACCGTACTAGTCCTTCCGTAATCTCCTGCTCGTTCCCGACGCGGAACATACTTCTTCTGCAATATGACTCACCTCCCCCAACCTAGTCCAGAAAGGCGCTCCCCGCGAATGCGGCCGGCAGAAATCACTCCGGTCGTCCTTCGCTTCCAGAATGGGCGCCGCACTTCGGGTAAACTGCAGTGCATTTCACTAACCGGCGGGCTGCTTGCCTTGTCTGAACTGCTGCCCCAGGGTTCAATCGTCAGGTTGATGTTTGTCACGCCTGCGGGACCGGTGCTCGGCACGGCAGAGATGTTGCCCGCTGTTTTCTGGACTCAGCAGCCTTTCCGATTTACTGCGATCCAGGAAGCCGATCAGCGCAGATTGCGCGCTGCCATCCAGTCCAGCCCGGAGCAGGACAAGGCACAAAAATAGCGAATCGTGAAAGGGAATCGGGTGGAGCCAAACGGGGCCTTGGTTCAGGGGGGCAGTATTTGTTGCGGGCGGCTCGGCCCGGCCCGGAACACGTGGCGAAGTTTCAGCGAGCGCCAGACTTGCGCCACCGGTTGCTAGGGCACGCTGAAACCCGGGCGTGTGTCCAGGCTTGTTAACTCTCAGGTACCTGTCCCGTTGGGCATCCCCTTGCCCGCAGTCGGCCACATGCACGCACCCCTTCGTGATCTGCCCAAAGCCGGGTGTTGGCGGAAGAATACCTTGCATGTACCGCGCCTGCGCGGGATGGGTTTGGTCGCAGGACACGGATGCAGCTGCTCCATATCCCCCGCCGTGCTGCCTAAAACACGGTTACAGGAGAAGCGACGTGAAACGTCTCGGTTCCCCATGGACGTGTGCGGGTTGCGGATTGGTTCTATGGAATGTCCTTCTGTTCGCCGCAACCGCCGCCGGACAGCTGGCCGTCAGTCCCTCCATCGTGAGCTTCAGTAGCGTTCAGATGGGTAGCAGCGTGTCGCAATCGATGGTTCTGAGCAATACTGCAAACTCAAATTTGACGATTTCCCAAGCGACAGTGTCAGGGAACGGATTCAGCATCAGCGGCCTCGGCATGCCGTTGACGCTGGCCGCAGGTCAGAACGCGAGCTTTACCGCGATTTTTGCGCCGCAGTCCAGCGGCAGCACCAGTGGCAGCCTCTCTTTGTCCTATTCGTTTCTCAAAATCAAGACTCATGGAAAAGGCTCTCCATCCTCGACCGGTACAGCGACGGTTTCTCTAACCGGTACGGGCATAACTCCCGGTCAACTCACCTCTAATCCCAGCGGCCTGAATTTTGCCAACGTCCCAGTGGGAAGCAGCCAGACGCAATCCGCAACCCTGACCAACTCGGGGGCCTCCAGTCTGACAGTCTCTCAGGCCACTCTGACCGGCACCGGTTTCACTGTCAGCAGCCTGGCATTGCCCCTGACACTGGGAGCGGGCCAAAGTGCCTCCTTCTCGCTAGTCTTTGCTCCTCAGTCGGCGGGCAGCGTAAGCGGCAATGTAGCTTTCACTTCCGATGCCTCCAACCCCACCATGAATCTTCCACTGTCCGGAAACGCGATAATGCCAGGCCAGTTGACTGCAAACCCTGCGAGTCTGGCTTTTGGTAGTGTCCAAGTCGGCAGTAGCTTGACTTTGATGGACTCGCTCACCAACACGGGTGGGGCGAGCGTGACGATCTCGCAGGCCACAGTTACAGGGGCGGGATTTAGCATCAGTGGGCTGAACCTGCCGCTAGTGCTCAATCCCGGTGCAAGTGTGACCTTCAGCGCGGTGTTTGCGCCGCCCTCGGCTGCCAACATAAGCGGTGGCATCACCGTAAGCTCTGACGTCTCTAATCCAACTCTGGCCGTCCCGTTCTCGGGCACAGGCACTGCTCAGGGTCAGCTTACCCTCACTCCCACGGCGTTGGATTTTGGCAGTGTGACGGTGGGCACCAACATCAGTCAGGCCAGCAGCCTCAGTGCCAGCGGTGCGAGCGTAACCGTTTCGTCCGCAAGCCTGAGTAGTGTGGAGTTCTCGCTGACCGGGGTTTCCTTCCCACTGACAATTGCAGCCGGACAAAGCTTGCCGCTCACCCTGACGTTTGCTCCGCAGGCTTCCGGCACCGCCAGTACTATGCTCTCCTTTACCAGCAATGCCTCGAATGCTCCTACCGAGATTCTGAGTGGTGATGGCATCGCGCCGCCACAGCACAGCGTCTCTCTTTCTTGGACAGATGCCGGCCCCGGGATTGTCGGCTACAACGTGTATCGTGGCAACGTCTCGGGAGGTCCATACACCAGGATCAATTCGGCGTTGAATGCGACCGCTGCCTATGGCGACGACTCGGTCCTAGCTGGGCAGACCTATTACTACGTGACCACGGCGGTCGATGGGAGCGGAGTGGAAAGTGCGTATTCCAACGAAGCCCAGGCTGTAATCCCCAGCCCGTGACCTCCCTGCGAAACTGCTCCACAACATAGTCCGAGCATGCGAGATCTAAGGTATCGATGCCTGTGCAAGGGTTATCGGTTGCTGGCAGCCCACGGTTCGTGGGTACAGCGAACGCGTGCAGGGTCATTTGTGGTCTGACGTCTCTATGCTGCTCTGGGAAGGGAGATGTCCACCTTCGGTTCCGCATCGATGTGGAATGACGCTCGCCCCCGTCCGAGCCTCGGGCTGATCAGATCGGTCCGCGCTCGGTTGGCAGATGTGTTCAATGGCGTTGGGCGCAGGCCAGTCCAGGATCTCCCGGAAACTCTCCTCCGCATCGTGTAGCAGTTCCGCCGGAGGCACCGGCTCAGTCTCAAACCGCGTCTCCCCAGATTCCACCCGCGCCAGCGTCAACAAATCTTCCGTCAGGCGCGCCATCCGAACCGTGTTCTTGCGGATGATCTCCAGAAACTCCCGCGTCGGCGCTGAATCATCAGGATG
>JAIQEU010000018.1 GCA_020073665.1 Terriglobia bacterium
CCCGCAATTTGCTTTGGAGTTCTGTCGCAAACAGAGCGACTAGTGCCAGTCTCCAGCAGCAATGAAGGCACCCCAGTAAAACGGATGAGTGCTCCGGTGTTTCGCCCGACGTTGCCGGAGAATCTCCAAGCTGGCAGCACGTACCGATTCCCCGGTGTCCTTCCCATCCAAAAAGTGCTCGCGGTACAGCGTTCCCATCCATTGCCTTGTGGTTTCGTCCTCGACCGACCACAGGCTCATAATCACAGTCTTGGCTCCAGCCAATTGGAACGCCCGCCGCAGGCCAAATACACCTTCTCCAACTCTGACTTCGCCAACTCCTGTGTCGCATGCAGACAGCACTGCCCAGTCCACCCCCGCCAGATTGATCCCTGCTATTTCTTCCGCAGTAAGAATCCCATCTGTCTCGTCTGGCTTGGCCGAGTCTCGACGATTCGCCCCAGCGAAGGCAAGTCCCGACAACAGCAACGGATTCTCGGCGGCCGCTGGCAGGATGCTTGCGTCCCGTTTGCTGGGGTCCAACCGTCGTTGCACTGCCGACTCGCAACTACCCTCCAGAAAGAATCCGTGCGTGGCGACATGCAGGACGCGCTTGCCGGGAGCGAATTGTTCGAATGCTTCCGGACTGGCGTCCGCGCCGGTCATCTGCAGCAATTCACCGCTGTCGGGCTGAACGGCAGATCCCCTCATGATCGGGGCGCCTTCTCCAGCGCTGGATTGCCTCCACAGAGCAGCAATGTTCTCCGCTTCCTGCTGGGAGCCGGGCAAGGGGGGAAAGCGGAGAGTCTGGAACGTTCCGCAAGCCGAGCGGGTACCGCGCAGGAGCGTTCCCGTTGTGCCGGTCGCCGTGCTCACTGGAGCCGACTGTTGACTTGACGCCACCGTAAGCTTGCCGGCCTGATCAAATGCCGGATTGCCCACGACCAGAATGCCTTTCCCTTGTTGGGATTGCTCGGGCACCAGGTCGCGCTCCGTAGAAAGGTAGTGGATCAACGGTTTGGTTTCGACGAGATACTGCGACACGCCAACCGGCAACGACGCCAGACTCACCAGGTGTAACGCCGCATCTGGAACCACGAATACCGCGCTGGCGTTGCCCAGGCCAGGTACTAGAGGGTCCCAGATCCTCCGGCGGAGCGCGGCTCCGGCGCGACGGTAGCTGCTCTCGTCTGTTTTTGCGGATACAGTCGCGGCCTCTGCTTGTTGCGTGATGTCTTGGCGCCATGCCGCGAGCAGATTCTCTATCTCGCGGGCGGCGCCCAGCCGTACGAGTTCCGGTTCATGTCCCCCTGCTCGCAGCACAAATGCCGCATACGAAGGAACTGGCTCCGGAGCTACCTTGCCCGCCCGAGTTCTCTTGAGATCGTGTCTGTTGTATCGGACGAATGCCACGAGAGCGGCGTCGGGCGGTAACGCTGCAGAGATCTCCTTAAGTCCGAGCTGTGCCCGGGCCTGATCCTGCCGGAACGCGATGCTTTTCTCGGCGAGCATCCGTTCAGTTTTTTCCTTCCTCTCACGAGCGTCATCGAGGAACTTTCGATATGCCTCTGGCGTTCCGTCGCCAACGCCACGAAACACCAGCGTCGAAAGTTGCGCCCGGGCGGACGCAAGTTGGTTAGCGAGCTGGGTCACCTCCGGATCCCCACTGCCGTACGCGGAACGATGGCGCGCAGCCAGTTCATCGAACACCAGCGCCCGCGAGTGAATCACGGCATCGAAGACTTGGCTGCGAGCCGAAGGCGTATGGGCGCGGTCCGCGGTGAGGGTCAGGGCTAGATCCAATCCCGATGCACGGATGTCCTCATAAGCCAGCGCCTGCCGTTCCGAAAGCGTGCGCACCGACACACGCAGATGTTCCGCGCCGATATTCTCGGCCCGCAAGGCCATCTCTAATGCTTCTGGCCTTCTCCCGAAGGCCGCTAAAGTGAGGGCAAGGTCATTCAGACTGCGTGCCAGGTCAGGGTGCGTTGGCCCGAGATTTTTCTCGCGTATATCCACGGCTCGACGCAGGTAGCTCTCGGAACTGGCCAGGTCACCCTGCTCATAAGCCAGTTCACCGATGTCGTTCAGAATTTCCGGTACGCACGAGGAATCCGGGCAGGACTTCTGACTCATCTGTAGCGCACGCAGACCGTATTCCATGGCCATGCTTCTATTTCGTCGCGCCCGTTCTAACTTAGCGAGATCGTACAGACTATTCGCTACATACAGCGACTCCGGAGCTACCTTCTGCCGCATCTCCAAGGCCCTGTGGTAATGGTCGGCTGCTGAGCCAAGATCGCCTTGATCTCGTAAAATGTCTCCCATCTCGCTCAACTGGGCCGCGACTTCGACCGAGTCCCCCTGCCTATTCTGGAATAGGGTGATAGTGCGGCGGAATTGTTCGAGGGCGGATGCCAAATCCCCTTGGTCATAAAGGTTTTGCGCTATGTCCACCTGAGCAACTAGAACTCCACCACCCTTAGGAGAGACCTTTTGAAAGATCGCGAGCGCCTTTTCGAAATAGTCGTTCGCCGAGGCAAAATCATATTGGGCACCCGCAATCAACCCAAGATGTATCAGCCCAGAGGCCACGCCAATGTCGCCGCTCAGATTTTCCGCGATGGCCTGCATGCGCTGGAAATGGCCGAGTGCCGAGGGCAGATCACCTTCTTGGAACTCCAGATTCGCCAAGGCGTCCAAACTTTTGCCGAGCACCTCGGACCCTGGAGCCAGTCTCTCCGAAAGGGCGGATGCCTCCTCAAGGTACCGGTGCGCGGTGACAAAATCTGTCAGGCCCATTTCCAAGGTGCCCAGGTCGGCCAGGATGTCTGCTTCCTCGATGGATCCGCCGGGCGCGATGTTCTTTTGAATCCGCAACGCTGCGAGCAGGTGCTCGCGTGTCTTGTCAGCGTGAGCGTCGTCGCCCATCTCTATTTCGGATTCACCCAGGTAGTGCAGGCTCTCTACCACCAGGGACGAATCCGGAGCCAAACGTTGGCTTATCTCAAGCGCCCGTGCGGTACAATCGTGTGCCACGTGATAGGGATCGGCAAGACCTGGCACTTTGCGGGTAAGCGACAATTTCGCTAGGGCGATCAATGTCTCCACTATGTGCAAAGATTCCGGCGTCTGTTTTTTCCTCATCGCCAGCGCGGCATTCAGGTAGTCCCAGCCTGCTCCTCTTTGTTTTTGCTCACTCAGCGTAACTCCCGAGTCGTGCAGCGCCTGGGCGAGCGCACCCGGGCGCTGAGTCTCCTCCTTCCCCACTGCCAAGCCTTGTGAAAACAGCCTCTGTGACTCAGTGCGGTTGTCCGCAGAGAGCAACCCCGCCTGCACAAGTGCCCTGATCTGCTCCGGGGTGTCGCCGGCGCGCGCCCAGATCTGCTGAGCCTCCTGCCACGCGGCTAGAGCTTCCGGAATGCGCTGGAGATCCCGCAGGGCCTTTGCACGCGCTTGCTGTGCGAATGCCGCACCGGCTGTGTCGTGGGTATCTCGGGCCACTTCGAGGGCTTGGTCTGCTGTTTTGAGCGAGTCGAGCTGCTGCTTCGCTTCGCCCAGGCGGCTAGCCTCAGCCAGCATCTTGTCCACGGCTGCCGACGCCTTTGGCCCAGAAGGTTCCGCAGCAACTGTAGCTGGTTGGGATGATTCAGTGGCAGCGCACGCGTGGGGCTGGAGTGTGGAGCATGCGAGCAGAGATACCAAGATCCGGATGGTCTGCGTCAACCGCGGTGCGCATGATCTCCGAAGTTTACGGTCACGTCGGCCTTCCTGCGAAACAGCGGGCGATGGTGCAGGTCGAACAGTTCATGGCCGCACAAAGAAAACCCTCTGGGGTGGGCACAGAACTGGGCACAATCGAGGACGAGAAAATTTTAAGGGTTCAGTAAGTGCTTGAGAAAATTGGCTCCTCAGGTAGGACTCGAACCTACAACCCTCCGGTTAACAGCCGGATGCTCTGCCATTGAGCTACTGAGGAGTGTGGGGTGAACTCTTCCTCATCCATAATATCATTTGCACGCGGATTTGCTAAGCTACCGGGGGTGAGGTGATTATGCCAGGAGGGTGGCGTTTGTTCTGGATTCTTGCCGGTCTTTTTCTTTTTGCCGCAGCACTTTTCGCCGGAGACAGCTCTGCTCCCACCGCCACAGCGGCCCCGCCAAAAGTTCCCGTCCACGTGGTCGAAGACACCATCTACGGCCACACCATCGCCGACCCCTACCGCTGGCTCGAGAATAGCGACAGCCCGGAGACCCAGCAGTTCGTCCACGACGAACTGGCCTACACTCGCAGCATCCTTGACCCGCTGCCGCTGCGCGACCAGATCCACAAGCGCCTTACCGACCTGATGTCCATCGGCGCCATCGGTACCCCGCAGATTGGCGGTCCTTATTATTTCTACACCCGCCGCGAGGGCACCCAGAACCAGCCGGTGCTGCTGGTGCGTGAGGGCTCGAACGGGAAAGACCGTGCCCTGGTCGATCCCAACCAGATGTCGAGCGATGGCACCACTGCCATGGACTGGTGGTATCCCTCCGACGACGGCAAGTTTGTAGCCTATGGAATCTCCAACAGCGGCTCCGAGCAGAGTGTGCTGCACGTGGTTGAAACCGCTACTGGCAAGGTCTTGCCCGACACCATCGACCGCACCCGCTTCGGCGGCGTGGCCTGGAAAAAGGATAACTCCGGTTTTTACTACAATCGCAATCCCAGGAAGGGTGACGTCCCCGCCGGCGAAGAGGTGTACCACGTCAAAACCTTTTACCATGCGCTGGGCAGCGATCCCGCCACTGACAAGCTCTTCTTCGGTGAAGGGTTGGGCGCACAGGAAATTCCCAGCGTACAGTTCGCCGACGACGACGGCCGCTGGCTGCTGATCAAAGTCTTCGTCACCTATGTGAAGTCCGAACTCTACCTGCAGGATCTGAAGGCGGGCACGCCGCCGGTCAAGATCACCAACGATAAAGAGGCTATCTACGACGGCGAAATCTTCCGCGGCAAAATCTACATCACCAGCAACGAAGACGCGCCCCGTTTCCGCATGTTCGTGGCGGACGTGGGCCATCCCCAACGCGAGCACTGGAGCGAAGCCATCCCCCAGAGCGACGCCATCCTGCAGAACATCAGCGTGGTCGGAGAGAAACTGGTCGGGCTGTACGAGAAAAACGCCAGTTCGCAACTCAAGCTGTTCGAACTGAGTGGCAAGCCGATGGCCGACGTTCCTCTCCCCACCATCGGTTCGGTGGCTGGCTTGGGCGGCAAGTGGGACCGCAAGGAGATGTTCTTCGGCTTCCAGTCCTTCATCGTTCCTCCCACCATCTACCGTTACGACCTCGACGACCGCAAAACCAGTCTCTGGGACAAGGTCCACTCCTCCATCGATCCCTCCGCCTACGAAGTCCACCAGGAATGGTTCACCTCCAAAGATGGCACCAGGGTCCCCATGTTCCTGTTCCACAAGAAAGGCATCGAACGGAACGGCAAGAATCCCACGCTGCTGACCGGCTATGGCGGCTTCAACATCAGCCTGACCCCGCAGTTCGTTCCCGACCGCTTTGTGTGGCTCGAGCACGGAGGCATATTCGCCGTCGCCAACCTGCGTGGCGGCTCCGAGTTCGGCGAGGAGTGGCATCGCGCCGGCATGCTCGGCCACAAGCAGAATGTATTTGATGACTTCATCGCCGCCTCCGAGTACCTGGTCGCGCAGAAGTACGCCGACAAGGATCATCTGGCCATCCGTGGCGGATCCAATGGCGGCCTGCTGATGGGCGCGATGATTACGCAACGTCCCGACCTGTTCAAGGTGGTGGTGTGCCAGGTGCCGCTGCTCGACATGTTGCGCTACCAGAATTTCCTGATTGCCAAGTTGTGGGTGCCGGAATATGGCTCCGCCGATGATCCCAAGCAATTCGACTGGCTCTACGCCTACTCGCCCTACCATCACGTGAAGCCGGGCACGGAATATCCCTCCATCCTCTTTATGACGGCCGACAGCGACTCGCGCGTGGATCCCATGCACGCCAAGAAGATGGCTGCCCTGATGCAGGCCGAGGCCGCCAACGGCCAGAGTCGCGAACGCCCCATCCTGCTGCGCATCGAACCCAAGGCCGGGCACGGCGTAGGCAAGCCCATCAGCAAACAGATCGAGGAACTGACCGATATCAATTCCTTCCTGTTCTGGCAGCTGGGAGTAAGAGAGTAGTCAGTGAGAAGTACGTCGCGATTGGTTCGGTAGCCGGCCGTCGCGAAGTGGCGAAGAGAATGCAGTTTGTCGGGCAGGGCACGGCTTCAGCCGTGCCGAAAGCTCGCAGAACTAGACAAGTCTTTGAACCCTGCGCCCTCACGTGTCAAAATCACGTCGTGCGCTACATCCTCAAGCACTTCGACCTGATCCCCTGGCTCGGCGTCTACATCTATTGCCTCTTCCACAGCCGCCCGGCTTGGCAGTACATCACCGGAATGGTGATTGCCGGCATTGGTTTTGTCCTCTGGTGGATCGCCCGCGCCCAGCTTGGAGATTCCTTCAGCGCAAGGCCCAAGGCACACAAACTGGTCACAACGGGGCTCTACTCGAAAATAAGAAACCCAATTTATCTGTTTGGCACGCTCGCCGTGATTAGCATCTGTTTCGGTATGCACTGGTACTGGGTTGGCGGGGCGATCTTGGTTGTCTCCCTGATTGGGCAGACCCGCCGTGCCCGCGCCGAGGCCCGCGTTCTCGAGGCCGCCTTCCCCGAAGAATATCGTCAATACCGCGCCCGCACTTGGTTCTAAAATACTCAGTCCGCTGGCCACAGGTCGTGGTCCGCAGGCCAGGATTCGATGAGTGTTCCTGCCGCCTGCGCCCTGCCACCTGTCTTTCAGGGTTTTCCCGCAAGCGTGTACTCGAACTCGTACGAATGCTTTCCGTTATCGATCTTGATCGTCATCCGCCCCGCAAGCCCCACCAGTTGCCCGGTACCGGAATCCGGCACCACCGTGATCGTCAGTTGCGGCGTGCCGCGCGTCATGGTCCCGCTATGCTGCAGGACAAAACTCCCGCTGCGGCCGCCGAGCGTTCCACTTACTCGCTCGATCGCGACATATCCGGCCGAGCCCTTGACGCTTGTCGCCGCGCTCAACATCTCACCCTTGCTGGTCCCTTCCAGATCGCCGTGAAACTGTTTGTCAATCGACATCCTGCCCAGGGTCGCATCCGCCACTTTGTCGTCCAGCGTCAGCGGGTTCAGCTTTACATCAAACGTTCCACCTGCATGACTTCTCATGACCGCCTCTTTCTGGACTGGACTTGCACCCGCCGAACCCGTCTGGGCGTACCCCGACAAGCTCAATCCGACGCCCAGGCAGACACGCGCGATGACGCCAAAACCGGCTGGCACGCGATTCTTCATACTTGTCTGGCCCCACCTTGGCCACCGATCAATATATATCGAACTCGGCTCCGGCTACTCTGAGGCGGCACAACAGGTGTACACTGCTTCCGGTTTTCGAAGACGGAAATTTAGCGCATATTTCCCGCGGGGGGTGGCTTGTGGCGGTACCTCTAACAGGCCCGGAAACCAAACAGCTCATCAGAGAATTTTCTGCTTACATCCAGCAGCAGCGGGATTCTTTCTTCCCTGAGAGCCTTGCCCTCAGCCCTCGACACAAGGAACCACTCGAAGGGTTCTTTTCTTCTTCCCTGCTTGAAAAAGTCCGTATCGTGCAGCTTCAGGGCAATAGAATTCCGCTGCCGGTAATTTCCCTGCGCGACCGGATCAGCCAGTATGTCGAACTGCCCGACATCGCGCACATGAACTCGTTTACTTTCTGGGATGTGCTGGTGTTTCAGGACCCGATCACCGAGCGCAGGCTCTTCCACGGACTGGTGCACGCGGTGCAGCTTGCCCGATTGGGACTGGAAACGTATCTCGAACTCTACATACGCGCCTTCCTGAAGACCGGCAAGTACCTCACGGTTCCTCTGGAAGTCCAGGCCTTCCGCATGGATGCCCGTTTCTCCGAAGCCTCCGCCGACCGCTTCAAAGTAGAGGAAGAGGTTGAGCTATGGTTACAGCGAGGGCTTTATCAGATGGGCGCGCCAACGCCGGAGACGTACAGACCAGTGCGCTGAATCCAGCAACTAGAAGAAAAAACGCACACGCCCAGCGGTCAATACCCATCTCAGGCGGGATTCTCGGCTCCAGGCAAGAAACCGCCGGGGGTTTAATCCGGCGGTCAGGCATGGGGGAGGGAGATTGAGAGCAATGAGTCTTTCGACTCCGGTAGGAAAAGGCCTGCCATGCGCGATGGCAGGCTTCTCCTTCGTTCACTCAACGCCGCAGTTTCCGAAGCTTGCTTGGGGCGCTAGGAAACCGGGTACCCCATTTCTCGCGTGTGCAAGAAATGGCTAACTTGCCGCTATAGTGCTCCTTTAAACCTTAAGCCAGGCTGAATTATTCAAAACTCTGAGCCGGGTGCCCCATCCTAGCGCGTTCTTTGCGCTAGGGTGGGAATTTGTCCCGAACCCTCCAACTGGTGTCGCACCCCTGCTATCCCCAGATCCCCATTGCAGTCAGTGTGCAAATTCATGCATCTTGACACCCTCGCCGCTCGCCCCTAACATCCTCGCAATCTTGGGGGTAGCTCGCCCTGCACCCGCAGCGTGCACCGTTCCAAAAGGCCTTCACTTCAAATTTCCACAGAGGAAGAACATGCGAGGAGCATTCATGAAAATGTTTCGGACCCTGGGGATCGCGCTTATGGGACTGTTCGTTTGGGTCGGCGCGGCCCAATCACAGACCTGGACACCGCTCACCCATCAACCCACTTTCCAAACCGACACCGCCCTGCAGCTTACTGATGGCACCGTGATGGTGCATGAGTATCAGACTCCCAACTGGTGGCGCCTCACGCCCGACAACACCGGTAGTTATGTCAACGGCACCTGGTCCAAGATTGCCTCCATGGCTTCAAACTACCTGCCGCTCTACTTCGCTTCCGCTGTGCTGGCCGACGGCAACGTGATCGTCGAAGGCGGCGAATATGACGGCAGCCACAGCCAGACCAACGATGGTTCATACTATGATTCCGTCCTCAACACCTGGACTCGCATCGCTCCTCCCGCCGGGTGGACTGAAATCGGCGATTCCCCAGGCATAGTTCTGCCAACCGGAACCTTCATGCTCGGCGAGAACATGAGCACGAACGCGGCTCTGTTCAACGAAGCCACAAAGACTTGGACGACCACCGGCACTGGCAAACAAGATGATTATGAAGAAGAAGGATGGATCCTTCTACCTGATCGAACCGTGCTCACCACCGACGCGATAAAGGAACCACACGCAGAGAAGTACATCTACACCACCGGCACATGGATCAGCGCAAACAGCACCATCGTCCGCCTCGAAGACGGCGGCTCTGAAGAAATCGGCCCCATGGTGCTCCGTTACGACGGCACCGTTTTCGCCACCGGCGGCAACGCCACCGGCGCAGGTCACACTTCTATCTATCACCCGCCCACCCATCCGCTGCAGCCTGGCAAGTGGACCCCTGGTCCCGATATGCCCAAGACCAACGACATGGCGGACGCACCCGCATCCATCCTGCCCAACGGCGACGTGCTCTGCGAAATGAGCCCGGGAATCTTCCAGTCTCCGGTCAGCTTCTACGAATTCGACGGCACCAAGTTCACCCAGGTCCCCAACCCGTCCAATCCCAGCATGACTTCCTACCAGGGACGCATGCTCGTACTTCCCACCGGCCAGGTACTGTTCCTGGTAGCCGACGGCAACACCATCGACGTGGAAGCGTTCAACGCCACCGGCAATCCCGATCCGTCGTGGGCACCGACGATTACGAACTTCCCGTCGAGCGTAACGCGCGGAAGCTCCTACATCATCAAAGGCACGCAGTTCAACGGTCTCACCACCGGCGCCAACTACGGCGACGATGCCCAGATGGCCACCAACTATCCGCTGGTGAGAATCACCAACGATTCCACCGGACACGTCTTCTACGCCCGCACTCACAACCACAGCACCATGGGCGTAGCTACTGGAACCAAGCTGGTTGGCACCCACTTCGATGTGTCGTCCAACACCGAAACCGGCCCCAGCCACCTGGAGGTCGTCGCCAACGGCATAGCCTCCACCCCGGTCGCCATCACCGTGAACTAAGACAGAAATAGTTCTGGAGGGTGCCCCGTCCAAGCTCCGCTTGGGCGGGGTTTTTCATTGACGCGGAACAATGCGAGGTTGCAGCCCAAAAGCCAAGGGCCGCCCAAAGGCGGCCCTATCTTGAAACCAGAAACCCGAAACTAGAAACTGTTACTTAGTCCCCCGCGACCGGCTCTCCCATCTCGACATTGGTGCCGGGCGCAGGAGCAATCCCGCCATTCCCGTTGGTCGGAGCCAGCGCCCCGAGCGGAATAAACCCGTTCTCCGCCACCACCGGCTTCTCTTTCAGAACCACTTCGCGGTACAGCGCCGCCATGCGCGCGTTGTACGCCGGATCTTCTTTCTGCTTGGCGTCGCGCGCCCGCTTCTTCTCTTCCCCGGCATTCTTCGCGATCCCCAGTTTGTCCAGATCGTGTTGGATTTCGTTAGTCACGATCTCATCTTTCAGTACCAGCGAATGCGCCGTCGACTCCATCTTCACATTCTTGCCACCCGCAAAGATCTCATGCCGCCCGTGCTCCTCATACCACTTGGTGAGCGTCGCGGTCATGTGCATCTTCTCGATAATGTTGCGCCAGCCCACGCCCGTGTTGTACGCGCAGAAGGAAATTTCTCCTTCTTGCGTGGCGTAAGGAATAATGCACTGCTCCGTCCGCCGGAAGTCGTAATTGAACAGGTCCTGGAACCACATCCCGGCGATGAACAGGAAATTCCACCGGTCCTGCCGCCGCTTCATCACGTCATCAATCGTCCGGTCCGGCCCCACCTTGCCGTAGTTTTTGCCCGTAGCATTGAAGTTCTTATCAAACTTCTTCAAAAGATCCATCATCTTGAAATGCGTCGGCGACTGGAACGGATCGTAGTTCTTCATGAGGCACAAAGCCATCCCCACAATCGTCAGAAACTTCCCCCGCGCCGCATCATTGACTTTGGCAATATCCTTGGCCAACTGATCGCCCTTCAAGAAAGCCGTAACCGGCACCGCCTCCTTGGTCTCCTTGTCAATCATCACCGCCATCCCCGTCCCGCAATTCGGATGGCAACCGCAGGAGAGTTGGCCCCAGTCGTTTTTTACGTCGTTGACGTGCATGAGGTCGGCCCAGTCGGAGAAGGTTCCCATGAAAGAGATGGGGAACCAGTCGCGGGCGGGCTCGCCTAGGCCGGTTTGATTTTTTACGTCGTGGGCTAAGTGCGAGAGGGTGTAGCGCTGGGCTTGGCGGCGGTCGTCGGTTACGGCTTCGTCACGGCCGGTGAAGCTTACTGGTTGGAAACTGAGGAAGCCAATGCGCTTGGGATTGTCCAGCGCGAACTTGATGATTCTTCCTACCTGTTCGTTGTTGATGCCGTTTACGATCGTTACTACAGGAACAATTTCGACGCCTGCGTTGTGCAGGTTTTCGATGGCTTTTAATTTTACGTCAAACAGGTTGCCGACTTTTCTGTGGGCGTTGGCGGCGTTGCCGATTCCGTCGAACTGCAGGTAGGCGTAGCGCATGCCGGCTTCGGCGGCTTGCTGGGCGAATTCGAAACTCTTGGCGAACTCGATGCCGTTGGTTGCAGCCTGCACAGAGTTGTATCCAACTTTGCGGGCGTAGCGGACGGCGTCCAAAAAGTACGGGCTCAACGTGGGCTCACCACCGGAGAACTGCACGCTCATCTGGCGGCGCGGTTTAATGGTGATGGCGTTGTCGAGCATGGTCTTGATTTCTTCCCAGGTCAATTCGTGGACGAAGCCAACCTGGTTGGCGTCCATGAAGCAGGGATCGCACATCATGTTGCAGCGGTTGGTGAGGTCGATGGTGAGCACCGATCCGCGTCCGTACTTCACGGTCGAAGAGCCGTGATGGTGGAGCTTCTCGTCGTTATGGGCGACGATGTCGCGGCCGGGGAAAACCTCTTCCAGGTGCTGCGAGAACTCGGTGTCCATGGACATGACATCTTCAAAGTGGCCGTGGGTGGGGCAGTCCTTGACCATGAGGATCTTGCCGTCACGCTCGATGATCTGGGCCTTGATCTCGCCGACCTTTTCGTTCATCAGAACTTCGTAGGGCAGCTTGCCGTCGAGAATCTGCTGGCGAATTTCGGGGACACACTTGGGGCAAAGCGAGTCAGTGGTGCGAGGCCAGCCGAGCGGCGGCTTGGTCTTCTGATAAGACTTGAGTAGTGGCTTGTCGGACCATTTGGGCGTAGGCGACGGGTTCTGCTTAATGCGGTTGAGTCCGTTGAAAACAACCCATGCGCCTTTGGCGGCAACGGTGACGGCTTTTTCCACATACTTTACGGGCTTATGCATTTGATCTCGCTTTCGAAAAACGGTCGTTGGTCTTTGGTCGTTCGTCGTTGGCCTAGACTGTGGCCCAGGGCCGCTGGTTTTGACCAACGACCAATGACGAACGACCAACTACACTTTTGAACCCTGGGAGCGCCGGTTAGGCAGTCCCCTGCTTGTCCAATGTTCTGAGGCTTATGTTATTGAAAGGGCAAGGCCGGGGCACGGGGAATCGGCTGAAAGGGGAAAAATGGGGGTTTAGCGGGGAGGGGGTGCATTGGGCGGGGGTAAAGTATTGAAAAGGAAAGGGGTTTGGGCTACGACTGACATGCTGGTGTGCAAGATGGTCAGCCGCCGGCAGCGTTGCGTACCTTCTCAAACAGTTGGCGGTCGATCGTCGCAAATGCGAAATTATCGCCATCGCCGATGTAGCTCTCTGGACGGACGAGTTCCATCTGTTCCCAAAACATATCGATCCACTGTTGCCGTTTGTAAGCTTCTTGCTTGATCACATTCCCGTCCGCCTGCGATCCCGCTGCGGTTTGTGCACCGTCTAGCTCTAGCTGGACGGACATCGGCTCAAGTGTGAACGCGGGGTAATCTATGAAAGCTTCTGGAATTTCAGGTGTTGTTGGGGAAGCGAACACATACCACTCATCGTATTGATCGTGAGGAAGGTCGGCAACTGAATCCACACGAGGACGCATTGCCAGTCTCCCATATTCCTGCCACCCCAGCTTCACCTCCGCCTCAGTGGGCACAAGCGGGCCGGAATCAAAGAGGCTGACGACTAGGCACTTACCCATCACAACTTCGGGGCAGGTTTCGAGCAGGGCATGAAGGTGAAATCGTCTTGACACCAACCAGTGGTAGGCTCCGTACTGACCCGATGATGGCGTTACAAGACTAGTCAAGAATCGCCTGCTTAGCCTGCAGAATGCAACAACAGTGACTATTCGCGACGGTCACAATCGTTGCCAGCATCATACCTCGATTTACCACGACCTAAAAACTGTAGGTGATCCACTTTTACGACATCTCCACCGGACGCACAATTATTACGTTGCCCACCGTTGTTCCGACGGTTCCGTCTCCTTCGATTTTATCCTTGGTGGCGGCGGATTGAGGGGCACTACGGGTTGCGCCTTTCCTCTTTTCCCAGTCTTAGGATCCGCCCTGTGTTCGTGGGGATTAGTGTGACCCTGGGCTCTTCGCCCAGGCCCATGATCGGTGTGGTCGATCGTTTTCACTTCTTTCCCGTTGGCATCGAATTCACGCGACTGCGGATAAGAAGTGCCCGGCCTGTCGTGGCTCTGACGTGTACCCAATTGTGTATGTGCTGCCGGGTGCCCCACACAATTCTAAAGGCTCTGAACAGCCGCCGAAGTATAACTCAAAACCATGTCGGGGGTGCCCCACTTCATTCGCGGTTTTTGCGAATGAGTGGGCGCGGTCGCAATTGGATCGCGACACTGGTCACAGACAGAATCCCACCTCTATGCATACGCTGAGCGGGTGCCTCAAGGATTGCATCGTATCTACGGCGTGCACCACCTGCCGGGTGCCCCACACAATCCCGGGCACACTCAAAGAGCCGCCGAAGTATAACTCAAAACCATCTTGGGGGTGCCCCACTTCATTCGCGGTTTTTGCGAATGAGTGGGTGCAGTCGTAATCGCGTCGCAATGCCGGTCGAGCACAATCGATTGGGGCGGCGAAGTAATGCATTCCTCCCCCCAGGAAAGTCCAGAAATGGGAGAGAGTCGCCCACTCATTCGCAAAGTACGCGAATGAATGGGGCACCCCCGAGATTGTCCGGGGCACCCGGCACAGGATTCTTCCCCATTTTCTTCGGCGAAATCATGTTCAATTTCGTGACGGATTCAGGGAAGCAGTTCAACCCGGACAGAGATGATAGCGAGGGGTTCCCCTATTCGCTGTCTCCTCTCATTTTTCACTGAAACGTGCAATGTTAATTGGTAGGTCGCTTGAGGGGATGTGTTTTCCGGCTCGTCACCGATAGCAAGTAGTCTGGCAACTCGGCCATTCTGTAGAGCTTCTTGCCGATAACCGAACTGGGGCTCTCTACTCTGAATTCACCAATCCAGTTTTCAACCGAGTCCTCTCCAAGCACTTGGTCAAGATATAGCGAGACAGCCCGTAATGCCGAATCGCGATCGGAACGTGAAAGCTGATCATCGACAACGACCAAGTCAAGTCTGCCACTCTGACTTTGCTCCAAAGGAACGAATTTCCATTCTATCGTCTCAAAGACTTCACCGCTGTCCGGCATTCGGACAACGCCTGGAGCGGGCCGTGAGGGCCGCGCAGAGTACAGTTCCCACGTTCCTAAACCGGCCGGTGCTAGACCAATCATGAGTTCAGCAAGCTCCCGAAGTCGTGGGTTGCCTTCTCCAGATATGGCAAATAGGTACGGTTTATTCTTGCCGGGGCCTATTTCCCAAGCGAGTTCCGGCTCAATTCTATCGAGTTCTCGATTGACTTCCGCGGCAAGCTCTTCCAAAAAACCAGCAGAATATAAGCCTTTGAGCCTCTCCGCGTTAGCAGCAAACCAACGCCAGAATCGACTGATGGCCTGACTTGAGGATTGTTCACTGGTTCTAGTGGCCACTGGCTGCATTCCCTTCAGTTCGATACCACACCCTAAGTGCGCATCCGGCCGGGTGCCCCACACAATCCCGGGCACACTCAAAGAGCCGCCGAAGTATAACTCAAAACCATCTTGGGGGTGCCCCACTTCATTCGCGGTTTTTGCGAATGAGTGGGTGCAGTCGTAATCGCATCGCAATGCCGGTCGAGCACAATCGATTGGGGCGGCGAAGTAATGCATTCCTCCCCCCAGGAAAGTCCAGAAATGGGAGAGAGTCGCCCACTCATTCGCAAAGTACGCGAATGAATGGGGCACCCCCGAGATTGTCCGGGGCACCCGGCAGTCGTAATCGCATCGCAATGCCGGTCGAGCACAATCGATTGGGGCGGCGAAGTAATGCATTCCTCCCCCCAGGAAAGTCCAGAAATGGGAGAGAGTCGCCCACTCATTCGCAAAGTACGCGAATGAATGGGGCACCCCCGAGATTGTCCGGGGCACCCGGCTGCGTTGCAGGACCCTTTCGGTCTATTCAACTCCAGCCTCGACGGGAATGTCAGGCGCGCCATTGACATCCACGAAGGCGACAAGGTCGATGAGGCGGCCTTGAAGGATCTCATCCGCGCTGCCGTGGCGCTCAATCTCAAGGGCAAGAACAAGCCGAAGCCCAAGCCGAAGCCCCGGCGAACACCCCCACTCTAAATTTCGCAAAGAACGCGGAATCTAGAATGGGGCACCGGACAAGCGGGCCGAGTAGCTTCATCGCAGGTCCCGGCCAGATCTCCTCCCATAAGCCGATGCCGGCACCCGCCCCTTGCAAAAAACGCAAGGAGCGGGGCACCCACGGAATCTTTTTTCTGAATTATTAAGTTCGGCGCTAGGGGTGGGCCACCCGCCTACTCTGGGGATGACAACGTGGTGGGGACAGGTCAACACCCCCGCCCAAGCAGAGCTTGAGCGGGGCACCCTCGGGAGTCGGTGTGATTGACGGGGCGGGGGCGGTAGGCAAGTCCCCGCCCTGTCGCTCCAAAAGCGGGAGCGACAAGGACGGGGCATCCGCAAGACGAAGGCATCTCGCGAAGAAGAAAGTCACACCTTAGGTCGCTGTCGACTCCGCTCAGGGTTGGCTCTCGCTACGCTCGGGATGACAACGTGGTGGAGACAGGTCAACACCCCCGCCCAAGCGGAGCTTGAACGGGGCACCCTCGGGAGTCGGAATGAATTGCCAGGACGGGCTCGGCTACTTCTTGTCAGTTAGGGTTTGGACTCGCTTGGACCACTGGGTCATGATGCGCTCGATCCGGGACTGAGGGGAGTCGATTACTGGGTCGGCGTCTTTATTAGTACTAGCGTCCGGTTCGGTTGCTGTTTCGGCGACTGCTTCAGGGGTGGAACGGGCTTGGCGGCGGTCTTTGGGTGGTTTGGGTTTTTGGAATATGGTCCAGGCTTCGCGGTATTGCTCGAAGCGGGGTTTGCGGGTGTTGCCTTCGGGATAGAAACGCAGGCTGGCGCTCTGCGGCAGGGCGTGGGCGGGGACTATGTACCAGAGATCGAGGGGGAGTATGTAGGCGACTAAGATGTCTATGTCGTCGGCGGTGTAGTGGCCTTTTTGTTTACAGTCGGAGTAAGTGGATTGGACCTGATATCCGCCGGCGTTGGTGGATTCGGTGCACTTGATTTGCACGCGCCAGGTGCAGTGGCCGGCGTCGAGGATGAAGTCGTAGCGCTCGCTGTCTCCCCAGGGCTTGGAGACGGCGAATCCGAGGCCGGCGGCTTTGACGACGAAAGCGGCTTCGGCGAGTTCTCCGGTGCGCTTGGTGTTGGGATGGCGGCGAGGGAGCGGCTTGGGAGGTTGCGACATGACGGCTCCCGGGTTGCAGGGAGCTATATCAAGAAGATGTATTGTAGCACGATGGGTTAGCTGGGGTGACCACCGGCCTTCCCGCGCCCACCTTTGCAAAAAAAAGCAAAGCTGGGCCGCCCGCCTAGCTTACGATTTTCCTTGCTTTGCACAAGTCTGAGTGTAAATTGTTGGACTCAAAACGGAGGGACTTATGTCCACGATCGCAACTTCTGGCCGGGTTGTGGCTCCGGCAAAACCGGGGACGCCGAACCGCACGGCAAAGATTCTGGCCTCGGCTGCGATTCTCGCCCTGGCTATCGCCTTCGTTCTCAAATACGTGTTCCGTTACTACCTGAATTACAACCAGGCGGCATTTACCGATCCCATCCAAGGCGCGGCCAACTACTGGGTGATGCGCGGCTGGCTGCTGATGCACATGACCGGGGGCATGGTGGCTTTGCTGACCGGGCCCTGGCAGTTCTGGACGGGCTTCCGCACGCGCTATGCCCGCCTGCACCGCTGGACGGGCAGGGTGTTTCTGGGTGCCGTGGCGGTAGGCGCGGTCGGGGCCTACCAGATGGCGATGGCCACCACCTTCGGATGGGCCCTTGGCTTCTCGTTGCTTTCTTTGGCCACCGCCTGGGTCACGACCGCGGGCATGGCGTACTACGCGATCCGGAAGGGGCGCATTCAGATCCACAAGGAATGGATGGTACGGGCTTACGTTGTCACATTCGCCTTCGTGACTTTCCGGATCCTGAACGACTACGGTCCGACTTCGCGTCTGCAGCCAGACAGCGACCGGACGGTGACAATCGGCTGGGCCTGTTGGGTTCTTCCGCTGCTGGTGACGGAAGTGGTTCTGCAACTGCGGGGGATGCGGTCCAGTGCTACTTCGGCGTGAAGCGTTGCCCCATCACCCACCGTTGACGCAGAGGGTGCGAACAAGGGTGACAAGAGGCACAGAATGAAAACCCCCGCCCAAGCAGAGCTTGAGCGGGGCACCCTCGAGTTTCGGGACGCGGATACAAGTAACTCACTTGCGCTGTAGAGACTCGATGTAGCGGGCGAGATTGTCGATGCGAACGTTGCCCAGGTCCTGGTCGGCGTCCACCTGGTGGAAAATGGGCCCCCACACGGGCATCTCGCGCGACCCGTGGCCACTCAAGGTTTCCTTGCCATCAATAATGTCGCGGATGCGAGCAATGGGAAATTTCCCGTTGCCTCGCTTGGAAATCTCGGTGAGGTCAGGGACCTTATACTTCAGCGCCGGCGCGACCGGGCCATTGCCCTTGCCGTCAATTCCGTGGCAGGCCGCGCAATAGTCGCGAAAGATTTCCGCGCCATTCACCGTATAGATGGGCAGTGTTTTCGCCGGGCCGTGGGCGTGCGCCGCAGCCAGAAAAAAGAACGCCAGCGGCAGTGCGGCAACACAGAAAGCGATGGTAATGCGGGGAAGGCAACGTGGGGTGAGGGGAAGGGGCTGCATGTTGCGACCCGGTGCGATCGACTGGCTCAATCGCCGTGCGCTCGTTCAGCCGGGCGCTACCGGGCAACGTCCGTATCAGAGCCTTTGCGTCCAGTTTTGGGCGTCTACAGCAAGGTGACGGGGCATAGCCTGGGTAGCGCCCGGACGGTTCTGATTATCGGACGCTTTTTCGCGATCGTCGGTGACCGAGCGCACCTACTCCGGTGATTAGGCAGGCGCAGCTCCGGAGTGACCAGGCTAGAGTTGGGGAAGCCGGTTGGACCCGCTATGGGCCCGAACTTCTCTGGTCCGCCGGGCTGAGGTCCAGTGGCCAGCGGTTGCGCTGCGACGATGAGGGTGATGGCCGTTCCGGCGATCCAGGGCTCGAGGTGGTCTCTTCTTCCAACAGCGGTATGATCCCGCGCAACGCCTGAATTTCCCCGCGTACGCGCGCGATATCCATTTCCTTGCTTCGCAAGACCTCGTACAGGTCCTTCATGACCGCCATCCACGCTACGTTTGAATTGACTTAACTGTAGTTGAGTTCTGGCGTCTGGGATAGACACCGAAAGGGCAACGATCCGCATTGCCGCGGGCTGGTTTGGTGCGGGGGATTGTATTACAGAGAAAGGTATCCTGCCAGATCCTGCAAGACAAAATTAATGAGACTAAGAGCAAGCTGCTGAAGAATTCAACACTCAGCTGGCGCGGTGGTGAAAGCAGTCCAAAAATCTATCCGTGCGCTTGTGGGGCACAATAGCGGCGAGCGGCGCTGGTGGCCGGCGGGACGCCGGGGCTACCGCTGCTCAGGCAGCCCCCGACTGTAGAGAAGGAGTTCTTATCCCAAACCGGGTTGTGAGTTCTAGCATGCGATGTTTGACGTAGCCGTCTTCGGTGACATGGGCTGAGGCAGTGTCATCCAATTTGGCCGTAACCAAGCGATCGATGAGCTTGCGGCTGCTGAATTCCGGATCATGATGACTGCAAAACTGGCAGTCCCGGCCCATACGAAAATCCTTCTGCTGCGGTTTGCGATGCACAAAGTCCATAGCCGGACGATCCTCCGCGAAGAAGCAAATGAAAATCAATGGTGATGGAAGAAGCGCGGCAGTTATAACACGGTCGCCGTGGCTAAGGGAAGTCTACGCAACCGACTTTTTTGGTCATTCTGAATCGAGGTTTGTGCAAACCGGTAACGAAGGCATGGGTACTGCCTTTGCTGCGATTTACCCGGCACTTTTTCACAACTTCTGTTGAAAACTCGGGGGTAGCCAGAGAGGGCCAGCACCTGTCCCAATCCGGAACGGGCGAGGTTGGGGCGTCCCCCGGAAGTCGGTAGTTCCTCTGGTGTTCCCTGCCCCTCCTCAAAGCCGCCGGATTTCCGACGCCCCATAAGCCCCAAACGGACGAGAAAATATGGCCGAGGGTCAGACTTTCCGCACAGGGGGTACGTGGCGAATCCTGCAATGGGCAGTGGCGGTTTGCCGGTATATACTCTAGCGACAGGCGGAGCTTTCCCCCGGGCATCCCTTGGCGTTTGGGTGCCAGTTCCCAGGTGAATAGATGGACGGACCCAAGCGAGAGCCGGATGGGCGGGAGTCCTCTCGCGCCCCGAACACCCAAGGCGTAGGGACGCCTTTCAAGGGTGAGAGTTCGTCCAGCAACGTTCCGCTTTCGCCCGACGAGATAGCCGGAAAGACGCCCTTCCCGAGACCGAGTGATACGGACGCCACCCTGGTGGACTACGACGCTACCCTGGTCGACGGGATCATGCCGCGTTCGCCGGCTCCAGTTTCTCCCGGCAAGAATCTGTCTGGCCTTTTTGTAAGCGCAGCTGTGCTGCAGCCCGGAGATGTGTTGGGCGGCCGCTACGAGATCCTGCAACTGCTGGGCGAAGGCGGGATGGGGGCGGTTTACAAAGCCAGGGACCGGGAACTGGATCGCTTTGTGGCGCTGAAGCTGATTCGTCCGGAACTGGCTGCCAGCCCCGCGATTCTGGCTCGCTTCAAGCAAGAGCTGCTGCTCGCCCACCAGGTCACGCACAAGAACGTCATCCGCATCTACGACCTGGGCGAGGCCGACGGGGTCCGCTTCATCACCATGGAGTTCATCGAGGGACAGGATTTGCGTTCCCTCCTCATCGAGCATGGCAAACTCACGCCGGAAGCGGCAGTGAACATGATGCGCCAGGTGTGCCTGGCACTGGATGCAGCCCACGCGGTAGGAGTGATTCACCGCGACTTGAAGCCGCAGAACGTGATGCAGGACAAGCAAGGCCGCATCCTGGTGATGGATTTTGGCCTGGCGCGTTCAGTGGGATCGGAGGGAATGACCCAGACCGGCGCCCTGGTCGGCACCATGGAGTACATGTCGCCGGAACAGGCGATGGGCGGCACGCTCGACCAGCGCTCCGATATTTTCTCGCTGGGCCTGATCTTCTTTGAACTGCTCACCGGCAAGATGCCGTACAAGGCCGACACCGCGCTAGCCAGCCTGCTGAAGCGGAACCAGGAGCGCGCGATTCCGGCCGTGGACCTGGACCCCACGATTCCAAAAGGGATCAGCGACATTGTCAGCAAGTGCCTGGAGCGGGATCTGAACCAGCGCTACCAGACCACGCAGGAGATCGAGGCTGACCTGGACGCCTGGCAAGGCAAGCGTCCGGTCTCCGCGTCGTTTTCGCAGTCACAGATGATGCTGCCGGCGGCCAAGCCATCCTTGCCGTGGAAGTGGATCGGCGCGGGGGTGGCGGTGGTGGTGCTGGCCCTGGCCGGGTGGATGGCGCGCGGGAGAATATCTTTTAGAACCGGCAACTCGGCGGTTCACGGCCCGGTTACGTCACTGGCGATTCTTCCCTTCCGCAATGCTTCGGGCGACCCTGCGCTGGACTGGCTGGGATCGAGCATGGCGCAAATGCTCAGCACCGACGTGGGACAATCGGCGAGCCTGCGCACGGTATCGTCCGACCGCTTGCACCAGGTGATGAAAGATCTTCACCTGGGCGGGGACGCGCAACTCGATCCCCAGACTCTGAAGCAGATTGGCGAGTTCAGCAACGCGCAGACGCTGGTGTGGGGACAGTACGTCAAGGTGGGCGACCAGATTCGAATTGACGCCACGCTGCAGGACCTGAAGCGGCAGCGCACGGCCACGCTCAAGGCGGAGGCATCCTCGGACAAGGATTTGCTGGCGGCGGTCGATCGCCTGGCGCAAGCCATCCGGGAGAACCTCGAGCTGGCGCCGGAGATTGTGAAGGAATTGCAGGCGCAGGCGTTCCGGCCGACGTCAAAATCAGTGGATGCGCTGCGCGACTACAACGATGGCATCGAGTTGGTGCGGCAGGGGAACAATCTGGAGGCGCAGAAGAAGTTCGACGCCGCCACCCAGGCGGATCCCGAGTTTGCCCTGGCGTTCTCGCGCCTGGCGCAAACCTACTCGGCGCTGGGATATGACAACGAGGCTGACCGGTATTCACAGCGGGCAGTCGAACTCAGCCAGCAATTGCCCCAGGCGGAGAGATACCTGATCGAGGCCAGCAGCGCGCGCATTCAGAACGATTCGCAGAAGGCGATTACGTCCTACCAGAATCTGGCCAAGGTTGCGCCTGAAGACCCGGACATTCAGTTCACCCTGGCGTCGCTGTACGAATCGGCGAACGACTTCGACAACGCCCGGAAGCACTACGCCAAGGTGCTGGAGCAGGACCCCAAGTACGTGGATGCCCTGCTGGCCAGCGGGCGAGTGGAGATCAAGAGCGGCGACCCGCAGAAAGGCCTGGAATTTCTGAATCGCGCCCTCACCCTGGCTACCCTGGTCGACAACCAGGAAGAGAAAGCCGCCATCCTGCAGGCCACGGGGGTGGCTTACCGGCTGACCGGCAAACCGGAAGAGGCGATACGCAATTACAAGGATTCGCTGGCGATCAAGCAGCAGATCGGGGACAAGCGCGGAATCGCCGTCAGCTTGAACGAAATGGCGCAGGCCCAGGTCATGCTGGGCCAGACCGCCGCGGCCCTGGGCAGTTACCAGGATGCATTGAAGATCCGCCGTGAAATTGGCGACAAGCGCGGCGTGGCCGATACCCTGAACGATCTGGCCAACTTCTACCAGGACAGGGCGCAGCCGGATGACGCGCTGAAGATGTACAAGGAAGCGTTACAGATCAATCGTGACCTGGCGGACGAGTCGAGCCAGGCGATGATCCTGAACAACATCGGTACGTCCTACCTTTCCAAGAGCCAGTACCAGGATGCGCTGACTTATTACCAGCAGGCCCTGCAACTGCGCGAGAAGCTCAAAGTCCCGGATGACATTGCGGAAACCGTCCGCAACCTGGCGGCGACGGACACCAAGCTAGGCCAGTACGAGGAAGCGCTGACGCAGTACCTGAAGGCGCTGGATCTGCGGCGGAATACCGGGGACAAGCGTGGCGCGGCTGACGTTTCCTATGACATGGCGAGCGTTTTCGCGTACCAGGGCCGCTTCGGCGCCGCCCTGAACTCGCGCCAGGAAGCGCTCAAAGGCTATCGCGATCTGAAGGACCGCAGCTACTGGATGGCGCAAGCCCTGATCGGCTATGGGGAATCTCTTGCCCAGGCGGGCCGGGGGGATGAAGCGCAGCCGAGCTTTGATGAGGCCTTGGCCATTGCCCGCGAATTGAAAAACGATAGTTTGATTGCGCAGACACTTCATGCCCAGGGAGACGTGGCCTCGTACCGGAAGGATTTCAAGGCGGCCAAGGGATTTTACGACCAGGCACTGCAGTCGGCGACGCGCGCCAAAGATACGGAACAGACTCTGCTGGCGCGCCTGGCGCTGGCCCGCAATGACATCCAACAGGGGAGATCTGCGGCCGCCATTGCTCCGCTGCGGAGCCTGGTGCAGCAGGCGGAAAGCCAGGGACTGAAGTATGAGTCGGTACAGTGCTCGTTGGATCTGGCCGAAGCCCTGATCAATAGCAAGGCGGTGCCGCAAGCGCGAGTGGAACTGGAGCGAGCGCTCACCAGCACGCAAAAGCTGGGTATGAAGTCGTTGCAGGCCCGGGCAGAGTACTTGCTGGCTACGGACTCCCGCCTCAGCGGCAACAATACGCTGGCACTCGATCACTACCGCGAATGTCTGCGCTTGCTTGACGACATCAGCAAGGAGTCAGGCAGCGACAAGATCCGGCAACGCGCGGATTTTGCGGCGATGTCGGCAGATGCCAAGCGCTGGACGTCATCCTAGGAAATGGCCAAGGCGAACCTCAGCGTTTAAAGCCGTTGACAGTGTCATTGAGCCCTCGACCCGGCTGGATTCAAGGTCTAGCCCCTCGGTGCATTTGAATCCTGGTCAATGAGTGTAAACGCCTGTTTTCAATAGTTACTAGGGGAAAAAAGACCTTTCAGTTGACCTGCTAGACAAACTGCGGCAACATGCCCTCGGATGGCGATTTCAGAACGTTTTATTTTGGCGTGGTGTTTTTGTGCCTTTGCATGCTTATTCGCCGCGGCGGCGGACAAACCATGGGTAGAGGTCCACAGTCCGCACTTCCGCGCGATCAGTAACGGCAGCGATAAAGACGCCCGCCGCATTGTTCGCGAGTTCGAGCAGATGCGTGCTCTGTTCGCGAACGAATTTCCCAATCTGCGCCTGGATTCCGGCGCCCCGCTGCTGGTGCTGGCTCCCCGCGACGAACCCAGCATGAAGGCGCTGGCCCCTCAGATGTGGAAGCAGAAAGGGGCCAAGCCATCTGGCTTCTTCCAACACGGATGGGAAAAGCAATTCGCAATGGTTCAGCTTGATGAAGACTTGCCCGGCGCTTACGGCGTCGTCTATCACGAGTATGTCCACACTCTCCTGCACATGAACTTTCGCTGGTTGCCCCTCTGGCTTGATGAGGGGTTAGCGGAGTTCTACGGTAACACTCGGTTTGAGCAATCGCAGATGTTCGTAGGCGCTCCCAGTTCGCGGGTCCGCATACTGCAGGCGAGGGGACTGATTCCGCTCGAAACCTTGCTTGCTGTGAACCAGAGCTCTCCCTACTACCACGACGAAGACAAAGTGCAGACGTTCTACGCGGAGTCCTGGGCGCTCACCCACTTCCTTGCGATGGAAAAAGGCCAACGGCTGACCGAGTTCTACAGGTTGGTGCAGCAGGGGGTGGACGAGAAGAAGGCCTTCCAACAGGTGATTGGCGATTTCAAGGAGGTAGAGAAGAACCTAGATCAATATGTGCACAAACTCACTATGCCCAGCTGGGTGCTCAAGAATCCACCTCAGATCGACGAGAGGAACTTCACGGTCCGTAGTCTCAGTCTCGCTGAAACCGAGGCCGAACTCGGCGGCTATCACCTCTGGTCTGGCGGCGTGGGGGATGCCCGGCCTCTGATCGAACAGGCCCTGAAGAATGATCCCCAGCTTGGTCTTGCCCACGAGAACATGGGCTTTCTCGACTTTGCTGAGGGCAAGGACGAAGAGGCCGTCCGCGAGTTCGCACAGGCATACGAACTCGATGGGAGTCGTTATCTCTCGCTGTTTTTCAAGACTATGCTCTCGCCCAGCGCACGCTCTGATGTGCCAGCCGATCAAGCGAGTTTCCATGATGCTCTGCTGAAGGCGCTTCAGCTCAACTCGGAGTTCGCGCCTCCATATACCCAACTAGCGCGGTTGGACGTACGCCAAGGCAAGCTGACGAACGCGCTTGCGGTCGCGCGCAAGGCGGAACAACTGGAACCTTCCCGCGCTGGCTATCACCTGCTAAGCGGCCGGATCATGTTGCGTATGGGGCAGGGCACCGAAGCCGCTACAATGGCCAAGTACGTGGCCGATCATTGGTACGGCGCCGATCACGACGAAGCCGTTGAACTCTGGGACAGTGTACCTGCGACGCAAAGGCCTATTGGAGATCATCCGCGCTACGAAACAGTCCCCCAAGGGGCGCAAACGGTCGAAGGAAGGGTGGAATCGGTGACCTGTGGTGACAAAGATGAGGGACTGACGTTGGTGCTCGACCACGACGGCCAGTCGCTCAGCTTTCACGGAGCAAAGGGTGGCTGGCACGGGGGCTTCCCCGACACGATCTGGTATGGCGAGGACCACTTCAGCTTCTGCCATCATGTCGAAGGCATGCGGGCCGTGGTGACTTACAAACCGTCCTCGGACAAAATCTATGCGGGCGATCTTGCGGAATTGGAATTGCGGGAGGACTTGCCTGCGTCACTGGCAGTGTCGAAAACAGAAGAAGCCAAGCCAGAAGAGAATCGGTAGGGGTAGTTCATCTCTGCCACACGCTTTCGAAGGGGCTGGAGAGCAGTTGTTTGAGGAGTTCCGCACAGCGCCAAGATAGTGGGCGAAAAATCGCCATTACACCAACAACCGGGAAGTGGGTCAGTGGTGTGAAGGGCTGATTGCGACAGCTAAAATAATCCCCGCAAAGCAAGTTCGTGGTGACGATCGTTGGAAAGGAGGGTCTCGTCAAATGAGGGTTATCAGGGGAGTCCCTTTTTTTCTAGTGTTTTTCCCCGTTTGCTTGTTCTCTGCGTCCGCAACGAATGACAAGGCGGAGCAACGGCGAGAGAGAAGACTCCGCAGGTATGTCATTGCGCTCGGCGCGGTGCTCATGCTGGGTAGCCTCGGCGCCTGGTCGCAAGAGCCACCGGGCGGCCCTACCGTAACTCTTGCAATTGAAGTCAGCCTGCCCGATGGTGCGGTTTTCCATATTCCTGTGGTGGGCGACGGAGAGATGCCAGGCATTGTTCCGCTTCCCCAGGGCCGTTTTGCAGGTATTCGCATCGTACCCCGCATGCGCGGGGATTCAGTTCAGATCGAGGTTTCTGCCCTAACTACGGCCAGGAAGAAGCTGTCGGAAGCAACCTGCGATGAAGTGCGGTCATGGAACAGTGAAGACGCCGGTTCTTATGACGGGGAAGAGAATGAATCCCTGGTGCTCTCAGGGTTGGGCCGGCTTGGCCTTCCGGTCTTGAGGGTGAAAGTTGTCCGGGCCGGGGGACCGCCGCCTGGCGGCTTTCATCATCCGTACGCCAATTCCCTTGCCTTCTGCGGTTGCAACTACCCCAAACCCCGATCCATCAGCAACCCCGATGGGAGTTCGGTTATCGGGGCGGCGGGGACCATTTCTTATCCTGACGCTGGGAAATGCGTACAGATCAGCGGATGCGGTCAGTGTTGCAGGACCGCCGTAGTGGCGTCGGTGCAGCCAGCATCGATGACGCCGGACCAGGTGAATACGGCCGGTTGGGATGAAGGTTGGACGAATCTGGTAAACGATGTGGAGCAGACGTTCACGCCGTCGCTTCCAAGACTGGCGGGCGTCGAGGTGGAGTTGGTGGTGGGGAATGGCCGGCGCAGCAGAGGATCAATTAACGCTGACGGTTCTGGACGCAACTGGACTAACGGTGGCGGTTGTGACAGAGAACGTACCAACGGCGGACTGCGATCAGGTGACGTTTGTGATTCCGTACGGCGGAGTGGAAATTACGCCCGGACAGACTTACCGATTGAAATTGAGCGGCGGGACCACGTTTGGGTGGAAATATGTCGCGGGCGGATACCAAAATGGCGCAGCGACATTTAATGGAAAACCGCTCTTGCCGGACGGGCGGAGTACATTCTTGTTCCGGACATTTGGGGTGCAGTAATGTCCCGCTAGGTTCCCACCGGGAATCCAACCGTCCAGAGATGATGGGGCTTCGACCCTGATGGCAGGAGGGGGCTAACCGTCCGGACCTCATACTAAAGATGTACCTAACCCTAGTGTCTGCGCGCTCCCAAACGTCTGACTAGTTCCAAGAGACATGAAAAAGCCGGACCCTGGCAGGTCCGGCTTTTCCCTTCGTATGCTTAACCCGTCCTCAGTGCCCTTTCTTCCGAACCGTGGCGGTTATGGGAACCAGCACGGGGTTGGCGGAAGCATTGGTAGCGATGTTCAGGGTACCGTTGTCGGTGGCCACATCGTCAGCATAGAACGTGATCATGATCGTGCAACTCTTACCGACTGCGAGGGAGGAGCCGCACATGTTGACCAAGGCGAACTCGTCCGAATCGTTCGGAGGATTGGTTAAAGTAACGCTGCTGATCAGGAGGGTGACGGTGCCGGTGTTCTGCAGCGTCACGGTCTTCATGTTGAAGCTCTTCAGATAGACCGTCCCGAAGTTGACGCTGGTCGGTGAAACCGTGAACATCGGTCCCGAGACGATCAAGGTGAAGTTCTGAGTAGAGTCCGCACCGATCCCATTGTGGGCAGTGAAGACGAGGTTGTAGGTACCGGTCGTGCCGATTGCCGGCGTGCCGCTGAGCACTCCGCCGCTGAAGTTGACGCCGCTGGGCAACGTGCCCGACTCGCTGATCGTAGGCGCGGGGAACCCGGTCGCAGTCACGGTAAATGTGCCCGGCGTGCCCACGGCGAACGTGGTACTGCCGGCGCTGGTAATAGCCGCGGCCTGGTTGACGGTTAAGGTGAAGGTCTGTGTGGCGTCCGCACCGACGCCGTTGTGAGCGGTGAAGGTGATGTTGTAAGTGCCGCCGGTACCAGACGCGGGTGTGCCGCTAAGCACTCCTCCGCTGAACATGACACCGTTAGGCAGAGCGCCCGCTTCGCTGATCGTAGGCGCGGGGAAGCCAGTCGCGGTCACGGTAAACGTGCCCGGCGCACCCACGGTGAACGTGGTATTGCTGGCGCTGGTGATGGCCACGCCCTGGTTAACCGTCAGGGTGAAGGATTGCATGGTACTGCCGGAGCTGTTGGTGGCGGTGAAGGTGAGGGGGTACGTGCCGCCGGTACCAGCTGCGGGCGTGCCGCTGAGCACTCCGCCGCTGAACATCACGCCGTTGGGCAACATGCCCGATTCGCTGATCGAAGGTGCGGGGAACCCAGTCGCGGTCACGGTAAACGTGCCCGGGGTGCCCACGGCGAAGGTGGTGTAATTGGCGCTGGTGATGGCAGCAGCTTCATTCACGGTCAGAGTGAAGGTTTGGGTTGCGTCCGATCCAATGCCGTTGTGGGCGGTGAAGGATATGTTGTAGGTGCCGCCGGTGCCAGCAACGGGTGTGCCGCTAAGCACTCCGTTGTTGAAGGTGACGTTGGCCGGCAAGCTGCCCGATTCGGTGATGGTAGGCGCGGGGAAACCGGTCGCAGTCACGGTAAATGTGCCCAGCGTGCCCACCGTGAACGTCGTGTTATTGGCGCTGGTGATGGCGGCAGCGTCATTCACGGTAAGGGTGAAGCTCTGGGTGGCGTCCGTGCCAATACCGTTGTGCGCAGTGAGGGTGATGGGGTAGGCACCGCCGGTGCCCGCCAGCGGTATGCCCATGAGCGCGCCGCCCGGGCTCAACGTGACACCGCTGGGCAGAGCGCCGGTTTCGCTGAAGGTGGGCGCCGGGAAGCCAGTCGCGGTCACGGTAAATGCCCCCGCTGTGCCCACGGTGAACGTCGTGCTGTTAGCGCTGGTAATGGCGGCAGCCTGGTTCACCGTCAGAGCGAAGGATTGCTGGGCGCTGCCGGCGGTGTTGGTGGCCATCAGGGTGATGTTGTACAAGCCGCCGGTGTTGGCTGCGGGAGTTCCCGAGAGTGTGCCGGTCCCATCGCCGTTGCTCTGCAAAATAACTGGAGACGGCAGGGCGCCAGATTCGCTGATAGTGGCATTGGGTGAGCCGGTGGTGGTGACGGTGAACGAACCCGGCGTCCCGACCTGGAAGGTCGTGCTCGCGCCGCTGGTGAACGTGGGCACGGAACCGATCGTAAAGTTGGAGGTCGTGGTGTTGGTGTCCTGCACACTGTCGGTGCCCGTGACAATCAGCGTTCCTGTCCCGGTCTGATTGAATACGACCGTGCTGTTGTTGGTGACCGGGTTACCGTTCAGGGTGGCGGTGCAGCTGACCAGAGTCACAAGCGGTGCGTTGGGATCGGTCCCGCAGCTGAAGGTGATGGTCACGTTCTGGCCGACCAGAACGGTGGATCCATCCGCCGGTGAAACATTGCTGAACGACGGCAGCGCGGTGGCGCCCTGCACCAGGATGAAGTCGGAGAATCCCTTGCTGCCCGAGTGGGTTCCCGGATCGTTGCGGGTCTGGGTGAAGGTCTGGATGATGTTCGCCCAGGTATTCATGCCGATAGGAGCCTTCAATACACCGGCGCCGACAATGGTCTGGCTGGTATTGAAGTTGTTGAACAGATCGTAGTTGAGCGTGGAGCAGTCGGTACCCGAGGTCTGGGTACACGTCACTTCGAACTCGACGCACAGACCCCCGGTGCCGTCATAGATCACGCACTGAGCGTTGGTGAAAGGAGTACCCGCAAGCCGCATGTCATGGAAAACAGTTTGATCGATGGGGATAGCCGTCACCGTCACGCCGTCACCGCTGTTGGCTCCCGTGTATTGCAGCTTGTGGTTGTAGCTGCCGTAGAGGTAGTTGGTGTCAACCGGCGTTGGCGAGGGAGTCAAAGTCTGGGTGATGGGAGTGGGAGCGGTTCCTGGAGTGAAGGTCCAGGTCAGAATGTCGTTATTCTCGGTGAGAGCGCCGGTGGCACCAGTGAAACCCACCCATGCGGTGCCGTTGTTCAGGCTCAGCAAGGTGGAAAGATCGGTGTTGATGACCAACACTGGTACGCCCAAATCGTCGATGAACACGCGCAAAGTCCCGGGATCGTAGTCAACGACCGCGGTGTGCACAGTGCCATCGAAAAGGCTGATCGCGCCCAAGTTGGAGTTGATCCCGAGGTTCGCGGGATTGCCATTCATACAGATAGCATTGTGATTCTGGGTGTTGGAGCCAGTCCCGCAACTCTGTACCGCGACGTGGTTGTTGTTGGGGTCCCAGGCAGTGTTATCGAAAGTGTCGAACTCCACTGCCAAACTGTCGGGAATGGCGACGCCATTGTCGCCAGGGTCAGGCACGCCGTATCCGATGGCGCCGCCG
Organism: Terriglobia bacterium; assembly: GCA_020073665.1. GTDB lineage: Bacteria > Acidobacteriota > Terriglobia > Terriglobales > Acidobacteriaceae > JAIQEU01. The sequence goes on from JAIQEU010000018.1 coordinate 30,241, forward strand.
GAGCCGCCTCGTGCGGATGTACCGAAGCCATTGCCAGTGGAATTCTGAATGACAAAAGCCAAGCCGTCGGCCTGGGAGCTGGCATGAGTGATTTGAAACGTGAAGGAAGTGGTGAAGCCACTGGTGACGGACTGTTGGGAAGTGGCAAACCATGCACTTCCGGAGACGTGGGTCTTCTTGTCGGGAGTGAGGCGCAGCACCTTTTGATTATTGGCGTTGGTCGCCTGGGCAGCCGCACCGTTCAGCTTGAGGCTGGTGACGTTGCTGAAATCATTAAAGGAAATCTGGGCGAAGGCCGTGGTGGCGCCGAGCCCCAACAACAGGCAGACCATCGTCAGCAACCGCGACGCAAACCGCAATGTGGATCTCATAGTCTCAGTCTCTCCGTGATTCGGTAACCGAATCTTCCAGCCACGAGCGAGTAATATTCTTACGGATGGAGGTCGAACCCGCGATGGTGCAACAGTCCGCGAAACCTGCCGGGGGGAGGCGAGCCATACTAAACGCCGACCTGGGGTTAGTCAATGTGTTTAGCCGAGCCGCCGCGTCCCCGACCCGGCGCCCAAGGGACCTTCAGCCCACTCCCCGCCATGCGCACACCACAAACCGGACTGTTACAGGCACGCTGTTTGCCATTGGCCTGCCGGGTAGGGCCGCGAGGGCGGTTCGCTCTCGGCGCGAACAGGAAGGCCCAATACCGGCGCAAAGCTTTGGAATCTAAGCAATTTCGATAGGCGACGGGTACGCGGGACAGCCTGTTTCAGAACCCGCCTGGCGATCCTCTGCGCCACCAATATGTCATCCTGAACTTGCCCGGATGTCGTGTGGACAACCTTTTTCACACTTTTCCCCAGATGGGCACTCCAGCAGGCATAGGGCCGGTCGGGAGAAAACCAAGCCGCTGGCCCGGGTAGGAAGGGCCAGCGGCGGATTTTTTCTTACTGCACCGTCACGCTAACTAATTTCGAATTGTTCGAGGACACTGGATCGGTCACCAAGTTCGCAATGGCGGCCTTGTTCTTGATGATGGTCCCGGAAGCCGCGTTGACGTTTACTACCACCGTGGTAACCCAGGTCCCGCCCGCAGCCAGACTCGGGAGCGAGCAGCGCAACGGTCCGGTGGGTCCGGGTGGGTTGACGCACGCGGCCCCGTTTCCGGTGGTGGCGCTGACAAAAGAAGTTCCGGTCTGGATGTTATCGGTCATTAACAAACTCAAGCCTGCATCCGGTCCATTGTTGGTGATGGTTATGGTGTAAGTGAGATTGGCCCCGGAAGGCACAGGATCGGGCGAAGCGGTCTGGCCCACCGACAAGTCGGCGGTAATTCCCACTTTGGAAACGAATGCGTCGCTTCCACCACCTCCGTAGGTGGGTTGGAAAGCGCCCGTAGTCACAGGAAAAACGGACGAGGTCGTCATGCCGGTCACAAAGGCATTCAGCTTAGCGTCAGCCGCCACCTGCGCCGGTGTATCGCCACTCGCCGCACCCAGCAGGGTTGAGTAAGCGGGGATGGTAATGCCAGAACCATCCAGCGTGGCCAAGAACAGGTCACCGGTCGTCTGGACAGAATGGGCCAGCGGAAAGTCGGAAGAAGTTGTGGAACCATAAACCAGCGCGACGCACGGTGAAGCGCACCCGGTGTTGAGCGCGATACCGGTCCCCGTGGAACCGCTGCTCCCACCCAGGTAGGTGGAGTAGAAGAGGTGCGAGCCATCCGAGGTGAGGCGCATCACAAAGGCACTCGACGGCCCGCCGGGATAGCTGTGCTGCAAGACACCCGTAGTCACGGGAAAGTCGGTTGATCCGGTGTTGCCCACAAGGTACGGGATGAATTTGAAGTCTACGGCGATTGCCGAACCATACTCGAGGGTGGTGGCATCGCTGCCGCCGGCGTAACTGGAGAAAGCCAGAGCGGCGCCAGTGGTGTTTACTTTGGTTACGAAGGCGTCGGAGAGTCCGCCGCCAAAGTTCTTCTGGAAAGGCCGGGCGGTCACGGGGAAATTATTGCTGGTGGTAATGCCCGTGACGTAGGCGTTGCCCAGGCGATCCAAGGCAATCGCGTTCCCGGCGGTGGTGCCGGAAGTCAGAGCGCGGAGGTAGGTGCTGTAGAGCAACCCGGCTCCGTTAACGCTGAACTTGGTGACGAATGCGCCCTGATCGCCGGCAGCGTCCAGGGTGGTCTGGAACGCGCCGGTGGTCGCCAGAGTCCCGGTGGTGTCGAAACCGGTCACGTAAGCATTGTTGCTGGTGGCGCTCACCGCGATACCCAGAATGTTGGTAGCCTTAGTCGCGACCAGCCCGCCAAAGTAGGTGGACCAGACCAGCGACGCTCCATCTGCGCTGAAGTGGGTCACAAAGCCGCTGCCTCCAGCGGTCCCGCCCGCGCAACCGCTTCCCGTGGTCTGATAAGCGCCGACGGTGACCGGGAAATCAAGGGAAAAGGTGCGGCCGGCGACAAACGGCTCACTGAGCGAATTGAGCGCCACGCCATTGGCGCGGTCTCCGCCGCAAACCAGATCGCTGCCGCCCAGGTAAGTGGAGAATACTACTGACTTGCCGTCAGCACTGAACTTGGTCAGGAAGGCGTTCGAACCTTTATTGGTTGGCTGAAACGCGCTGGCGGTGGGGAAGTTGATAGACGCAGTCTTGCCTACGACGTAGGCGCTGCCGCTAGCATCGACCGCGACGCCGGTCGCCAAGTCGTTGTCGCTGCCGCCCAGATAAGTGGAATAGTTGAGTTGCGGGTCGATCACCAGCGGCTTTTGAGAATCATAGGGCCCGACGGCGAACCGTACGCTGCCGTCTGCGTTCAGCACGTAACCGCCAGCAACTTCACGGCGCTTGCCGTTGACCTGCTGGTACACCACCGGCTTTTGCACTTCGACGGCGCCGCCGGGCAACTGTACCACCAGTCCACCCTGAGGGTTCAACTGCAGTTTGTCGCTGCCTTCAATGGCAAACGCGATCGCGCTGGGATCAGCACCGGGTGCCACCACAAAGTCGTATTCCAGCTGCCGCTGCTGTCCGTAGTAAAGCAGGCTCACTCCGGGATACACATCGCTGTACTCGACTTTGGCGTAATGCGGAATCCTGGTCTGCCACTTACTGGGATCCTGCCCGATGAGGTAATTGCTGTAACCCTGCAGGAGATCACGCCCGACAATGGCCGGCGAAGGGTTCGCGCCCACCAGCTGCATGCCCACCGCACTCACGCCGCGATCTGCACTCTTGGCGTGCAGGGAGAGCACCGCTTCCGAAGGCGTCAGGAACAATGCATAGCCCTGGCCGCGCGCCACGAAGCGGGTCTGCGCGTCGGTCTGTCCGCGGTTGGGTTCGAAGTAGAGTGGAAGTTGGCTATACGCCGAAAGCGTGGAAGGGTTGGCGGGCGTGGCCGCCGCGGTCTTAGACTGCATCAGTTGAGTTGCAGCCAACAACAGCGTGGCGGTCAGGAGTACACGGACACTTCTCATGGTGACCTCTCAAATCAGGTGGGTGAGCCCCGGGGGAGGCGATGAGCGCCGGCAAGGACACGTGCCCCGTCCAGCGGGCGTCTAAAAACACTAATGCGAAGTCATCTTCGCGTCAAGATGAAGAAGTTTGCATACACGGGATGACGACAGAGTCTAAAGGCTCTAGTCGCAACCGGCGAGTTTGAGTCTCGCCCGGTCGTATCGGAAGCGTGTCCGCAGCCGCCGCGATGCCCGCAGCTCGGTTGAAATCGTGCGTTGGTCACTCAGCGCATGAGCGATTCAGTGCGAGGCGGTTCTTCTCCGCACCAGAACAGGAAAGAGTATCGTAGCCGTTTCGATTTCTTGCGCTCGTGGAGTTGGGGCAAGATGTAAACTGCGGAGGTAATCGGAAACGAACGATGGATGCCTGTGGCCCAGCCAATCGCACCGCAGTCCAACTTCCCGCTGACTATTTTCCCGGAGGAGTCAACCTGGAGGGTCAACTCTAGTGGAACTCTTTCAGCGCCTGCCTCCTGAAGTTCTGAAGATCGTCCTGGTTCTATTTTTGTCTTTCCTGATAGGGCTGGAGCGGGAAGAACACAAGGTAGCCGTGGGCTCGTACGCCTTCGGAGGAGTGCGCACGTTCCCGCTCATTGGACTGATTGGCTATTCGATCGCTCTACTTTCGGGTGCGCAGCTGCTGCCGCTGACCGTGGGCTTTCTAGTGGTCGCGGGATTCTTGCTGTTGTCCTACTGGCACAAGCTTTCTGCGGCAGAAGCCGCCGGTGTCACCTCCGAGATGTCTGGGCTCACGACATACCTGGTCGGAGCCCTGGTCTGCTATGGACATTTCTGGATTGCGACCACGCTGAGTGTTGCCAGCCTGCTGCTGCTCGATCTCAAGGTGGCGCTTGAGAAGCTGGCGGTTCGCATCGCTCCCCGGGAAATTCTCACGTTCGCCAAGTTTCTGCTGTTGACCGGCGTCATCCTGCCAGTACTGCCGAACCAGGAATTCAGCCGATTTCACATCAACCCTTTCAAGACCTGGCTGGTCGTGGTTGCTGTCAGCACGATCTCGTACGGCAGCTACGTTCTGCAGAAGTTGACGAAGCAACAGGGCGGGGCCGCCTTGGCAGCTTTGCTGGGCGGAGCATATTCATCGACCGTCACTACGGTCGTCGTGGCTCGCCGCGCCTCTCGCGAGCGGCATCCCCACCTCTTCGCCGGGAGCATCCTGATCGCCTCCGGCGTAATGTACTTGCGCCTGGTCGCGCTTCTGGCCCTGTTCAACCGGCAACTGATGGCCTTGCTGGCGGTGCCCTTTCTGGTACTGGCAGGTCTGGCGGTCGGCATCGGTTGGCTGTGGACGCGCCGGCCGGAGACCGGCGCTCAGGCAGAAAAGCGGGAATTCGAACCTAAGAATCCGCTCGAGTTGATCGCAGCCTGTGTCTTCGCCGGGTTGTTTCTGGCCATGCTGGTCGCAACCCAGTTGGCCGTCACTTACCTTGGCAGAGCAGGAGTGAATACCCTGGCTGCCATCATGGGTGTTACCGATGTGGATCCCTTCATCATGGGGATGACTCAGGCCGCCGGTGCACTCACGCCCCTGAAAGTCGCGGCGGGTGCGGTTCTAATCGCCGCGGCCAGCAACAATCTCGTCAAGGGCATTTACGCCTATAGCCTGGCCGACCGGGAAACCGGTTTGCAAAGCCTCTCGCTGTTGACGACACTTGCTGCGGTCGGCCTCATTCCCTTGCTTTGGATCGGATCGTGAGCCTCAGGCTAGACCGCCAGTCATGAGCACAGTTCGTGGCCGTGGAAGCGCGCCGCATCATGAGCACGTTCGGCCTTCCTGCCGGCGGAGGCCTGGAGGCGCTGGAGAAAGTGCAATGTTCATACTGCAGCCCATTGGCCGTGTAAGTAGTCCGTACAAAGATACCCAGGATATTCCCAAAGGGTTGGGTGCAAAACACGAAGCGGAAGGTGTGCTCGAGATACAGCCGGAATTCGAGGCTGGGCTCACTGACATCGAGGGTTTTTCCCATCTCATCATCATCTGGGTATTTGACCGGTCGCAAGGGTTCGAATTGCTGAGCACACCGCCCAGCGATAACCGGCCGCACGGCGTGTTCGCGACTCGATCCCCGCGACGTCCCAACCCCATTGGCTTGACCGTGGTGGAACTCCTCCGTCGAGAGGGCCCGCGGCTGCATGTCCGCGGCGTGGACATGCTCGACGGAACACCGATTCTCGATATCAAGCCGTACCTGTCGAGCGTCGCGATGGAGAGCTTGCGGCGCGGGTGGCTACAGGAAGCTGAAGTGCGTAGAGACAAGTGATCGTGCATCCTGCCCACAGCCCCGACCACAATCGTGCTGACCTGCATGAGGATGGACGTCATACTGACGTCATACTAAGGATAGCGGCCCTAACACTGACCAAGAGCATTACCGGGCAATTGGCTGCAGCAGAACCAGCTCCGGCAGTTCACGCAAGTGGTGGGGTGGTTGGCGTCCCCGACGGGATTTGAACCCGTCGGACTTCAAAATGGCCCGCTGATTCCAAAGAACTTAGGCCAAGCCGGCCTTTGCCGGGCTCATCCTCACCCCCCTTTTCAAGAAGCCTGCCATGAGAGCGCGAGTATTTGATCGCGACTCATCTCCCGACCTTGAATACAGAGCCCCGTGTGAGCCGACCCAGGGTGGTTCCATATAAGTTGCCCGCACCATCGAGAACGAGCTTTCCTTCCGCATATGCGCCATCGCCGGAATCCTGGAAGTTGTGCAAGACTCTGAATTTGCCGCTGGCATTGATGACAAAGAGCGTTCCTTCATTGGCGCTGCCGCCTAAATTGCAGACGCCATAAAGATTTCCATTCGCATCTCGCACTAGACCTGCCTCGGGGTTTTTCCCGTCGGCACGGGTTTGGTTGAAGTTTTTCAACACGGTTTCATTCCCGGCGGTATCCAGTTTGAACACCGTCCCGTTGAAAGGCGAGTCAACCGAAGTGGCAGTGGTGCCGTAAAGATTGCCGGCTGCATCCAGCACCAGGCTGCTGGTTGGATTCGAGCCGTCGCCTGGGTTGGTGCCGAAGCTGTACAGAATGGTTTCTTGTCCATTGGCATCGATTTTGAAAACCGTGCCGAAATCGAGAGTTCCGCCTCGAACGGTGGTTCCATAGATATTCCCGGCGGTGTCGCGGATTAGGTCCCCGGCGGGATCTTCGCCATCCGGAGCCCCGGCAAAGTCGTGCAGGACGCTTTTGTTGCCGCTGGCGTCAATCTTAAAGATGGTTCCGAGAGTGAACTGTCCGCCGTTACCAGTTGCTCCGTAGAGGTTGCCTGCTGCGTCGCGAGTGACGCCAGCCCGCGGCGCGCCAGCGTCCGAACCGCCGGCGAAGTTGTAGAGCGTGGAAAAAGTTCCGTCGGCCGCAATCTTGAAAACGGTGCCGTGATTTTGAGTGCCACCCGCCAGTGTGGTGCCGTACAGATTGCCTGCTGCGTCCCGAAGCAAACGAGCGAAAGGAGTGCTTCCGTCGGGCCCGCTGAAAGAATGCAGGAGCGTTTCCTGTCCGTTCACATCAATTTTGTAAGCCGTTCCAAACTTTCCCGTGCCCCCGCCTTCGGTGGTCCCGTAGATGTTTCCGGCTTGGTCCAGAATGACGCCCGAGCGCGGCCCGGACGCGTCGGGGGTGCCCGCAAAGGTGTAAATCGTCTTAAAGGTTTGCGCGGTCGCCTGCAGTGCGGCTCCAGAGGAGCAAACGATCGTCAACAGCAAGGCAATGGCGGCGGTTTGGGTTCGAGGACGCGAGAAAAACGGCTGAGTGTTCTTCATTGGTTGCCTTTCGGTGGGTGTGCCGGACAGCGCTGCACAGATCCCTTGTAAATTATGGAGCATCAAGCCGATTGCGGCTGCGATGCGCGCTCAAACATGAAGCACAGGGGAGGACGAAATCGCTTTTAAGCAGTGGGTACTGTGCCGCGTTCACGGGTTGATGTCAAGGGGTGAAGATTTTGCGTGGGACGATAATACACTGTAGCGGGATGAGTGACGGACAAATGCAATGGTGGAGGACCGCCGCGGGAGCCTGCCCCCTAAAGCTGGGGCGCCTCTCGGACTGCAGCAGCCAGCGAGAGTTGTACGTTGGAGGGGCGAGGTGGACGTAAGTGTTGTTAACAGGCGATTACACTCATCGACTCTGGGCCGGTAGGGGTTTTGAGTGTAATCGGGATGTTACGCCAACAATGCCACTTGTACCAAAATGGATTTGCAGCCCTCTGCCTTCCCCATTTGGAAATCACCAGCCTGTCTCCTGTCACTCTTCTGCGCCTCCACAGTTGAAAAGCACGAGAATTTAGGGTGTAGAAGTTTGCGCCTCTCCGAAGAGCAGTTCTTGCCAGTTGAGATGCAACACCCCCTGAGGCCGCCACGCACTTCATCATGCACGTTCAGAAACGCTTGGAGGTGGATCATGCCAATCATGAAATCCACGCTGCTGACAGCTCTTACCGTGATCGTCGCTGCACTTGCACTTGCGTGCGCGACAGGTTGCGGGAGTGATTCCACACCCGTCAATCACGCACAAACCAAGGTCGCCTTCGCCTCTGGTCGTGCTAGCGGCGATGTGAACCCGGACCCGTACGTCATGAACCGCGATGGCTCCAGCGTGACGCCGCTACCCTACGGCGCTATGCCATCTAGGCCCAGAGGCACCACCGTATCCCCGGATGACTCGAAGGTGCTGTTCGAGGCGAGTCACAATAGCCCCACGCAGGTCTATACGGCAGCGCTCGATGGAACGGCGGTGACGCCGCTCACTACCACCGGGTCCAACCGCGTGCCGCGCTGGTCTCCCGATGGGAAGCAGATCGTGTTCATGTCCACCCGGGACGGATTATCGGGATGGCTAATTTACGTAATGAACGCGGATGGTTCCAGCCAAGCGCACCTCTCGCCGCTCGACAATACAATCAACGACATCTTTCCGAGCTTTTCACCCAACGGCAAGCAGATCGTCTTTACCGGATGGGACGCAACAGCGTTCCAGTACGCCATCTGGACGATGAACGCCGACGGCAGCAACCGTAAATCCGTTATTGTCCCCTCCGCCACTCCAGTGACCCCAGCCTTCAGCCCCGACGGCAGCAAAATCTTGTGGGTAGCCAGCGGGGAGATCGCATCGGTCAACCTAGATGGCAGTGGACAGACCACCATTACCAGCAGCGGCGGCAAGATCCTCGAACTCATGACTCTCGGCACCGAGGTGTGGTTCACAACCATGCAGGACGGCAACCCTGAGGTCTACAAGATGAGTGCAGATGGCTCAGGGCAGAAGGACATGACCAACAACCCGTACGGAGATTCGCTGTACCTGAATGTTCCTTGATGCCGTCGCGTCGATACGCCGCCGGGCCTTCCGAGGGACGTTTCTTCTACTCACGCGCGATAACTGTTGCAACCAGGCGTTAGCACTCAAAACCCCTGGGCCAGGTCAATGAGTGCAATCGGGATTTTGCGTCAATTGACCCTTCCGGAAGCCACCACTTCCGCACCTTCATTGATTTGCGACGTTGACCGCCCCGTGGACTAATCCATTTTTCTTCGCCGCCGTGGTCGGAAAGTAGGATAATTTTGGGATACAGAATCTCGCCTCTCCGAAGAGCAGTTCCCGCCCGTTGAGACGCAACGCCCCCTGAGGCGAAAGACCTTAAAGAGATTTCAAGGGGGGATTATGAGAGGAAATCGTGTTACACGTGTGGGAATTTCGTGCGCGGTTCTCCTGTGGGCGATGGCTGTTTCCGTTCAAACAAGCTCTCACAGCGAGGCAAAACGGCAACCGCTAGCCGGCTATACCGCAATATTGGTGGAACCATTTACTGTCGAAAAAAACGAGTTTACAACGTAACCGTCCGGCCAAGACCGGGGTGACACGGTGAGACGTGAGCTGTGTGATGCGGAAAGCATGGCCGGATGGAAACAACCGCTCATCCTTGTCACACCACGAACGGTTGTCGGCTGGCATCGGGCCCGGTTTCGGTTGTATTGGAAATGGCTGTCACGAGCCAGTCCGAAAGGGAGGTCGCAAGCCTGTTAGCAAAGAAATCCGGGCCTTGATCTTTCAGATGCCTGCTTGAAGGCATCCGGGGCGGACACGGTATCGGATGTCAAGGAAAGGCCGATGGTCGCTTGGAACTTACAAAGCCCCTTGAGAGCGCACTTACCTATGTGGTTTCGCTGATAAGAGTCGAGGCGTATTTCAACAAGAACAGAGTCGGGCGAAATGTAAAGGATTTTTCCGCAGCCTCGTCACCCCGACGGCAGACCCCCGGCCACAGCAACTCTGAAACGTTTTAGTTGCCTTTCACGCCTTTGGGAACAGCACCCAGCTTCGCCTCATGTAGCGTCTGCTCCGCGGGAAGCACCAGCGCGTCTTGCGCGTTGAATACCTGTTCGCCGCCAAGCACGGCATCGACTTGCTTTAAGGTCACGGTCGGGACCTTCCATTTTGCCGGGATGCGCGAAACCTCTAAGTAATACGATTGGCCGGCTTCGACCGCGAGCGTGACCAGCGCCGACTGCTGTTGCGGCTTCGACAACTTCGTGGAGGGACTGCCAGCGTAGATCCAATAACGGACCCGCGGCACTTTAAATTCGAGGTACTGGCTGCCAGAAAGGTCACCCAGGTAGTATCTGCCGCAGCTCACCGGCTGGTCGAAGCCGGGGTCCTTGTCCTGGTTTCCGCGAAAGACGTAGATTGTCGCGCTGTTGGAATTCATCTCGGCCGCGGGCGTGTTCGCCCCGAGACTGGAACGGTCCAGCTTCACGTCACCGTCCACGAAAGCGGTGAAGCGGGCCCCCGCGGGAATGCTGACTTCTTTGCCCTTCCCCAGCAGGTACATCGGCGCCAACGGCATGTAGTAGAGCGTGGCGCCAACGGCGACGGCGGCGCCAACGTCGTGCCAGCCGAAATTGCGCTCCTTGCGCGACTCCACTGCTCGGAGAGGAGCGTACTCACCGTTGGCGAGTTGCACGCTCTCAATGGCCAGCGTGAGTTTCCCGCCGTGATGCGCGAGTTTGGCGTGCTCTGCGGAAGTGATTCTTCCGACAGCGATGGAATGTAGCGGAATCGCCACTACGCCATCGCTGCTGACGGCGCGGATGACCTCGAACCGCACGGTCTCGCCCGCTTGCGACTTGTTGGAGGCTATCGGCTCGATGCTGCGCAGCACGACTTCCTGTCCGTCGTGCAGTACGACATCGGATGGAGAATCCGACGCGGACTGTGCCTTATCGGGTTGCTGCTGGGCCGCTCCGGCGAGGCAGAATGAGAGCACAAACACGGCAACCACGAGGATTCGCGGCATTTCAACCTCTGCAACCAAACGTCATTCTAGGCGCTCGCGGACAGGAAGTCAGTGACGTAACCGGTGCTCTTTGTGCCAGGGGAAATGTTAGAAAAACTGGTACAAGAGGAGCTGGAGCATGGCACGGAAAGGTCCACAAACCAGGCGGCCCCGTTGCGTCTCCACTCGCCAATGCAATGACTGGCCGCACCGAGTGCGATGCCTGCAATAAAAGGCGCGTGGTGGTAAGCGTTGAAATGGTAAGTGTTGTAAACAGGCGATTACACTCATTGACCCCTTGGGCGGGGAGGGGGCGTTGAATGTATGGCGATATTTCGCCAATCAACTTCTGTATGGCAGTGGCAAGAGATTCACTACCAAAACTTGTTGAACTCCACCACGCTCCACGAATCACCCTCGGCGACCGGGATATAATCTCTGCCGCATCACCATCGCGAAAGAGGGTCTGATGCTTTCATCAACAAATTTCTGGATGAGTTTTGCCGGGCTTATCTATCTTGTCGCCGGAGTTCTCATACTTCGAAAAGAGATCAGCGCGGCTCGCGGCTGGGACAAGCTCATCACCTTGGGCTGTGTCTTCATCGCCGTTCCACTCGCTGTATTCGCGCCCGAGCATTTCCACGGCCCCGAGTTTATCCAGAATATGGTCCCGTCCTGGATGCCGGCGCACTGGTTCTGGCCGTATTTTGTCGGATGCGCGCTGCTCGCAGCAGCTACCAGTCTTACCGTGAGGAAGTTCGTACGCTTGTCGTCCACCCTGCTCGGATTGATGTTCTTTCTGTTTGTCTGCATGATTTATATGCCGAGTGCGCTCGCGCATCTGAAAAATCGATTCGCGTGGGCCTACGCGCTAAGAGATCTCTCTTTTGCCGGAGGCGCATGGGCTCTCGCTGGACTGCATAGTCGCGCCCCTTCGCCGCAACAATCGAAATGGATGATTTTATTCGGGCGCATCGTCGTAGCGATTGCTGCCATCTTTTTTGCTGTACAACATTTTCTTCATCCAGAGTTTGCGCCCGGCGTTCCTTTGGAAAAGATGACGCCATTATGGGTTCCATTCCCCAGCGTATGGGGATACCTCGCAGGAGCGATCCTACTGGCCGCTGGAATCGGCTTGGCCCTGAACAAACAATCTCGGAGAGCCGCAGCCTCAATTGGCGCATTGGTGACCGTCCTCACTCTTTTCCCATATCTGCTTATCTTGGTCCTTGCCCACGGCGGATCGGAGATCAATGAAGGGTTAAATTACGTGGCGGACACATTGCTCTTCGCCGGGGCAGCACTCGTCCTGGCATCGGCATTGCCGCGCGATCCTGATCGCGCGGAGAAAACGTAGCGTCCACGTCTCCAAGATCGCAACTAACCCTTTTCCAGCGTGCGAGTCCAGGCTCGTGACAGTGTAAACGTCCATGGTGATCGCGTTTCCATGACCTCCGCCACACGGCGGCGAGCTGGCTGCGAATGCAAGGCGCAGACCTCCACACTGTCGCTCAATTGCGAGGGCACAAAGACCTCAGGATGGCGGCCAGATACCAGCATCTTTCCCCCGCGTTTCTGGGCGAAGCCGTGGCGCGTTTGGATGTCGTGTTCGACCTTCCCCGTCACCACAACGTCACCGCGACAAGAGTATTGACAGCAGGAGAGGCCGCAAGTGCTTGAAAGGATTTGGCGTCCCCGACGGGATTTGAACCCGTGTTACCGCCGTGAAAGTCGTCCTAGAGTTCGTAACCGATTGAAACTAAACGGTACGGATAGCGCTCTAGGGCACTTATCGGACTGTGGAGACGGGTTATCGGACTGTTAACGGACTGTGGTGGCCAGGTGCTAAGGAGCCTGAAAATCATGGACCTGACCCTTCTTTCCCTGCTGGATTCGATCCCGCAGAAACCACCTCGCTCCAAACTCGAAACTCACCGCGAACTGATCCGCCAGCTGCGCCGCAAAGGCTGCACGTATCGCGACATCGTTCGCATTCTTCACGAGCGTGCCGGCCTCGACGTGGCAGTCAGCACGATTCACTCCTTCATCAAGGTACGTGCCAAGCACCGAAAGCAGGTGCAGTACGAACTGCCTCCGCTCGAACCGGAATCGCCCGTTAGCACCCGTATGAGTTCCGACGATGTTGCGTCCCGAATTGCGGCACTCAAAGCAAAACCAGTTGAGCAGAAAGCAAAACCCAAACACTTTCACTTTGAAGAAACCGAGCCGTTGAAACTCGTCAGCCAAGGAGGATCGCGATGAACGCCCCAGCGAAGAACAAACGAGTCGTCTTCACCATGGGTGGCAAAGGCGGAGTTGGCAAGACTGGCCTGATGGTCGCCCTGGCGGAGTGGTTCGAAGCCAATGAGATTCCATTCACGCTGCTCGACCTCGATACCGAAAACAAAGCTCGGGGATCACTCAAACACTTCTTCAACGGGTCGGTGGCCAAGGTAAATATTCACACTCCAGCCGGTCTCGACGCGTTCGTAGATCATCTCGAATCCGGCGCCGCGATTATCCTAGCCGATATGGGAGCCGGTTCCGGGCAAGTGGCGACCGAGTGGTTCGACGCAATGTATGAGGATGTCGCGGCGACCGGCGCGCGCTTCACTGCGGTGGGTGTTGTTACGCCAGACCCAGCAAGCGTTGAGAGTGTCCTCGCATGGGGAAACCGACTGCAGGAACGGGCACAGTTTCTGATAGTCCAGAATGCGACAAGTCCTCAGGCAGACTTCAGCTACTGGGATTCGGCTGAGCAAGCCATTCGTTTCCGCGAAGCGCTATCGCCGACCGTGATTCGGATGGAGTTTCGCTTGGCAGAACTGGAAAACCCCGCACGGCAACACGGCATCCGCCTTGGCCAGGTTGCTACAAGGCAGAATGCGATTAACGAACTGAAGCGTGCCTCGATCGTGATGCGTGCGGAGAGCTACCGGCGGCGGCTCTTCTCCGAATTCGACCGGGCAAAGGAGATATTTCTACCATGAGCCCCGAGCAGGAAATCCTCAATTTGGCGGGCGCAGAGTTGGCGGGCGCAGAGTTGGCGGGCGCAGAGTCCGAGAGCAAAACCCTGTTCGATGAACTGGCCGGACTGGTGCCCGTTGAACGGCAGGCGGAATACTATAGGGTCATCGCACACACTCGCACCCTTAGCCCAAACGACGAGATGCTCCGGATACTGGAAGCGATGGGCATCCTCGCGCTCCTCACCCGAGAAACGCCTGCGGAGATCGCCGCAGAGCGGAAGTCATTGCGGAAGATCTTGGAAGCTTCCGCTTCTCAGGCCAATGCGGTCGAGAAGCGAATGGAAGAATACACATCGCTACTTGAATCACGCATTACCCACTTGCCGAAGGAATTGGAAACAGGGTTGGACCCGCCTCGAATTGCGAAGTTGCTGGGCGAGAGTATTCGACAGTGTTTCCAGCAGTCCGGTCTGCCGGATAGCGCCAGAGCGCTTGACCAATCTTGTTCTGAAATGAGTTCCGTCCAAAAGCAACTTATGAACGTGCTGCGAGAAGTAGCTCACCCCGACATCGGAGTGATCGCAAAGGTCCGAAGCGCTAATGACTCGCTCGTGCGGAGCATGACTGCAAGGGCACAACAAATCGACGTTTTACTTGATAGGCTGGAAAAGCAGGTCTGGGCAACGTGGCTGCCTGTCGTTGCCAGTGCCGCCCTCGCATTGGGCTTCTTCTTGGGTACTTGGTTTGCCAATAAACGGCAAGTGGCAGTGGCACCGGAGACACATGGGACCGCTCAATCACAACAAGAGCTGTTGGCTCCAGAGGTATCTCCCCGGACTCTTCCGCAGCGGCGGTTAAAGCACCATTGAAACGAAATATTGCGAGAGGGGCGACCTGGCTATACTATTAAGCACGCAGTTCCCATAAAGTGCGAACTATATGGGTTAGAATATAGCCATGAAACCTGAGCCAGATTCGTTGCCTGCCTCTCGCGCGCGGCTCGCTGCGGTACTTCGCTCCACAAAGGAAGTCGTATCGGTTGACATTACGACCAAGACCCTCGGAATTGATCGGCGCGCCGCCGCCAAACTTCTGTCCCGATGGAGAGAGCAAGGCTGGCTTCGAAGGATAGGCCGCGGGCTCTATGTTTCCGTACCTTTGGATCTGGCAGCCAGCGAGCAGGTAATTGGAGATCCATGGGTGCTCGTCCCAACGCTCTTTGGCCAATGCTACATCGGCGGTTGGACGGCCGCTCACCATTGGGAACTCACTGAGCAGCTCTTTAATGAAACCTTCGTCTTTACCACGCGCCGTGTCATTGAGAAACGAGTAACTGCCCAAGGCGCTACCTTCCTGCTGCGCAGCGTGAAAACCAAACGCCTCTTCGGATTGAAAACACTGTGGCGTGGTTCTGTCAAGGTCGCGATATCGGATTCCGCGCGCACGTTGGTCGATATGATCGCCGCGCCGGATGTTGGAGGCGGCATCGATCACGTAGCCGATTGCGTAAGTACATATCTCGGCAGCAAGACTGCCGATCGCGATCTGTTGATCCGCTATGCAACGCAGTTCGGCAATGGCGCCATCTTTAAGCGGCTCGGGTTTCTTGCAGACACTCGCCTGCGCGACAAGAAACTCGCGGCTGAGTGCCGCTCCCGTCTCACGCAGGGTTATGCCAGACTCGACCCGGCGCTCTCCTCCCGGAAACTCGTCACCGCTTGGCGGCTCTGGGTACCAGCGGCCTGGAAAGAAACAGCCTCATGATCGACAAACGCGAAATTCTCGAATCCGCGTCGTCGTTTTCTCTGTTGCCCAGCATTGTGGAGAAGGACTACGTCCTAGGCTGGATACTCGCCGGTATCAACGCGCACGAAGAGCTCTCGGAAAGCTGGGTCTTTAAGGGAGGCACCTGTCTCAAGAAGTGTTATTTCGAGACATACCGGTTTTCAGAGGATCTGGATTTCACGCTGCGGGATGAAGGTCACATTGACGACGAGTTCCTGCGTCCGGTATTCGAAGAAGTTATCCGTTGGGTATCGGAACAATCGGGACTGAACATCCCCGTCGATCAGCTCGAATTCGATATCTACGAAAACCCGCGTGGCCGTCCCAACTGTCAGGGAAAGATTGCTTATCGAGGCCCAGTCTCCCCGACTTCGGGCGGCTGGCCGAAAATCAAGCTCGATCTAACGGCGGATGAGAGGCTGGTGCTTCCCTCTGTCCGTCGCGAGGTATTTCATCCCTACAGCGACCGTCCCGAAGGAGGGATTTGGGCCAATTGCTACGCCTACGAGGAAGCCTTCGGGGAAAAGTTGCGGGCGCTCGGAGAACGGACGCGCCCCCGCGATCTTTACGACGTGGTGAACCTCTATAGGCACACGGACAGTCGTCCAAGTGCGTCGGTACTTCGCGACGTGCTCCAGCAGAAGTGCGCATACAAAGCGATTCCTGTGCCCACGTTCGAGCTCCTGGCATCCCATCGCCTGTCTCTTGAGGCGATGTGGTCGGATATGCTAGCGCACCAGCTTCCCGTTCTTCCCCCGCTGAATGACTTCTGGGACGCGCTCCCCGAAATCTTCACTTGGATCATGCGTGGCACGGACGTCCCGCAGCGCGCACTCATTCAGCACGGCGCCAGCGAAACCGCTGTCCGCACGCGCGTGCTGCCGATGGGCATTCCCTTCCGCTCCCGTTCGACTCTGGAAATCATCCGCTTCGCTGCGGCGAACCATCTGTGCGTTGATCTGAGCTATGACGGCAGCGTGCGCCGCATAGAGCCGTATTCTCTGCGCCAGACGGCCGACGGATACTTCGTACTGCACGCCATCCGCAGCGATTCGGGCGAGCATCGCTCTTACCGTGTGGACCGGATGCAGGATGCAACCGTCACGTCGCAAGTCTTCATGCCGCGCTACGCGGTTGAACTGACTTCGACGGGGCCTCTCGCCGTTGCTCCTACAGCAATGCCTCGAATACCAAGCATCCGTCGAGCGGCGAGAGCCGCACGGCAGGGCCCGACTTACGTCTACCGATGTACCGTCTGCCGAAAGACATTTACCAGAAAGGCTATGGACGGCTCGCTCAACCCTCACAAAAACCCTCGTGGCTATCCATGCCCTGGACGGTACGGCGTGTACGTTCGCACCAAGTATTAGGATGGCGGATTAGTGAACTCGCTAGTCTCCGAAGCGCCGGTTCTAGATTTTTCATGGTGTCCGAACGATGACCGCACAGGAGTCGAACAGACTCGAACCCTGTTCGATCTCGTGCGAGCAGCGTTCGCTAGTTCCCGGACGGCCTGCACCGACCTAAGCCGAAGGCTTAGGGATGGTGTCTCTTTGGAAAACGAATTGGTTTCCTCTCGAATGGCCTCTGCTGCGCCAAATCTCCATCAGTCGTGGATAGCCTGCCGTTCCAAGGCTGGCCTACGAAAAACGCGTGCACCACCAACGGTTTCATGCTAAATTAGTTTTGTGAAGCGCCTGCTTCAATTTCGATCGTCATTACGACTCAGTCCATCCCGACTGAGTTATTAACTCCTGCACAATTTATAGCTTCAGGCCCGTGGCGGAACTGGCATACGCAGCTGCCTCAAGAGCAGCCTTTTTGTGGGTTCAACTCCCACCGGGCCTACCAGAATTCTGTTGTTCTTTGACAATTCAACGGAGAGTGGGCCGGACGGTAAGGCACTTGTCTGCTAAACAAGGGCTCTCGCAAGAGGCTAACGGGTTCAACTCCCGTACTCTCCGCCAATGCGGAAGGTACTGCTGAATGGCCGGCAACTGGTCCTGAAAACCGGGGCATCGTGATGAGCGATGGGCGTTCGATTCGTCTACCTTCCGCCAAGTTTGCACAGGTGCGTAAGCCCGGCCGAAACGGACCGACTGTAACCCGGTTTCCCCGAGTGGGACGCGGAGGTTCAAATCCTCCCCTGTGCACCACAGTGCCAGCGTGTGCGAATTGGAATAGCAGCCTGTCTTAGAAACAGGTGTTTGAGAGTTCGAATCTCTCCGCTGGCACCAGATTTCTTGATCCGCTGTGCATGGTCGGAAATCGGCAGTCCGCCGCTACTGGCCAACGGCCTTCGCCGAGTTGTTCGCACTACCTCGCAACATTGTCAGATGTTGTTGCGCTATGACATAAGAGGTACCGGGATAGTCCGTCTTAGGCTTCTCCACGCGGGAGTACATTTTCTCGGCCGCATCGAGAACGCCATATTGCTCCGCGATCAGAGCAAACCCGAACCACACCTCCGAGTTTGCCTCCTCCAGGTGCAGCGTATCCATGGCTTTCAGCAATAGATCGCGTGCCTGACTGGTCTTCCCCGCCTGGGCATCGACACAAGCGAGGGTATGGAGAATAGCGAAATTGGCGTTCTTGCTCAGGTCGTTGGCACGCTGCGCCACATCAATCGCGCTCTGCTCGATCGGACCGGGGAGAAGCAACGCATACCATGCATACAGATTCAGGTCGGTCTCCGTGGCCTGTCCCTTGTCCATGATTCCCTTAATAATGTCCCTTGACCTGCCGAACTGCCCTCGATAAGCAGCCAGCCTCGCGGATGAACGTACATAGGCCAACTCATCGGGATACTCTTGTATCCGAGTTTGAACGAGTCTATCCCAATCGTCAAACCGCTTCAGTCCCGCAAACGCCGTCGTAGCAAGTTCGAAAGCACGCACCGAAGTGGGTGCGGCCTTTAGCAATTCTGCTGTCAGCGGCAGCATGTCGGCCCATTTCTCCTGGGCTGCATAAGCATATGCCATTACCATCGTCAGTCGGTTGCGATCGAGATCTGTCTTCGCTGCCTTCCGCGCTTGATCCAGCGCGGTGAAATACGGGCCGTTGACCGCTTTGGATCGGAGCAGCACGAGGCTTGCGGTGCGCATGGTTGGGACATCAGCGTCTTGTCCTTTGGTCCAGAAGTAAGGAAAAGGCTGACCAGAGAGAGGATCGTCGCCACCGCTCACATGTATCTTGTCTCGTGCCCGATCCAGCCATTTCCTTGCAGCAGACGGGTTGTTGTTCTCGATGGCTTGAAGCGCGAGCGGAGCCAGTTCTTCGATGTTCGAGCCGGACTCGGCAAAAGCAGCTGCTTTGTAACGCCCTCCATCCTTCACGACATACACGTCCTGGGCAGCCGCTCCGGGGCTCTCGATGATGATCTTGTACCCGAGCGAGTCATCGCCGTCCACCGTGTAATGCATGTTGGACACTGCTAGATCAGCGATGGTGACGAGCGGAAGTCCCGTAGCTGCCATCTGCGACTTGAGTCCTGCCATCATCTCGTGGAATTGCTTTTCGTCCTGCGTCGCGTCTGAGTCCTTCGGGTCGATGTAGATCATTGACTTGAACTCTTCAAGGGTCAGCTGGCCACTTAACATCAGGCCAAATAACTGCTGCACCACGCCGCGCGGGTCGGCTGGATCGATGGCTGTTGCGTCATACGGTTTAGTTGTGGCGAAGATGGCTGCACTTCGCGTGATTTGACTCTCGTTGCTTTGTCCCCGCGCTCCTTCGGTTATTAACACAGCAGCTTCCGGATATTTTCTGACTCGAACCAGGACCGCTCCAGCATTAGCCAATACTTTGCTGCGGCTTTGGTCGTCTGTTGTGATCTCCAGCGACCTCTTCAGCGCTGCATCTGAGCCTTGCTGGATGGAAATCGCCGCCAACATGAGGCCCTTTCGAACATCGCTGGCGGGCAGAGTTGCCGCGTAGTCGACGACACCTTTGTAGTCGTGCGCGTACCAGAGATCGTAGAGAATATTGTCGTCGTAGGTGCGACTGTATTCTTCGTCAAGCTTCTTCAATTCACGCAAGACTTCCACCGCTTCCTTTAGCCGCGCTTTCTCGCCGTACCGGGTTCCGTCTGCGTCGTACTCAAGCAAAAGTGCGAGGTTTGCGCGCGTCTCTTTATCCTTCGGATCGAGCGCGATGGCCTTTCGGTATGCGGCGATCGCCCCGTCATAGTCCATCCCCTTTTTCAGAAGGCGGCCGATCAGATCATGTTTCAAAACCATCCCGAGAGTGCTTTGTGCCAATGCCGAGTTGGGTTCAAGCGCAGTACTCTCCGAGGCCACGCGACGAGCTTGCTCCCCCAGTCCGGCCGTGATCAGCGCCTGAGCAAGTTGCACCTTGTGCAATGCCTCCTTGGGGCGCTGGGCTGCGACCTCACGATAAGCCGCCAGCCCCTCTTTGATCTTGCCGGCGGAAATGAGCGAGTGTCCGACATTGTCGAATGTGACGAAGATGGGATCGACAGCGCGCGCTTTCAGCACCGCCTCGCGCAGATCCTTGGCTTGCTGCACTGTCATTCTGGTGTTTGTATTCTCGACTCGGAGGAACGCTTCCACAATGGTGCCCTCGGAGTTGGTCGAGTACTTTTGAGTGAAGCTCAGAGTGTCTACCTTCTCGTCCTTATCTGAAGGAAGCGCCCGCAGTTTGAAACCGAGTGGCGCTGTTACCTTGTAGTGCCATTCGGTGGTGAAAGGTGTTATCAACCAATCGGTCGTCCGTGGTTTTGGCTTCTCCGAGTCCTCCCCTTCAGTCGTCTCCTCGTTCTCTTTGGTTCTAAAGTACTTAGGAAGACGGTCGAAGAGAGACTCAACGCGGATGGCCACGAGGGCCGTGGTCAGGTCGGTATTCCCGCGCTTCCCCTTGCTGACGAACCGGATTGACGCTGGTTTCTCCAAGTCAGATAAATCGTCGTGCTCCAAGGAGGTAAGCGAATCAGCCAAATACATGTCTTTTACATAGCTTTCGCTGGCCTCCCTGACTTGCTTGCTATCGCCACTGTAGTATTCGCGATAGTCAGCTTCATCCGGGCCAATCTCCTCATCGGTTTCCACAAATGTTGCCAATCCGTAATCGGCGAGCGTGACCTCTCGCGATTCCCGGTGCACATTACCTGCTGATGTAATGTCAGGAGTCTTCCTCAGCGCTTCGGTCTTCTCATCAACGATGAGGGCCCAACGCCCGTAGTCCATCCATGGCAGCATCCCCAGTTGAGAGTATTGGGCGGTAGCGTCAACCCAAAGATCCGAATCGGCACCAGACGCTGGAACATATACGATGGCGTGGTCAAACATCCCCATACCAGGTAGATGAGTATTAAGCTCTCGTCCTGGCCCAGTATTGAGAAGAGCTAGACTCGCAGGAATTCCTGCGCTCCGAAGCATTGTGACCAGCAGCGTGGCCTTGTCTTTGCAATCGCCGTACCCGCGCTTCAGAGTCTCGGATGGAAACTGCGGGATTAAACTAGACTCCCCAAACTCTATCCCTGTGTAACGAACGTTTTTGTGCAAGGTGCCGACAATGCCGTGAATCAGGTCGCTGCGAGTTCCATTCTTCGCCTTGATCTTAGAAATCAGTGTCTGAACGTCCTCCGACCGTAGTTTGTCATTCGATAGACGCGCATACTCGGAAGCAACGTGATGCCATGAGGTGCCGGTCGAAAACTCGATTTCCGGGTACAAAACGAGATCGGCTGGAACGTGGTTTATCTCCTCCGTGTAGGCAGGCAATGGCCCTTGCTGAACAGTAATTGTCTCCAGGCCGACGTCCGTTGACTTCCCAACGGTTGCCTCTGGCAGCAAGTGCACTTCGTACTGGATGGGAAGTGAGACAGGATGTATGAGAACGACACGAGTCTTGTTTACAGGAACATTCCAACCAAATATCCACCTGCGAACTGTTCCCGCAGCAAAAAGGGGAGCCGTATCGCGGACCGACACTTCCTCCTCGACAATTGAGCCAGGAGCAACTGCTGGTAACGGTCCGCCATACTTTCGCTCATCGCTGTAAACATCTGGTGCATCCTCGTGCACGGGGAAGTCATTCAGAGTCTTTGGATCGAGCCAGTGGACAGCGCCGTCGGCCGTGATGACGCGAGCCTTAATCTCCGGTTTGTCCTGATGCCACGCCTCCCATCGGCCACTGGTCTCAGCCCAGTCTTTTACACCATCTTGATTTTCGATCCGGTAGATCAAGTGGCGGGTCTCTAGCATCTTGCCGTTTTCGTCGAACTTGAAATGCAGCTCGTTCAACAGTACGGTGGCTTCACTATTTTTCCTGCCTGGACTGCCTGAGCTGCCTGCCGCAGAATTGCCGCATCCGTCGTGAAAGCTGGGCTGTCCCAAGCATCTGTAGCGCTCAATCGGGTGCCGATTGAAAGAACAACAACGATCAAGAATGTCTGAAGACGCAGCAGCGAATGCACGTTTGGAACCTCGGTGGCCAGAGTAGAACCTATTCTTCTACGCTAATATCGCAATGAAAGAAAGAGAAAATGCCCTAGGGCTCATTGGCCGCTAGCCATTTGCGGCGCGTAAACTACAGTCTCGGATCTACGGGTTCGCTCTCCAGCGCAAGCACTCCGAAGACACACTCATGAACTCGGCGCAGTGGTTCTTGGTGAACAAACCGCTCCAACGCTTCCAACCCCAAAGCAAACTCCCGAAGCGCGAGCGAACGCTTTGCGCCCAGACCTCTGCTCTTTAGCCGCAGCAAGTTCTCGGGAAGCGTGTATTCCGGGCCATAGATAATCCGCAAGTATTCTCGTCCACGGACCTTCACGGCAGGTTGCACCAATCCTTTCCGACCCTTAGCCACAAACTCCAACGGCTTAACAACCATGCCTTCACCGCCACTTGCCGTCAGCTCCTCCCACCATTTGATTCCTTTCTCCTGGTCGGCTCTGTCGGTAAGATCCACGACTTGAAATGGTGTTGCGAGTAGTAGACC
Organism: Terriglobia bacterium; assembly: GCA_020073665.1. GTDB lineage: Bacteria > Acidobacteriota > Terriglobia > Terriglobales > Acidobacteriaceae > JAIQEU01. The sequence goes on from JAIQEU010000018.1 coordinate 52,747, forward strand.
AATGTCGGCCTGACACATTCGGGCAAGAATCCCCATGTGCCACAGGTGATCTTTCGCGGAGTGAACGGCACCCTCGCTGGCAAGCAGGTGGAAAGGCGCCAGTTTCAGGTCGGCTAGAGAACGCACCGTCCAGCAGTATCGTCGGTAAGCCTCGACATAGAGATCTGCGGCTTCCTTGCGCTGTTGGTATTGTTCTGCAAGCGCTGAAATTTCATGATTTTCCGCGCTCGCTCTCAACGCACCAATCGCCACCGGCAAAGCCGCTCGGGCCGCCGCCCCGGTTGGAGCATATTGCTGGCGCAGCAACTCTTGCGCCTTGGCTGACCATGGCATCAATTCGCAGTCCAGGCAGACCCAGTCAGTTTTGAGCTCTTCCCAAATGCCCGCTACGTCTACGGCTTTTCGGACTTTTTCCAGAAACTCCGACTCTCGTGGCGGGTCATTGAAGAACCGCCGCCCCGTCCGCGTGTAGCAGACTCCGGCCTCGCCTTCCATAATTCCAAACCGTTTGCGCGCAGCATCGGCGTCACGACAGACAACGACTACCGCTCGCGATCCCATGTGCTTCTGTTGGCAGACCACCTTGTGCACGCCCTCGTGCAGGTAGTAGGCAAAGGCTTCTTCAGGATGTTCGAGCAGTCCGTTACGTTTACTGGTCTCACATGGGGACATCGTGGGCGGCAGGTAGATGAGCCACTTTGGATTTACCGCAAATCGGCTCATCACCTCCAGGGCTGTGATCGCATTCTCTTCTCGAATCGTGATGTTACGGTGCAACCGCGTGTTAATGATCCGCTTGCCGATGACATCCTCGATGTCGAGCAGGTCATCCAATTGCTGTTGTGCAGTCAGCGCTGGCGCCAATTCCTCCTGGGACAAGAACGGCTTGGCCGACTCGTAATAGGTTCGGAGAGCAGAAACCGACATCAATTCACGTTCGGGATAACGGAGGGCAGTCAATTTTCCGCCGAACACGCACCCGGTATCTATGTTGATCGTGCGGTTCAGCCATTCTGGCTCGGCAACCGGCGTATGCCCATAAACCACCATCGCCTTGCCACGATACTCAGCCGCCCAGTTGTAGCGCACTGGGAGTCCGTATTCGTCCGTCTCCCCGGTGGTCTCTCCATAGAGCGCAAAATCGCGCACTTTGCCAGAGCCGCGTCCCTGCATCTCCTCTCTCATGCCGGCGTGTGCCACGACGAGCTTCCCTTCGTCGAACACATAGTGGCTGACCAGATCGTCGAGAAACTTGATGACCGTCTGCTTGAATTCAGGAGTCTCCTTATCGAGCTGTTCAACTGAGTCGGCCAATCCATGCGTCAACTGCACATCGCGTCCCTTCAGTTTCCGCATCAGCTTCATGTCATGATTTCCAGGAACGCAGAACGCCGTGCCGTCTTCAACCATTTCCATGACCAGGCGCAGCACCGCTGAAATCTTGGGCCCGCGGTCAACTAGATCACCAACGAAAATCGCTCTGCGTCCATCGGGTGGAGTAACAGTTGTTGCTGTCGGTTCTTCGTTGATCTGGTAACCAAGCTGAACGAGCAAAGCGGACAACTCTTCGTAGCAACCGTGTACGTCCCCGATGATGTCGAACGGCCCATGCTCGTGTTTCAGATTATTCCAAAGCGGCTGTCGCACGATCGTGACCGAGGAGACCTCCTCTGGACTCGACAGCACGAAGACATGACGGAAGCCTTCGCGTTCCAGTCCCCGAAGCGAGCGCCGCAGTTGTTGCGCCTGGTTTCGGATGACGTGAGGACCGAACTGACGGTCGGGCCGACTCTGATTACGTTCGTGGCAGACCTTCTCTGGCAGGTTCAAAACGATGGCCACCGGCAAAACATGAAACTCGCGAGCGAGTGCCACTAGCGGCTTGCGCGCCTCAGGCTGTACGTTGGTCGCGTCAACTACGGTCAGACGGCCAGCAGCAAGCCTCTTGCGAGCGACGTAGTGCAGGACATCGAATGCATCATTCGTGGCCTCTTGGGAATTCTCGTCGTCTGACACAAGACCGCGGCAGAAGTCTGAAGAGAGAACCTCCGTGGACTTGAAGTGCTCCCGAGCGAAACTCGACTTCCCGCAGCCCGAAGGACCGATGAGAACAACCAACGAAAGTTCAGGAATCGTTATGGTCACGAGCTGAATACCCCCATCTGCGTGGGCGCGCCCACTTGGGGATCTTCTTCTCCGACCGGAAGAAACCTTACTGCGTACCCAAAGCGTTCAGAGATCCGGCGTGACCACAGCTGAAATTGCTTCCGAGTCCACTCAAAACGGTGATCTTTGTGGCGGAACTTTCCCGCGGGCAGAGTCTCGAACTTCACGTTGTACTCGCAGTTCGGAGTGGTCACGATGATCGTTTTCGGGCGCGCGGCTTCGAAAAGAACACGCTCGAATGCGGCCAGTCGCGGTGCGTCCAGATGCTCGATGACTTCCACGACCGTGGCGGCGTCGTAGCCACTCAGGCGCTTGTCCCGATACATTAGCGAACCATGGATCAGTTTCAACCGCTCCCTCTGCTTTGTGGGCATCCGGTCGACTTTCAAGCGCTGGCTCGCAATCTCAAGACTCCGATACGAGACATCCATACCCACGATCTCCGTTAGTGACTTCTCATCCAACAGGGTCCGCAGGAGTTTCCCTTCTCCACAGCCCAAGTCCAGGACGCGCTTCGCCTCGACGGATCGAAGCACAGCAACCACTGCTCCCATGCGCTGCTGCCAGAGCCGAATCGGCTCCTCCATTTTCGTTTCTTCCTCAGAGTGAGCTTCCTCTGCCGCGTCAGGATCGGGGTTGTCTTCCTCCGCGAGTCTGGCGAGTGCCTCTCGCGCCAGTTGCCGCTGCCGGGGCAGATATCGTTTTACGATCGCTTCTTTGTTAGGGTGCGATGCCAACCAGCCTTCCCCTTTTCGCAGGAGCTTCTCAACTTCGTCGTTCCCAATCCAGTAGTGCTTCTCCGCGTCGAGCACCGGGATCAGTACGTAAAGATGATTCAGCATGTCCTGCAAGCGGAATGTCCCCGCCAAGGTCACTGAGTAGTACGGTCCCTCACCCCACTCTGGAAATTTCTCGTCAAGCGGATGATGTTGGGCGGTTACGCTGTATCCCAGAGGCTCGAATAGCTCGCGGATCAAACCCTCACCGGCCCGGCAGGCTACCACCGTCAAGTTTGCGATCAACGGGATCGCCTGATCCGCCAGTTCTTGCCTCCCCTTGCTGCGGCCAGACATGGCTGTCCCGAAAGCGCGTCCCATAGCGACGCTAAGGAAAGAAGAGAGCACGTAGGGCCGGTCGTTCACATACTGATCAAGAGTTCCGCCCTCATGCTGACCCCGCTTGCCGCGAACCAATCCCACTGGATCGACATCGAGCAGCAAGGCAGCCGTGCACCGTTCCGAGGTCGCTTCCGGGTAGAAAACATGTGCTTTCCCAAACGACAGCTCGAACGAATGCAACTTCGCCGGGTTCTTATGAAGCAGGTAACCCAAGTCCGTCGCGGGGTTATGCGTAGTTGTGAGCGTCAAAAGCATGGTCGAATTATACGAGTCCTTATTCTCTAGCTTTCGTGGACATGTATCGCCTCGAAAGCACAAAAAATGGTCCGGGTGGCAGGAGTTGAACCTGCGTTGACATGTGCCCAAGACATGTGGGTGGCCGCTACCCTACACCCGGATTGTTAGAGAGGGCCTTGCAGCCCTCTCCTGTTTAGCCCTTCACGCAAACCACCTGGCGCAATGTGTGCACCACATCCACCAAGTCACGCTGCGCTTCCATCACGGCGTCGATGGACTTGTACGCCATCGGAGTTTCGTCGATGACGTCCGCATCCTTACGACACTCGACGCCAGCCGTTGCCTTGGCGTGATCGTCCAGCGTGAAGCGGCGCTTCGCTTCCGTACGCGACATGGCGCGTCCGGCTCCATGACTACAACTCATGAAACTCTCCGGATTGCCCTTGCCGCGCACGATGTACGAGCGCGCTCCCATGCTGCCCGGGATGATTCCCATGTCGCCCTGTCGCGCACGAACTGCGCCCTTACGCGTGATGAGCACGTTCTCGCCGTAGTGGTGCTCCCAAGTCACATAATTGTGATGGCAGCTCACGACTTCCACATTGGCTTCGAACGCCGGGACTTCTCCCGACGCCTGCACCGCCGCGATCAGGTTGCGCATCATTAGCTCGCGGTTGGCCAGCGCGTAGTCCTGTGCCCAATGCACTGCGCGGACGTAGTCCTCGAAGTGCTCCGTGCCCTGCGGCAGGTACGCGAGGTCCTGGTCCGGCAGGTTGATCATCCACTGACGCATGTCGTTCTTCGCTAGCTCGATGAAAAACGTGCCGAAGCGATTGCCCACGCCGCGGGATCCTGAGTGCAGTAGGAACCAGACGTTCTTGTTTTCATCGAGGCAGACCTCGATGAAGTGGTTCCCAGTGCCAAGCGTTCCCAGGTGATTCACGCGCTGCTTGTGATCCAGCTTGGGATACTTCTCGACGATTGCCTTGTAAGCCGGCTCCATCTTCGCCCACACCTCCGCGTGATGCGACGGGGCATCCGACCACGCGCCGCGGTCGTTCGCTCGTCCGTTGTCGGTGCGTCCGTGCGGCACCGCCTTCTCAATCGCCGTACGGACGCCGTGCAGATTTTCCGGCAGATGATTGGCGTGCAAAGAAGTCTGCACCGCCATCATGCCGCAGCCAATATCCACACCTACCGCCGCCGGAATGATTGCGCCGCGAGTCGGAATGACGCTGCCCACGGTCGCGCCGATGCCCCAATGCACGTCCGGCATGGCCGCCACCCACTTGTAGATGAACGGCAACTGTGCCACGTTCAAGAGCTGCTGACGCGCGGCGTCCTCGAGCTGGACACCCTTAGTCCAGGCCTTAATGGGCACGCCCTTGTCCGGCATCATCACGTTGTAGGTTGCGTCTGTCATTGTCTTTCCTTTCTTGCAGCCAACATTTGCGTCACGAATCTGGTGGCTCGGCACGGAATTGAACCGTATCCACTGGCTTTTCAGACCAGCACTCTGCCGTCGAGTTCCCGAGCCAAACTTGGTGGACGGTGCGAGAATTGAACTCGCATTTCACGGTTGCAGGCCGTGAGTAATCCCGTTATACGAACCGCCCATTTGGGGCGAGATGAGAGAATCGAACTCTCGTGACTGGAGCCACAATCCAGTGCCTAAGCCATTCGGCCAATCCCGCCATCGAAATCTGGAGCTGGTCGAGTGAATCGAACACTCGTCGGAGAGGTACAAGCTCTCTGCACTCCCACTGTGCTAGACCAGCAAACTTGTGGAGCTGGCACGCAGCCTCGAACTGCGGTCGGGCGCTTACCATGCGCCTGCTCTTCCCGTTGAGCTATACCAGCGGAGCTGGTGCGGCGATTCGAACGCCGATCACGGACTTACGAGGCCGGCACTCTTCCCACTGAGCTACACCAGCGCAAAACTTCTTTGCGACTATCTGGAGGCGGTGGGGAGAATTGCACTCCCGATGATCTCCTTTGCAGGGAGATGCCTTGCTGTCTTGGCTACACCGCCTCATGAAACCTGGAGCGGAAGGCGGGACTCGAACCCGCGCTCTCGACGTTGGCAACGTCGCGTCTTGGCCACTAGACGACTTCCGCCCTCACAAAATCTTGGAGCGAGCAGCGAGAGTCGAACTCGCGTCATCGGGTTGGAGGCCCGAGGCACCAGCCGCTATACCATGCTCGCCCTTCACATCTGGCAGGGGTGACAGGATTCGAACCTGCTTGAACTCGTTTTGGAGACGAGCGCCCTTCCCACCGGGTCATCACCCCTGTGGCGGTCGCAACGGGAGTTGAACCCGTCCCTCCTGATAGACAGTCAGGCATCCTGCCGCTAGACTCTACGACCACTTTTCAAACTTGGCTGCGAGGGCACGATTCGAACGTGCATGAACCGGGTCAGAGCCGGTTATCCTGGCCGATTGGATGACCTCGCAACTATGAGGAGGGAACCTGCGGATACGGTGTGTTTTCTGGACAAGAGAAGTAACCGTAGCCTTCACCACTCCCCGAATTCTAACCATTGCTCCTTAATGAGCTTCCTCCTTTGCTGACCTTAGAAACTGGCTGCCGGGGAGCGATTCGAACGCCCGTATCTGGATTCAAAATCCAGGGTCCTGCCACTAGACGACCCGGCATCACACTTTCAGCGACACTGCTTTCATGCACCGCACACACAACACCGCCGACTCATCGATGTTGTGGCCAAGTCTCCTGCGATCCATGCGCGCACGATCCACCAACTCGCGATGATCTCCGCCGCGGTCGCAGAAGAGTTCCGATGCCAGCTCGATCTCAAGCCCTTCGAGTTCAATCGTTTGTGTACTCATAAGTTGGTAGCAGCGAGGAGAGTCGAACTCCCATCTCAGCCTTGAAAGAGCCGTATCCTGGCCGTTAGACGACGCTGCCTCCTCTCTGCGCATCGGTACAAATGCGCCGTAAAAAGCAAAAGCCCCCGATTTGTATCGGAGGCCCAGAAAAACTACGCGCTATGGATCGCCCCCGTTACATGAACGTACCTTCCCCCGCCCATTGCCACGTAAACGTGGCCGGTGTCGGGAAGCAATCGGTATGGGGTTTGCGCATCATTGCGTGTATCTCAGTTTCTACTTTTACATCATTCTACAAATTCGTCAATACCCAAAAGTGGTGGGCTTACTTCCGAGTCGCCAACCATCCTTAATCCAGTTCGACCACAACGGTCGCGTCCTCAGGCGCCCGGCCTAATGCTGTGAAACGATCCAGTCTGACTTGTACAAGTTACCACCGATGTGTGAAATCATAAATCCCATCGCTAATTCTGCTACCATGCGGCCATTCGGAGAACCACATGGCCTGTTTGCGCGCTTCGTACGCGGTGTGCGTCCTGATACTTTCCTTTCTTCTGGCTTCACACTCCTTCGGACAAACGCCCCCTTCACTTCGTGTCGATGAGCAGCAAATCAAGTTTCGACTCAACTCCCACCCGGTCGTGGAACTGCCAATTGTCAATGCATCGGATAAAACGCTCGTCGGAGATTTCAGGCTCGAGTTGCTGGACTCAAAGAACAAAGTGGAGTCTTTCGTAACGGGCAAGTTTCAGGAGAAGCCAGGCACCACGGTTGAGAAGGTCGAATGGCCTTTGGATTACCTGGCAAACATTTCTCCTTCGAGTCTCGGTTGGCGACGGCTGCACTACTCGTTTGTCCAACGACCGGAAGTCGGAGTGGCGCCAGTGGAAGGATTTGTTCAACTGAGCCGAGTGCTGGTTGGCGTCTTCGAAGTCCGCATGACCGCAGCGTCGAAGGCCAAGCCAGGAAACAAGTTCCCAGTGCGCATTCGTGTTGATGATCCAAGCAATGGAAAGCCCCTACATGGAACTGCTGTAGACCTCACACTGGAGTTGGGAGACGATGACGACAACGCAATAAAGCACACGGTAAGCACGGACTATTCGGGATACGCAGTCTATAGCTTCGATCTCCCGAAAGAGATCCAGGCCGACGAGGGGACTGTAAAGGCGGAGGCAAAACGAGGTCCCTATAGTGAGGACGTTGAACTCACTTTCGACCTGCGTTCTAAGGGCAAGCTAACGCTGACGACAGATAAGCCTCTGTATCAACCAGGACAGCAGGCTCATCTGCGGGTTCTCGCGTTCGGGCCAGACAAGCGGGCGTTTGCAGGTAAGGACTTGGTGGTCACGATCGAAGATGAAGATGGAAACGAGCAGTTTCACGAGACAGTCAAGACTTCGCGCTTTGGGGTGGCGAGCGCGGATTGGGACATTCCACAGAAGCTGCGTTTGGGGGACTACCAAGTTCATGCAAAATTAAAGGGCTCAGAAGACGACTATGACGCTCCACAGGCGCGGGCCACTGTACGTGTCAGCCGCTACGAATTGCCGACCTTTACCGTGAAGGCTGATCCGGACCGCAAGTACTATCTACCTGGCGAAGACGCGACGATTACGATCAGCGCAGATTATCTCTTCGGGAAGCCGGTTCGGAACGCAAACGTCCGCTTGGTGAGTCAGCAGAATCGCCATTGGGACTTCAAAGAGCAGAAGTGGGTGACGGAAGAATCCAATCCGATCGAAGGTCCATTTGACAAAGAGGGCAGGTTCGAAGCGAAGGTCGACCTGCAGGATGACTTCAAGGATTTCAATCCGGAAGACTACTCCCACTATGAAGACTTAACATTTGCAGCTTACGTCACGGATCTCTCGACCAACCGGACCGAGCAACGCCGTTTTCGAATTCGCCTCACTGAAAGGCCGATTCAACTCTATGTTACAAGCGGCGATTCCTGGTCCGCTCCCGACAAACACCCCAGTCTGTATGTGACATCTTCCTACGCCGACGGAACTCCCGCTTCGGTGAGCGGAACTCTGTATTTTGCCGAACCGAACAACGCGGGCGAATTTGAAAAGACTCCCTGGCAGGATGGCCGATCCAAAGTCCTCACGTTCCACACAAACCGATTCGGGGTTGGCAAGATCACGCTGCCTCGCATCCGAGATCGGTTTCTTGTGACTCCCCGAAACACTTATCGGTACTACTACAGCTATTCGCGCGAGAACGACCATTATCGAAACGCACTACTGTTGCTTGAGGGAAGGGATAAAAAAGGTCGACAAGGGCGGAGTTCCGAAGAATGGACGATAGCTCCCGAGCGCCGTTACTTACGGGTCAACACAACACAGGTGCTGTACCGACCAGGAGATGCACTGCCGATCACAATTGAGTCCAACAGTCCTGTCCGCGATGTGATTGTCGATGTCTCAACGCCAGCCGGACTGATCACCTCACGAGTTGTGCGTCCGGTAAACGGACAAGCGGAACTGAGCGTTGAGTACGATTCGCGGCTGAGTGGAGAGGTTGAAATTACCGCCTTCGCGCTCACGGAGTCTCCACAACAGAATGACTACGCACTCAGCGGGACCACCCATGTCATTTATCCAGCGCTGCAGGATTTGAGAGTCGGCGTGAAAATGGCACATACCACGTATCGTCCGGGTGAAACCGCTTCTGCAGAATTTAGCGTCAGATCGCCAGAAGGAAAACCCGTCGAAAGCGACTTGGGTCTCTTGGTTTTCGATCGTGCAGTCGCTGAGCGCGTGCGCAGCGACGAAGAGTTTGGCCGTCCTTCCGGGTTCTCTATTTACGATTATCTCGATGAAAACTATATCGGAAAGATAGCAGGCATTGGGTATCGCGATTTATTGGGCCTCAATCCCAATGAGCCATTCAGTGCAGATCTGCAACTGCTTGCTGAAGCGTTGATGTCTTCGGCGCAATACAACTGGTGGTACGGGAATGTGAGGTTAACGGGCGGCGAGAACTACCCTCGGGGCGCCGGGAGTGTCTTCGCTGAACTCATGACAAATTCCCTGAAGCCGGTACGCGAAGCTCTACAGGCGACCTATGACAAGGAAGCCCGATACCCCAAGAATGATGCTGAGTTAAATGCCATCTTGGCAGCCAAGAGCATTGACTTAGCAAAAATAACCGACCCGTGGGGTCTTACGTACCGACCCGAATACTCTGTGAGCGGCGCTTTCGACGTGCTGACGTTCAAGAGCAATGGACCGGATAAGAAGGCCGGAACTGCCGACGATGCCGACGCAACTTCCATGCAATGGCAGTATTTCCGGAAGACGGGCCAAAGTATCGACCAGATGGCGCGAGAATATCCGTACAAGACGGGCAACTACATTCGCGATTATCCGACTCTACGTCAGGTGATGAAAACGAAGGACCTTGATCCGGACACGATGCTCGATCCGTGGGGGCATCACTACAGGTTTTCCTTCGAAACAGTTGGACCATACTTCAAGGTATTCGTAACCAGTGCTGGACCGGACGGCGTCTTCGATTCTCAGCAGAAGCCGTCTTGGGACGACGTACAGGAGTGGACATCCTCTGTTCATTATTTCGTCAGGGAGACCGAGGACATTGAGCGAGCGTTAGCAGAACACTTTGCCGCGACCAAACAGTTTCCGCAGACAGAAGACGAACTCAAGCCGATTCTCGCAATTGCACACATTTCGGGCGATCGTTTACTCGATCCCTGGGGGAGGCCATACCACTTCACATTCTCAAAACGGAGCCGCTACTGGGACCGCGTGAACGTTTCTACTTACTACGATTACACCGCAGCCAAAGAAAAGCGTGTCACTGAGGTGACGCCAGTGACCCAGGAAATGGCTTTCCTGGTGGTTTCCAGCTACGGCCCCGAGAACCAGGCGGAACAGGCGTTCAACGTTGCCGAGTTCAGCCGCGTCCTAGCCGAACAGTCAAGCAAAGACCTGAATAAGAAGCCAGCGTCCACTACACAGGGTCCGCTTCCGTCAGGTTCGGGGGCAATCACCGGGGTGGTCACAGATCAGAGCGGTGCCGTGGTTGCGAGTGCCACAGTGACAATTCTTTTCCAGAATGGCCAAAGCGAAACCACAACCACGGATAGTAATGGACGCTATTTGATCTCCAGTCTTTCGGCCGGAACGTGCGAGATCGAATTCAATGCCGCCGGTTTCCAGCAAACTACAGTGACCCGCGTGCCGATACAACCGGGCTCAACGGTGAACCTGGATGCCACCCTACGCGTGGGGACCACATCAGAAGCAGTTGAGGTGACTGCCGAAGCAGTTCAATCATTGAATACAGAATCGGCGGAAGTCGCCGGCACTGTCGGGAAGGCGTTGCAGGGAACTGCGTCCGCCGAGAAAACGCTCTTTACGCCACGTCTCCGGAAGTATTTCCCTGAGACGCTAGTCTGGAAACCAGAGGTTATCACCGACGACCACGGACGGGCGCACTTCGACTTTCCGATGGCGGACAACATCACGGCATGGTCCATGTCGGTTGTCGCTTCGACCGAAGCTGGGCAGGTCGGAGTGGCAGAAAGGGAGTTGCGGACCTTCCAGCCTTTCTTCATTGAGCACGATCCACCTAAAGTACTTACCGAAGGTGATCAAATCAGCCTCCCGGTAGTCTTGCGTAACTACTCCGACAAACAGCAGACGCTACAGACGGAACTCAAATCAGAGGAGTGGTTTTCCATGCTCTCTCCGCCGCAGCAGAACGTGACCGTCGCGGCTGGAGCGGATGCGAATGCAGTCTTCACCTTCAAGGCGATAGCACGAGCGAATCCCGGCAAACAACGCGTAACCGCGCGGAATAGCGAGACGGGAGATGCAGTGGAACGCGAGGTTCAAGTCCATCCTGACGGCCAGGAAATCTCGCTTACTACGGGCCGACTCCTTGCCGGTGAGAATCAGGCGCTTGAGATTCAAGTTCCGCCCACGGCGATTCCTGGTTCTATTGATGCGGAACTTCGTATTTATCCGAATCTCATTGCGCACGTTCTCGACGCCATGAATGGCATAGCCAAACGGCCTGCGGGCTGCGCTGAGCAGATCACATCCATAGGGTATGTGAGTCTCCAGGCTTTGCAGTTGCTGAACAAGGCAGGTGTCGATGCTGCCGCCAAAGATTCTCGCGCCCAAGTGTATGCGGGAGCGCTCAAGTCCGTGCTGGACGCCTACGCGTTGTTGCCCTCCTTGCAGCAAGCCAACGGCGGCTTTTCCTACTGGGGCAACACTTCACAAGACGTGACGTTGACCGCATATGTTCTGAGATTCCTGGATGGAGCGCGCGAATTCGTTGAAGTCGATCCTCAAATCATGTCGAAAGCGCGATCTTACCTGGTCTCGCAGCAAATGCCGTCAGGAGCCTGGACTCGATATGACTGGTCCACAAGAGCCCCGATAGACGATCCAATGAAGACGGCGTATGTGACACGTGCCCTGGCGACTTCCGGTAGATCGCCCGATGCAAAAGAACGAGATACGGTCGATACATCAGTCGCAAGGGCCCTTTCTTATCTCGATGATCGGATTAGCGAATGGCAAGATCCGTATCTGCTTGGAAACTACGCTATCGCTGCGATTGGCGCGAAGCGGCAGGAGCACATTGCGAATGCTCGCGAATTGCTGGCTCGACTGGCCCACAATGAAGGAACTACCACCTACTGGAACCTGGAAGCAAACACCACACCTTTCTACGGATGGGGCACTGCCGGACGGCTTGAGACCACGGCCCTTGCTGTTGAGGCTCTTGCGAAACTGGAATCGCTCGGAAATGATCCGGCGCTCGCAGAACAGGTAAACCGCGGTCTTCAATATCTGCTGACGCACAAGGACCGCTACGCTTGCTGGTATTCCACGCAAGCTACCCAGAATGTTATCGAGGCCATGATTGCCGCCATGCCTATTGGGAAAAACGGGACTGGCGACGAGACCGCATCTGTCCTAGTGAATGGCACGAAACTAGCGGACATCAAACTGCCTAAGGCGACCGAGGTTGTAGGCCCGAGAGTGATTGATTTCGGTAAAGAATTGAAGGCGGGAAGCAACAGAGTTGCTATCCAGCGAGCGGGCGACAACAGTGCCATGCAGACGAACGTGATTACGAGTTATTACATACCCTGGCCGCAAGCAGAAGCAACTCAGACGGAGAACTTCAAGTCAGGGGACACAAGAGCGCTAAAACTGAAAGTGGATTTTGATCGCCACGAGGCAAGAGTTGGCGAGGCCTTAGCTTGTCGAGTGGAAGCAGAGCGGGTCGGATTCGCTGGTTACGGCATGATGATAGCGGAAATCGGATTGCCGCCGGGCGTGGAAGTCGACCGCGAATCCCTGGAAGAAGCCAAACAGACTGGCGTTGACGGGTACGAAGTCCAGCCAGACAGAGTTGTCTTTTATCTCTGGCCGAGCGCGGGAGGAAGCAAGTTCCAGTTTATCTTCCGCCCTCGCTTTGGCATAAGCGCAATGAGCGCACCGTCGGTTCTCTATGACTATTACAATCCGGAGGCTAATGCAGCAGTCTTGCCGGTAAGGTTCAATGTTCAATGGTAACAATCAAATCGCCTTGCAGGTCATGTCCGTATTCTGGCAACTGGGGGGCGGGCCGGGAGTCAAACCCGGATTTGCAGCTTCGGACGCTGCCGTGTTGTTCGGTTACACTACCCACCCATCTGGAACTCGCGCCGGGAATCCAACCCTGATCTCTTCGTTAGGACCGAAGCGCCATCATGCCTTAGACCACGCGAGCTTAGTCAATGTGGAGGGGATGCAGAGAATTGAACTCTGATCTCAAGGTTCGTAGCCTTGCGCCCTCATCCGTTGGACCACATCCCCACATTGGAAGCGGCAGAGAGATTTGAACTCTCATCGTCCGAGGTAGAAGCTCGGAGCATTGATCCGTTATGCTATGCCGCCTCTTTGTTAAGTAACTCTTGGTGCGGGATGTGGGAATCGAACCCACTTCGTCTCGCTTAAAAGGCGAGTGCATATCCCTATCTGCCAATCCCGCAAAATCTGGTGGGTGACGCTGGAATCGAACCAGCCTGGTCTCGCTTAAGAGGCGAGTGCATCAGCCATTTCTGCCAGTCACCCTCGTTCAACATCAAAGTGGTGCAGGATGTTGGAATCGAACCAACGCCTCGCGGTTATCGACCGCGGGCTCGACCTTCGAGCTAATCCTGCCTTGGTGCGCCGTTCGGGAGTTGAACCCGCATCTGTTGGGTGTAGGCCAACTATTCTGGTCCGTTGAACTACCGGCGCGAAAACTTGGTAGAGGGTGCAGGAGTCGAACCTGCCTGGCCGCGCTAATCTGGCGCCGAAGTGGGTATAAGCCACTGCCCCTCGCCGGAGGCCCCTCCATGGTGGCTCGCGATGGATTCGAACCATCCGCGACGGCTTTATGAGAGCCGCGTTCTTCCCACTGAACTAGCGAGCCGTGCTTGCACTTCAAAATCTGGCTGGCCGGGCAGGATTCGAACCTGCGCATGGCGTGAGTAACAGTCACGTGCCTTTCCAGCTTGGCTACCGGCCAAAAGCATCCGTAAAAACCAAAAGGCCCCGACATTTGTCGGAGCCTCGGAAATCGAATCTGAACTTGGAAATCTAGCGAATGATCAGACCAATCCCGAGGGCCGAGCGCGATTGACGCGCCGTCTCATAATGGATTTGGTCTGTATCGTCATTTTCGAAACTGAGTATAGCATCGCTTACAGCTGGAATCCACTACTACTGTTGGCAAAGTGGAGTGCTATTCTCATCCGCATGAATCCACTGTTTGGAGGGACTAAGTGGTCGCTCGAATCACTTACGCCGCCATGGGGCGACACGAGCTCAATCTATGAGCATATTCGATTGCATGGTACCGACCCCCTGCCTGATGAAGCGCATCTCGAAGAAAAGACCAAACTGAAGTGGACTGGTGGGGCTTGGGACGGCGTGCTCGGCCACCACTGGCGCGGTACAGATGAGCCGCAACGAGTCGCTGAGATTTTGCTCGCTCTGCGAAGTCTGTTGGAAAGAGCCGATGGCAGAACGCTGGGCGCGCTTTATGGTTTGGTCGTGCAGGAATCAATCTTGCCCTCTATAGATCCCGTGCTCAAAGAATTGGAGGAATCCTTGTCTTCTCTGCACCGACGACACTTGCTTGAGCTAGGTCGCTACCTCGCTACCCGGGCAGGTCATCGCGAAGCAGTAAAGTTCGGCGTTGCAGTCGTCGGTATCGTCGGCAGGTCAGAGGATCTGGAGACTCTTACAATTATTGGCAGAAATGAAGAGTTTACGCTGTACGTCGCAACAGCCATAGCGCGCATCGCTCCTGAGCCAGAGCAAGCCCTTTGGGCATTGGCCAAGACTGTGCGGAATTGGGGCAGAATCCAAACAGTGGAACGTCTGAAAGAAACCCAGAACCCGGTGATCCAAGCCTGGATGTTGCGGGAGGGTTTTCGCAACGGAGTCATGGACGAGTATCTAGCCTGTATTTGCGCACGTGCTGGCAAACTTCACGATGCTCTAAAACCACAAATCGTGGACGACGCTCTCCTTGATGGAGCGGCTGACATCATTCACGCGCTGATTAGGGGAGGACCGGCCTAGGATATTGACGACTATGCCCATGCAGTTGACGCTTGTGAGAGCTATGTGAACCACGTTTGGTCATGTCCTGCTTTGGGGCTCAAACACTTCTTGACGGTTGCAGCATTGAGGCAATTTCTATCCGAGCAAAACGGATGGGAGAAGAGGAAGGATTCAGGATGGACCGAAACGCGTCGCCGCAATCTGCAGTCGCTCTGCGAAGACATCTTCAGCCGACAGACTTGGCGTGAACAGGCTATGCAAGCTCTCAACTCCATCGATGAGCAGATATTCTACGAGGGCGATTCCGCTGCAACCTGTTTGTCAATTGACACGTGGGAAATACACTTCGACAGAGTTAAGGCCGCTCCATTGGATTCTTCTTTCTCTTGGTATCGCTTGTTGCGGCAGACAGATGAGTCCCGCATAGATAGCGTCTTGTCTTTTGCGGAGTCGATTCTTCCGTTTGACCGAATCGAAACTGGCCCTGCGGAAGAATTGGGGATCGGCCCCGGCTTTGAGCCCCATGAGACTCTTGACTGGGTCCTTCAGCACCTAAACCGCTTCCCGAAGCGTGGTTGGAGGTTGATCAGGGCTGGTCTGCGCAGTCCCGGCGTCCGCAACCGAAATATGGCTATTCACGCGCTAGCTGCATGGCCTCGCGAATCATGGCCTTCCGAAGCCACGTCACTGGTGTTGGAGGCACACGAACGTGAACCGGACAAGAACGTGAAGGGTCGGCTCACAGCTTTGCTTGAGGGAAAGCCAGTGGTGTAGTTCGTCCGTGTCCCGTTGCCTCCGGACGCAACTGAACTCTCTGTCCGAGCGCATAAAGACAGTCAAACTCGCTTGATCGCCAATCTCGAACAGCGTTAGCCTCGGCCTGTGCTGACGATTCGTGCCATGACCGGCGGTGAAGGCTACGCACAGCGCCATCTCCAACAGAGCGACTACTACGACCAGAATCGAACAGTCGAAGGCCGGTGGCATGGACGCGGCGCTGAGCTGCTGGGTCTGAAAGGAGAGGTTACCTCCGAGGATTTCGAGGCGGTGCGTCAGGGCCTCGACCCACAAACGGGAGAATTCCTCCGGCAACGTCACGGGGCAGATCGCATTGCCAGCAACGGTGAGGAGCAAAGTAAGGCGCGTTCTCTTTATGACATGACATTTTCGGCGCCGAAGTCCGTCTCTGTCATGGCCATTGTCGGCGGTGATGAGAGACTGGTCGCCGCGCACGGAACCGCCGTGCGCGAGGCATTGGAAGAAGCGGAGAAATACTCGGCCACTAGGGTTCGCCTCGCCGGCATGAACGAAAATCGAGCCACCGGAAACTGGATCGTGGCTTCCTACACTCACGACACGAGTCGTCAGCTAGATCCTCAGCTCCACACTCATGCCGTCGCTGCCAATCTCACTTACGATGGCACTGAAGGGCGTTGGAAGGCGCTACAGGCTTCCGGTCTGTACGAACGTCGCAGCTACCTGACCGAGGTCTATCGCAATGCCCTGGCTCGCGAAGTATGCGCCCTTGGTTACGAGGTTGAAAACCGTCACGATGTTCGTGGTCGTGACAAGGGATTCGAAATCGCAGGATTCTCACAGGACCTCCTCGACAAGTACAGTCAACGCAGTGCCCAGCGTGATGCGGCCATTCAGGAATTCACTCGTGAGCGCGGGCGCGTGCCCACAGACAACGAGGTTGCCGTGCTCGTCCGGGAAACGCGAGCTGACAAGCTTCAGGAAATATCGACCGAGCGAGTCCGTAACCTTCAGCAAGAACGAATGACCCCGGATGAGAGGCAAGCACTTCGGGATGGCTTGAACGAGGCTCAGACAAAATCCCATTCGCCTCAAATCAATCGCGGTGCGCATGGGGCTTCCCTTGCATACTCCCAGGAGCACATTTTCGAGCGTCTCTCAGTCGCCAGGGAGCATGAGGTTCTAACCGAGGCTCTTCGTCACGGGCGCGGCAACGTCGAACTCAGCGATCTTCAGGGCTCTCTCTCCCTTGAGCGTGCGAAAGGAACTCTCATTTCCTCTGGGGATGAAATTGCGACACACGCGAGCCTCCAGCGCGAGCGCGACATAATCGCGATGGTTAACCGAGGATTGGACCGATACGACCACCTCGGCAAGGGGCGTGACTTTGAGCTTTCGGGCCGCCTCCGTCCCGAACAGAAGCTTGCCGTCGAAGCTGTACTCGACTCTCGCGATCTGGCGGTCAATGTTCGAGGCGCTGCAGGTACTGGCAAGACGGCGACACTGCGTGAAATTGACCGTGGCCTCAGAGAGGCCGGACACGAAGTTCTTGCGGTGGCCCCCACCCGAAGTGCGGTGGACGAACTGGAAAAAGTTGGCTTCCGTGACGCGATGACTGTCTCCCGACTTCTGGAGGCTCAGGAACCACAGGGCGCGCTGCGCGGGAGGGTCTTGATTGTTGATGAAGCAGGCATGGTTTCGGGCCAGCAAATGCAAAGCTTGCTGCACCTCGCCGAGGATCAGGGAGCCAGAATCGTCTTTTCCGGTGACACGCGACAAATTCCCAGCGTCGAGGCCTCGGATGCTTTGCGTATCTTGGAACGGGAGTCTGGCCTGAAGAGTGTTTCCCTTACTGAAGTACAGCGGCAGACGAACTCTGTCTATCGCGAGGCCGTAAAGACCATGAGGCATTCACCGGAGGAAGGGTTCGCACAACTGGAAAAGCTTGGGGCCATTCGTGAGGTATCGATCTTCGACCGAGGCCTGATCGTGGCCGATCTGCATCGCGAGTTTCGAACTGAAGGGCGGGAAACGCTTGTAGTCGCCGGCACGCATGCTGAGATATCCCAACTGACCGACGCGATTCGCCACGATCGGAAAGTTCGCGGCGAATTGGGAGTCAGCCATTCTTTTGATCGGTACGTCTCGCTCCAGTGGACGACAGCGCAGAAACAAGAACTGTCCAACTACCAAGAGGGGCAGGTTCTGCAATTCCACAGAGACACCAAACTAGCAAAACGCCATGAGTCTCTGGAAGTCGTGCGTGTTGGGCCTGAATCTCTGGTTGCGCGAAAAGAAACCGGTGAAGAGGTGAACATCTCGCCGAAACAAACACGGGCATTTTCCGTTTATGAGCGTCAGCCCATTGAAGTTGCCCCTGGCGACAGCCTCATGCTCACAGCAAACCGTCGAGGACCGGAACTCCGGGCGACCAACGGAGAGCTGGTCAAAGTGAGTTCCCTAGATGGTGGTGCCATTCGCCTCGAAGATGGCAGAACGCTCCCTGCGAACTATCACGAATACACCTACGGATATGCGGTCACCGCCCATCGAAGCCAGGGCAAAACCGTAGATAGCGTGATCATCTCGGCAGACGTCATGAAAAAGGAACTGTTCTATGTCGCCGCCAGCCGCGGCCGGAGCGAGATCGCTGTTGTCACCAGTGACCGCGAGCAACTTCGTGAATCCGTCGGTGTATCCACCATGCGGCAGTCTGCGATTGAACTGGCTCGAAAACACCTATCCGCATACGATCCGGAAAAGGGCCACCGTGTTGACTTGATGACTGGGGTGAACCGGCAAGCTGGCCAGCAGATCGGAGAGCAGCATTCTTCCGTTCCAACTCACACACCGGAACCGGAAAAGACTCCCCATGTCGGCGTGGAACATGACCTCGGTGGTCCGAGTCTTGGTCTCGGGCTTTGAGGTCTCTCGGAGACCCACACTTGCACATTCCCCACATGGCGGAGGATGGGCCGAACGTAAGGATTGTGTCAAGGCCGCGTCTTATGCGCCGCGAAGCGGTCGGAGAGCCTTGACGCGAGCCGCACCCCGGCTATGCTGCTGAGATGTGGGGATGTCAGCGGAACTCATTGAAAGCAGGGCCTTAACTAAAGAATTGAACGGGTTCACTATTGTCCTTGACATAAACAGTCGATTGAGCGAACATTTGAACATGTTCAAGAACGCCAAACAGACCGAGAAAGGCGAACTGACTCGCAAGACCATTCTGGAACGTGCCCTTCAATTGTTTCGGGACAAAGGGTTTGAGGCTACAACGATGCGTGATGTCGCCACCCAAGCGAATGTTGCACTTGGAGCTGCGTATTACTACTTCGACTCGAAAGATGCCATCGTGATGGGCTTCTACGAGCGCGCACAGGAGCACCTCGCTCCCCTGCTCGATCAGTCGTTGGCCGATGCTAAAGGCCTGCACGACCGCCTGCGCGCCATTATTCGAGTAAAACTCGATTATTTCGCTGCAGATCGCAAGCTGCTGGGAGCGCTCTCCGCTCACATCGATCCCAACCATCCTCTTTCCCCATTCAGTAAGGAAACCTGCAGCATTCGCGATCAAGACATCGCATTTTTCTCCCGCGCTGTTGAGGGCGGGAAGGTGCGTGTCCCTGAAGACCTGAAAGTCCACCTGCCCCGCGTGCTGTGGCTCTATCAAATGGGACTGATTCTCTTCTGGGTGTACGACTCTTCGCCCAAACAAGCACGCACCATGAAACTCTTTGACAAGAGTCTCGCTATCGTAGTCGCACTCGTCAAGCTTTCCAGTTTTCCCTTGCTACGGCCTATACGAAAACTCGCCATCGGCCTGCTGGAAATCGCTTATGAGGAAGACGCCCTCAATGCCGGGGGACTAACGCTATGAGTCGAAAGCTCCATATTGTGATTCCGGGGGGTAGCGGCCAAGTGGGCACGATTTTAGCGCGGCATCTTCATGCTCAAGGCCACCATGTCGCGGTTCTGGCGCGAAACAAACACACCCCCCCGTGGCAAGTCATCGTGTGGAATGGGACGAGCCTTGGCGATTGGGCAGCTACGCTGGATGGCGCGGATGTGCTTATCAATCTGTCAGGCCGTAGCGTAAATTGCCGCTACACTACTAAGAATCGTAACGAGATTAAGGAATCCCGCCTCGCGACGACAAACTTGCTCGGTCGGGCCCTTAGTCAATTGGCGCATCCGCCTCGCCTTTGGATGAATGCCAGCACTGCCACCATTTACCGCCACTCCTTGGACCTTCCCATGGACGAGGCCACCGGGGAAGTCGGCGGCAAGGAACGCGACGTCCCCGGCACCTGGAGATTCAGCATTGATGTAGCGACGGGTTGGGAGCAATCCTTCTTCTCAGCGAACACGCCCAACACCCGCAGGATCGCTCTTCGCAGCGCCATGACCATGAGCCCGGACCCGGGCGGCGTCTTCGATCAGTTGCTTCGCTTAGTGAGGTTCGGGTTGGGAGGTACTGCCGGCTCCGGACAGCAATTCGTCTCCTGGATTCACGACACAGACTTTCTTCGTAGCATCGATTACCTGATTGCCCACGAAGAACTGGATGGCCCCATCAATCTCGCAGCACCGAACCCATTACCCAACCGTGAATTCATGCAGGCCTTGCGGCAAGCTGCAGGAGCAGCGACTGGTCTTTCTTCCACCCGCTTCATGCTCGAACTGGGCGCGTGGTTCCTCCGCACCGAAACCGAACTCATTCTAAAAAGCCGCCGGGTCATTCCGGGCCGTCTCCTGCAATCCGGCTTCAATTTCGAATTCCCCGACTGGCCGAGCGCAGCAAGAGACTTGGTCGATCGCTATCAGACAGGGAGGGTTAAATGAATGATGATCTAGAACAGAAACCATCAATAAGCCGCTCGCAGTGGAGGCTCATTTTTCTGATTCTTGCGGTGAGTGCGGGTAGCGTCATGTACCGCCTCATCGTGCGTGGGAGGCTGGAGCAGACTGCGGTGCTATTTGTGGGTATCCCGGCGGTGTTGGCGATCTTATTGGCGATGGTGCCGAAAGCTAAAACCGTAAAGGGTGGAATCATGAAGGGTCTCACTCTCGCTTTGCTTCTCTCGGGCCCTCTCCTTGGCGAAGGCTTCATCTGTATCTTGATGGCTTCGCCGATCTTCTATCTCGTAGGGCTCTTGGTGGGTGCCGTTGTCGACTGGAACCGCGAGAGACGGCAGACAACTCTCTCATGCCTTTTGCTGATTCTCCTTCCAATGAGCATTGAGGGCAGTTCTCCGAGGTTGTCATTCAACCGTGAGGAAACAGTGCAAGCGTCACAGGTGGTCACCGCCTCAGAGAGGGACGTGCAGGTCGCACTGAGTCACAGCCCGCGAACCGATATGCCGTTGCCTATTTACCTACGAATGGGATTCCCCCGTCCAACTGAAGCGCAGGGGGACGGCCTGGAAGTTGGTGCCATCCGCACGATTCACTTCGCCGGTGGCGAGGGTCATCCTGGTAACCTAGTGCTCAAGGTGAGCGAATCGCACCCCGGATATGTTCGATTTGATGCGGTGTCTGACAGCAGCAAAGTCGCACACTGGTTGGACTGGAAGTCGTCGGAGGTCGATTGGACGGCGCTGGATCCCCAGCACACTCGCGTGAATTGGACCCTTCATTTCGAAAGGCGACTTGATCCTGCATGGTACTTTCGTCCATGGGAGCGATATGCGACTCACTTGGCCGCCGAATATCTAATCCGGGCCAATGCGATTCCGGCGCCACAAAAGCAGGGAGAGTAGAACATGGGACGCGCCGCCGCCGTCCGATTCATGGGACTCTACGTTCCCGTCATTGCTGCTTTCCTCCTTGTGTTTCTGCGACCGAGCCGGAAAAGGACATTCCCTGCGGCGCTGCTGGGGTTTGTCTGGACTCTGCCATCGTTGCTTGCCGTTCAATTGCTCAACCTGCACTTCGGCTGGTGGAGGTTCAACGCGCTGGGCGGGCTGTTTCGTGGAATGCCTGTCGATCTCTACCTCGGATGGGGGGTGCTTTGGGGAATCCTTCCGATCCTAAGTTTCGATCAAACTGGAATAGCTTGGGTATCAGCGGCTTTCTTTGGAATTGACCTGATCCTTATGCCGGCGTGCTCCCCTGTTGTCGCTCTCAGCCATCGATGGCTGATTGGCGAATTTGTTGCGCTGGGTCTTGTCCTGGTTCCCGCGCAGTTGTTCGCGCGCTGGACTATCAACGATACGCACGTGAAAGCGCGCGCGGTACTTCACATTTTGGCAGCGGGCGGAGTGTTCCTCTTCTTGATCCCTGAAGTTGTCTTTGCGGTGCGACCCGGACACAAATGGGACGCGTTGCTCTTCGAACCTGCGTGGCTGCGGAGCCTGGAATTGCAGGCCATCGCGTTGCTAGGAGTTGCCGGAGTTTCCGCAGTTCAGGAGTTTGCGCAACGTGGCAACGGTACGCCGATCCCTTACGATCCGCCAAAACAACTCGTGGTTAGCGGGCTCTATCGTTACATCTCGAACCCTATGCAGCTTTCATGCGCACTCGTGATGACTGCGTGGGGTTGCGTGCTTCGAAACCCCTGGGTGGCAGCAGCGGGCATCATGTCCTTTCTTTATAGCTTGGGCCTAGCCGCCTGGGATGAAGGTGAGGACATGAGAGTTCGTTTCGGCAAGCCTTGGGAGGAGTACCGGAACAACGTCAAAGCTTGGAGACCGCGACTGACGCCGTGGCACGCCCCCGATCGTCCGCTAGCGCGACTGTATGTTGCCGAGACGTGTGGTCCTTGCTCAGAAGTACGTCGCTGGTTCGAGTCTCACGGTGCCGTCTTGCTGCACGTAGTCGCTGCCGAGGATCATCCCACACGAGATCTGCAGCGCATCACTTATGATCCGATGGATGGAACCGATGTCGACGAGGGTGTGGGCGCTTTCGCGCGCGGTCTTGAGCACATCAATCTGGGATGGGCCTTTGCCGGAGCCTGTCTACGTCTTCCGGGAATCAAGCAACTGGTTCAGATACTGCTCGACGGTAGCGGGCTTGGGCCACGTTCCATCCCGAGGCGATCACGCAAACTGCCGTTGGCTGCCGTCGGGCCGAGTTGTGCGGTAGACACTGCGTCAGATGATCAGTCGGTTGATGTTGCAGATCGCAAAAGGCGCGCGGTCACCAACCTACCTCACTAGCCTAGAAAACTCCGCTAAGTCTTTCGCAAGAAGCTGTCCGTATCGGTAGCAGACCCAAAAATATTTCGATACCTTTTCCCTGCTACATGTTCCTTACATACATAGAGGGCAAAATTTCGCCTGAATCTATGGAGCCACCTCGCTAAAGAGGCAGGCGGTTTAGTGCGGCCATTTGCTTCTGTTCCCGTAGATTCCCTAAACGTACCTAAAAGCACTTCTAGGCGCTTTAGGCACTTTAAGCAGTTGTTGAGAAGTTTGTTCGAAGTCAAAAAGAAAAAAGATTATTGCAAGGAAGCAACAAATGCGTCTTGTACGGTTTCTATACGAATAATGTTCTCGTCCGCCCATGACGCGAAGACTAACGCCAGCCGAGTAGTGAATGGGCTCGAAATCTGTCGAACGAAGTCGGACGCCAACGCCGGCCTTCAGACGCGGTGATTTCAGCCCGGTCTCGACTCTCGCTGCAGGGGGTTTTATGAGCGAGATGCACGAAGTAACGCCAGTCAGCCAGCCGTTTCCTCATTTCGAGAGGTTAGTCGATTCGCGCGAGGCGGCAGCCTTGCTGCAGATCCACCCGAAAACACTTCAACGACTCGCCCGCAAGGGCGAGATACGCGCCATGCGGATCGGAAAACTGTGGCGCTTTCGCACATCCGATCTCGACGCGTGGGTGCATTTGAGGTTAAAGTTAGCCAGCTATCCGTACCGTCCCTAACCACGGAGGA
>JAIQEU010000019.1 GCA_020073665.1 Terriglobia bacterium
TATTTTTCCTTGGTCCCGAAAGGAAGATGAAGTTCGAAGGCCTGGTCCTTGGGCGTGGTCAGGCGCAGCAGGCTGGGATTCAAATCCTGCAAGTCCGATGCTGATGCGTCCACGCACTCCGCCACCAACCGCAGGTCCACCGGGTAATCGATTTTGACGGTGTCGTACAGCGACGGCTTTTCCACCGCCAGGCCTTCCAGGCCGTATTGGGTTGGGTTCTTGGCCATGATGGTCACAGCCACAATGATCGGAACGTAGTTGCGGGTTTCTTTGGGAAGCACGTTGCGCTGGTAGAGTTGCCAGAAATCGGCGTAGCCGGTGCGCTTGACCGCATGCTGCACCGTGCCCGGACCGGAATTGTAGGCCGCCATCGCCAGGTACCAGTCACCGAACTGGTTGTAGAGATCTTTCAAGTGGCGGGCCGCGGCGCGCGTGGCTTTTTCGGGATCCTGGCGCTCGTCTACCCACCAGTTGCGTTCCAGCCCGTAGGCTCGGGCCCGGCTCGACATGAACTGCCACATGCCGCGCGCTCCCGCCCGTGACAGCGCTTGCGGATGGAAACCCGACTCGGCCTGCGCCAGGTAGATCAAGTCCTGGGGAACGCCTTCGTCTTTCAGGATGTGCCGGATCATGTCCTGATAACGCCCGCTGCGGATCAGCGCATGCTCCAGCGTGCCGCGTCCGCGGGTCGAGAAATAGTTGATGTAGCTGGCCACCTGGTCGGTCATCATCAGCGGCAGGTCAGAGTGAGTGGCTTTCACTTCCAATTCTGCTTTCGCCTTGATGTTGGGATCGACCGGGAAAGTCACTTCGTTGGCTTCGTCGATCGGCGCGGGCTCGGACTTCTGCTCGGTGAAGCCGTCGCCTTGCTGCAAGGCCTGAAGTTCCAAGCCGTTGACGCCGTCCAGCAGGCGGTCGAACTCGCGTTGCAGGCGCTCATCCGAGCGCACCGCGAACGGGCCGCCCAACAGCAGGTTGAATGCGCGATCAAAATTCTGCTTGGCAGCTTCCAGATGTCCGGCTTTGTAGTTGTCCTGCCCAGCCTGGTATTCGGTTTCGACCTTGGCAATCAGCTCGACGACCGGGTCGGGCTTGGGTGCAGGCTGAACTTGTGGGACGGCGGCAGGCTTGGTTTCGGCCGGAGTTTGTGTCTGCGGGACTGGGGCCGCTGCGGCAGTCAGCGCAGGCGCGTTGGCCTGGGCGGCAGGCAGAAGCGCAGCTGACCGCTGCGCCGTCTGGCAGGCAGTACTCGCCAAAGCCAGGGCGATGATTGGCGCGACCAGAGGATAGAGTTTTGCAATCCGCATATTTCTCTATGACTTACCGCCGCCAACTCCCAACTCTCCTGCACCGATAGATGCCCAAATCGTACTATTCCTGGATTTGATGGGTCAATCGGCAATCGGGTGGCCCGGGTTACTTTGGGAACAGGGTGGGCATATTACTCGCGGGAGGGTAGTTTGGCAATCGACTTCGTGGCCAGGTCCCTCTACTTGAATCGGTGGTTGGTGGAACGAAGTTCCACCGCAGCGTGATTCAGGTCTACCGGTCCTATCCCTCGGAGGATTTTCTTTCTTAATTCTTTGAGAGCTTGTGAGCCGAGGCGTCGAGAGACGGTCGTCCCGGCATCCACCGTTTCGCAAGAAGCGCGGAGGATGGGGCCCCCCCGGCTTCTATTTCAGTTTCACGAACAGCAGGACGAAGATCGCCCACACGCCAACCGTCACCGGAAACTGAACCAATTGTGCGTCGCGCAGCGAGCCTCCTCTGGGAATCGCGTAGGTAAGGGCAAACATAGCCAAAGCCGTGAGTATCCCGAGGGCCAGCTTAGTTTTGGAGTTCATGGTGGGTTTTGTCTCGCTTTCAGCCTTGCCCATTCTGCAAGCTGGGCGGCAGCAGTCTTGCGACCAGCATCATCCTCGCAAAACCGGAAGAGTGCAACTCCTCAAATGCTACGGGATCATCAACAGGGCAGGGCGCCGGGCGAGAATCTGGGTTATTACCGCCGGGGCGGCGTTAATCCCGGACTGTGGCGCCTTCCTGTAAGGAGAGCGGGACAGTAACCACGAATTCCGAGTGCGCGGAGTGGCTGCCCTTGCCGGTTCCGCGGTGGAAGTAGAACGCTCCGGCTTCTGACGATTGGCTGCCGGCCTGGGACTGGCGGCGATCCGATATCTCCGATTCTCTCTGGGCAAGGAAATCCTGCAACTGCTGGCGGTCCTGGCGCGACATGCTGGTGAAGCGGATGCCGGTGCCGAAACCGTAGAGGCTGTTCACGACCACTCCCTGGGCCCAGATTTTTACCTCCCCCAGCCAGAGCGCGATGTTGAGTTCGGTCGAGCGCGGTACGGCCTCGGTGGTCTGCACCGAGCAACCCTCTTCACTGAGGTTGCGGCTGGTGACCCACATGGGAGTCTGCATGTTCTGCAACCGCAGCTCGGCAGCAACCTCGCACTTGTGGCGCGGGTGTTGGCGGCGGGCGTGGAGTCGCGGGCGCAAGTAATCGTCGGGCTCGGACGCGGGCAGTTCCGCATCTTCGGAGCGGCTGCCGGTGGGGATACGGGCAAGGCCGAGTCGGTTGCTGTCGTCCTGTCGCCAGATCACGCGGAAGCGGCCGGTGTTGCCCTCGCAGCGGATCACCACCACGTCGCCGGGGACGAGGCGGTTGCGCACGCCTTCGAGTAGCGCTCCGTCGCGGCTGATATTGGCGGTCTGGACGCGTTCAATAAACGCGCAACCCTTGGAATCGGTGCCACAAAGATTGACGATGAGAGGAGTTGCTTCGCGTGATTGCCGGCGGCTTCCCATACTCGGTGAATCCCTCCACGTCGTAGAGCGCGGTCATGCAGCCTTAGCTGGCCGAGGCGCACAGGGCAATTGCTCACCCGGAGGACTTGTGCCGTCTCGATTACGAAAGTAACCAACGCTGAACGGCTCGAGTTCAACGAACATCTTGTTAGTGCACGTTCGCGACCAAGGCGGCTACATGAGCGCAAGGACTTAGCGGGAGAGCGGTGGGAAAATAAGGTGCAACTCGATGCACCGAGGGAAAATTTCTGGCGAGCGGCTGTAGTCTCCGGGTGGTGCGGTGGTTACCTTGCCCTAAAAACTCGGCCGCGCCGTTTCCGGTGCTTCGGCTCGGTTCAGCCTAGGATCCGGATGCGGCGCGGCCGCAGGCGAGTGCCTTCTCGGCGGCGAATCGGCTATGACAGGAAGAATTCCTTCGCCAGCGCGACCCAGTCCTGATCGGGAATCTGCGAGGCGACGTTCTCTACGGCGGCTCCGCCATCCTGCGCCAGCGCGCCCAACGGCATGGCGCCGGCGAACACCGGCATCTTTCTCTGCAGGCGACTGGCGGACTCCTCCGTCCACCAGCGGGCCAGCGCGCCACCCAGCAGGTTGCGGAAGTTGGTCTTGGCATCGGGCGACTGCACCGTCAGCAGCCAGCCTTCGCCGTACGGATCTTTCCGCGCCAGCTGAGGATCGCGGACCAGAGCCTCGTTGATATCGGCAACACTGCCTTCGATCGGCGACACCATGTCAACCGCGACGCCGTCGCGATGAATGGTGCAGACCTTCTGTCCCTGGCGAATCCACTGCCCGCGTTGCGGCAGGGTGATGCTCTCGAACTTGCCGGCCAGCTTGGCGGCGAAGTCGTCCATGCCCACCCGCACCAGGCTGGGGCTCTCGTTCAATGCCCAGGTATGGCCGGGATGATAGCGGAGATTCTCCGGTACCCGGAACCCGCCCACCAGACCCGGCGCCAGCCGCGGTGAGCCTTCGCGCTTGGCCACTTGCAGCGCGGGTTGCAGCACCACTTGCTTGCGACTGTGAAAATGATCGATCAGCAGGAAAGTCACGAAAGTGAAGAGAACCAGTAGGACCGTCATAAGGCACCTCGTTCGGAGAGCCGTTTACTTCAAGGCCACTCGCCATCTTTAGTAAAGGCAATCGCCGTGCCGAACTCGCGCGATCCCGGGAATTTCTCTCTGGGCGGCGCGATGTGGTTATTGAATCAGCGAGATGGAGTCGGAGGGACAATCGCGGGCGGAGATTTTCGCTGAAATTCGCAACGCGATTTTGATGCAGATCACAACAGTCTCTTGCTCGTGTTTTCAGCGCATCGCGAAAGACAAGACGATTGAACGCTTGATATCAATGGCTTACGAATTTGCTGATGAGTGTTGCAGGTTGCAACAGGGAATGATGAAGAAGGCAACGGGTCTCGGCGTCTGGACTGCGAAGATCCTGCGTACCGCCTCGCATCTCATCGGTCCTTGGCTTGAAGCGCAGTCCGTAGGGAGCTGCGTCTCCCAGACTGTCCTACGGCCTGCCATAGTACTAGTGCTCTGATGATCGAGCGGAAGCTGGGAGCCTCGCATTACTTTTGCGTCGGCAGTTCTGATTGAAACCTGCGAAAAAGACAAGTAAAGTCTTACGAGGTTGCTTCTCCACGGGCTCACCGGCTGGGACAGCATCATCACAACTATGCCAAACAGGATACTCCCGATTCTGCTGCTGTTTGCCTCCCTGGGCTACGCCCAGGTTTCGCCATCTCCAGAGGCGTCCTCGCCGTCGCGGGTCTCGGGCGTGGGCTCTTCGATGCCGGGGGCTGCTTTTGGCAACGGCGTGGGCGTTTACGTTAAGGTCCGGCTCGACGGCAAGGTAAAGGTATCCGCTTTGAAACCGGGCGACGTGGTCGAAGGCAAGCTGTCACGAACGGTCTATTCGGGCGAACGCGAACTGTTCCCGCAGGGCAGCAGTGTCCGGCTCACGGTGGATAAGCTGGGGCGGCGGCGCAGGGCACCGAATGATCACTGGCCCTGGGTGGTCAAGCTGTTCACTCCACGGTACGAAACCTATCCGGATTTTCAAGCGGCGACCATCACTCCGCCGACCGGCGGCGAGACAACCCTGCCAGTGTCCCTGCTCTCCATCGGCGAAGACGTAAAGGTGCAGGCGCAGGCGAAAACCAGGAAGCCGGCGGGGGATGCAGAAGCAGAGTCGAGCAGCAAGCAAGCCACCGGAACAACTCTGAGGCTGGAAGCCACCGATGCCGGGCCCAGGACTGTGCCTGGCGAAGGCGCTGCTTCTTTCGCGCCGGACGCGGCAACGCTTGCGGCCGGAACCCAGGCCAAGATCATCCTTCTGGGCGGAGTCAGCGCTTCCAAGAGCCGTCCGGGGGATTCGTTCCAGGCCCGGTTGGCGGAGCCAGTGCGCCTGGATTCCCGGGTGGTGCTGCCGGAAGGGACCATGTTCGACGGCAATGTGGTGAGCAACACCCGTCCCCGCTGGCTGAGCCGTTCCGGCTCGTTGCTGCTCCGGTTCACGCAGGTGACGCTGCCGGGCGGAGCGGCCAAGCCGGTGGTGGCCTCGGTCAGTGGCGCCGAGTTGGACCAGAGATCGCGCACCCGAATTGATCTCGAGGGAAATATGCACGGAGACGGGCCGGGCAAAATCTGGATGCTCATCCACGCCGGGGTGGCGACCGGGATGGCGAAAGCCATGGATGACGGCACCCAGTTGCTGATCGAAGCGATTGCGTCGTCGGCGACGGACGCCTCCACCGCCGGGACCGCCCGGATCGCCGCCCTCTGCGTCTCGGGCGTTTTCATGGTGACCCGACACGGAAGGGACGTTGTGTTGCCGCGGTTCACGGAGATGGATATCACCTTTGACCGGCCCTTTTCGTTGTCGGCCAAGCCGCTGCCGGGCGAAAAAGACTCCACCCGGTGACCCACAATGGGATTCTCCCCATCCCGTACCTATCATGCAGCTTGCTTTCCCCTGCCTCCTGATGTAAACCAGCGGGATATTCTGGCTCAGCGCGTGCGCACTGGTTGGAAGCTCGCCCACAGGAGGGCTGCTCATTGTGCCGTCTGCCCGCAAAACCTCGCGCGGGGATCCATTGGGAGAATTTATGACATCGCTGCGGAAGCTCGTCTCACTTGCGTTCATGGTGTTGCTGCTCGCCACTCTCGGCTTCGCCCAGGGTTCGGCCACGGGCGATTTACGGGTTACGGTGAAAGACCAAAAGGGAAACCTGGTGACCAATGCCACGGTCACGGCGCGTGCCCAGGCCAAGGGCCTGGAGCGGAGCGTCTCTCAAAACGCGACCGGCGAATACCGGCTGGTCGCGCTGCCGCCGGGCGTTTACACCGTCATGGTCACCGGGCCAGGGTTCGCGAAGTTGGAGGCCCCGGACCAGATTGTGACGGTCGGCCAGATGAAGGACCTGCCCATGGTTCTTTCGGTGGCGGGCGCGCAGGAGGTTGTCACCGTCAGTTCCGAAGCGGAATTGGTGGAAACCACGCGCAGTTCCACCACCAACACCATCGAGCAGCGGCGGATTGACAACCTGCCCACCAACGGCCGCAACTACATCAACTTCACGCTTACCGACTCGCAAGTGTTGCGCGACAACGCGCCCAACATCGGGGCTGCCCCCACGTCGGGGTTGAACTTTGGCGGGCAGCGCGCGCGGGCCAACCTGGTGAACGTGGATGGTGCGGACGCGGTCGACAACTCGACCAACGGAATCCGCGCGACGGTGTCGCAGGAAGCGGTGCAGGAGTTCCAGATCCAAACCAACGGCTATGCCGCGGAATACGGCCGCGCCTCCGGGGGAGTGGTAAATATCGTCACCCGCTCCGGGTCCAACGACTTCCATGGCAGTGTGTACGGCTACCTGCGCAACCGCAACTTTCAAGCCGTGAACCCGTTCAGTACCACGTCGAATCCGGCATACACCCGGGTGCAGGCCGGCGCCGCCTTCGGCGGAGCCATCAAGAAAGACAAGACCTTCTACTATTTCTCCTACGAAATTACCCGACGACATGAGACCGGGTTTGCCTCGATCGGTGCTCCTGGCGGAAATTTCGGGCTGGTGCCATTCGACGCCACCAACATTTTTGCGCCCGGACTAGCGCCTCCGGGAACCTTTACCATCCAAGTCACGCCCACCCAAGCTGCCTTCCTGAGCAACCCACCGCCCCTACCACCGGGTGTCTTGCAACAGTACGCATTTGTGGTTGGCGGTTCCTCGGCCATTGCTTTGCGCGGGAGCTATCCAGCCGCCTTCGGTCTTTTGGTCGGGGCTCCGGGAGGACTTCCGATCCCGGCGAATGGAAGTGATCCCCTGGCACAGTTTCCCAGTTCCTGCAATCCCTTAAACACGACCTGCAACGGCCTGCCCGGATCTTTCCTAACTCTGGATTCGCAGAAAGGAAACTTTCCCGTATTCGAAGGGACCAGTCTTTATTCCTTGCGCCTGGATCACAATATCAGCAACGACAACCACATCATGCTGCGCGGCAATGTGAGCCCAAGCACGGTCACGGGCATCGAGGTGAACGGCCAAAACCAGACCTTCGGGCAGAACGCCTACTCGCGAACTTCGCAGCAGACCTATCGCGATTTCGCTATCGTGGGTCAGGACACCTGGACGATCGGCAACAACAAGGTCAACGAATTACGCTTCCAGTACGCCCGTCGAGGGCTGTCGTACTTTTACTCCAACGCGCCGGGTGGGGGCGACATCTCCGTCAACATCCCGGGATTTGCTTTCTTCGGCCGCGAACCCTACTCCTACATTCGTCGCACCGAGGAGCGCTACCAGTTCAGCGACAACTTCTCCTTTACCGCGGGACGCCACGGTATCAAGTTCGGCGGTGACTTCAACTACATCCCGTTGAGCGCCATATTCACGGTGAATTACAGCGGCGTGTATGGCTTTGGAGCAGTGGCTCCGATCCCGGGGCTCCCCGAACTCTCGCCGGTTCAGACCTATGGATTCGGTACTCCTAGCACGTTGGTGCAGGGAATCGGCAACCCGAACGATTCCTTCACCAATAAACCGCTGGGATTCTATTTGCAGGATGCGTGGCGGGTGCGACCCAACCTCACTCTGAATCTGGGCGTGCGCTACGATGTGGAATTTCCGCCCAACCTGGCGGCCCCGACCGGCCTTGCGCTTTCGGCCTATAACCAGCTGGGCCTGCAAAAAGGTATTCAGACCGACACCAACAATGTTCAACCTCGAGTCGGTATCGCGTGGGATCCCAAGGGTGACGGCAAGTCGGTCTTCCGCGCCTCCTACGGGATCTTCTATGATCACCCGCTGCTCGGTCTCTACTTCCTGGGGGATGCTTCTGACGGCTCCAAGAGCGGGCAACTGCTGTTTGCCGGAGCCGCGCCGTGTGATGGTTCGGCGGTGGGCAGCCCTGGGAACCTGAACGCGACCAACATCTTTCAAGGGATCCTGGGTACGGCTGGCTGTCTGCCGGGCATCGAGGCGATCACCGGCTACCAGCAGACGTCCGCCGATGGCACGCCGAACCCGCAGCGTTTCGATCCTTTCTTCCCCAACTCGGTGTTCAACAACCAGAATTACCTGAACCCGGCTACGTTCTTCCCGCTGGCGTTCCAACCGTTCGGGTATCCGCAGTCGAAAAACTTTGTTTACGCGTACTCGCAACAAATAAATTTTGCGTTTGAACACGATCTGGGCAACGGGCTCTCGATAAGCCTGGCCTACAACTTCAACGGCGGTCGCCACATCAACCGCCCGATCAATGCCAACACCACCCGCGGAGACTTCCTGCTCAACAACTGGCGGGCAGCGTTCACTGACCCCAGTTCAAATGCCTCCGCCGGACCTCTGCAAGTGGGCGCGGTCATCGACGCCACGCATTTCCCCTGCAATCCCACGCCGCCTTCGGGCACGCCCTGGGTGTCCGCGGCCCTGATGAATTTCTTCCGGCCTTCGGGGCTCAATCCGGCTATCGCGCTGGCGCTTTTGAGCAACCCCCTCACCGCTCCCTGCGTGGGTTTGGCCCAGAACATTCTTCACACCCTGCCGGGCTTCAATGCGGCCTGTGATCCAACTTCGCCGACGCTGGATCACTGCGTCCCGTTCAGTGACATGGACGCCAACTACTCCAACGGCAGCTCCGTCTATCACGGATTGACCGCCAATTTGCGCAAGCGCTTCGGCGGGCACTACGAGTTCCTGGCGTCATACACCTGGTCGCATGCCATCGATGACTCGACCGATTTGCAATCTCCACTGTCGCCGCAGAACAGCTACTTCCCCAGCCTCGAACGCTCCAACTCGCTGTTCGACCAGCGCCACCGGTTGGTGTTCAGCGGGGTTTACCAGACCGGACACGTATCGGGCGAGGGTTGGTGGAACAAGTTCGCCAGCAACTGGACATTCGCGCCGATCATCGAAGTCTCTTCGGGGCGGCCGTTCAACATCATCACCGGCAACCCCGACAACTTCCAGTTCTCGCCCTACAACGGGCGGCCCCTGGTGGTGCCCGCAAATACACCGACCTCAGCGTGCCAGACCCCGACGGTGGCTTCCCGGTTCTCACCCAGCGGATTCCTCCAGGAGCCCTGCTTCATCGATGCCCTCTCGTTGCCGGGTCCGGTGACGCTGCAGTCCACAGTGCTCGATGGCAACCTCGGCCGCAATGCCGGATTGAAACCGTGGACCGTGTTCAACGATCTGCGGGTCTCGCGCCGTTTCAACCTGGGAGAACGCGTCAGCCTGGATGCCAGCGCCGACATTTTCAACATTGCCAACCGCTTCAACGTGGCCGACGTGAACCAGTTGTGGACCGGCGCTGGCCAAGCCACTTCCTCATACGACCCGCGACAGTTCCAATTTGGCTTGAAAGTGTCGTGGTAACCGCAACGCATGTACGCTGAGACGGGAAGACAAGGGGACTGCCACAGAGCAGTCCCCTTGAATTTTCTGCGGCCCGCTACCGCTTGACAGCGGGAGTACACTTGTAGCCGCTTCCCCCCAAGGAGCAAAGGCCTGTGCCAACTCTGGCCAGACTTGCGTACTGGGAGCTACTCATCTTATTGGGCAGCTTCTTCGGGGTGGTGTTTTGGCAACTCCTCACCCGCCCGGATGCTTTCAGTGGCCTGCTGCAGGGTGACCGCTACGACGGACCCGACCGCGATCTCGCCACCGTTGACTTCACTGCTGGCCGCGCCCAGTCACTGGTGTTTACCCTCTCCTTCGCCGTTTATTACCTGATTCAGATTCTGCACAGCTCTTCCGGATTTCCACCCGTTCCCGACGCCATGTTGTACGTGCTGGGCGGCAGCCAAGCCACCTACCTGGGCGGCAAGTCGTACGACATCGTCTTGCGGCGGATGCTGGACGATTCCAAGAAAGGACTAGTTCCATGAGCAACAACGACAACCACAACGGTCGAGCCAGACTTGGGGGCATCGGGCTATGGTTCCTGGGCGCCTTAGTGGTGCTGGGCGTCTTGATCTACTTCACCCGCGATTCCGCCGACGCTGCCGAGCGTTACCTGAAGATTGCCGCGGGCTACACTGCGCTGCTGCTGGTGTTTCTCTACGGCGTAATCGTGCTGTACGAAATGGTCACGGGAAGCGTGGACGTGGCCGAGTTGATCGGGGAGAGCGGTGGCGGAGCCAGCATGTCGCGCTTCCAGTTGCTGATCTTCACCTTCGTCATTGCGCTGGGGATCATCTTCCTGCTGGCCAAAGACGGCAAGTTCCCAGATCTCAATGCCAATATTCTGGCCCTGGTAGGCATCAGCGCGTCGACTTATGCGGTGAGCAAAGGCATCCAGGCCAGCAACCCGCGTATGCCGCCGAAAGGACACAACGGAGGCGGTGGAGCAAATCCGCCGGCGCCGGCGCCGCAGCCTGGGCCCCCGGCCGCTCCCGCTGGACCCAACCGCTAGGCCATGCCGAGCCCGGTACTCCGAGTTTGACGGCGCGCTGCTTTCCAGCCTAAGGCGCGCAGGAGGTTTCGCTTATGACACGGCGCACTCGCCCCACTTCGCCAGCATCTACTAACAATCACGCGTTCGCCCGTCGGGTCGCACCGCTTGCGCCCCTGGCACTTTCGCTGATCATGCAACCAGGAATCACCGGCAGCACTGCGGCCAAGAAGAACGTGCCTGTAACCGGCGACCTGCAGGTGGCGATCTGCGATCGCGTCGAGGGCTCGGACGATTGCCACACTCGCTTCCCCACCGGTTGTACCAGTCCGGGCAGCACCTATGACCCGTTCCTGAATCTGCTGAAGAATAAGACGGATTTTCCGGCCGCGGTAGCGGTGAACTTCGCCACCTCGCTCGATACCTTTACCCAACTGGACCAGCAGTTCCAGAGCAAAGAGAAGCAGATGGGTGAGACGCTCAACGATCATAACCACCGCGATTTCGAGACGGTCTTCGGGCAGTTGGGAGAGGGCTCTCTGCAAGGGGCCATCGGTTATCTGGAATACCTGGTGGTGCAGAAAAAGGCTCCGGGCGACGGCGAGACCTGCAACTGCAAGCTGGGCAACGAAGATGAAGTAGATTTTCACATTGGAATTGGCTTCGATCCGAAGGTTGCTGCTAACGTGCGAAGCGATCCCAACAGCATCACCCACGCCGACAAGCAGAAGAGCATCATTGTCGAGATGACGCCACACTTCCGCGCCAACTTTCAGCCCGGCTGGACGCCGGACGCGCTCAACCAAGTCATGGGCCGCAAGGTCAAAGTCGTGGGTCAACTCATGGCGGACAATGACCACAACCTCAAGTCGCAAAATTGCGCGCTGCCGAATGCCACCAACCTCTGCTGGCGTGCCACCATCTGGGAACTTCACCCGGTGACCAAGTTCCAGGTTTGCATGGCTACGAACAATGACTGCGATGTGAACTCTCCGGACTGGGTGGACCTGGGCGGCGCCTCCGACGAAAGCGGCGCCACCACGCCGGTAGCGCCCAAAGCCAAGAAGAAGAAGGCAGCCAACACGTAGAGGTGGTCGCAAGACACAACAGTCAGGCGCTGTCTGGAGCCAATGCATCCTGCTCCTGACTCTCCTGTTACACTTTCTTTTTCCATCCTTGGCGCTTGCCGGAGTCTGTTCCCGAAATGTCCGAAACTCAGAGCCCCACTCCACGCACCCGCCTGGTGCGCGAACCGCAGCGTGCCGTGTATGACCGGGCGGCGGCTTACGAAATTCTCGACGAAGGCTTCATTTGCCACGTGGGCTTTGTTGTAGATGGCCAGCCGTTCGTGATTCCGACTGGGTATGGCCGCGTCGGCGACAATCTCTACGTTCACGGCTCCGCCGCCAGCCGCATGCTGCGCAACTTGGATGAAGGCGTCCCGGTCTGCGTGACCGTCACTCTGCTCGATGGTTTGGTGCTGGCGCGTTCCATCTTTAATCACTCCATGAACTACCGTTCAGTGGTGGTGCTGGGAACAGCCGCGGCGGTGCAAGATCCGGAGGAGAAACTGGCCGCCCTGCGCCAGCTTTCCGAACACATCCTGCCCGGACGCTGGGTGGAGTCACGCCAACCCAACGAAAAAGAGATCAAGGCTACGCTGGTGATGCGGTTGCCCATTACCGAATTCTCGGCGAAGGTTCGTCAAGGCGATCCCATCGACGACGAAGAGGACTACGCGTTTCAGACCTGGGCGGGAGTGATTCCGCTGGAGATGGTGGCGGGGACGCCGATCAACGATCCGCGACTGGATCCCAAGACGCCGGTGCCGGGTTACGCGCGGGCTTACTCGCGGAAGAGAGCCCGCAAGTAGGATTGCGCTAAAGGCCGGTTTCGAGTTAAGAAAGGTGAATTGACCGGTTGCTGGCGGGACGCTGGCGCTACGAAAGGCGCACTACACCGACGCTGCCGGGGTTACCGGCCCCGGGGTCCGCACTTCCTGCAGAAGGCCGCTTTCTGCCAGCGCTTCCAGGCGGAGGTGCTTGGAACTGTTGACGGGTAATTCTCCGTCTCCGGGCAGGATTCCGATCGCTTGGTTTCTGCCGCCCTGCTTGGCCAGGTACAAACCGCGGCTGGCCAGCCCCAGGATTTCTTCCACCGACGCTTCAGCCACGAACGGCGGCACCCAGGGGTACGGCGCCCAGCCCACGGAACAAGTGCAGTGGATGGTGCGGCCTTCACCCATATCGAACGGGGTCTTGCCAACCGCCGCAAGAAGTTTCTCAGCCATGCGGGGAGCCTCTGCCCGCTCGGCGGAACGGCAAACGACCAGGAATGCCTCGCCACTCCAACGAATCAGGAAATCAGATTTTCTCACCACCCCGTCCAGGCGCTGGGCGACCGCGATCAGCAGCTGATCTCCGGCCTTGGGGCCGTACTCGTCGTTGACTTGCTTGAAGCGGTCCATATCGATGAGATAGAAAATCAGGTCGCGATGATCGCGGCTGTAGTTCTTGGAAGCCACGCTGTAGGCGCGGATGGCCTGGCTGGCGTCGGCAGGAATCGTGGTGTGGAAGAACTGGCGGCTGCGCACCCCAGTCAGCGGATCGGTGAGCGAGACTTCCTGCAGTTCGAGATTCGCCTGCGCCAGTTCGGTGCTGCGAGCCGCTACCGCCGCCTCCAGTCGCTCCCGCTCTTTCCGGGCGCGAAACCGCATTACTCCCCACACCAGCAGCAGAAGCAGGCAGCCGCCGACAATCTCTACCCAGCGGTGTTCCCCCCAGGGGGCCTCGGGCAGCGACACCGGGACTGCACCCGCTCCGAAGCGTTGGCCGAAGTGTTCAATGGCGTACCGAGGATGAAAGGGCGAAGCCAGGTTCTGGGCCAAGCCCGGCAGGGCCACGCTAACTAGAAGGAAGGCAACGCCGGCACTCCACACCGCAAGATCAATGCACGAGAGGAGTCTGCGTAATAAAAGACGAAGCACGGTGCCATTTTATCTGTACAGGTGAGTTGTGTCTGTGTGGTCAGAACACGGGTTGGTAACAATTCGCCAGTTGACCGGCCGGCATCCCCTTCATGGCGCTACCGCAACTTGCTTGTTTAGTGAGGCCTTGAGTAATCGAGGGCAAACAAATCAGTGGAGAGCGGGAAGTGCAGGCCTTCCGCCCGGAGCGTCGAACCGGTCAGCGGCAGTTTCGGAGACTGCCAAATTCTTTACCCTCGTGGGGCCGTGCCAAGCTCGTTTGGCGAATCGATTTTGGGGCCGCATACCTCCCTGGGCTCGGTGTGCAAATCCTTGCGCAGCCATAGTTTACCCATGTGACGGCCATCACACCCGGAGGTGCTAGTGGTCACCGCTGGAACCCCTTGGGAGGCCGACACTGGGAGTAGAGGAAATGCTGGAGGTGCGGTCATGATGCTGGCCTATCGACTCGTCCGCCTAATCGAGACCCACTCCGACGCTTTGGCCAGCGGCCTCCTCGCCAAGGTGCAGAGTTCGGAGTGCACTCTGGGCTACCACAACGTCCCCCCCGAAGAGCTGAAGCAGCGGGTGTACGAAATTTATCGCCACCTGGGGGATTGGCTTTTAGGCAAGAGCGAGTTTGATATAGAGACCCGCTACCTGGAGATCGGGGCACGCCGGGCGCAGCAGCAGGTACCGCTCAGCCAACTCGCCATGACCATCATCTTCACCAAAGAAAACCTGTGGGAGTTCCTGAAGAAAGAGTCGGTGCTCGATCGCCCGGTGGAAGTGTTTGGCGAACTGGAGATGCTGCAGCTGCTGGACAAGTTTTTTGACTCCGCCATTTATTATGCGGCGGTGGGTTACGAGCGCGCTGCTTGCGTGCTCAGCGCGCCGCAAGCCAGCGGAGCCGCCACCACGAAATAAGGAAAGAGGGAGCTCGCGATGTCGTGGGAAATTGAGTACAAGAAAAAACTGAGAACCCCGGATGAAGCCTTGCGCAGCGTGCAGTCGGGCATGCGGGTATACATCCAGCCGGGCTGCGCCGAGCCAGAGACCCTGGTGGAAGCGCTGATGCGGCGCGGTCCGGCGGTCCAGGACGTGGAAATCGTCCACATGATGACGTTCGGCGCCGCGCCCTACGTGTCCCCGGAGATGGCGGGACACTTCCGCCACAACGCGGTATTCATCGGCGCCAACGTCCGCGACGCCATCAACGACGGCCGCGCGGATTACACCCCGATCTACCTCAGTGAGATCGAGGGGCTGTTTGAAAGTGGGGCGATGCCGATTGACGTCGCGCTGATCGAAGTATCTCCGCCCGACTCGCACGGCTACTGCAGCTTCGGCGTAGGCGTGGATACCACGTTGACCGCGGCCAAGTGCGCGCACTTCGTGGTGGCGCAAGTGAATGACCAGATGCCGCGGACTTATGGCGACAGCTTCATTCATGTGAACGACATCGATGCCGTGGTCGAGTCTTCACGGCCGCTGTGCGCGATGAAGCGGCCGGCCATCACCGATTTGCATGTGGCCATCGCGCGCAATGTGGCCAGCTTGATCGAGGACGGGAGCGTGCTGCAAACCGGCATCGGCGGCATCCCGGACGCAGTATTGCCGTTTCTCATGGACCGCAAGGACCTGGGCATTCACAGCGAGTTGGTTTCCGATGGAGCCATCTCATTAATTGAAGCCGGGGTGGTAACCGGCGCGCGTAAGAATTTCAAGCCGCGCAAGATCATCCTGGGCTTCGCCCTGGGCAGCAAGCGGCTGTTCGAGTTCGTGGACAACAATCCGATCTTCGAATTCCACCCCACTTCCTACACCAACGATCCCGCATTGATCGCCCGCAACGACAAGATGGTGGCCATCAACTCGGCCTTGCAGATCGACTTGACCGGGCAGGTCTGCTCGGACTCGATCGGCAACCAGTTCTACAGCGGCATCGGCGGCCAGGTGGACTTCCTGCGCGGAGCCTCGCGCTCGAAGGGCGGGAAGCCCATCATCGCGATTTCCTCGACCGCCAAAGACGGCGCCATCTCGCGCATCGTTCCCATGCTCAGTCCAGGGGCTGGGGTGGTGACGTCGCGCGGGCTGATCCGCTACGTAGTGACCGAGTATGGCGTGGCCTACCTGTTCGGCAAGTCCATTCGGGAGCGGGCCAAGGCCTTGATCGAGATTGCACACCCTAAGTTCAAAGACGAACTCTACGCATACTGCGAAGAGACCAAGTGGCTGCAGCGTCCGCTCGCCGCACAGACGGCGGTAACGAGGTGATTATGGCAGGCCAAGCACGCGGTAAGGTGACCATCGATGTGGAAGAGTGCAAGGGATGCGGGCTGTGCGTGGAATCCTGCCCGCCCAAATGCCTGGAGCTGGCGGAGGAGTTGAGCGCCTACGGCGTACACCCGGCGCGTTATACCGGACACGACTGCACCGGCTGCGGCATCTGCTTCTACTGCTGTCCCGAGCCCGGCGCTATCACCGTGTACCGGCGGATCGCGCCGCCGAAAGCGGCAGTGGCCGCGCCCCAAGGAGACGAACATGCGGCAACTCTGTAAAGGCAACGTCGCGGTGGTGAAAGGTGCGATTCTGGCCGGCTGCCGCGCCTACTACGGATATCCGATTACTCCTGCCAGCGAAATCGCCGAGTCTGCGGCGCTCTACATACCGCAGGTCGGGGGGACGTTTCTGCAGGCGGAGAGCGAAGTCGCCGCCATCAACATGGTGTACGGCGCAGCTGCGGCCGGGGTCCGCGTCATGACCGCTTCCTCTGGCCCCGGTCTCAGCTTGATGCAAGAGGGCATGTCGTACCTGGCCGGCGCCGAACTGCCCTGCGTGGTAGTCGACGTAGTGCGCGGCGGCCCGGGGTTGGGGAACATTGCGCCCGAGCAGAGCGACTACTTTGCCATGGTGAAAGGTGGCGGGCACGGGAACTATCGCAACATCGTGCTGGCTCCGGCGTCGGTGCAGGAGATGGCCGACCTCACGGTGCTGGCCTTCGAACTGGCGGACAAGTATCGCAATCCCGCAGTGGTTCTGGCGGATGGGTTCACCGGCCAAATGATGGAGCCGTTGGATTTGGAGTATCGCGAGATCGTCGCGCCGGAAAAGCTGTGGGCGGTGAAGGGCACGCCGGAAACGCGAGCAAACCTGATCAGTTCCATCTACCTGGAGCCGGATCAACTGGAAGAGCACCAGCGCCGGCTGGAAGCCAAGTACATCCGGGCGCACGTCGAGGCGCGGCATGAGGTGTACCAGACCGAAGACGCCGAGATTCTCCTGGTTGGGTACGGCATTGTGTCGCGGGTGTTGCGGTCCACGGTCGAGGTGGCGCGCAAGCAGGGTTTGAAAGCCGGGCTGTTACGCCCCATCACGTTGTGGCCGTTCCCGACGGAAGCTCTGGTGGAAGCCGCATCCAGGGTACAGAAAATCCTGGTGGTGGAGTTGAGCAACGGGCAGATGGTGGAAGACGTCCGCCTGGCGGTCAACGGCAAGGTGCCGGTGGAATTCTACGGACGAGTAGGCGGCAATGTGCCGTCGGTGGAAGAACTTCACGCGCAGGTGCTGGAGCGCGCGGCGGCGCTGGTCTGAAAAGGACAACGACTATGGCAGACGAGAGCAAGGTTGGGTTGAAA
The DNA here is from genome assembly GCA_020073665.1 of Terriglobia bacterium. Lineage (GTDB taxonomy): Bacteria > Acidobacteriota > Terriglobia > Terriglobales > Acidobacteriaceae > JAIQEU01. Next base: position 17,316 of record JAIQEU010000019.1, read on the forward strand.
GAGCTGGAAGTCAGCAACAACGGCTTCGAAGTCATTCACACCAAGTCAGACCTGTTTTATGACTTGTACGAACGCAAATCAGAGCTGCAGCACCAGACCCACTATTGCCCCGGATGCGGTCACGGCGTGGCCCACAAGCTGATCGCCGAGGCCTTGCAGGAACTCGGGCTGCAGGACAAAACCGTGTTCGTCAGTCCCGTGGGCTGCTCGGTGTTTGCGTATTACTACTTTGATGTGGGCAACGTGCAGGTGGCCCACGGACGCGCGCCGGCTTCGGCGACGGCAATCAAGCGGGCGTGTCCGGACAAGATCGTCATCTCCTACCAGGGCGACGGAGACCTCGCGGCGATTGGCACGGCTGAGATTGTGCATGCCGCCAACCGCGGTGAAAAGATCAGCGTGTTCTTCGTGAACAACGGCATCTACGGCATGACCGGCGGGCAGATGGCGCCGACCACGCTGGTGGGAGAAAAGAGCACGACCTCGCCGTGGGGACGCCGGCCGGCGAATGAAGGCTTCCCGCTGCACATGTCCGAACTGCTGGCTACGCTGGAGGCGCCGGTGTACATCGAGCGGGTGGCGCTGTCCGACAACAAGAACATCATGAAAGCGCGGCGGGCAATCAAGAAGGCTTTGGAGATCCAGCGCGATGGCGCCGGTTTCACCTTCGTGGAGATCCTGTCGCCTTGTCCGACGATCTGGGGCAAAGACCCGGTGGAGGCGCGGCGCTGGGTGCTGGACAGGATGGTGCCGGTCTTCCCCTTGAACGTCTTCCGCGACCGCAAGCCGGAGATGCCGGTCAACAACGCGCCGCCCCAGCGGCCAGTGCCGGACGTGCTTGAGATCACCCCGAAGGAAGGCGGATACGAGGGCGGGGTTGCCAGCCACGCGCATCGTTTCAAGAACTTCACGATCAAGGTCGCGGGCTTTGGCGGGCAGGGCGTGTTGCTGTTGGGACAGTTGCTCACGGAAATGGGAATGCGGGAGGGCCTGGAAGTCAGCTGGCTGCCGTCCTACGGACCCGAGATGCGGTCGGGCAGCGCCCACTGCCATGTCTGCCTGTCGAAAAATCGCATCGGCTCGCCGCTGATCTCGCACCCCAATGTGCTGGTAGCGATGAACGAGATATCTTTGCGCAAGTTCGCATCGCAGGTCGGCCCTGGAGGCCTGATCCTGTACAACCGGGACGCCCTCCCCGCGGATTTTGAAGCGCCACCCAAGGTGCGGGTAATCTGCATCCCCGCGTCGGAGATGGCCGACAAACTGGGGTCCACCAAGACCACCAACATCGTGCTCATGGGCGCGCTGCTGGAAGAGACCGAATGCCTGTCACCGGGCACGGCCATGGGTGTGATCGAAGACAAGGTGAAGAAGGTGGAACTGCTGGAGACCAACCGCAAGGCGCTGGCCGCAGGACGCCACTTCATCGACGAGCATGCCCACCTGGAGGCGCTGAGCCAGCCGGACGGGTACGCGGAATAGTTTCAGTGGGTGGGCGGAGGTTTGATCCGGAGTATCCAGTTTTCGGATCGCCAGCTTCAATTCACGCCAGAGTTCGGCAGCCTCATCATCAAAACCTCTAGCCAGGCTCTCATGCGGAGGGTGTTGGGATGATTCTCTCCCAAAGTCTGGGCCAAAATATTGCAGGCGCGGCCCAGCATCAGCCGCGCACCGGTAATATCCCCGGTGCTCTCCAGCGCCTGGGCCAGCATCCTCAGGATTTCTCCGGTCTTCGGATGCGCAGGTCCCCAGACTTTTTCGAAGAGCACTAGGGCGCGCCGGTAGAAAGATTCGGCTTCCCGATACCTGCCCTTCTTGTGGAGCAGCATAGCCAGGTGGTGCAGGGTTGAGCTCAGCGATTGTTCGTGCGGGCCGGGAGCGTTTTCGTAGATGAAGATGGCGCGCCGCAGCAGCGGCTCGGCCTCATCGGACACGCCTTGCTGTTGCAGCGTGATGGCAAGATTCGCCAGGGTGACGGCGAGTTCGGGCTGGTCGGGCTTGTAGTTCTCTTGCTTTATGGCCAAAGCCTGTCGCAGCAGGGGTTCGGCACCCTTGTGATCGCCTTGGGCCGCACGCAGAGTCGCGAGCTCCTCTAGCATGGATGCATATTCAAGATGATTGTGCCCGTGCACCTTCCCCTCCAGCCCCAAGGCCCGCCAGAGCAGTGGCTCAGCGCCGGTGTAGTCGAGTCTTTGGCGCAGCAGTAACCCCAGCTTGCGCAGAACAGTTGCCAGAAATTCGTTGCTTTCTTCGCCGGCGTGCTCGGCAATCGCCATTGCGCGACGCAGGTCAACCTCGGCTTCGGCGTAGTTGTTCTGCTGTCCCAGAAGCCAGCCAAGGTTAGCGAGAGGGATGGCCATGGCGGGATGGTCCGGTCCCAATTCTTTCTCCTTAATCTCCAGTACGCGCCGGTACAGGGCTACGGATTCGCCAATGTCGCCCCTGAGCCGCAGCAGGGTTGCGATGTCCTCGAGCGCGCTGGCAAGCTGCAGCGGTGCACCTCCGGAGGATTTCTCCTGCAACGCAAGCACGCGCCGGAGCAGAGGCTCGGCCGAGCCGTAATCCCCCTTCTGCATCAGCAGCCTGCCAAGTGGGGTGATCGTGTCCATGACCTGGGGACTATCCGGGCCATACGCTTTTTCCAGTATTGCGATCGCCCGCCGATAAAGCGGTTCCGCGGCAACGTAGTCCTGCTTCTGCCAGAGGAGTTCGCCGAGGCCGGTCAGGTTGAAGGCCAGCTCGATGGTCTCCGGTTCCGGGAGCTTCTCCCGGATCGACAGTGCCTGCCGGTACAGCGTTTCGGCCTCCTCGAATTGACGATCCTCCGCCAGAACCACTGCGAGGTTACAAAGGCTCAGCGCCAGATGCGCTTCATCGCCTCGGGAATGTTTCTGCCTGATCTCCAGGGCGCGGCGCAATGCCCAAAGCACCCTTGCGCGCTCGCCCTTCTCGCGCAGCAACAGGCCAAGAGTGTTGTAGACCCCAGCTGCTTCCGGATCATCCTCCCCGAACGCCGCGGCACGGATCGCAAGCACCCTTTGCGCCAGCGTCTCGGCGGTGTCGAGGTCGCCTCGGGCCCTTGAGAAATGCAGCAGCCACTCCAGGGTCGAGATGAGGTCGGGAGAGTGTGGGCCAAGTTGGTTTTCCTGGATGGCGAGCACTCGCCGGTGCAGGGACTCGGCTGCCGCGCTGTCACCCTGCTCGACTTTGAGCAGGGCCAGCTTGCGGAGGTAAACGGCCGCTGCGATGTCATCTCGTCCATATTGTTTCTCGACCGATCGCAGCCGGTCCTGCAGGGTCTTTTCCGCCATGGGATAGTTGTGCTGGGCGGCGAACTGCTCGGCTTGACGGTCAATCGCTGAGGAGTAGTCGGCAGGATTCTGCGAGTCAGCAAAAAGCTGGCGCAGGATGAAAATGAGCAAGAAAAGGAACAGCCCTTCCATACGAAGGTCCCCTCTTGTCCGCTTGCAACAATGCTACTACGGTCGGGTGATGCGGTCGAGGTAGCCCGGAAGCCATTGAAAGTATGGATTGGTGTTCCGGCGAACTGGCTTGCCTAGGGCGGTCGGGTGCGCATTTAACATTCAGGTCAATTGAAAGGACAAGGTGGCACCGCCTCCCTGGGAACCAATCCTCATGCCGCTTCAGGGGATCAGCCTCTGGTGGCGGAGTCGGCAGAGTCGAAGCTATGGCGTGGATTTCTGCGCCAGCTCCTTCTGCTGGTACATGGCGGCGTCAGCGCGTTCCATCACTTCCTGAATGGTTTCGTTCGGCTGCCATTGGGCCAGACCGATGGCAGCGTCCACATGGACTTTTGCTTCACCCTTGGCAGCACCAAGCGGGATGGTGTATTCCCCGAACACCCATTTCTGGAGGCGCTCGACCTGGATCTGCGCTCCGGGAAGGTCGCAATCCATGACCAGGATGAACTCATCTCCACCCCAGCGCCCGACCAAGTCAGTGGAACGCAGATTCGCCCGCAACTCCTGGGCAAAGTGCTTGAGCAGGCTGTCGCCGGCGAGGTGTCCGTGGCGATCGTTGACCTGCTTGAACCGGTTCAGGTCGAGGATGACCAAACAGAACGGCTGTTTTTGCGCGATGCGTGATTCAATCCGCTCCTCGACGTTCGAGCGATTCGGCAGACCGGTGAGCGCATCCCGTAGCGCGATCTTCTCGACGGCTTTGAGGCGGGTCTCGTAGGTTGAGACTTCCGCCCGCAGTTGCTTCACCGACTCGTGGCTGTCTCGCTCCATCTGGTCCACGTAGGTCTTCAGTTCGGTCGCTCGCTTTACCAGGGAGGCGCGGACCTGGGACAAATCGTCCAGGTCGGCAATTTTCTGTAACCGGCCGGTGAACTCGGTGAACTGGTTGGCATAACGCTGATCGCGCTCGCCCACGGACTCGGCGGTGCGGGCCAACACCATCAAGAGCTCTTTGGCGTCGTGGGCCCGGGCTTTGGAGTATTCGGCAACCTGCCCTCCCCAAAGTTGCAATTGCTCCTCGACCTGGTTTCCCGTCTCCCGCACCAAGGCGGGTACGCTCGGGTGGGTGAGGCGTTGCTCAAGGCTGGCGAGGGTTTGTTGCAGATCTGGGCCGAGGGCAGGGCAGGCTCGAGCTCCGCCCTTTCCCATGGCCAGCAGCGTGGAGCGATAGGACTCCAGAGTCGCCGAAAACAGTTCGCTCGAGTCGGGCTGGCTTGCGCCCGGCCTGTCCGGTTCCATATCCAGATATTTCTTCAGCGAAATCACAATCCGGTTCTCCTGTGCTGGCATCCTGTTTTCGGAGTGGGAGCGCAAGGCAAAGATCCCATCGACGGGCCCCATCACACACTCCGGCGCAGGATCCTCGGACTCGTTCTGGACGCCTCGTCTCCGGCCAGGGAACGTCAACCCATGCCGATGCTTCGCGACTAGCAAGGAAAATCGGCAAATCTGGTGCCGAGCTTTAGACGGGCTCTGTGATGTTCGATTTCGAACAAGCGGGGTGTTCGATCTTGAACAAACCGGAAGTAATCTTCCAACTCTGGGAGCTGCACGATTAAGGGCTATGAAAAAGCGGACTGAATATGCCTGGAATCCCACATAACGCTCATCTCCAAGTGTCAGTGTCGGGCGTGAATTAACGCGAATTTTACAACCGTATCTCACCTTTTCTGAATCCAATCGTCTAACCGGGCAACAGTTGCTCCGACGCAGGAAAGTCCTCGCACATGGACGTGGCGGTCCAGAAATTCGCAAAGAGTCTGGGAACGAATCTCTGGGTGCCTGCGTATCAGAGCACAAGGATGGTGTGCTCAGGCGGATTTGGGGCAGCGACACGGACGCCGGAAACAAGTAGTGCGATCGGATCCGGAGGATGGTCATGGATAACGGGCGGATAAACGGTAACGGAAACGGAAACGGAAAGAACCTTCCCGGCAGTGGGGACCCACATGTTCAGGAAGTCGTCAGGGCTGCGCACGAAGAACTCAGGCAGCTCTTGCGCCAGCGCGCCGATATCATGAAGCGCATCGGCACCGTAAAACAAACGATCGTCGGGCTGGCCAACTTGTTCGGGGACGAGGTGCTGACCGAAGAGTTGCTCGAACTGGTGGACCGCAAGAGCGGGGGACGCCAGCCGGGCTTCACCAAAGCTTGCCGCATGGTGTTGATGGAAGCAGCCAAGCCACTGGGCGCGCGCGAAGTATGCGAACAGATCCAGCAGCGCATCCCACCGGTGCTGCTGCGTCACAAGGATCCTCTGGCTTCGGTAACCACGGTGCTGAATCGCCTGGTGGAGTATGGCGAGGCCAAGAGCCTGGTGCGCGACAACGGGCGCCGCGCCTGGCAGTGGGTGGCCGATCCCGCGGAGAGTGGCTACGGACGCGCCCAGGGTAGCGAGAGCGCGGTTTCTGAGCTTTAGCCAGCTTGACCGCGGTGGCGGCGGACGCCATGAGCCAAAATAGCAAGGCCGAGCTTTGCTCGGCCTTGACGGACAAGAACGTTTCATCCCTGCACTCTCAAGAAAAGTCCCTTCACCCTTGCTTACGCTGGCAGCAGCATGCCTTTTTCCAGGTGCCGCGTGACGTGCGCATAGGAAGCCGCGTGAGGATCGTGCGTCACCATCACGACGGTCTTGTGGAAGTCTTCATTCAGACGTTTGAGGATTTCCAGCACCTCGGTGGCGGAGTGGCTATCGAGGTCGCCGGTGGGCTCGTCGGCGAGCAGCAGCGTAGGGTCGCTGACGATAGCGCGAGCAATGGCAACGCGCTGTTCCTGTCCGCCGGAGAGCTGCTTGGGCAAGTGGTTCACGCGGTCTTCCAAGCCCACCAGTTTCAGCGCCGTCATCACGTGCTCGCGCCGCTGCTGTGGGTTCAGCTTGGTCAGCAGCAGGGGTAGTTCCACATTCTCGAACGCGGTGAGCACCGGAATCAGGTTGAAGGTCTGGAACACGTAGCCGATGTGTTCATTGCGCCAGCGCGCGGACTGGCCATCACTGAAGCGGAACACGTTTTCGCCCAGCACCAGCAGTTCGCCCGCCGAGGGACGGTCGATGGCCGCGATCATGTTCAACAAGGTCGTCTTGCCCGAGCCCGATGGGCCCATCAGCGCCATGAATTCGCCGGAGCCGATCTCGATGGAAACATCTTCCAGGGCCTTCACTTCAAACGCATCGCGCTTGAAGGTTTTGCTCACGTTGCGCGCCTGGACCACTTTCGTCTGCGTAGCTGTATGCGGAACCGTAGCAGTGCTCATGACTGTCCTTTGATTCTGATTTTGTCCCCATCTTTCAAATTTGCCGGACCGGAGATAATGACGTCCTCGCCGCCGGTAAGCCCGTCCACCAGATAACCCTTGCTGCGCGTGGCATTCACCCGGACTTCGCGTGCCAGCGCTTTGCCGTTAAAGGCAATGAATACGACCTTCTTGCCTTCACGGTCGCGCACGGCAGCGGTCGGAACCATCACTCCCGAAGGCTTCTGTCCCTTGTTGCTGGTGTCCCCACTCGACAAGAAGTTCACTGTGGCATTCATGTCCGGACGAAGAAAGGAGTCGGGAGTAAGGATCTGCACCTTCACCTGCACGGTAGCCTTCTGGCGGTCGGCTTCGGGAGAGATTTCGTACAACACGCCGTCGTACTTGCGGTCGGGATAGGCGTCAGTCGTGATCATGGCCTTCTGATGCGGGTTAAGCCGGGCAAAGTCGTCCTGCGCGATGTCGAGTTCAACCTGCAGATCGTTAAGGTCCGCCAGGGCAACTACCGAACCTTGCGGACCGCCTTCGGCGGCGCTGGCAAACTGCGCGGTGATGAGTTCGCCCTTCTCGGCTTTACGCTCCAGGATGGTGCCGGTCACCGGAGCCCGGATCACGGTCGCGTCCAGTTGGGACTGGGCATAGGCTAACTGGCCCTGGGCTTGAAGCAGAGCGCCTTTGGCCCGCAGAATCTCTTCCGGCCGGGGCCCGATCCTGGCCAGTTGGTATCCCTGCTGCAGCGAGTTCACCCGTTGCTGATCGGCTTCGAACTTGGCGGAGGCGTCATCGAGTGCCTGCCGCGAGAGCACACCCTGGCCAGCAAGATCGCGGGTACGATCGAGCGTGATTTTGTCATTGGCCAGGGTGGCGCGAGCTTCGTCCAGGTTGTGCTGCGCCTGCTGGATTTCTTCCGGCCGCGAGCCGTTCTGTAGTTGTTGCAGGTAGGCAGCTGCGTTGTCCACAGCGCCTCGGGCTTGCGTAACCTGGGCGCGGAACTCATCATCCTCGAGCCGGACTACGACCTGGCCCTCCTTCACCTTGTCGCCCTTTTCCACCCCAATCCAGGCGACTCGGCCGGTAACTTTGGAATTCACGTTGATCTTGTGGTGGGCCACAATGTAACCGCTGGCCGTGAGCACGATGCCGGGAAGGTCGGCACTCTCAACGGCCGCGCGCGCCACTTCCACCTCGGGCGGGTCGGTCGCGAGCAACCGGTACGCCAGCGTGCCCAAGCTCAGCAGCACCACGATCGCGATGCCGCCGATGATGTAGCGGCTGGCCCACCGGGACGGTTCGCCCTCACCACTGCCGCGCTGAGTGCGGTCGATGCGCAAGGCTTGCAGCTCTTCGTGTTTGGAGTCTATGGCCATTCCGTCGTCCGTCGTCAGCAAAATCACATCTCGTCCGTGCTAGTCGCGCAGCGCGGTCAGGATGTTGCGGCGGGCCGCATGCCAGGCGGGAGCCAGACCTCCCACCAATCCCATGATCAAGGCGAACATCAGTGCAACCCCGATCACATACGGCGTCATGCGGATGCTGAAAACCGCCTCGCTGAAGGTGACAGGATTGGATGTGCCCGTCGTCATGCCGTTAAACGGCAGCATCAGCACGATACCCACCACCGCCCCCAGCAGCGACAGCACCAGTGACTCGAAGACAAACGAAGTCAGGATGCTGGGACGCGAGAACCCGATGACACGCAGCGTGGCGATCTCGCGCGAGCGGTAGGCGACAGCCGCATACATGGTATTCATGGCCGCGAAGCAGGAACCGATGCCCATGATCACGGCCACAACCCAGCCCACGATCCGGATGGCCCCGCCGGTACTCTGCTGGCTCGCGTAGTAATCGGTCTCCAGCATGCCGTTGAGCTTCAGGCGCTGGTCATCGCTCACGCGATTCTTAAGCGCCGTGGCTGTCTCCAGATCAGTTGCCTGCATCAGGACAGACGAATACTGGGTGCGGTCGAGATCGGACGAGAGCTGGTTGATGTCGGCCCAGATCTCGGATTCGTGCGCCGATCCACCGCTGTCGAAGATGCCCACTACCGTCCAGCTGCCTTTGCCGAAAAACATGGTGTCGCCGATATTCGCCTGGGAGAAGCGCTCGTGGATGGACTTGCTCACCACCACTTCGCGCTGTCCGGGGTTAAACCAGCGTCCGGCAATAATCTTGACTTTGGGGCGCATCTCCAAACCCACGGGCAACATGAACCGGATGGTCACGTTGGTTTCGCCGGTGCCGTCTTTGCGGGGAAGAACGATGACCAGGATGTCTTCGCCGGAGACCAGGTTCTCGCCCTGGGCGTCCTTGGCGATTCCCGGAAGGTCGCGGAGGGTCTGCATGGCATCCCGTTCTACTCCGCCTGCTGCCAGTTCGGAGTTCGATCCCTTGCGCAGTACCAGCACGTTACGGGGGTCGCCGCTGGTGGCAAAAGCGGCATGCAACCCCGCCAGCAGGGCCATGATAAAGATGGCGATGGTGACGGTCAGCGCGATGCCCATCGCCGTCATCACCGTGGCGCCTTTGCGCAGCCGGAGGTTCCGGATGTTGTAACTGATCGGTATGGCCATGCCAATTCTCCTGCTCAGCCGATGTGGCGCAATCCTTCCACGATGTTGCAACGCGAAGCGTGGTATGCGGGTATGAACGCGCTCACAACGCCGACGGTGGCGGCGACGAGCAGAGCCACCGCCATGGTGGGTCCGGTGACCCTCATGCCGGCGAGGAAAATCTCCAGTCCGGGAGCTCTGGACGCCAGCCGGATCAGGCCCGCCGCAACCAGGGTCCCGATCACTCCGCCGGCAAGGGCCACAATCACGGCTTCACTGACAAACAGGCCCAGCACCCGACCCTGGGTGAAGCCCAAGGTCTTGAGTACCGCGACTTCGCGGGTACGCTCGCGAATCGACATGGCCATGGTGTTCGCCGAAACCAGCAGGATGGCGAAGACGACGGCCAGGCAGATGCTCAGGATGAAGGCTTTGACGTTGCCCATCATCGCGATCCAGCCCAACTGGAAGGCGTGCTCACTCTCGGTCTTGGTGGGCCGCTCCACGTTATGGAATTCCTCGTCGACCGCTTTGGCCACCCTGGGCACATCCTGGGGAGAATCCGCCAGCATCGCAAAGAAACCGGCCCGCCCCTTCACCGGCGCATATCCCTCGTCCAGGTAGGCGCTGTTGAAGTAAATGGATTCGGTGGGTCGCGGTGCCGTGAAAATGCCCCGGATGGTGAGATCCAGGTTCAACGGGAAGATGAGGCCCTTGATGTAGACGCGGTCGCCAATTTTCCAGTCGTGTTTCTTGGCCAAATCCGAGTCCACCACGCAACCCGCGCGGTCTTTTTGCCAGGCTTCCAACTGGTCCGGAGGGATACTGAGTTCCTTGTAAACATCGAAAAATTCCTGGGGATCGGTGGCGAATTGCATGAACATGTTTTCGGGCTTCTGGTCTTTATACTGGCCGCCGAACCAGGACTCATTCACCACGTGCGTGACTCCGGGAATGGACCGAATCTTCTCCCGGTAGTAGCCCGGCAGGAAAAACACCAGCGACACCTTGTTGCGCGTGATCAGCCGCTGGGCCGATTGGGCGCTATCCTCCGACATGTAGAAGGCATGCCAGATGGTCATCATGAGCGTCAGCAGCAACAACGAGAAGGCGATACTGAGCACGGTCAACGAGGTGCGGCGTTTATTACGGAAGGCGTTCTTTTGGACAAAGCGAGCCAGGGTCATGGTCGAACTCCAGGAGACACGAGAACAACGTACGCATGCCGTCGAAGCATGCCCTAGGGATTCCTATCAGGATAGACGATCACACCCGGCGGGACAACCGTTCTGCCACCGATCCGGGCCCATCTGCCCCGACTTTCCTGCCACGCGATTGCTAAACCATGATGCGATTATCCGGAGTCAGATGCCGCGCCGCCAGTGGGGATCGTCATCGAACGGCAGTGACAAATGTCATCCGCAGCAAGAACTCATGAATACATAACTGCCTCCCGGGCTAAGAGGTACGACTGCATTTCGCCAGATCGAGGTTGCGAGAGCAGACGGGGTACGCCCGAAAGCCGCGAGAACGCGCAGCCGGCTTTCGAGTACTTTCGTAACTCACGATCTGCACCCAGCCCGGGCTATCCTAGTGCCATCCCCTCCCCAAGACACAAGCCTGCGCTGTCCCGTGGGATGGCGTCCGCACGTTTGCCTGGGCGAGGGCGATTAAGACCATGTCGACGAAAATCGGGCGGTTCGAAGTACTTAGCGAAATCACGCACTCTCCGATAGGGGCCATCTACAAGGCTTCCGATCCGGAGAACGGACAAACGGTCGCGCTGAAAACGATCAAGCTGGAGTTGCTGGGGGAGCAGGGCGCAGCCCTGGTGCAGAGCATCCTGGAGGAAGCGGAGACCACCAAGGTCCTGAACAGCCACAATATCGCCCTGTTGTATGGCGCCGGCGACATTGATGGGCTTTTCTGCGCCGCGCTGGAATACGTGCAGGGCAACAGCATCAGCACCATGCTGGCGCGCAAGGAAGGTTTCTCCATTTGGGACCTGCAGGATATTGTGCGGCAGACCTGCCAGGGGCTCGACCATGCCCACTCTCATCACGTGGTGCACTACAGTCTGGAGCCTGCCAAGATCATGGTCACCTGGGACGGCACGGTGAAGGTCCTGGGCTTTGGAATCTCGGCCATGGGCGCTCCGGCGTCGCAGGCATCGGGTGCGCCTCCGGAGGTTTTGCATTACATGTCGCCCGAACAACTGCGCGGCGACCCGCTGGATGCCCGTTCCAACGTGTTTAGCCTCGGCGCGATTCTGTACGAGATGGTGACTGAGCGCAAGGCGTTCAGCGGAGAAGATGCCGACCAGGTGCGCCAATCCATCCTGGAGATGACTCCGGTTGCCCCCGATCAGATCAATCGCAAGACTCACCCGGTTCTCAGTCAGGTGATCATGAAGGCGCTGGCGAAAGCGCCGGATGAGCGTTACCAATCCGGGCAAGACCTGGTGAATGACCTGGAACGATGCAAGGAAAGTGCGACCAAAACTGCCGCGAAAAAACCGGCACAGCCGCCGCAGGGATTAATCACCCCGCAGAAGCAGAAGCCGGCGCCTGCAGTCGCGGCTCCGGTCGCGGCGGCACCGCCGAAGCCGGTGGCAAAGACTCTGCCGCCAAAGGTAGAGGTTGCGTCGGTGATGGCGCCGCCTAAGCCCGCCGCACCGCAGGTTTCCCCGCAGGAATTCGACGTGCAACCGCCGGCGGAGATTTCGAGCATGACGTCCCCGGAGGAAGAGAAGAAGGCGGCCGCGGCGGCTGCGGGATGGAGCGGCAGCAGCGCCACCTCCGTCACCGAGGATTTGCCCCGAGTGCCGAAGCTGGATCCGAGCGAGCAATTCATCAGTTCCTGCGTGAAAGCTTCGATGGAAGCTGCGACCCGGGGAAAGGCGACCATGTCGTCAGCGACGGTGGAGCCGGAATTTGAGACTGCGGTCGAGACCCCCAAAATCACGATTGATCCGATGATGGCCGAGGTTCCCGCCGATGCCCCGAAGCACGCGAGTTTTTCTGAAATCGACGAGTTGCCTCCGTTGAAAGAGGTATTCATCGCACCGCCCCCGCCGCCGTCCGTGCCCGAGCCGGTTGACCAGACCAAGGCCACCCTGTTCATCGCGCCGCGAGAACCGGAAAAACCCAAGATCCAGCCCCGCGAAGTAGCCAAGAAAGCGGTCAAGGAAATCAAGAAGACTCCGCCAAAACTCTTTGGTTATGCCATCGCCGGGGCGGTTGGCGTCATCCTGCTGGTCATCGTGGTCATCGCCTTCCGTATCCACAACCAGGATTCCGATGACGACAGCACTCCGACGCAATCTGCGGCTGCGACCGAATCAGCCCAACCCAGCGCTGCACCCGCGCAGGCCGCGCCCCAAGCTGCCGCCGTGACGCCGGCTCCAGTGCCGGTGCAGGCCGCGGAACCGATCACTGCGGAGCCGCCGGCGGCGGTATCGGTGAAACCGAAATTCAATCCCAGGAAAAAAGCCGCCAGGACGTCAGCGCCAGCGCCGCAAACCATCCCCGGCCAGTTGGCAATCAGTTCGACTCCGGAAGGCGCGCAGGTACACATTGACGGCCGCGTGGATCCCAGTTGGGTCACTCCCTACACCATGCCGGGTCTCACTCCGGGGTCGCACGTGGTTACGGTGAGCAAGGCGGGATACTCCACCGAAACCCGGACCCTCGAAGTGGCTTCGGGCAGCAAGTCGTTCCTGGTGGTCCAGTTGGCAGGGCTGACTGCGGGAATGTCAGTGGGCAGCGAACCGGCTGGCGCCCTGGTATTCCTGGATGGCAAAGACACCGGCCGGGTCACTCCGACGCAACTGGCGGTGGACAAGCCCGGCAACCACAGCTTGACCATCAAGAAGCAGGGATACCTGGACGAAACCACCACGGCCAACCTGCAAGCCGGCCAGACTTTCCATTTTGCCCCGGCGCTGCGCGCCCTGGGCAATACCAACGAGATTAAGACCGCGGGCAAGTTCAAAAAGATGTTCGGTGGCGGCGGCGACACCACCGGGATGGGTACCGTGAGCGTCAAGACCCAGCCCAAAGGCGCCCAAATCGCGGTCAACAACCGTATGCTCGATAAGAACTCGCCGGTCGAGTTCTATCTGAACCCGGGGACTTACATGGTCGACATCACGGCTTCGGGGTTCAAGAGCATTCATCGCGTGGTCAACGTCGACAAGGGCGGGAAAGTCGCCATCGACGAAGTCATGGAACGCGAATAAGCACAGTGCCACAATTGAATGAGGACCCGCCCGCGGGCGGGTCTTTATTTGTTGCCGTCCACGGATGCGGCAGGGCGCTCACCCGAAACCGTGTCACGCTTGCCAGTGATGACGATCACATAACGGGCGTTACGGGCTCGTATAGAAAAGGACCACGGAGTGAGGGCCGTGGCCAAGCGTAATCCCGGTAAACCCATTCAACCAAGTCCCGATCTTTGGCAGGAACTGAAAGCGCTCAAGACGGAGCATGCCTATGTCCCGGGAGCCGCCCTGTTCCGCAGCGGGCAACCTGTCCAGGGTGTCTATCTCGTGGAACGAGGGGAAGTGCGGCTGCTGGTGCCCGCGTCCGCGAAATCCGCCGCGGTGTTGGGGAAAGCGGGCCCGGGAACTGTGCTGGGCCTGAGCGAAGCCCTGACCGGAGCGCCTTACAAGCTCACGGCGGAGGCGGCAAGCCACGTCCAGGTGGCCTTCGTGGAACGTGACCGGTTTCTCAATTTTCTGCGGGAACACCACGAGTTCTGCCTGCAAATTGTCCACCTGCTAAGCGAGGAAGTGCACGTGCTCTATCACCACTTCCGTACCCTGAGCACGGGAGAAAACAAAACCCGCGGGAAGCATGCTCCTCCGCGGGTGAACTGAAGCCCGCTCACGCAGAAAAAAAGCCGCCGTTACCGGCGGCCTTTTTCGTTGATCCGGGTTGTGACTGGTTCTAGTAGCGCCGGAAGGTTGCCTGGTAGCCTGCCCGGTACCCGTTGGCATACCGCGCCCGGTAGGCGTCCTTGTCGCCGAAGGCGCGGTTGTAGCCGCGATCTTCATCTTCAAATCTGCCACGAGGGTTGGGATTGAAGGGCTTGCGCTCGGAGAGATCGCCGCGCGCGGCCGTGGCTCCATCCTGATAGCCGAAGTCATAAGCCTGGTTGCCGAACCGGCCATAGTTCGGATAGTTCCCAGCGTCGTAAATCGGCCTGACGTCATCCCGATCTCTATCTCCCCCGCGGTACGCGCTGTTGAAGCCCTCGCGGAACCCGTTCTGGTAGCCGTTGCGGTAGGCATTCTGATAGGCCCCGATCGGCCCCATCCATGCCTGGTAGCCGCGGGTGGCCTGCCGCCAGTCGGGAGTGCGGTAGTCGTTAGGATCGTTTTCGCGGCCCTCATGCTGCCCCTTGTCGAGCCCGTCGCGGTAGCCGCTCTGATAACCGTACTGGCTGGCCGGTCCGGCGCCGCCTTGGCGGTAGTAGCCGTCATCGTCGCGATCTCGGTCGTCGCCATCGCGGTATTGCGCCAGAGCTAACCCACTCAGCGCCAGTGTGACCGCGACCAGGAATGCTGCCATTCTCATTTGCTTTTTCATGGTTGCCTCCCACCGGGTCGTCCAATCCTGACCGCGGTATCTGTGTGCATAGGATGCGGAGGTGTGGTCGGGTGATGCCCCGGAGCAAAGTCATGCAAGATTCCCTTAACCTTAAGAGAACCTTAAACGAATTTGCACCGCAACTCTTCTGCGAACCCCGGGTTTCACGCGCGCCACCCCGATGGTACGCAGGTGTTACACTTGCGAGTTTTCATACCTTCAGGAGAAGCTCTCATGGAAATTCGGCGAGTGGGAGTCGTGGGTGCCGGGACGATGGGCAACGGTATTGCCCACGTTTTCGCGCGCAATGGTTACTCGGTGGTGCTGTGCGATGTGGAGCAACGATTTCTCGATCGCGCGCTCGACACTATCGCCAGGAATCTTGAGCGCGAAGTTGCCAAAAACAAGATCACGGCGGATCAGAAGTCTGCGACGCTCCAGCGGATCACCACTATCATCGATCGCCAAAAGCTTGCTGACTGCGATTTCGCGGTGGAAGCGGCCACCGAAAAGTTCGAGATCAAGAAAGAAATTTTTCGCGACCTGGACCGCATCTGTCGCCCGGAAATCATCCTCGCCTCGAATACCTCTTCCATTTCCATCACCAAGCTGGCCACGCTGACCGGCCGGCCCGAGAAGGTCATTGGGATGCACTTCTTCAATCCCGTGCCGGTGATGAAACTGGTGGAGGTGATTCGCGGGCTGGCCACGGCCAACGAAACTTTCCAGGCAGTGCGCGACCTCGCCATCAAGTTGCAGAAGACGCCGGTTGACGTGAACGACGCCCCAGGATTCGTTTCCAACCGCGTGCTGATGCCACTTTTGAACGAAGCAATGTTCGCGGTGATGGAGGGAGTCGCTACCCCCGAAGCCGTGGATGAGGTGTTCATGCTGGGCATGGCGCATCCCATGGGCCCGCTGACCCTGGCTGATTTCATCGGGCTCGACGTCTGCCTCGACATCATGCGGGTGCTGCACGACGGCTTGGGCGACCCCAAGTACCGCCCCTGTCCGCTGCTGATCAAGATGGTGGACGCGGGCTGGCTGGGAAAGAAGAGCGGGCGAGGGTTCTACAAGTATTAGCTCTCGGTCTGCCGGACAGCCGTCGGGACGACGGCGCCTCTAATCATGGTTGATCAAAGCCGCAGCGACGTTGCCATCTACATTCTTGGCGCCGTGCTTGGCCTTGGCGCGGGGTGGCTCAACCTGGTAATTGACGACCTGCTGCTGGTTGCCCTCCTGGTGCTTGCGTCGACCATGTTGCTGGGTGCGCTCCGGCCCGAACGGCCATGGCGCTGGGTCATCCTGGTGGGCGCGTGTGTCCCTGCGATGCAATTGCTTGCCTACTTCTTTCTTGCGGCGAAGCCCTACCGGGCCCAGATCTACGAATCCTTCCTGGGATTCCTAACCGGGACCGCGGGCGGGTACGCAGGATCAGCGGGACGGAAAGCGCTGAGCGAAATTTTTGGAACAAAGTGACACTCCTTACGGCGTGAACTTGTAGATCGTCCCATCATCTGTATTCCCGCCGTGCACGGTTGCGCCGTACAGGTTCCCGGCTGCGTCAGCGATCATTCCGTTGTAGACGAAGGCACCGTCTGGAACGCTGGCGAAGCGATACGCCACCCGCTCGCGCCACTGCCCGCTCCGGTTGCTGAGCTCAACGATAGTGCCACAGCTGCATCCAGCGCCGCCTTCACTGGTGGTGCCCCACAAGTTGCCGGCGCGGTCAACTACCAGGTTGCTGATGGGACTGCTTCCGTCTTTTCCGCCCTTAAAGCTGTAGAGCACGCTTTCACTCCACGTGCCGTTGCTGTTCGTCAACTGGTAGACCGAGCCCAGGTCGTTGGCGCCGTCGTAGTAGGTGGTGCCGTAGAGTTTACCCGACTTATCGAAGACCAGAGCGCCGTAGGGAAATCCCGCGTCAGGGCTACCCTTGAACGCATACAGTGTCTTGAATGTAAAAGTTCCACCCGGAGCGGGTGAAAGTTCGAAAGCGGTGCCCGATTGATTCGCGCCACCGGTGGTGGCTACACCATACAGATTCCCCGCCCGGTCCAGAATCAGCCGGCCTGCGGAGGCGCTGGACCCGTCCGTGCCTCCGGTGAAGGTGTGGATCACCCGCTCTTTCCAGTTGCCATTGGCGTCTGCCGTCATCTGATAAATGGTGCCGAGACCGTTCGCTCCGCCGATCGGAGTCATGCCGTAGAGGTTGCCGTGCTTGTCGAAGGTGACGCCGGCGCCGGGCCCTTGGCCATCGTTGCCGCCGGTGAAAGTATGAATCACGGTCTGCGTCCAGGTGCCCCCATTGTTGGTCAGCTTGTAAACGACGCCGCAGCCTGCTTCGACGCATGGCCCGCTAAAGCTTCCGCCCACCACGGTGGCGCCATAGAGATTGCCCGCCGAATCCAGCGTAACTCCCTTGTAGGGCTGTCCCCCGTCCGCGAGGCCGGTGAAGCTGTAAAGCACGGTGTGAGTCCAGCCGCCGCCGGAAGGTGTCAGCTCAAAAACAGTGCCGCTCCCGGAACCGCCTTGCACCGTTGTACCGTAAATATTGCCGGCGCTGTCCATCACCAAATCACTGTCCACGTACTCGCCGTCTGCGTCTCCGGCGAAACTGTAGATCACCTGTTCCGTGCTGGCCGCTCGGGCCACGTTCCCCAGAATCGCAGCCACTGCGAAAATGACCAGACCCGCAATCATGCCGTGCAAGAATTGTTTGCTTCTCATTTCCCCTCCATCCCGAAACCTCGTTGTGCGTACAGAGGCTGCGGCGACCTGTAGCGGCTCGAAACTATAGCACTGAAATTTCTCGAAAGCACGCGTTTGGTGCGGTCTTTGGTGGGTTTGCGAAGCCGAGCCTAGTGCGGGAATACGCACCAAACCCGAAAGTCTCGGCTAACCAGAAAGTTACTCCCGTTTCCACAGTAGCAAAGGGTATGCTGCAACCTATGGGAGTTTCGGTCTCGGTGCTGGCCAGTGGCAGCCGGGGAAACAGCGCCATCGTGTCTAGTTCCAGCACGAGAATCCTCGTCGACGCGGGAATTTCCTGTCGCGAGACTTTCAAGCGCATCAAGGCCGCAGGCGACGACCCTCACTCCCTCTCCGCCATCGTCATCACCCACGAGCATTCCGATCACGTGTACGGGCTGGCCACACTGGCCAAGCGCCTCACCGTTCCTATTTTCATGACTGGGGCTACCCATCAGGCGTGGTCGCGGGCGGTGCGAGACGCTAAAGGGGAGCGTCCCCAAGTTTCCCGGCTGGAGGTCTTTTCGGCGGGACGGAGTTTCCACATTGGGGATATCGCGGTCATGCCGTTCACCATCCCACACGATGCTGCTGATCCCGTGGGATTTACTTTTCGTGCCGAAGGCGTGAAAGTCGGGGTCGCGACCGATCTCGGATACATGCCAGCCAGCGTGCGCGACCACCTGCGGGGCTGCGACTTGCTGGTGGTCGAGTCGAACCACGATGTCGAGATGCTGCGCGTCGGTCCTTACCCGTGGTCGGTGAAACAGCGGGTCATGAGCCGGGTGGGGCACCTCTCTAATGAGGCGCTCGCAGAATTCTTTACCAGCGACTATGATGGAGGTGCAACATACGTAGTGCTGGCGCACCTCTCCGAGCAGAATAACCATCCTGAACTTGCCCGGGGAGCGGCGGAGAAAGCCTTGGGCTCCCGCCGGACCCTGCTCCGCAACCGTGTGATGCTGGCAGCGCAATCGGAGCCCCTGGCTCCTATTCGCCTGTAATTCAATGAGTCAGCAGTGCGTTGACCCTATCGTGGGCAAGATCCTGGCCGGCTGGCGGTATGACATTTCCGGCATCGTGCCCGAGATGCGCGGCGGCTACGAAGACCACTTTGCCGAGTGCGAACATTGCCGCGGCCGACAACGTCTGCACCGCGCAATTGACGTGGGACTGATCGCCCTGGCCTCGGTTTCCGCGGGTGTTTTCCTGCTGGCCTTCGGAGTCATCCGCCACTTTGGTCCGCGCCATGCCTTCTGGCTGGAACTGGCCGCGCTGGCTGGTTTTGCGCTCTCCGCGTTGATCTGGCTGGTGGTGGCTGTGGCAACGCCCGCTCCGATGGCGGTGGTTGACGTGGCTAAGCTGGGGGCGCGTCACGTGCACGACCGCTTGCCGGCCGAGATTCGCGAGCGGCTGCCCGAGGAGCTGCGAGTAAAGATCACTGGCTCGTAGGAAGCGATGGAGGACGGGCGTCCTCGCCCGTTCTGGCGCGCAGCCCCAACTTCAACGGGCGCTGATATTCTGATAAGTGCTCTCCCGAGTAGATCCTTTGCCGCGTCTTGCATCTAACTTTTGGATGCGAAGTACGATCTTACTTTTCTTGGTAGCAACGATTCTCCTGACGCCTGGTTTGGCACAAGACATTCCTCATCCTCACGAAGCGGCCGAGCAAACCCCAGACATGGCGGGAATGAACATGTCTGCGCCAACAGAAGCTGCTCTGCCTTCGCCACACGCCGGCTCAGGAACCGGCTGGCAGCCGGCGTCAGTCCCTTCCCGCTTGTGGATGACCTCACGCGGCGGTTGGGATCTGATGGCGCACGGCGCGGTGTTCCTAACTTATAACCAGCAGGGCGGGCCGCGCGGAGAAGGCAAAGCGGAGTCGGTGAACTATCTGATGTTCATGGAACAGCACAAGCTGTGGCGGGGGACAATCCTGTTTCGCCAGATGTTTTCAGCCGAGTCGCTGACCGCGCCGCATCCCGGATTTCCGCTGCTGTTCCAGACCGGAGAGACTTACCACGGCCAGGCCCTGGTCGATCACCAGCATCCCCACAATGCTTTCGCTGAGCTCTCCGTGCTTTACACCGTTCCCGTGAACAAGAAGATTTCCTGGCTGCTCTACGGCGGACCGTCCGCCGAACCTGCGTTAGGCCCGGTGACCTACATTCATCGCGAGTCGGCGTCGGAAAATCCTGCCGCGCCACTCAGTCATCATCTGCAGGATTCCACCCACACCAGCTTTGGCGTGGTGACTACGGGCGTGGTGATTGATCGCTTCAAACTTGAAGCTTCTGCATTCAACGGACGCGAGCCCGACGAGGATCGCTGGGACATTCAGTTCGCCGCGCTGGATTCCTGGTCGTTGCGAGTAAGCGCCGCGCCCACTCGCAACTGGGCTGCACAGTACAGCTACGGACGCCTTGAACATCCGGAAGCGCTGGAGCCCGGCAGTGAACACCGGCAGACAGCGTCGGTCGAATACAACCGTCCATTGAGCGCAGGGAACTGGGCAACAACCCTGGTCTGGGGCCGCAAGAACAAACTGCTCGACAACTCCGTGCAGAACAGTTACCTGCTGGAATCCACAGTCAACTTCCAGCGCCGCAACTATGCCTACACCCGGCTGGAGTTGGTGGACAAGGACGAACTATTTCCTCAGGCCGCGACACATCCTTCGTACCGCATTGGCGCCTACACTTTTGGGGGAGTGCGTGACCTGGTGCAGAACCACCACTGGCAGATTGGCTTAGGTGCGGACGTGACGTTTTACTCCAAGCCGGCGGCGCTCGACCCGGTGTATGGGAGCGGTCCCATATCGTTCCACGTATTCCTGCGGGTGCGCCCGGGCCTTAGTCATCACGGACATTAGCCGGCTACTGTATTGTTGCCAATCCCGGCACCACACCCAACTACTTTGTGAATGTTCCTAACGGTTGAGGCACAATTCGCCTTATGGGCGCTGCACTGAGAATGCTGCAGATCGTTCGCTGGGCGATGCTGGTGAGCATCATTCTCTACTGCTTAGTTGCAGAACAGTTCGCACCGACCGGATCGCCGAATCCCGTAATTCTGCACGCCTTGACCGGAATGGCCATAACCGTCGTTGCCTTGATGTTCGTCATGCGTCGAATCCTGGTGCTGCGATCGGCGGCAGCGCTGGCAACCAAGCCTGGCGACACAATTGCCTTAACCCGCTGGCGCACCGGTTATCTGGTGACCTATTGCCTGTGCGAAGCCATCGCACTTTACGGCCTTGTCCTTCGATTCATCGGTTTTAGTTTCTTTCAGGTCGCGCCTTTCTACCTCGCCGGGTTCATGCTGCTGTTGTTCTACGTTCCCCGCCAGCCGTCCAATACGATAGGCTAGAAGCAGAACGGAGGCGCCGTGTCTATCAATACCCCCGAAGAAATGGAAAAGATGCGGGCTGCCGGCGCAGTGGTGCGCCGGGTGATCGAAGCAATGAAGCAGCAAGTTCGGCCGGGGGTGACCACTGCCCATCTGGACGAAGTGGGTGCCAGCGTGATGCGCGAGCACGGCGCCCAATCGGCGCCCGCATTGGTTTACAAATTTCCCGGTGCCAACTGCATCAGCATCAACGACGAAGCCGTCCACGGAATTCCCGGCGCCCGCGAAGTGCAGGAAGGCGACCTGGTGAAACTCGACGTCACTATCGAAAAAGATGGATTCATGGCCGACGCCGCCGTGACCGTCGCGGTAGGAGCCATTCCCGACGAAAGCCAGAGACTGCTGGATTGCGCCGAGCGCGCCTTCGCCAAAGCCATGCTGGTGGCGCGCGCCGGCTTCCGCGTGCTGGAGATTGGACGTGCCGTCGAGAAGGAGGTGCGACATTGCGGTTTCTCCGTCATCCGCGAACTCGGCGGACACGGCATCGGCCGCACCATTCACGAAGCTCCCCGCGTCCCCAACTACGCCGATCCCGATGCCAGCCAGATTCTGACTGAAGGCCTGGTGATCACGGTCGAGCCAATCATCGCCGCCGGATCCGGCCGCGCAGTGCTCGCCAAGGATGGCTGGACGGTGCGCACCGCCGACCGCAGGCCATCGGCGCACTACGAGCACACGCTGGTGATAACTAAAGGTGAGCCGATTCTGTTGACGGCGTAATTCAATTCACTGCAGAGACACAGAGGAACCTGGAATTTATTCGTGTCTCTGTGGTGATAAAGGGTTTACTTGATGTGGCAACTCGCCAGTCCGCGCTTCTCCAGATACTGCTGGTGATAATCCTCCGCCGGATAAAACGTCACGGCGGGAACGATTTGGGTCGCGATCGGCTTGCGGAAGCGGCCAGACTTTTCCAGAGTCTCTTTGGAGGCCTTGGCTGCCGCTTCCTGCTCGGGTGAATGGAAAAAGATGGCGGTGCGGTATTGCGAACCCCAATCCGGACCTTGCCGGTTGACTTGCGTAGGGTCGTGGTTCTCCCAGAAAACGTCCAGCAGCTTTTCGTACGAAATCGCAGCCGGATCGTATTCCACTTCGACCGCTTCGGCGTGCCCGGTGCGGTCGGTGCAGACGTCTTCGTAGGTCGGGTTCGCGAGCTGCCCGCCGGTGTAGCCGACGCGCGTGGCTTTCACGCCCGGAAGCGCTCGAAATATCGCCTCCACTCCCCAGAAACAGCCGGCGGCAAAAGTAGCTTTGGCCATGATTGATCTCCCCCACGGAGTATTTCAGATGACAAAGGTTAGATGTCGCCGCAAGCAGAAAGTAGCGGCCCGACGCCCGCTTCTTGACTGACCCTATTTTTCGGGATAGAGTCCATCCAGCGCGGCTTCCCCGCCTTTTGGCCGAGGTTTCCTTGTTTTCCAGCCTATCCGTTCTTCGCGGCAAGTCTTGGCTCGTGTGCGCCGTGCTGTTGACGCTGTTGACGTGCGTCGCATTGGCGGCTGACTCGGGATTCTCTCCGCAAGCAAGGGTCGGTTTCACGGTGGGCGACCAGTGGGAGCCGGCGATTGCCGCCGACGGCTACGGGCACGTGTATGTTCTTTATCCTCAATATGGTACGGTTCCCGATTGCCGTGCCTGCCCGCTGCCTACGCTGGTTCTGGTCTCGAGCGACGACAACGGTGTGACCTGGCAGGAGCCGCGACAGATTGGGCCTCCGGCGTCGGGCCAGTTCGACGCCCAGATCGTAGTCGATCCCGTCGACCACCGGACCGTGTACGCCGCATGGATTCAGAACCACGAAACTGACACCGTGGTCGCCAAGTCGGTAGATTTTGGCCAAAGCTGGTCGCAGGTAATCGCCGCCCGCAACGCCGATACCGACAAGCCTGTCCTCGCCGTGCATGGCGCCGACGTCTACGTCGCCTTTAATCACGCCCGCCAGATGTGGGTGGCGGCATCGCACGACGGCGGAATTACTTTCTCTTCGGGCGCAGCCTCGACCGCCAAGCTGAACTGGTCGCTGCCCGGCGGAGGCACCGTCGATCCCGCCGGCAACGTCTATTTCGCCTGGGCCGGATACACCCGCACCCAGGGCAAACGCACGGTCAACCTCTACACCAGCAAGTCGGCGGATGGCGGCAAGACCTGGAGCACCCACCTGATGGACGTCTCCGGCGCGCCTCCGGATTGCTCAGCACAGCACTGCGGATGGTCATACCTGGGCGCGCAGATCACCATGGCCTCCGACGCCGCCGGAACCCTGTACGCACTGTGGAACGCTGGCCGAGAGGACAAGAGTCCCGAGCGCATTTACTTTGCTTCCTCAACCACCGGCGGCGCCACCTGGTCGCAGAAGTTGGACGTCTCTTCCGCGGCAGCAGGCGTGGAGCACGCGTTTCCTGCGATCACCGCCGGGTCCGCAGGCGACGTTCGCATCGCCTGGATGGATTCTCGCGTCAACCCGCTGTGGAACACTTACTACCGCAGTTCCACCAACGGCGGCGCAACCTGGTCGCAGGAGTCTCGCCTGTCGAGCTACGTTCCGGCCTACACCTACATCCAGGGCGACGGATTTGTTTTCCCCTTCGGCGACTACTTCGGGATTGCCATCGACAGCCAGGGCCGCACCCACGCGGCGTGGGGCGAAGGCTTGAATTTCAAGTCCCCGGGATCGATCTGGCACAGCAGCGGACGTTAACCCAGCGCGTGGAAGAGCGGCCCTTCAGGGCCGCGTAAGCAGGATAAAGAATCGGGGCTTTAGCCCCCCGGTCGCATCCACGATCTCAGATTTCCCTTTCCTTCAAAATCAACGCGGCTTACCATTGCGGCCCTAACTTCGTTCTAATCGGAGGCTGACACATGGAACTGCTAGGGATCAATCTCTGGCCTGTCCTCGTTGCCGCAGTTGCCACCATGGTCGTGGGATTTCTCTGGTACTCGCCGCTGCTGTTCGCCCGTCCCTGGATGCTGCTGATGGGATACGACCCTGACGACAAGGCCAAAGTCCAGGAGATGCAGAAAAGCGCGGGCAAGAGCTACGCCATCTCGTTTGTTGCCAGCCTGGTCTCGGCGTTTGTGCTGGCCAAGATCATCGACGTGACCTCGGTGAACACCGTGCTCTATGGAATGAAAGTGGGGTTCGCCGTCTGGGTGGGATTTGTGGCCACGGTGCAGTTAACCGAAGTGCTGTTCGCTAAGAAGCCAACCAAATTGTATTTCATCAACACGGGCTATCAGTTGGTTTGCTACCTGGCGATGGGGGCGATCCTGGCGAAGTGGCCGCACTAGGGAGGCCTATGAAAATTTCCCCTAGGGGCGAGCGTTTACGCGAGTGGATCAGCCTCGTTGCGGCGGTTGCCATTGGACCTGCATCTCTTCTAATCGGCTACAAGATCCCAGGGCTCATATTTGGGGCCGCCGCCGGGGCTGGTATCCTCCTTTACGCGCTCGTTGTTCCGTTGCTGACACTTGCCGCCGGCCGTTTGAAATTCCTTGCTTGGCAGCTTGCAATCATTTCCGTAGTTTTGGCGGTGATCGGAGACAACCTTCGGCTGAACGCCATTCATCGTAGTGAAATTCCTTCAGTGGCGTACGTATTCTGGGTTGTCGGCACTCTGCTTTCCTCGCCGCTGCCGATTTATTTCCTGCTAAAACCGTTGGTGCCGCGCCAGCGCTACATCGTCGGCATTACTATTGGGGCAGTCGCTTTTGTGCTCTGGTTTGGGCTCAAGCGTATTACTGGCTAATGCGCGACCTGAAGACGATTACGTCACATTCGGCCCAGTAACTGAGGCACCACTTTACGTGCGCAGGCAAGGGGTCAGAGACATTTTCCTTCGGGACGCCTCAACGAGTTCGCGGAGCCCGCCCCTACTCCATCACCAACCCGCCCGTCATCTCCGCCAGCTTCTCCACGCGGTGCTCCACGCACCAGTTCTCCAGTTCACCCACAATCTTCTCCGTGGCCACCGGGTCCCAGTAACTGGCCGTTCCAATCTGCACCGCGGTCGCGCCGGCCAGCATGAACTCGATGACGTCGGCCGCGGTCGAAATGCCGCCCATTCCGATGATCGGAATCTTCACCGCCTTGGACGCGTCGTAGACCATGCGCAGCGCAATTGGCTTGATGGCCGGGCCTGAGAGTCCGGCGGTGACGTTGGCGATGCGCGGCTTGCGGGTTTCGGCGTCGATGGCCATGGCGACGAAGGTGTTGATCAGGGAAATCGCATCGGCGCCGGCTTCCTCGGCTACGCGCGCCATCTGCGCGATGCTGGTGACATTGGGCGAGAGTTTCACGATCAGCGGGCGCTTCGAGGTTCGCCGCGCCGTGGCCACGACCTCGTCCAGCAATCGCGGGTCAGCGCCGAACTGTATGCCGCCGGACGCAGTGTTGGGGCAGGAGACGTTCAACTCATATGCCGCGATGCCTTCGCCCTCATTGAGAATCTGAATAGTCTGCTCGTAGTCCGCGCGGGTGTAGCCGAAAACGTTGGCGAACACGACCGTGTTCTTGATTTCGCGCAGCTTGGGGAGCTTCTCGTCGATGAACGCCCGCGCCCCGATGTTCTGCAGCCCGATGGCGTTCAGCATTCCGGCCGGCGTTTCGAAAAGGCGCGGCGGCGGATTGCCTGGCATGGGCTCCTTGGACAATCCCTTAACCACAAATCCACCCAGCCGGTCGAGATGCACTACGTCTTCGAACTCGAGGCCGTAGGCAAAGGTCCCGCTGGCCGCGATCACCGGGTTCTTGAGCGAGATTCCCGCGAAGCTGACGCTGAGGTCGGGACCGCGCCCGCCCGTGGCCGCTGGAGGCGTCATTGCAAGCCTCCGGCGATGACTAGCGCCACCGGCTTGATGGGTTCGTTTGGGCGCCGCGGTGGGGTCTCTTCCGACGGGTGCGAGTTGTCCGCCCGGTGCGCGGGAGCCAGCGACTCGGTGAGAACTCGTCCGATGGCGTGCGTGGGCGCGTTAATCCCCAGCAGGGAAGCCAGCGTTACCGCCAAATCCACCGGCTCCGCGTGCGTGCGGTAAGTTCCGGCCTGGAAGGGGAGGCCGTAGAATGCCAGCGGCACGTGCGTATCGTAGGTGTACGGCGAGGCGTGATCGGTGCCGCTGGCGACTCCCACGGTATATGGCGCGGGGACGCCCAAAACGTACCAGCCGCCTTCCGGCGAATAACTGTGCAGATACTGCAATCCTGCTTCAGTGTTCGGAACCTGCCCTTGAGCCAGCTGGGAGCGAGTGTAGAAACCACGCAGGCCGGTCCGCTTCATGGCCTCGCCGACCGCACGCTCTGCATCTTCTTCCTTCATGTGGATGCCGGCGAACACCTCTTCATTGATCCATGCCATGGGGAAATCGTAACTCTTCACATACTCGGAAGCATGTCCGGGTGAGAGTCTGGACGAAAGCTCGGCGTTGAGCTGGGCGCGCAACTTCTCGTCAGAAACTCCCGCAGCCGGTATGCGCAGTTTGCTCGCCGCCGCCGGCACCGGCGCGACGCCATGATCGGCAGACAACGCGATCCAGGTGTTGGCCAATCCAACCTGGTGTCCGAGGAAGGTGAAGAATTCAGCCAACTGCCGGTCTAATGCCAGCGCCATGGCCTGCATCTCCGGCGAATCGGGGCCGACCTGGTGACCAAGAATATCGTTCGCCGAAAGACTGATAACCAGCAGATCGGTTGCCGGACCGTTGCCCAGCCGCTCATAGGTCAAGAGCTCGCGGGCGAATTCAAACTCGTAGTCGTTGGCGAAAGGCGTAGAACCAACCAGTTCGTAGAATCCCGGCGGCGTGCCGTTTTTTTCGGAAGCCTGCGGGGCCGTGATGCGCAGCGTACTTCCGCTAGCATCTCTCCATTCCCGGTTCAGATATTTGTCGGCACGCTTGCCATCGTTGAAATCCTGCGCCCACTTGGGCAGTTCGCTGCGGTAGTAGGTGGAAGTAACCCATGCTCCGGTACTGTGGTCGATCCAGTAGGCCGCGTCCGCGGCGAAGCCCCCCGGCAGAATGGCGGCGCGATCCTTCAGCGCGATCGCGAAGACGCGCGATTTGCCTTGGGTGGCCAGCTTCAGCTCGTCGCCCAGCGTGTCGGCCAGCAAGTTGTGGGGCGAAGCGCCGGGCGCTTTGCTGGCGATCCCGACCAGCGTGGTTGCGTCATCTTGCACCGAGGTGACCATGCGCTTCTTTTGCGGGTCCCACCATTCGTTGGCGATGATGCCGTGGCCGTTGGAATAAGCGCCGGTGAACAAAGTCGCGTGCCCGGGGGCAGTGCGGGTGTTGGCGTAGTTGTAGTTGCAGTCGGAGAAGTTGGCGCCGTGATCGAGCAGCAAGCGGAAGCCGCCGTCGCCGAACTGGTCGCGGTAGCGCTCCAGGTAGTCGCCGCGAAACTGGTCGATGACGATGACTACAATCAACTTAGGGCGGGCGTTGTAGGCGGAGCCGAAGCTCATGCCCGCCAGCAAAAGACACAGCACCAAGCTCGTGGCTGCAGTGCGGAGGGGGAATCTCATCGCGGGGGTAGTTTACAGCCTGCCGTGCGCCAGACCAAAGCTGCATCGTTCCCCGCGTGCACAAACGTGCACTCCAGCTCCCTTTTCGATACATTAGTGAGTCCCCATGCTTGATCTGAATATGGTCCGCGACAACCTGCCGCTGGTCGAAGACAAGCTGCGCCAGCGCGGCATGGATCCAGCGGAAGTGCTGAAAGACTTCCGCGAAGTAGATACCCAGCGGCGCAAAGCCATCACCGACGCCGAGACCATGAAGGCCCGCCGCAACCGGGCATCCGAAGATATTGCCAAGCTTAAGAAAAGCGGCCAGGATGCCACCGCGCTGATCGCCGAGACCAAGGATCTTCGCGAACAAATCTCGGCCAGCGAAAAAGTTGCCGGTGAACTGGAGACACGCCTGCAGGACATTCTCACGGGCATTCCCAACCTGCCGAACCAGAGCGTCCCGGTCGGCAAGAGCGCGGACGATAATGTAGAGGTCCGGCGCTGGGGAACTCCGCCCAAGTTCGACTTCCAGCCCAAGGCGCACTGGGACTTGGGCGAGCAACTCGGCGTGCTCGATCTAGAGCGTGCGGCCAAGCTTACTGGCGCGCGCTTTGCCGTGTACTGGGACCTGGGGGCGCGACTGGAGCGGGCGCTGGCCAATTTCATGCTCGACCTGCACACCCGCGAGCATGGCTACACCGAAGTGCTGCCGCCCTACCTGGTGAACTCCGATTCCATGTACGGCACCGGCCAACTCCCCAAGTTTGCCGCGGACCTGTTCCGCGTGCCGCATGGCGAGAAAGACCTGTGGCTGATTCCCACTGCCGAAGTTCCAGTGACCAATCTCTATCGCGATGAAGTGCTGGAGTCGGCGCGCCTCCCCGTCTCTCTCACCGCCTACACGCCGTGCTTTCGCAGCGAGGCTGGATCCTACGGCAAGGATGTACGCGGCATCATCCGACAACACCAGTTTCAGAAAGTGGAACTGGTGAAGTTTGCCCGCCCGGAAGATTCCTACGAGCAACTCGAAAGGCTCACGCACGACGCCGAAGCAGTGTTGCAGAAACTCGGATTGCACTATCGCGTGGTCGCGCTCTGCACGGCCGACATGGGATTTTCTTCGGCCAAGACTTACGACCTCGAAGTCTGGTTGCCGGGCCAGCAACTATTCCGCGAGATTTCTTCGTGCTCGAATTTCGAGTCGTTCCAGGCGCGGCGGGCCAACATCCGCTATCGTCCCGAGGGCAAGAGCAAGACAGAATTCGTGCACACGCTGAACGGCAGCGCCCTCGCCGTCGGCCGTACCTGGGTGGCGATCGTCGAAAACTACCAGCAAGCCGACGGGAGCGTCGTGATTCCCGAGGCCTTGCGTCCCTACATGGGGACGGACAGGATCACGCCAAGAGGGTGGTGAGTAGGGAGTGGCGAGGCTGGGATTCGGCCCTCGTCCTTACTGTCGATTCGCAACTCGCTTCTCGTTATCACATTGCCAAGACCGAAGGCAGAAACTAGACTTGGACAGGGTTGAGACAGCCACGCAGGTTACCGGCGCACCCGTGGTGCGGATGAACGCCATCTTTCGCACAATCCGCGATTTCGTTCTGTGGTCGTACGAACGCGGAACCATCCAGTACGACATCATGGTGACGCTCATCCTGCTCTTTGTTTTCCTTTCGCCGCTCTGGATCAACTTCAATGACAAACCCGTGCAGCACAACCCGCATCAAACGGAAGTAGTTGTGGCTCCAGACGGCCAGGGTGGCTTCATTTACAAGGTAGACGCGTCCGCCGTGTTGGGCCATGAGGATGCCCAAGTGCGGGCTGAGTTGCTGCAGATCATCGAGCCGCTTTCGGGTGAGGTGAGCATCACCAAAGTTGAGCCTATCCGTGATCGCTCGGGACGGGTTTTGACCTACAAAGTCTGGGTGCAGAGAGAGTAGTTAGTGGTTGGCACGGTGCGGCGCAGAAGCAATGAAACGTAATCAGCTATTTCCGCGGTGGTTTGTCGGCCTGACCCTGGTCTTGGCGGCCGGATCGGCTCAGCCGGCGCACGGCCAATCCAACGCAGCGCTCGAACATGTTCTCGACCAGATGGATACCACGGCGAAGAACTTTCGCACCACGGAAGCCAGTTTTGTCTGGGACCAGTACCAGAAAGTCGTGGACGAGACCGACACCCAGAAGGGCAAGGTTTATTTCCGGCGTGCCGGCAATGAGACCCAGATGGTCGCCGACATCGCCGAGCCTGACAAGAAATTTGTGCTCTTCGCCGGCGGCAAGGTGCAAGTCTATCAGCCGAAAATTGACCAGGTCACCGCCTACAACGCCGGGAAAAACCGCGGCGACTTTGAGAGTTTTCTCGTGCTGGGTTTTGGCGGCGGCGGCCATGACATGCTCAAGTCCTTCGATGTGAAATACCTGGGGACGGAGAAGGTCGACGGGGTGGATGCCGCCAAGCTTGACCTGGTGCCCAAATCGCCGAAAGTACACAACGTTTTTGAGCACATCGTGCTGTGGATAGATCCGGCGCGGGGGATTTCTCTGTGGCAACAGCTGTTTGAACCCAGCGGCGACTACCGTCTGGCCAAGTACACCGACATCCAACTGAACCAGAGGATTTCCGATGACGTGTTCAAGCTGAAGACCACAAGCAAGACCAAGTTCGTCGCGCCACAGGGCTAGGCGCATCTGGCTGAAGATAAAAGCTGAAAAAGGCGATGGTCGGCGTTATACTGCGGAAACGCGACTTCCATTGCGAACCAAATGACGGAAGACTCCACCGCGGCATATTGTGGGTTTCATGGCCAAAGTTTTTACTATTCCGGTTCCTCCTGCGGTTGTAGGCCGTAAGCGACGCGAGCGCACCTCCGATCCGCGCTACGTAGATGGCCAGCGCCTGCTGGTCGAGGCCATGAAGTACCTGGCCAAGTCGGATCCAGTCTCAAACCGCTCTGCCATCGAGCTTATCTCCGAGCATGTGCGGACGCGTTTTCGCATGAGTGACTCGCCGCTGGGGTAGACGGGCGAGTGCCTTTCGGGAGTCCCCTCACAGCTGATCTCGAACAACAGTGTGGAAACAATGTTTCGCCGGAGAATGTGCGGCGCCACGCGCATGACCTGCAGTCAGAATCGGCTACGCATTTTGCTTGACTTCGTAGTGGCTCCCAATAAACTTCTGGACTAATCACACGTCTAATCGTCTTTGCACAGTTTGAGGGGGGAACCATGATCCGGGTCCATGCCTTGCGCTGCCTGTCCGTTCTGCTTCTTGCCGGACTTTTCACCAGCCTGCCGGCCTATGCCCAGACCATTACAGGTGACATCGCCGGTGATGTGACCGACAGTACAGGCGCGGTGGTTCCCAACGCGAGTATTTCCGTTCAAAGTGTCGCCACCGGCCAGACTCGCACGGCGGTCACAAGTGGAAGCGGAAACTACCGAGTCCCGCTGCTTCCCATTGGCTCTTACAACGTAACGGCAACTGCGTCCGGCTTCAAGACTTTCGTGCAGAAAGTCGAAGTGCTGGCGGGCGGCATTGCTCACGCCGACTTCAAACTGCAACTGGGGGCGCGAACCGAGACGGTTGAGGTCGAAGGCACGGCGCCGCTGGTGGATCTTTCGCCGAACAACAACAACTACGTGGACAACGAAAAGATCGAAAACGTTCCCATGAACGGGCGCGATTTCAACTCGCTGCTGGCTATTACTCCTGGCGTACAGCGTACGCCAGGAGGCGGATTCCAAGCGGTCAGCATTAATGGGAGCAAGGTCGAATCCAACAACTACTTCATTGACGGCCTGTACAACAACGACCGTTACTACGGCGATTCGGCGATTGGCGAGACCGGCATTGTGGGAATCCCAGCCGTGCTGTTTCCTCCCGAAGCCATTGAGGAATTGAGCGTTCAGGAGACTCCCTCGGCGGAGTTCGGGGTTAAAGGCGGAGCGCCCATCCTGCTGAACATGAAGAGCGGCACCAACGCCTGGCACGGTTCCGGTACCTGGGTAAATCACAACGGTCTTGGCGACGCCGCCAATTATTTTTCCCAGGGACAGAAGACTCCCATCCACAACAATCAGTTCAATGCCACC
Organism: Terriglobia bacterium; assembly: GCA_020073665.1. Classification (GTDB taxonomy): domain Bacteria; phylum Acidobacteriota; class Terriglobia; order Terriglobales; family Acidobacteriaceae; genus JAIQEU01. The sequence goes on from JAIQEU010000019.1 coordinate 48,938, forward strand.
ATCGGCGGCCCGATTCTCAAGGACAAGGCCTTCATCTTCGGGTTCTATGAGGGACAGCGGTACAAATCCCTGTCCGTCAGTAGCCGGTTTGTTCCCACCCCGGATGAGATCGCAAATGCCAAGAAGGACATCGCCAACAAGGGGTTCATGATCGATACCGCCGGTCAAAAGCTACTCAATTTTTTCCCTACCGACCCGTCGGGTTTAATCATCGCGGAGACCCCCGCCACGGCCAGCGCGAATACCTTCGGTATCAAGTTTGATTACAAACTGAACGACCAGAATTCTATTGCCGTCCGCTACATCCTGGGCGACAGCCTGCAGAGCGCGCCGCCGTTTGCCGGACTCCCTCCCGGCCCGGGCAACCCGCCGGACTTGTTCAACTCGGTGGCGCCGTCGCGAGCACAGATGGCCGGGGTGAGTCTGACGTCAAACTTCGGAAACAACAAGATTCTGGAAAGCCGGCTGGGCTTTACCCGTTTCGCACAACTGCTCGGCATCAACAACAGCATTGACCCCAAGAGCCTGGGGGTTGATACCGGCCCGCTCACTCCCGCTGACTTCGGCGTGCCCTACGTGTATTTGTTGCCGCTGGGCTACGGAGGCTACATCGGCGGTGTACAGGGATACCCGCTGACCACTCGACCTGACCAGACTTGGGATTGGTCGGAGCACTTTTCATGGGTGAAGGGCAATCACACGATCAAGCTGGGCGGGAACTTTCAGAGGGCCTATACCAACAGTCTCCGCAACAACGCCCGCACCGGCCTGCTGTTGGGCTATTTTACTTACTACGTTGCAATTAGCCCGGACCCGGTCCAGGACTCGGTGGAAGAGTTGCTGCTGGGCAAAGCGGACAACGCCAACCGGTCCTTTGGCGACACTCATCGACACATCGTCGAGAATTCGGTCGGTTTTTACGGCCAGGACGACTGGAAAATCAAACCCCGGATCACCCTTACCTTCGGACTGCGCTACGACATTTTTGGAAACGTGCGCGACCGAAACAATTTGGCAGCCAATTTCCTTCCAAATCGCGGCATCGTGCAAGTCGGTCAGGGGATTGACCGCCTTTACAATGTGGACTACCACGACTTCGGGCCTCGCCTCGGCTTTGCCTGGGACATTTTCGGCAACGGCAAGACGGCCTTGCGGGCCGGGTATTCGCTGGCCTACGATACCCCGAATTTCAGCACTCTTGCCTCTCCCTACTCCCTGGCCGGGGCAAGCGCCGGTGCGTTCACTCAGCCCACTCCCAATCTCGGCTCGTTTTCCGTCTCACTTACCGGCCAGCAGACGGTGGCTCCCAACGATCCGACTGCCAGCTGTTTTGATCCCGTAAGTCAGACCGGCGATTACGTCTGCTTCTCGCAAGGAGCGTTTTTCGGCCCAGGACGAACCGGCCAGCCGCCTTATGATGCTTTTTCCATCGTGCAGAACTTCAAGACACCGCGCGCGCATAACATGAGCCTGAGCCTGCAGCAGCAGATCGCTCGCAACAACGTCCTGACCATTGGCTACTCCGGGCAGCGGGGCCAAGACTTGGCAGTCAATCGCGATCTCAACGCCGCGCCGATTGGTAGCCTGACCGACCCCTTGGATCCAACCAGCATTTGCCAAGGCAGCGACTGTCAACAATTCCGCCCCTTCAACACCCAATTCCCCAATCTCCGTCACATCGTGCAGGTCACCAATCTGGGGGATTCCCAATACGACAGTTTGCAGACCTCCTATAACCAGCGCGACTGGCACGGCTTGGACACAGAGTACAACTTCACCTGGAGCAAGTGTTATGACGAGAGCTCCTTCAACCGTGGCGGCACAGGTGATTATCCGCAACTGCAGAGCCCGCTGAGCGTTAGAGACAATCGCGGCCTCTGCGATCACGATGTGCGGCTGAACTTTAACGTCAGCGGTGTTTACTCTTTGCCCGCCATTCCGCATCTTGGTGAACGCCTTGGCAAGGGGTGGCAGCTCAGCACGATTTACACTGCCATCAGTGGCCGGCCCTTCAGCGCTCTACTGGGAGGTGGCAACGATCCCTCCGGCCAGGGCCTGTCCGGGAGTTCGATTCGCGCCTCCTGGGATGGCACCCCTGTGCATTACAACACGCGTGATCCCCTGCACTATGTCGACGAGCGCTTCACGGTGGGAACTCAGCCTGACCCGTGCGGCAACGTGGTTCTTGATAGTAATGGGAACCCAGTGCCGCTGCCGCTTTCCCCGTTCTACATCCCGTGCCCCGGGACCGTTGGTAATTCTCGCCGCAACCAGTTAATTGGCCCGGGCCTGAGCCAGTGGGACATCACCCTGATGAAGAACACCAAAATCACGGAACGCATGAACGTGGAGGTGCGCTGGGAGATCTATAACGTCTTGAACCGGGGAAATTTCTATTCCTTCCCGGAGAAGACCCTCGGCGGCAGCTTTGGGACTGTCACACAGACCCCCGACGTAGGATCAGGTAACCCTGTGATTGCCCAAGGTGGACCTAGAAACATGAACTTTTCTTTGAAGATCACCTTTTGACGAGCGCAACCGATAAAGTCTGGGAGTCTGCCCTATGGTAGACTCCCTTTTTCTATGGCCCTGCGGCGCGGTTGGGTGGCTCTCTTCCTCTACTTGAGTTGTGTGTTGTCCTTTGCTGCTACATCGCATCCCAACATTATCCTCATCACGCTCGATACCACTCGCGCCGATCGCATGGGCTTTCTGGGCTCGACCCGCGGGCTGACGCCGAATCTGGACGCGGTGGCCAAGCAGGGCATCGTGTTTTCCCGGGCTTACTCGCACGTCCCCATCACCACCGCGTCGCACACTACCATCCTCACGGGAACCTATCCCCAGTTCAATCATGTGAACGATTTCGGCATCCCGTTGGCCAAGAATCTTCCGTATCTCCCGGACCTGCTGCACCAGCACGGGTATCACACTGGAGCGTTCGTGGGTTCGCTCATACTCGATCCGCTCGATGGCACTGCACCGGGCTTTGATCGCGGATTCGACGTATACGACGCCGGCTTTCACCTCCGCCGCCACGGCGCGGACCGTTACAAGACGGTCGAGCGTCGCGCCGGCGATGTGGTGGATCACGCCCTGGGCTGGCTCAGCCAGCTTCCCAACGGCCCCTTCTTCCTGTGGGTGCACTTGTGGGACGCACACGATCCATACGATCCCCCGCCGCCGTTCAAAGAGCGCTATGCTTCGCAACCCTACGATGGAGAGATCGCATACGTGGATTCGGCCCTGGGCAAGCTTTTCGCCGAACTCCGCAAGCATGGCATCTTCGATGAGACCATGATTGTGGTGATGGCGGACCACGGCGAATCGCTGGGTGCGCACGGAGAAAATACGCATGGAGTCTTTCTCTACGACGAAACTCTGCACGTGCCATTGCTGGTCAAACTGCCGCTGAACCGCACTGCGGGCAAGCGGGTGGAAACCCGCGTCAGCCTGGTGGATGTAGCCCCAACAATTCTGGGCGAGGCCAGGGTCCCGGTGCCCGAGCAGATGCAGGGAGAGTCGCTGCTGGATACGTTGAAACCGGCCAAGAGCGGCGCGCCCGAGGACAGGACGGCCTACGCCGAGACCGATTATCCCCACCGGGCATTCGGCTGGAGTTCGCTGCGTGCGATCCGCAGCGGAAAGTATCTCTACATCCAGTCGCCGGAGCGGGAACTCTACAACCAGTCGTCCGATCCGGCTGAGGTCCACAATCTGGCACCCGGTGCGACCGCGGTAGCCGATACTCTGGCCTCTCAACTCCAGGAGTTTCGACGCAAAACCGCGCAGACTCTGGTTGCACTGGCCAAGCCCGATCCAGAGCAGCTGAAGAAGGCGCAAGCACTGGGCTACGTCACCTCCGATTCTTCTCCTGAGAGCGATAGCAAGAATCTGACAGGCGTAGATCCCAAGAGCAAGATTGAGATCTCCAATCTGCTTCACGACGCCATGTTTGACGTTGAGGATGCCCGCTACCAGGAGGCGGTTCCCCTGCTCCAGCGTGTGCTGGCGGAGGCGCCTGACATGCCCGTGGCCAACATGCAGTACGGCATGGCGCAGGCGCGCCTCAAGAATTACGACAAAGCCCTGGGGCCACTGCAGAAAGCCGTGAAATTGCTCCCCGACAACGGCATGGGCCACTACGAACTGGGGCTGGCGCTGTTTGAGACCGGAGACTGGAAAGCAGCCGCGCCGCAATTCGAGGCTGCGGTGGAGCGCGCGCCGCGGTGGGCCGACGCGCATTTTTCTCTGGCCGCGGTGTACGCCCGCATCGATCGCGTCCCCGACGCCATGACCGAGCTCGATACCGCTCTTGGCCTGAGTCCCGATCATTACCGCGCCAACTTGCTGCGCGGCCGTATTCTCTCGCTGCAGGGCAATCCCGCAGCAGCGGTTCTCAATCTGGAGAAGGCGGTGCAGGTGCAGCCCGATTCCCGCGAAGCGCACGCATTCCTGGCGGACGCCTACAACCAACTCGGCCGCGTACTTGATGCCGAGCGCGAGCGAGCCGCAGCCCGGCAGTTGGGCAGTCCTGAAAGACCCTAGCCGGTCGGATCATCGCCTTGCGATCGATCCCTGCCAAACCAGGCCGCCGCCAGCACAATTACCACTGGATAACACTCCAAAGTGTAGCGCGGCTCGGGATTTTCCAGCGTCCCGAGAAACGCCGTGCGCACGATGACGAAGGTCAGCAGCAGTGACAGTGCGGGGCTAAACCTGCCGCGCGCCAACCCCAGGAATGCAGTCATCACATAGAACAGACCAATGACGCCCATGCCGACGGCCAGTGCCGACCACTTCGGGTCATCGTCGAATTCCCACCAGCGGCTGTCGGAGGGCAGCATCTCAGTGCGCGGCCGCAACCACATGTCGGCGATGCGCAGGGCTGGCAGCCACAGGTAGTAACGCACCGGCGCATGCTGGATGCGTTGCGTCGCCAGCGCGGCGAAGCGGGCATCCAGTTCCGGAGTCACGTGCTGCACATCGTTGTAGTCAGACAGCAGTTGTTCCGTCGCATCGCGCTGCTCTTCCGAGTCAAATGCCCGCAGAGGCAGTTTGTCCACATCCACATTGCTTCCCGGAACAGCCCAGTACACTTCCTCGACCGAGGCGTATTCCGCGATCCAGGTTTTGATCCATCGATTGAAGCCGGCAGGAACGAATTCGTTTTCCTCATTGGCATAGCGCGGCGCCAGCGGCTCGAACCGGTGCAGCGTTGCCAGGTTACGCAATGTCCAGGGAACCAGCGGCGCCAGCGCGATGGTCGCGATAATCATTGCGGGCCAAATCACCGGCAGAAGTGGGAGCCGGGCTCGCCATCTCCGAAACAGGATCAGGGCCAGATACACCTCGAACGCGATCAGCAGCAGACCGCCATCCGGACGCAGCAGGATGGCACCGGCAATCGCAAGCCCGCATCCGGCCCAGGCGCGCTTTTTCCCAGAGTGGAACGCGGCGAGTCCGACAATGGCGAGGTCGAGTGCCAGGACGGTGAAGAAAACTTCGAGGGTTTCGGTAAGCGCCGCCGCGACGTAGTTAGCCAGAAACGGGCACAGTGCCGCCAGCAGGAAAACAGTTCGGGTGGCGCGTTCCGAAACCACGCGTCGCGCCACGTCAGCTACCAGGAAGCAGGTACCCAGGTCGACCAGCAGCTGTACGAAAAGCACCGCGCGGTAGTGCTCCATGCCGAAAAGGGCAAAGATAGCGGCGAGAAACGCCGGGTAACCGGGCAGGCGGATCCAGGTCGGCACGATCGTTGCCCCGTCGCTTACCGCGTAAACCCCGTGCAGCAGCCAGTTCTTGGCGATGTCGCCATAGATGAAGGAGTCGGTGGTCACGCTGGGGAATCGAACAATGAACAGCAGCCGCAGCCCAATGGCGGCGAGAGTGACGAGTAAAAAGAAGCGAGGGTATTTGCGCACAATCTGGCGCACCCAGCGAATATAGCGCGTTTTGGTTGAAACTCAACGCTCTACAACTGAGCTCGGAGCCCGGCATCTAACCTTGGGGTCGCGGATTGACCCTGCCCAGTTGGCAGCTTAGGATGGGAATGACTTTCCCCCCATGACGCAACCCGTCTTCTACGACCCACGACAAGCCCGCTGGAAGAGGCTCCGGCGCTTGTTCGACATCCTTGGCGTCACTGTCACCCTGCTGATCGTCTTCTTCGTTTACACCGCTTTGCGAAGCGAGTCGCTGCCCGAGTTGTTGTTGCCGGTAGAAAAGCGTCCCTATCACGCACTCAAGGAAAAAGAGAAGGAGAAAGCAAAGGAAAAGCGCCGGTCGGCAGCACGCCGGGGCCACCGCAAGTCGAAAGGCGCCCCGTCCCAGGTGCCGCTCAATGCCGAGGAAGGAATCCGCGCCGCATTCTACGTCCCTTGGGACGCGGCCAGCTTCGCTTCTCTTCGCGAGTACGCCCAACAGATCGATTTGCTGTATCCCGAGTGGCTGCACGTACTGACCCCGGACGGCCGGTTGCAGGGCGAAGACCCGGAGACGGTCAAATTCTTCGATGTGATGCAGGGCTCCACCGTCCGGACGGTCGATTTCAAGGTCATGTCATTCCTCAAGTCGGAAGACATCGGCATGGAAGTCTTCCCCCTGGTCAACAATTTCGACGGCGCCGACTGGGTTGACGTCAGCGGCTTTCTCAACGACGCGTCTGCCCGGGAACACTTCCGGCATCAGATGGACGCTTTCCTGGCCAGCGACAAATACCGCGGGCTCATGGTGGATTTCGAAAGTTTTCCCAGGGAAGCCCAGCCTGGGTACCTGGCCTTGCTGAAGGAACTCTCCGCTGATCTGCATGCCAAAGGTATGAAGCTTTACGTCAGCGTACAAGTCCGCAACGAAGATTTCGACTATGCCGCAGTGGCGGCGCCCGCGGACGGCGTTGTGCTGATGAACTATGACGAGCACTATCCCGCGCCGGGTAAGGCCGGCCCGGTGGCCTCGCAGGACTGGTTTGTCGGTAACCTGACCGCCGCTAAGCAAAAGATCCCGCAGGACAAGCTGATCTGCGCGATCGGCAACTACGGTTACGACTGGGTGCGCAAGCCCAAGGGTGGCAAGCTGCCGCCGGATGTGAAAGAGACCATCAACGTTTCGGTGCAGGAAGCGTGGCTGGGAGCGCGCGATTCCGACGAAGACGTGGACTTTGATTACGACAGCCTAAACCCGCACTTCAGCTATCTCGATGAGCACAACCTGCAGCACGACGTCTGGTTTCTTGACGCCGTGACCGCGCTTAACCAGATGCGGGCTGCGCAGGCGGCCGGCATCAATACCTTCGCGCTCTGGCGACTAGGCGCGGAAGACCGCTCGCTGTGGCGGGTGTGGGACCTGCCCAGCGACTCGGAGGCCCCCGATAAATTGAAGGATGTCCCTCCCGGACAGGATGTCGATATGGAAGGACAGGGTGAGATTCTGAGGATCGAAGCCCGTCCCGCCAATGGACAGCGGACCCTTACCATTGACCAGGCCAGCGGTCAGATCACGGACCAGACTTTCGAGGAACTGCCGGAACCATACCGCGTCGCCCGCTACGGATACAGCCCCAACCAGGTCGCCATTACCTTTGATGATGGCCCCGATCCGGAGTGGACCCCCAAGATCCTCGATGTGCTGAAGCGCGAAAACGCGCCGGCGCTCTTTTTCCTGATCGGCATCCAGGCCGACAAGTTCTCCGATGTCACCTCGCGCATTTACCGCGAGGGCCACGAAATCGGGAATCATACCTTTACCCATCCCGATATCAGCAACATCTCATCCACGCTGATGAAGCTGGAACTCAATCTCACGGAGCGGTTCTTTGCCAGCCGCCTGGGCATGCGCACCGTCCTGTTCCGCCCGCCATACTCGATCGATCAGGAACCGGACACCGCCGACCAGGTGCGCCCCCTGGAATTCACCCAGGACATGGGCTACATCACGGTGGGAGACAAGATTGATCCCAACGACTGGCGCGAAAACCCGCACCGCACCGCGGAGCACATGGCGGCCGACGTGATCGCGCACTTGCCGCCGTGCGCCCCCAATGACATTGCCTGCGGCAACATCATCCTGCTGCACGATGGCGGTGGTGACCGGAGCGAGACCGTGCGCGCTCTGCCCATGATCATCGAAGGTATCCGCGCCAAAGGGTTCCAGATCGTCTCCGTGTACCAGTTGCTGGGCAAGACCCGCGCCGACGTCATGCCACCGATTCCGGCGAACGAGCGCTGGGCCGCCCGTCTGAACCTGTTTGGCTTTGTCTTGTTCCCACTGGTGGCCATTGGCATCACCTGGATCTTCTTCGCGGGTGACGTGCTCATGACCGGCCGCCTTCTCTTTGTCGGCGCCTTCGCAATTTTTGATCGCCTGCGGCAACGACACTTTGGACGGCCAGGAGAGGCCGAGGCCTACCGGCCTGAGGTTGCCGTCCTGGTTCCCGCTTATAACGAAGAGAAGGTGATCGAGCGGACGATCCGTGCCGTGCTCGGTTCCAACTATCCCAATCTCCGAGTGATCGTGATTGACGACGGGTCAACCGATCGCACACTGGAAGCGGCACGCCGAGCTTTTACCCGCGAGCAGGCTTCCGGACAAGTCCTGATCCTGACCAAGCCGAACTCCGGCAAAGCCGACGCTCTTAGTTTTGGCCTGGAGCATCTGCACGACGAGGAAATCTTCGTCGGCATTGACGCCGACACCATCATCGCTCCCGACGCGATTGCCCGCATGGTGCCCCATTTCCTGAATCCCAAGGTGGGAGCGGTGGCGGGCAATGCCAAGGTCGGGAACCGGGTGAACCTGTGGACGCGCTGGCAGGCGCTGGAGTACATCACCAGCCAGAACTTCGAACGCCGCGCTCTGAACACGCTGGGCGCAGTGAGCGTAGTGCCAGGGGCCATCGGCGCCTGGCGCACTGCGGCGGTGCGTGAAGCCGGTGGCTACCACACCGACACTGTTGCCGAGGATGCTGACCTCACCATGGCCCTGCTACGGCGCGGTTACCGCGTCGAGTATGAAGACCTGGCACTGGCCTTCACCGAGGCCCCAGTCAACGCCAATGGTCTTATGCGCCAGAGGTTCCGCTGGTCGTTCGGCATCCTGCAGGCCGTCTGGAAGCATCGCGCGGTGTTTGCCCGCAAGGGCGCGCTGGGATGGGTTGCGCTTCCCAACATCGTGATCTTCCAGATCCTGCTGCCGCTGGTGTCACCATTCATCGACTTGGGATTTGTCGTGGGTACACTTCTCTATTACGAGCAGAAGTATTTCCATCCCGAATCCACCGATCCGGCCAGTTTCCACAAACTGGTGCTGTTTTTCGCTGCATTCCTGGTCATTGACTTCATCACTTCAGCCATTGCATTCGCCCTGGAGCGCCGCCTGCCCGAGGCCCGCGAAGATGCCTGGCTACTCAGCCAGGTCTGGCTGCAGCGCTTTGCCTACCGGCAATTGTTCTCGGTGGTGCTGTTCAAGACTTTGAAACGCGCGATCAAAGGCCAGCGCTTCGCATGGGACAAGCTGGAACGGACGGCGGCGGTAAGCTACCGCCCTGCGGAGAAGGAAGATTCGGTAAACGTCAGGTAACAGGGGACATCTCTCCACTGTCAGCAGCCGGTTTTCCGCCACAACTCACATGTCGTTATGACATACGTCACAGACAGCTGTGCGCTCCAGGGGGTCTCCTGTAGCAGGAGAACTATGCCATGGCACGAACCGTCATCGAGCCTTTCCGCATCAAGAGCGTCGAACCCATCCGCTGGACTACGCGCGAACAACGCGAACAACTGCTGCGAGCCGCGCACTACAACCTGTTTCTGCTACCCGCGGACGACGTTCTGATCGATCTGCTCACCGACTCCGGCACCGGCGCCATGTCGACCCACCAGTGGGCGGCGATTATGGAAGGCGACGAGAGTTACGCCGGCAGCAAGAGCTTCACCCGCTTCCGGGACTCCGTCCAGGACATCTTCGGCTACCGCCACGTGATTCCCACCCACCAGGGCCGCGCCGCCGAACGCATCCTGTTCAGCGTGATGTGCAAGAAGGGCGACATCGTTCCCAACAACACTCACTTCGATACCACGCGTGCCAACGTCGAATTCGTCGGCGCCGAGGCCGTAGACCTGGTCATTGAGGAAGGCAAGCATCCCAGCCTGGTACATCCCTTCAAAGGCAACATGGATGTAGAGGCGCTGGAAACCGTGATCAACCGGGTAGGCCGGGAGCGTATTCCCCTGGTCATGCTCACCGTGACCAACAATTCCGGCGGGGGCCAGCCGGTTTCCATGGACAACGTTCGTCAGGTCAGCGCAGTCTGCCGGCGCAATCGCATCCCGCTCTACTTTGACGCCTGTCGTTTCGCTGAGAACGCCTACTTCATCAAGTTGCGAGAGCCAGGGTACGAGTCGAAAACGCCCAAGCAAATCGCGCAGGAGATGTTCAGCTACGGCGAGGGTTGCACCATGTCGGCCAAGAAAGACGGCATGGCCAACATCGGCGGTTTCCTGTGTACCAACGACGAAATGCTTGCCCAGCAGGAGAAGGATTTGCTAATCCTTACCGAAGGCTATCCCACCTACGGCGGCCTTGCCGGACGCGACCTCGAGGCCGTCGCCGTTGGGTTGCAGGAAGCGCTGGAAGAAGACTATTTGCGCTACCGGATTGCCTCGACCGCTTACCTGGGAAACCACATTGCAGAGCAGGGTGTACCCATCGTGCAGCCGCCGGGCGGACACGCCGTCTACCTTGATGCTCGCGCTTTCCTGCCGCATATCCCGCCGGAGCAATTCCCAGGCGTGGCACTGGCCACGGAACTTTACCTGGAAGGTGGAATTCGTTCGGTTGAGATTGGCGGGCTGATGTTCGGCGCCGCCGCCAAGATGGATCTGGTGCGCCTGGCCATCCCCCGCCGCGTTTACACCCAGAGCCACATCGATTACGTGGTCGAGGTCATCCTGGAAGTCTGGAAGCGGCGGGAACAAATTCAAGGATTGCGTCTCACCTACGAAGCCCCATTCCTGCGACACTTTACCGCAAGGTTGGAACCCGTAGAAGTAGGAGTGGTGTAGCGCCGCCGTCCGAACGGCCAAGGCTTAGGTGCCCGAGAGAGAAACCGTTCTCAGCTCGCCACTGCCGTTTCCACCGCGGCTCGCGTAAGCGGCAGCAGTACCACGAAACGGCTGCCTTTGCCCAGCGTACTGCTCACGTCAATGCGCCCGTGATGCTCTTCCACAATCCGGCGGGCGAGCGATAATCCCAGCCCGGTGCCGTTGCCCTTCGTTGTATAAAACGGCCGGAAAATATTGGGCAGCGTTTCGGCCGGAATGCCGCGGCCGGTATCGGTCACCACGATGGCAGCGGAGTCGCCGTGGCGCTCGATATCCACCGTGATCTTGCCCGGGCCGTCAATGGCCTGGATGGCGTTGAGCAGCAGGTTGAGCAGCACCTGGTGGACCTGGCCGCTATCGTGTTCCACTTCGGGCAGCGATGGGTCTTTCTTCAACTCAATCTGGATTGGCTTCGACAGCCCCTGCTGTCGTGCCAGCATGACGGCATGCTCGACCGTGGTGTTCAGATCGCTACGGCGGATCTCGGGTGGGTGCGGCCGCGCAGTCTGCAGCAAGTCGGTAAGGATGCGGTTGATCTGCGCAATCTCGGCGCGGACTTCTTTCACTACCGCCCGGGCGGGGCTGGTCGTCGGCAGGTCGCGTCCGATGATCTCGATGACGCCGGCGATTCCCGCCAGCGGGTTGCGAATCTCGTGCGCCAGGCCGGTGGCCAGCTCGCCCAAGGTGGCCAGGTGCTCGGCGCGCGACATCTGGGTGCGATGCAGCCGCTCGATCTCCTCGCGGCTCTCACGCAACTGCGTCACCATGCGGTTGAAATTGCGTCCCAGGTCGCCAATCTCGTCGTTGCGTCGAGCGAAACTCACCGACGCGTGCAGATCGCCTTCGCCGACGCGGGCGATTTTTTCCTGCAATTCGACCATGGGCCGCTGGATCACCCAGGTGAGTACGAACAACAGGGCCGCGCACACTGCGACCGCTCCGGCTCCGGCCACGAACAAGACCATGTGGCGCTCGGTATCGCGCCACGAGACCGTGGCCAGCATAAACAATAGCAGTCCGTTGAGCAGAACGAACGCGATCGGCAGCACCGTCTTGATCTGCCAGTTGATGCGCACCAGGGATACTCCGGAATCAGAAGGTGCGGGCTCGACCATCGTCTTCATACTTCCCCCGTGATGCGCGGTAGAAAAAACTGCCGGACCGGCGGCGGTCTCCGGAACCGTGCTTGCAGTGGCCTCGGATTCCTGTTGCACGACCGAACTGCTTCCTCCCTGGGCGATCTCAGGCATACGCGTGCATCCCGGGGAGCAGGTAGGTCACACCGAAGAAGGTGAACATCACCACTCCGAAGCCAAGAATGGCGAAGTAGGCAGCCCGCCGTCCTCGCCAGCCGCGGGTGATGCGCATGTGCAGATACCCGGCATATACCAGCCAGGTAATTGCTGCCCAGGTTTCCTTCGGATCCCAACTCCAATAAGAACCCCAAGTACGGTTGGCCCAGTACGCGCCCGCGGCGATCATCAGGGTGAGCAACGGGAAAGCAATAGCGATCGTCTTGTAAGTGATGCGGTCGAGTTCGTCAGCGTTGGGCAGCATCCGCTGCAGGTCCTGTCGTCGCCACAGCAGCAGTAGGTAGAGCAGGGAGACAAAGATCCCTCCCACCAGCCCCGAGAGAATGAACGGGCTGGCGGTCAGGCTGGTGGCGTAGAATCCCTCGGCATCAAGCGATCCATACTGGCCATCCCGCGCCCGCAGCAGGAAGAACGCCAGCGCCAACACCTGCAGCAGGATGCCTACGAACACCGCGTTATTGGCGATATTGATCAGGCGTTCGTCATGGTTCCGGCGTGAAATCAGGTAGAGGGCAAACGGAGCTCCCACCGCTACCAACACCAAAACCATGAGCCAGCCCAGGTCGGGGATGACCACGAACAGCCGCATCCCTTTGGCAATGAAGATCTCGGATTTCTCTTTCGGATCCCACGCCGCCAGGCTCAGACCGCCCCATTTTTCGAAGCGGGTCAGCACGCCCGCGTACGTCGCAATCCCAAACAGGCTGGTAGCGGCCAGGAACGTCTCCGTCTTCATGCCATCCTGGATCAGGAACATCATCGCCAGTGCGAAACTCAGCGCACAGGCCGCGTAGGCCAGCATGGCCAGGGTGACGTGTACGTGCAGCCAGGTGGATTGCAGAGCCGGCACCAGAGGATGCACGTCCGTCCGCAACAACTGCATCAGGACCACGCCGACAATCGCGACCGGCATGGTCACTGTGCCAATCACTTTCACGTTAAAACGCTTTTCTGCGATCAAAGTGAGCACAGCCAGCGTCCACACAAAGCTGAGCAACATTTCATAGATGCTGGCGAACGGCGGATGCCCGGCTTCGTACCAGCGATGGGCCACGGCTCCGGTGTTGGCCACCAAACCTACCCATGTCGCCAGCGAGGCGAAGCGCACATACGAAGGCGTGCCGGTCACACCGAATCCCAGGTAGAGAGCGCCGGCGCCCGCGTAGAAGATCAGCGCGGCGTAAAGCAGGTTGGATTCATTCAGCAGGTTGCCGCTCTTGACCACGTTGAGAAACGCCATGAACAGCAGGAAAGCAACGCTAAGCCCGACCAGCACCACCAGCGTGGTCCCGGTTGCGGTCGGCTGTTGCTCAGCTCTTGCGCGTGCCATAGGAACATCCTCCGTTGCCGGAACTAGACTCCGGCCAGTGAAGCGGCATGCGTGGGTGCGCATGGCTCCGGTTTGATCTTGAGTTCCACCTGAATCTCTTCCACCAGTCTCTGGAAACGCTCTTCGAAAACTTCCCGGTTCTTGTTGGCGGTACCGCCCAGCCACAGAACCAGCTGTCCGCGCGCATTGTGCACTGGCACGATCCAGAAACGCATGTGGACGAGATAGAAGACGACGCCGAGACCCAGCCCCATCAGGACTACTCCTGTCCACACCGCCCATTGACCAGGCTCGTGCGAGACCTCCAGACCGGTGAAATAGCCTGTCTTCAAGTCCTTGGCTTCGAATTGGTACGGCGAAGCTGCGTTTTGCTCGACGCCGGGAATCGCGGGCAACCAGAAATTAAACGTCTTGCCGGTTTTCCTGGACTCAACAATCAGGTGCACCGCTGGGTTCTCGACTTGCGCCGAACGGGTGTAGACCTGCCCATCGCGGACCACGTAATCGGGAATGAACTCAGCCATCCGCACCGAAGTGTCGGCATCCAACTGCGCCGGTTCATCGAACGTGAGTGCGATCTGCTTGGCTTCGCCAGTGCCTGATGTGAGACTTGCAGCCAGAACCAACTCGTCGAGTTTGCCGGTGGGTCCATAGCTGGCCTGGTAGAAGCGGACGCCGCGGTACACCAAGGGCTCGTTTACCACGATCTCTTTGTGCAGCACGTCGCGGCCGTCTTCTAACACTGTGAGCTGCGACCACCATTTCTTGGGACTCCCGTCGGCGTAGTTTTCCTGGCCGGCGCCATCGCAGCGAATCAGAAACGGAAGCTGGTGCTTGGTGCCGTTTTGGGCTTCGACTTGGCCTGATTGCTGTCCGCGGGTCAGGGCAACGTATCCGCGCCATCCCCACAATCCGTCCACAATGCCACCCAGGAAAATGAGCAGCAGGCTGGCATGCACGATGTAAACCGCCAACTCGGAGATGCGGTTGCGCTCACCAAACAGCGAGAACCGGTTTTCGCCCACGATCCTTTCCGGGCCCAGCCTCATCCGCCGAAACGCCCGCTCGGCTGCCATCAGCCCCGCTTCCTCATTTTCGATGGGAATCTGCGCCTGGGTAGGCAGCGCCTTGCGGAAGGTTTCGTCCGGGCTCTTATAGGGACGGGCAAAGTAGCGCCAGGCATTGGGGAACCGCTGAATGGAGGCGGCGATGATGCTCAGGCTAACCAGGGTCATCAGCAGCAGGAACCACCAGGCATGAAACACATCCGTCAGTCCCAGGGCATCGAGCACACGCAGCATCTGCGGCGAGTACGCCCGTTGCATGTCGTCCGCGTCGGTGACCGGACGCTGCAGAATGACTGTCCCAGCCGCGGAGATGATCACCACCAGGATGAGCAGGATCACGCCCGTCTTGATTGCACTCAGGGTTTGCCACAACTTGCGGCTCGCGGAGTGAATGGTTCCAGCCATGTCTTTCCCCTTTTCCCAAGATAGGAAAAGCACGTTCGGCACCAGACTCCGCAGGTTGCCGGAAGTGCTTGCTGGTCAGTCAGTTGAAGGCTTCATTGCCCCTGTGAGGGCGGCTTACTTTGGGCCATATCACCCAGACGCACGGCGGGGAAAGGGGTTTTCACCCATGCTCGATCCCGGGCCCAGGTCACAGTGCCCGGTGATTCCCGTCCTAGAGAGAAATGGGGGATGGGAGTCAGATGTTCAGAAACAGGAATGAATCCTCAAAATCCCATTTCGGGACGCTTACGGCTGCCCCAAATTCGGGCTTTGGTGACTTGGGGCATTTCACCAAGCCCAGTGTGGGAGAAGGCCCATTTCGATAAAGAAGACCGCCTGCCTGGGAACGCTACACACCCTGAGACAAAATGCAACACTTGTAAAATCAATAACTTGGAGGACTGTGGCGAAATTCGTCAGTCCTGGCTCCGTGCGGTCTGCGTCGTGCAAGAGACTGCTTGGAGGGTGTTGTGAAGGCATCGGCCACAAACTCGAATCCGACCGCGGTCAGTGGATTCCTGGCTCGCGCCTTGGTTTGTCTTGCCCTAGTCCTCGGGGGCAGCGCAATCAGCTTCGGCGCGACACATCCGGTTCCGCTCGACCCCAAGGCCGATACGTCTACCTGCATCGCCTGCCACGAGGATAAGACCAAGGGCAAGGCGGTCCACTCCGCCATCGCCATGGGCTGCACCAGTTGCCACGAGGTTCGGGTCAACAAAGACGTAACCCGGGTAAAGCTGATCACCACGACTCCCTATGCCCTGTGCCTGACCTGCCACGCCGACAAGAACGCCGCCGACATCCAGGGTAGGGTGCACAGCCCGGCAGTGCGCGAATGCGTCAAGTGCCACGATCCCCATAGCTCCGAGTACAAGAACCAGTTGCTGAAGCCGACTTCGGGCGGTGAAAAAGAGAACCTCTGCCTCAGCTGTCACAAGACCGGGCTCAACGTCCCCGAAAAAGGCAGCCGCCACGCCGCGCTCGACATGGGATGCGACACCTGCCACACCACCCACAAGACCGGAGAGCCGGGCAAGATGGAATTCGACTTCCACCTGACTAAGGCGATTCCGGCGCTCTGTCTCGACTGTCACGACGCCAAGGACGCCAACCTGGCCAAGGCACACCGGAATCAGCCATTCGCCACCGCGGATTGCGTGACCTGCCACGATCCGCACCAGTCGGCCAGTCCCAAGCTGATGCAGGCTTTCACGCATCCGCCATTCGCCGACAAGCAGTGCGAGACCTGCCATGCGCCGGCCAAGGACGGAAAAGTAGTTTTAACGGAGAAAGATCCCAAGGCTTTGTGCGTTACCTGCCACGACGACAAAGCCAAACTGATTGAGAGCGCCAAGGTCCAGCACCCGGGTGCACAGGGCGATTGCACCGACTGTCACAATCCGCATGCTGGCAGGACGCCGGGGTTGCCGAAGACGGATGCGGTGAACATCTGCCTCAGTTGCCACACCGATCAGGCGGAACTGCTGAAGAAGAAGGTGCATCACCAGCCCGCTTTCGTGCAAGGCTGTGCGACCTGTCATGAGCCTCACGGGGGAAGTCGCCCCAGATTGTTGCGGGCCGACGGCAACGCACTTTGTCTGGAGTGCCATGGCACGAGCGCCAAGCCAGCGAAGCTGGAGAGTGAGCACCTGATCACAATCTTCAACGGCCAAGTCAAGCTACCGGAAGACTACTTCGCCAAGAACCAGATCTTCCGGTTCGAGGTGAAGTACGGTCTCGGACATCCGACGGAGAAACACCCGGTCGAAGACGTTCGTGACCCGGTGGATCAGACCAAGGTCAAGAGCGCCATGAATTGCATGACCTGCCACCAGCCCCATGCCGGCGGGGCAAGGGCCATGCTGGTGAAGGATTCCAAACCCGGTCTGCAGTTTTGCCGGGGCTGCCACAAAGGCCAGATCGAAGGGGTTCAGTAATGCTTGCCATGACACGCAATGCGATGCCTAGCTTCAGGACAGCGATCCACTGGTTCTTCATCGCGCTGCTCGCGCTCTCGCTGGCTCCAGTCACGGAAGCCAAGAAAAAGAAAAAAGCGGAAGCGCCGCAGTCACCACAAGAGGTAGCGCCGGTGATTGACACCAGCAAACTGGTGTGGCCGCAGCCGCCGGATATCGCCCGCATTCGCTGGCTCAGCGAATTGAGGGGCGAACAGCCACCGCCTCTGGAAACCAAGTCCAAGAAAAAGAAACAAGGATGGATGGACCGTTTGGCGGGAGTGCAACAGCAGGACTTTACCAGGCCGGCGCTGGTGCACATTCTGGCCAAGCCGTACGGCGTAGTGGAGGATTCGAAGGGGCTGGTATACGTCGGCGACACCTACGTAGGGGCGGTCTTCATCATCAACCTGGAAACCCAGAAGATGGAATTCATCCGCAACGGAGCGGAGGCCAAGTTCAAGAACATCATCGGGTTGGCCATGGACGACAGTGACCGGCTGTTCGTGGTGGACGCGGCGCTGCACCAGGTGTCGGTGTTCAACCCCAATCACAAGCTGGAGATGGTCTTCGGTACCGACGACCTGGCCAGGCCGGGAGGGGCTGCGATCGACACAGAGAATCGCTTCCTGTACGTCGTGGACACCGAAAAGGAACACGTGCTGGTCTACGACGCCGATAACTACAAGCTGCTGCGCACCATCGGCGGGCCCGCCAAGAGTGAAGGCGACGAAGACCCCGGCACTTTCGCCAGGCCCACCAACGTGACGGTCGATCCTGACGGCAATGTGTACGTCACCGACACCATCAATAACCGCATCCAGATTTTCGACGCCGACGGCAATTTCATCAGCATGTTCGGCAAGCCCGGCGACGGGCCGGGATATTTCGAGCGTCCGAAAGGCATTGCCCTTGATGCCGACGGACACATTTGGGTGGCGGACGCAGCGCAGGGCCGGATTCAAATTTTCGATAAGCAGGGACACCTGCTGGCTTACTTCGGCTATCCCGGAACGCTTACCGGCATGTTGGGTCTGCCCGCGGGACTGTATATCGACAAGCTGAACCGCGTCCTGGTCACCGAACAGTTGAAGGGCCGCTTACAGGTTTTTCGTTACATCACCGATGCAGAAGCGGCGGTTGCCAGAACGGAGCGCGATAAGAGAGCCGGCATGAGTTCACCGCCGATGGCAGCCCAGACCGCTGAGGTGAAGAAGTGAAGACCAAGTTTCAGCTGCTTAAGGAGGAACACCGTGGGCAGCTGAGAACCGTAACAACGGAGCAGTACCGCAAGTCAGTAAAGACAGTTAACTGTAGTCATAAATCAGGAGGTCTTGAGACCATGAGAAACGCAATGTTTATTATGCTGATCGCGACCCTGGTATTGTCGGGGGTGGCGATTGCCCAGCAGGATATTCTGGGACCGCATAACCTGCAAGGACATGGCTGCGCCACATGCCATGCCCCGCACACCGGTGCGCAGGGACTCGGTGGCAAGGACGCCTCCACGGGCGTGAACTACCTGTGGGGCCGTGATTTCTTCCCGAACACCTACACGACGTTTGGTAATGGAACGCTGGTTACGCTCTCTTCCTATTCCTCGACCGACGTTCTGTTCCACACTGGCGCCTGCCTGGCCTGCCATGACGGCAACGTAACCGTTGCTGGCATGACCGGACAGACCTTTGAAACCGTGAACGGGGTCCAGGTACCCAGCTACCTGAACAAAGACGGCTACAGCCTGACCAACGACCACCCGGTGCACGTTCCTTACGTGCCGGGCAGCCGCAACTGGCCGGGCTCGGTCGACGTGAACGGCAACATTGTTTGGGACACCACCGATTCTTACGTGGCGAACTTCTACAACACCTACGGACACCCGGCCAGGTTGTACGGGGTTCCGGGCAACTCGGGCCCGTCCATAGAGTGCTCCAGTTGCCACAACCCGCACGCGACGTTCAATACGCAGATGTCTACCGGCAACAAAACGGTCCTGTACGTGAAGACCGCGATGTTTGTGCGTGGCTGGTACGACGAGGGCAACGCCAACAGCAACTCGGCGACCCAGTTCTGCCGCTCCTGCCATTACAGCAAGAGCAATGAGTACGCGCACGTTAACAGCACCACCAAGTAGCAAAGGTGGGGGGAAGACGCAATCTTCCCCCCCTGTTTCTCCGGTTCCTGAAAGTGTGAAGGTGCAGCGATGATCAGACTCAAGCTCAGCAGCGTATTCCTTCTCTCGGTGGTGGCAACCGCCCAGGTTGCTTCGCACGCGCCCACCGTAGCGATCAAGCCGGCGACGGCGAGCAGCACGCCCACGATGATGGCGCCCGTCGGCAAACCGGTAGCCCGGGTGAACGGTACCGTACTGACCGACCGCGACCTGCTTCGGCAAATGATGAACATCTTCCCCTATGCTCGCCAGCATGGCGGTCATTTCCCGAAGGAGATGGAAGCCGGGATCCGCAGCGATGCGTTGCAACAGATCGAGTTTGAAGAATTGGTATACCAGGAAGCGCTGCGGCGCAAGCTGACCGTGACCCCCGCCAAGCTGAACCGGGCGGTAGCGGATTTCAAGAAGCAGTTCGACTCGGAGTCGCAATACCAGCAGTATCTGAAGTTCGAACAGAACGGCAGCACACAGCAACTGCGGGACAAAATCCGGCGGGCGATCCTGATTGACCAGTTGTTGACGGCGGATGTGACGCGGAAGGCAGCTACGACCGAGTTGCAACTCAAGGCCTTCTACGACAAGAACCAGGACCGGTTCCGCAAACCCGAAAGCGTGTCCCTGCAGACGATCTCGCTGGTCATCCCGGACAATGCCTCGGCGAGTCAGAAGGCGGAAATACACAAACGCGCCGAAGATGTGTTGCGCCAGGCGAAGGCGGCCAAAGACTACGAGGCGTTCGGAGTGCTCGCCGAGAAGACATCAGAAGACAATTGGAAAGTCATGATGGGCGACCACAAGACTGTTCACCGCGGCCGGATGCCACCGGAAGTGGAGAAGGTGGCGTTCAGTATGCAGCCGGGTCAAGTCAGCGACATCATCGAAACCGAGAACTCGTTCTGTATTGCACGGGTGAACGCCCGCGAAGAGTCCAAGCTGGTTCCCTTCGACCAAGTCCGGGCGAAGCTGAAGACGGAACTCGAAGAGGAAGCGACAGATCTCCTGCGCAAAGCGCTGGACGAACGGCTTCGTAAGAACGCCAAGGTGGAAGAGCTCTAGACTGGATGTGCAGAGTGCACTTGGGCGGACGACAATTCGGATGGGTCTTCCTCACAGTCCTGTTGGTTGTGCTGGCAGCTTACAGCCAGGCGCAAGTTACCGTGGGCGACAACACGGAGATGAATATGTCGGGGAACCTGGGCTTCGGCTACAGCGGGCTCTTCGCCGACGCCTCACCCAACACCAATCAGTTCAGTTTTGGCGGCAATGCCGACCTGACCGGCTCTTACTATAATCCCAACTTCCTGAACTTCCGGGTAAGCCCCTACTATAACCAGTCGCGGCTCAACTCCGATTATCAATCCATTTTCAGCGCCAAGGGTGTGAATGCATCGGCCAACCTTTTCTCCGGCAGCCACACTCCAGTCAACGTCAGCTTCGACAAGAGCTACAACAACGAGGGGCAGTTTTTCATTGCCGGAGCGCCGGGAATTGAAACCCGCGGGCGGGCGCAGACCTTCAGCATCGCGGGAGGAGCCTACTACGAGGGATTACCCACCCTGACCGCATCCTACGGAATCAGCAACAACAGCTACGACATCCTGGGCTCGCAGGCCAGCGGGTCGGGGAGTGGAAGGGTATTTAACCTGGGCAGCGGGTATTCCCTGCTGGGATTCAATCTGGCTGCGAACTATACGAACTCACGGAACACGCAGAATCTGCCCCTGATCAATGATGTGAGCCAGAACCGGGACCTGAATACCCACCAAAATACGGTGCAGTTAACGGTGAACCGGTACCTGGGATGGGACTCGGCGACCGTGGGGGCCAACTTCAACCGCACCCATTTCACCAACGATTACACCGGGAGCACCAGCGACCAGACTTACGATTCCTTGTCGTCCTTCCTGAGTTTGCGGCCTACCGAGAAACTGAGTCTGAATCTGGACATGGATTACAGTACGAATTACAGTGCGGCCCTGCTGGCAAGTGTGGTTTTGCCGCCCACTTCCGGGCCCGCGCCTACCCCAACCCAGAACAATTCGGGAGCGTTGACCAATCAGTACAGTTCCGATTACCTGGCCTACGGGGCCAGGGCTTTGTACGCCATCACCAGGGAATTTACCGCCGACGGTGGTGCAGAGCACCGCACCCAGAATTACTTCGGAACCTCGTACGATAGCAACAACGCGAGCGGCGGCCTGGGATACGGACACCGCCTGGGGGGAGGCCAGTTCAGCGCGCATTACGGGGCCTCGTGGTACTCCTCCAACACGCAAAACCAGAGTGCGGTGGGGCAATCGGCCAGTGTGCTTTATGCCCACAATCTGTTCGGCTGGCATAACAGTGCTGACTTCCAGCTTTCGCACAACGCCCAGACGGCGTTTACAAGTCTTACCGCCACTGGATACAGTGCAGGCATCAGTACCTCGCGGAGGTTCAGCAAGAGATGGAACTTGATTCTTGGGGCTCACCTGTCCAAGATCAACATCGATGGGCTAACAAATTCCAACTCGATGGCACGCAACTTCAATGCGACTCTGGCGGCCAACCGGCTGTCCTTCAGTGGAGGCTACACGCGTTCGAGCGGGAACGCGCTGCAGTTGGGCAATGGCCTGACGCCGGCGCCGGTACCAGGACAGGTCCTGCTGCCCGGACTACTGGTCAACTATGGTGGCACCTCCTACAGTCTTGGAGCTGCGTACCATCCGACCCAGCACTTTCGCATCGACAGCAACTACGTCCGCTCTAAGTACAATACTGGTAATATCGCCGCCACCTCGGACAACATTTTCTACCGCTTCGAGGTAAAATCCGAATACGAACTGCGACAACTGCGTATAGTGGGAGGCTACGCCCGCGTGACGCAGGGGATTGGCGCAACATTCAACAACCCAGTCACCGTCAACTCCATTTATGTAGGGGTTTCCAGGCACTTTGACCTCTTCTGATTCCAGGCGTTTGCGGAACCGCATGCGACGGGCTGGCGTGATTGCTCTTGCGGCCCTGTGCCTGATCACGCTTACGGGCGCAGCCAAGACCAAATCCGAGCCCAAAGCCGAAGTCGAGGTCCCGCCGCTGATGCTTTCCGGTGGGCGCAAGCTGGTGTACGAGCGCACTTTTTCTTCCGAACGGGAAGTCAAGCTCAAACGCGGGTTCTGGACCCGCGTGTTTGATTTGGTGGCGGGCGCACCCAACTATCACCAGATGATTCGTCCCTACAGCGTCGTCACGGATTCGAAAGGGCGGATCATCGTCACCGACCCGGGCAGCTCTGGGGTTCACATCTTTGATTTCAACCAGCAGAAATACAAGTACCTTTCCCGACCGGAAGGCAAGGACGTGCTGCAGGCGCCGCAGTGCGTCGCGGTCGACGCGCAGGACAATATCTACGTGACCGATTCGGAGTCCGGCAAGGTATTCGTCTTCGATGCAAACGGCAAGTTACGCCATGTCATTGGCAGCCTGAAAGGCGGAGAGGGGTACTTCAAGCGTCCGACAGGAATTGCCGTAGATTCGGAGGCACAACGGATCTACCTGTCCGATACCTTGCGGCACAAACTTTATGTGCTCGACCTGCAGGGGAACGTCCTGCAGACGATCGGGAAGCGCGGCGTGGGTGAAGGTGAATTCAACTTCCCGACGGAGATCCGGCTGCACGGTCAGGAATTGCTGGTGGTGGACGCGATGAACTTCCGGGTTCAAGCCTTGAGTCGCTCCGGCCAGTTCCTGTACGCGATTGGGCGTATTGGCGAGACCAACGGGACCATGTTCCGCCCCAAGGGGATCGGGACGGACAGCGAAGACAACGTATACGTGGTGGACGGACTATTCGACACGGTGCAGGTGTTCGACCGCCAGGCCCGGCTGCTGTACTACTTCGGCCAGAGCGGGAACGGTCCGGAAGAATTCCAGTTGCCCGCGGGACTGTTTATCGACCGGGATGACCGGATTTATGTGGTCGATTCCTACAACCACCGGGTGCAAGTGTTTCGCTATTCGGGACTGCCAAAGCAGGCGAGCGGAGGCGCGCAGTGAAGACGCTCCGCCGAGTCGCGTGCCTGCTGCTCCTGCTGGGCGCAGCTACCGTTTGGGCGCAGCTCGGCGGCGAACAACTGGGCGAACACGACATGTCGGCGGGTGGGACTTCGCTGGTCAAAGGGGGCATTACCTCGGCCTGCCTGTATTGCCACGCACCGCACGGTGCAATGACGGCGCCGACCCCGCTGTGGAACCAGCAGCTTTCGGTGCAGACCTACTCGATGTACACCAGCACGACCTATCACCAGACCGGAGTGCAGCCGCCGATTGGAAGCCCCAGCAAGCTCTGCCTGAGCTGCCATGACGGCACCGTAGCCCCGGGGCAGACCGTCTTCTTCGGTGCAGTCGCGATGAGCGGGACGATGAAATCCACGTCGACGTTCGGTACCGACCTGAAGAGTTCACATCCGTTCAGTCTGCAAACGCCGCTAGGGGATTCTCCGGAGATCAATGCGTTGTTATTTGGAACGCCGCCGAGAACAGCGGATCCGGCCGTGTTGCTGATAAACAACACCGTGGAATGCACGACCTGCCACGAGCCGCACTTTCAGAATATCGACAAGGTGGCCACAAAATTCCTGGTCCGAGACAGCTCGAACGGAACCCTGTGCCAGGCTTGCCACGATCCGAACCGGGTGGTGAGCGGGCAAGTGAATTATCTCGGCGGCTGGGCGGTGAGCATCCATGCTACCGCTACCAATGGAAACCAGGCGACGCCCTACGTGGGCAGCTATCCAACGGTGGGGCAGAACGCTTGCATCTCCTGCCACATGCCGCACAATGCTTCCGGACCAGCGCGACTGCTCCGCGGGCCGGATGAGCAGGCCTGCATCACTTGCCACAACGGCACCAATATGCAGCCCGCCATCGCCAATGTGTTTTCCGAGTTTGCCAAGCCTGGGCATCCGTTTGCGACGGCAAACAACGCCCACGATCGCAACGAGGCGGGGTTACTGAACAATAACCGTCACGCCACCTGTGCCGATTGCCACAACCCGCACGCCACCCAACAGGTGTCGACTTTCGGAGCTGCTCCCGGCATTCGAGCGTCGCAGAGCTCGGTCGCAGGCATTAGCGCCACGGACGGGTTCACGGTGGTCAATCCCTCCCTCAACCAGTTCGAGAACTGTCTGCGTTGTCACGGCACAAGTACTGGGAAAGTTGCGGACACGCAGAAGTACGGGTACCTGCCCGTCTGGATAGCAGCGGCAGGTGATCCGCTGAACGTCATTGCGCAGTTCAGTCCGACTGCCACCTCCAGCCATCCCGTAACCCATGACCGCTCGAGCACGCTGCCGCAGCCCAGTCTGCGCAGCCAGATGCTCAACCTGGATGGCACCACCCCGGGACGGGCCATGGGAACGCGCATCTTCTGCACCGATTGTCACAACAGCGATGACAACCGTGAGTTCGGAGGCAGCGGGCCGAACGGGCCCCATGGGTCGAAGTTTTTTCACATCCTCGAACGTCGCTATGAGTTCAGCCAGACGGCTTCTCCGGGCGGGCAAATTACGAATCCCTATCCGAACCCCGATCTCAGCGTGAATGGTCCGTACGCGATGTGCGGAAAGTGCCATGATCTTTCCCAAGTCCTCGCCGATACGTCTTTCACCAAGCATTCCAGCCATGTGGGTTCCGATGGAGCCTCGTGCTCGGTGTGCCATACAGGCCACGGTATGGGCGGGCAGAATACCAGCGTCTCGGGCGAGAGACTGGTGAACTTTGATGTAAACGTGGTGGCGCCGAACGGGACTACCCCGATCACCTACAACCGTGCTGCCCGAACCTGTACCTTGACTTGCCACGGGGTCCCGCACAGCAACTCGACTTATTGATTCTTGGAGATCGCCTCGGCCGTCATTCGTGCGCGCTGCGCATCTGTGTTTCTTCCTTGCAGCGAATAGAGATCCGCGAGTTCGAGCCAGAGATCAGGTATGGCGGGTGCGAGGCGGGTGGCCTCTTCCTGAAAAGACACTGCACGCCCCAGGTCTCCGAGAACACGCCATGCCGCAGCGCGGCCGCGAGCTATGCCTACCAGGAATGAATTGTTGGTGTCCAATGAAGCGGCCGGCGACGGCGCTTCCCGCACGGCTTCATCGAAGGTCTGCAGGGCTTCCTGGGCGCGGCCATCTTCAAGGTAGGTGTATGCCAGATTGACCAGGATGCGTTCGGGCCGGGCGGAGAGTTGGGCGGCCTGCTCAAAGGCCGCGATGGCCTGGGTGCGGCGTCCCTGCACGCGATAAAGTTGCGCCATCGCCGACCAAGTTACCTCGCTCGGCTCCAGGTCAAGCGCAATAAGGTATTCCTGCTCGGCTTCCGCCATACGATCCATGGTGGCGAACAGATTTGCGCGGAGGTAATGGAGGTTGGCACTGTCGGAAAACAGGGCCAGCGCATTGTCCGTGGCGGCGAGGGCTTCGGAATTCTGAACCCTGCTCGTCCGATGGTCGCCATCGTCGGCGGCTCCAAGGTATCGACCAAGCTGACCGTGCTGGAATCGCTGTCCGAGAAGTGCGAACAGCTGGTGGTCGGCGGCGGCATCGCCAACACCTTCCTCAAGGCCGCCGGCAAGAACGTCGGCAAGTCGCTGTGCGAAGACGACCTGGTGCCAACCGCACAAGCACTGATGACCAAGATGCAAGCGCGCGGCGCCTCCATCCCTGTCGCAGTAGACGTGGTGGTCGGCAAGAAGTTCGATGCCAACGAACCCGCCGTGTTGAAGAATGCAGGCGATGTAGCCGACGACGACATGATCTTCGACATCGGTCCAAAGTCCGCACAAGAACTCGCCGACATCATCATGAAGGCAGGCACCGTGGTGTGGAACGGTCCGGTCGGCGTGTTCGAATTCGACCAGTTCGGCGAAGGCACCAAGACCATCGCCAAGGCCATCGCCGAGACCAAGGCCTTCACCCTGGCCGGCGGCGGCGACACCATCGCGGCGATCCAGAAGTACGACATCTACGACAAGGTGTCCTACATCTCCACCGCAGGCGGTGCGTTCCTGGAATTCCTCGAAGGCAAGACCTTGCCGGCCGTGGAAATTCTGGAGCAACGCGCCAAGCAATAATCAACTAGGAATCTCATGCTCCGCAGAACAAAAATAGTAGCAACACTGGGGCCCGCTTCCAGCGACCAAAAGGTACTGGAACAAATGATCCGCGCGGGAGTGGATGTAGTACGGATGAACTTTTCTCACGGATCCGCACAGGACCATATGGGTCGTGCCGAGAAGGTGCGCGCCGCGGCCAAGGCCGCCGGCCGCACCATCGGTATCCTGGCCGACCTGCAGGGACCAAAGATCCGCGTGCGCAAATTCGAGAACGACAAGATCGTGCTGAACAAGGGCGATGCGTTCATTCTCGACGCATCCCTGGAAGGCTTGGGCAACCAGCAGCGCGTGGGTCTGGATTACAAAGAGCTGCCCAACGATGTGGATGTCGGCACCGTCTTGCTGC